>NZ_JBQTCK010000003.1:0-602037 GCF_052380025.1 Marinobacter sp. NSM
ATCCAACGCCGGGCCCCTCCTAAATACTGTCGGAGTTTTGCCGGGGCGTATTTTTTTAGCGCTAACTTATTGTCTCCGCATTGCCTTTTTCTTTTTGCTTAAAAAAAACCCGCCCCGGTGTACGTCAGCCCCTCCCCCCAAACCCGGGAGCCCCCCACAAGCCTCTCAATCCGAAACGCCCCATAACATAATTTAATGAACCTTAGGTGAAACACACCTGTCCAACCCCCGAACTCTGAACTAAGCTCAGATTAAGCAGGCCGGAAAGCTCCGGATAACGTATACCTGTTTAACATAACCATTCCATCAACCTATTAACCAAAGCACACCGCCCGGACCGGCGGCGTTTCAGCAACGGGGATATTGCGTGAGTTAAAGCGGTTTTATAACAAGCAAGAGAAAGCGAGGGGCCATCTATGAGCATTCTGCAGCACTTCAAAGACCGGTATGCATCCACTCAGGAGGAAGAATACTCCCTTGAGGAATACCTGGAGATCTGCAAAAAGGACCCAACAGCCTACAGCACCGCCGCCGAGCGAATGCTGATAGCCATCGGCGAGCCAGAACTGATCGACACTTCCCGTGACCCTCGCCTGTCACGCATTTTTTCCAACAAAGTCATCAAACGCTACCCGGAATTCTCTGAGTTCTACGGCATGGAAGAGGCCGTGGAAAATATCGTGTCTTTCTTCCGCCACGCCGCACAAGGCCTGGAAGAGAAGAAGCAGATTCTTTACCTGCTGGGCCCGGTGGGCGGCGGCAAATCCTCCCTGGCGGAAAAGCTTAAAGCACTGATGCAGAAGGTGCCTTTCTATGCCATCAAGGATTCGCCGGTCAACGAAAGCCCCCTGGGCCTGTTCGACCCGGACGAAGACGGCCCTATTCTGGAAGAAGAGTACGGCATTCCCGGCCGCTACCTGAAAAACATCATGTCGCCCTGGGCGGTGAAGCGTTTGCATGAATTCGGAGGCGATATCAGCCAGTTCCGGGTGGTGAAACGCTACCCGTCGGTACTCGACCAGATCGGCGTATCCAAGACCGAACCCGGTGATGACAACAACCAGGATATCTCAGCACTGGTGGGCAAGGTCAACATCCGCATGCTGGAAGACTTCTCCCAAGACGATCCAGACGCCTACAGTTTCAGCGGCGGCCTGTGCAAGGCCAACCAGGGGCTGATGGAGTTTGTGGAAATGTTCAAGGCACCCATCAAGGTGCTGCATCCACTGCTGACCGCCACCCAGGAAGGCAACTACAACACCACCGAAGGCATGGGCTCAGTGCCCTTCGACGGCGTGATCCTGGCCCACTCCAACGAATCAGAGTGGCAGACCTTCCGCAACAACAAGCACAACGAAGCGTTCCTTGACCGGGTGTACATCGTCAAGGTGCCCTACTGCGTGCGGGTTACCGAAGAAATCGAGATCTACCGCAAGCTGTTGAAGAACAGCTCCCTGTCGGGCGCACCCTGTGCGCCGGATACCCTGGACATGCTGGCCCAGTTCTCGGTGCTGTCGCGCATCAAGGAGCCGGAAAACTCCAGCATCTTCTCCAAGATGAAGGTGTACGACGGCCAGAGCATCAAAGACACCGACCCCAAGGCCAAGTCCATCCAGGAGTACCGGGACGCTGCCGGCGTGATGGAAGGCATGGATGGCCTGTCTACCCGCTTCGCGTTCAAGATTCTGTCCAAGGTGTTCAACTTCGACACCACCGAAGTGGCGGCCAACCCGGTGCACTTGCTGTACGTGCTGGAAAAACAGATTGAGCAGGAGCAGTACCCGTCGGAGATTCAGGAAAAATACCTGAGGTTCATCAAGGAATACCTGGCACCGCACTATGTGCAATTCATCGGCAAGGAAATCCAGACCGCCTACCTGGAAAGCTACAGCGAATACGGCCAGAACCTGTTCGACCGCTACGTGACTTACGCCGACCTGTGGATACAGGACCAGGAGTTCCGGGATCCGGAAACCGGGGAAATTCTGGACCGCGCCTCCATCAACGACGAGCTGGAAAAAATCGAGAAGCCTGCGGGCATCAGCAACCCGAAAGACTTCCGCAACGAAGTGGTCAACTTTGTCCTGCGGGCCCGGGCCAACAATCAGGGGCAGAACCCCAGCTGGCTCAGTTACGAGAAGCTGCGCAGTGTGATCGAGAAGAAGATGTTCTCCAACACCGAAGACCTGCTGCCGGTGATTTCCTTCAACCCGAAAGCCAGCCAGGAAGACCAGAAGAAACACAAACAGTTTGTGGAACGCATGGTCGAACGTGGGTACACGGAAAAACAGGTCCGCTTGCTCGCCGAGTGGTATCTGCGTGTGCGTAAGTCCCATTAACGGCCAGCGGGAGCAGACCCATGGGTATGACCCACATAGTCGACCGGCGACTGAACGGCAAAAACAAAAGCGCAGTGAACCGGGAACGGTTCCTGCGCCGTTATCGCCATCACATCAAAAAAGCGGTGTCTGAAGCGGTCCAGAAGCGTTCCATCACCGATATTGAACGGGGCGAGAAAGTGAGTATTCCCGCCCGGGATATCGACGAGCCCATATTCCACCACGGCCAGGGCGGCCGGCGGGAGGTGGTGCATCCCGGCAATCAGGAATGGGTCGCTGGTGACACTATACCCAAACCTCCGGGCGGTGGCGGTAAAGGTCAGGGGCAAGGCGAGGCCAGCCCGGATGGCGAGGGCATGGACGAATTCGCCTTCCAGATCACCCAGGAAGAATTCCTGGAATTCCTGTTTGATGACCTGGAATTGCCCAACCTGGCCCGGAAGAAGCTCAAAGACACCGAGGCTTTCAGCTATGTACGGGCCGGCTTCACCAGCCAGGGCGTTCCCGCCAAACTGGATGTGGTGCGGTCCCTGCGGGGAGCCCACGCCCGCAGGCTTGGCCTGGGCGGCGCCCGCAAGAAGAAGATCAAAGACCTTGAAAAGCAGCTCGAGGCACTCAAAAGCGCCCCGGATGACCTGGACCCGGCCTTCAGCCACGAAGACCAGATCAAGGTGCTGGAAGATGAAATCTCGCGACTGAAGGCGAACGTCAAACGCATTCCGTTTATCGACGAAATCGACCTGCGTTACCGCCAGCATCAGAAGCAGCCCAAGCCCGCCACCAGCGCCGTGATGTTCTGCCTGATGGATGTGTCAGGCTCGATGACCCAGATGCACAAGGACATCGCCAAACGCTTTTTCATCCTGCTGTATCTGTTTTTGAAGAAGAACTACAAGAAGATCGACGTGGTGTTTATTCGTCACCACACCAGCGCCAAGGAAGTGGACGAAGAGGAATTCTTCTACAGCCGGGAAACCGGCGGCACCATTGTCTCCAGCGCCCTGAAGCTGATGCACCGGATCATCGAAGCCCGTTACTCGCCGGCGGAGTGGAACATTTACGCCGCCCAAGCATCGGATGGCGATAACTGGAACGATGATTCCCCGGTTTGCAGCAAACTGCTGGCGAACAGCATTTTGCCGCTGGTGCAGTACTACTCCTACATCGAAATCACACCCCAGGATCACCAGATGCTCTGGTACGAGTATGAAAAGATCCTGGAACAGTTTCCCCAGAGTTTTGCGATGGAACAGATTGCAGACCCTGGCGATATTTATCCGGTATTCCGACAGTTGTTCGAGAGGAAAGCGGCATGAGCAGCCTGATTGATCGCCCGAACGCACCGGAAAGCGAACAACCCAAGGCAGGTACGCCCATTTCCACCGGCTCGGAATGGACCTTTGAGCTGATTCAGAAGTACGATGAAGAAATTGCCAGGTGCGCCGCCGAGTTCGGCCTGGACACCTACCCCAACCAGGTGGAAGTGATTACCGCCGAGCAAATGATGGATGCCTACAGTTCTGTGGGTATGCCGGTGGGCTACCACCACTGGTCGTTCGGTAAGCAGTTCCTGCAGACCTCCAAGGGCTATCAACGGGGGCAGATGGGGCTGGCCTACGAGATTGTCATCAACTCCAACCCGTGCATTGCCTACCTGATGGAAGAGAACACCCTGCCCATGCAGGCACTGGTGATTGCCCACGCCAGCTATGGCCACAACTCCTTTTTCAAGGGCAACTACCTGTTCCGCACCTGGACCGATGCCAGCGCCATCATCGACTACCTGGTGTTTGCCCGCAATTATGTCGCCGAATGCGAGGAACGTTATGGCGTAGATGCGGTGGAGGAGATCCTGGACTCCTGCCATGCCTTGATGAACTATGGCGTAGACCGCTACAAACGCCCGGCACCGATATCCGCGGCGGAGGAAGCCCAGCGCCAGAAAGAGCGGGAGGAATACCAGCAACGGCGCATCAACGATTTGTGGCGCACCATCCCGAAACCAGAGGAAGATGACGACCCGATCAAGCGCAAGCCCCGCTATCCGGAAGAGCCCCAGGAGAACCTGCTGTACTTCATCGAGAAGAACGCGCCTTTGCTGGAGACCTGGCAGCGGGAACTGGTGCGCATTGTGCGCAAGCTGGCGCAGTACTTTTACCCGCAACGCCAGACCCAAGTAATGAACGAAGGCTGGGCCACCTTCTGGCACTACACCCTTTTACATCGGATGTACGAGAAAGGCCTGGTGACCGACGGCTTTATGCTGGAATTCCTGCAAAGCCACACCGCTGTGGTGTATCAGCCACCGTTCAACAGCCCCTGGTATTCCGGCATAAACCCCTACACCCTGGGCTTTTCCATCTTCACCGACCTGCGCCGCATCTGCGAGAACCCCACCGCCGAAGATCGCGAATGGTTCCCGGACATCGCCGGCAAGGACTGGCTGGGGACCGTGAACTTCGCCATGCGCAACTTCAAAGACGAGAGTTTTATCCAGCAATTCCTATCACCCAAGGTAATGCGCGATCTGAAACTCTTCGCCATAGAGAACGACGACCGGGAAGACCATTATCGAGTGACAGCCATTCATGATGACCCTGGTTACCGCGACCTGCGGGAGAAACTGGCTCGCCAGTACAACCTGAGTTATCGAGAGCCGAACATCCAGGTCTGGAATGTAGACGTGCGGGGCGACCGATCGATGACCCTTCGCCACGTGCCGGTGGACAGGGTGCCGCTAGGTGCCGAAACCGACGAAGTGCTCAAGCACGTACACCGGCTCTGGGGCTTTGATGTTCATCTGGAGAGCGTGGACGACGGCACCCTGTTGGAAGAGCACCATTGCCCGCCCAAAGTCGTGGATGACGAATAACGGATAAAACGTAAGACGAGACCTACGGCGCCTAGGTAGGAAACCGGGCGCTGACCTTAAGCCCACCGAGTTCAGAGCGACCCAGCGATAACTGGCCGCCATATAGTTGGACCAGATCCCGAACGATGGACAATCCCAGGCCAGAACCGGAGCGGGCTTCATCCAGCCGACCACCGCGCTCCAGCGCCCGCTGGCACTGTTCTTCACTCATTCCCGGCCCATCATCGTTTACTTCGATCCGAAGACCGTCTTTACTTTGCACGACCTCGACACCGACGGACTGCTTTGCCCAGTTCACAGCATTTTCCAGCAGGTTGCCCACCAGTTCCTGCAGATCCTGCTGCTCAAAACGGACCGGGGCAGGGCAATCAATTTTCGACTCAAAATGGATGCCGCGGCGCTGCGCCAGCATGCCCAGGCCATGGAGTACCGGGGCCAGGGTCTCTTCTGCCGTCAGCCCCGGCCCGAATGCCGGCGGCCCGGCGGTGGAAGCCCGGGCCAGGTGGTGGCGCACGGCGTCATTCAGCCGGTGCAGTTCTTTCTGGAAGGCCGGGCGTTGCGCTTCGGGCAAGCTCTCCACTTGGGTGTGCAGGACAGCGACGGAGGTTTTCAGGGCGTGGGCGAGATTTCCGGCGGTGGCGCGGCCACGTTCGATCAGCACCTGATCCCGCTCCAGCACCAGATTGATGGTGCGCGCCAGACCGGCCAACTCCTCAGGGAAGTCGGTATCCAGGGCAGAACGCTGGCCGGATTCCACGTCCCGCAGGCTGCGCTCAATCCTGCGAAGGGGCGCCAGGCCCCAACGAATCTGCAGGCCGAATAACAGCAGCAACAGACCACCCAGAGTCGCAAGTGACACTACCAACAGGGTCTGGAACCTAGCGACCTCTTCCTCTACCTCCGACAAATCAGCAGCCACCGCGACATGAATCGGCTCCGACATCGACGCCAGCTGCACCCTCTGCTCAAGTACCCGCAGGGTCTGCTCTCGGGGGCCAGGCACTTCCCGCCAGGTGCGGCCGGTAGCGCGCAACTGCGGCAGGCGTTGATCCCAAAGCGAGCGGGATGTGAGCACACGGTCATCCCCCACCCGCATCTGCCAGTACCAGCCCGAATACACCCGGTCAAAGCGGGGGTCGCCAAGCTGGGGGCTGGGCACGGGTGGCTCGCTGCCAGGTTGGTATTCGATGCCGGCAATGACCACGTTGAGCAGGGAGTCAAGGCGATCGTTGAACGAGGCGTTCACCGCCTCACGGAAATTCCAGGCCAGCAGGGTGCCCGCAAGAGGCAGCACAAGAAGCACCAACACCAGCGCCGAGGCCAGCATCCGAACCGAAATCGGCCAGCGTCGCAGCCTGGCCAGCATCAGCGACTGTCCTCGCCACCGGTGACGCGGTAGCCCTGGCCCCGCAGGGTTTCAATGGTGTGGTTGCCGAGCTTGCGGCGCAGACGGCTGACTTGCACGTCGATCACATTGGAATCCGGTTCCTGGTCGCCGTCATAGACGTGTTCGGAGAGCTCGGTGCGGCTGACCACACGAGGTGCCGCTTGAATCAGATGGGAAACCAGCCGGAACTCCTGCGCGGTGAGCGACACCGGCATGCCCGACCGGCTGACCTGGCCGGCGTGGGTATCCAGGGTCAGGTCGCCTACGGAAATCACCGGGTGAGCATGGCCGTGAGCGCGGCGCACCAACGCCCGCAGGCGGAACAGTACTTCGGCGGTTTCAAACGGTTTGGTGACGTAATCATCGGCGCCGGCAGAAAACCCGGCGGCTTTGTCAGACCAACGCTCCCGGGCGGTCAGGATCAGTACCGGCAGATCGATGCCCCGCTCTCTCCAGCCAGACAACCACTGGGCGCCATTGCCATCGGGCAGGCCAAGGTCCAGCACCACCGCGTCATAGCGTTCGGTGCTGACCAGAAAATCCGCGGTGCGGCCATCGCCGGCCACCTCAACCAGAACACCTGCATCTTTAAGGGACGCGGAAAGTCCCTCAGCCAGGGCGGTATCATCTTCAACCAGCAGAATTTTCATCGGCGCTGCATGCTCCTCAGATCACGCCCTTCAATCTCAAGAACGTCGCCCGTACGGGCATCAATTTCAAACTCCACCACCTGGCCCTGGGGGCCCAGCAGCTCGATCTCATAGATAATTTCACCGTCATCATCGTCAATATCCACGTCGATGACATCACCATGCCAATCTTTGGCCAGGGTATCCAGAATCTCACTCAAGGGTTTGATTCGCCCGGCTTCCACCTGCCGGTGCAAAGAACGCCAGTCGTCATCGTCAGCGTGAGCCACTCTTAGCGACACTGCTAGCATTGCCACCACAAGACATCCAAGCACCACCCGTCGGGTAAACCTATCAGTGGGAAATGTGCTTAAAGCTCTCATAGCCTCTTTTACCCCAATAGTTGGTCTCATGTCCCATAGTGTCAGATGCAAAATGAACGAATCATGAACGATCCACTCACGCTGTTGTCAGTATGGTTGTTCCAGAATGCCTCCAAGCTGACAGGAAACGCAACGCCGTCAGTGATTCAACAGTGATGATCAATAGGAGACTGACATGAAAACATTGACTGCACTTGGACTGATTGCTGGTATTGCTGCAACCCCTCTGGCGATGGCCGACGCCCGCCTGGATGATGCAAAGAACGCCGTTGCACTGGGCAAGGATTATGGCATCGTCGAGTTCCGCAGCATCGAGTTCGATGACGATTATTGGGGCGAAACTGAAATCGAGGGCTGGCTGGAAGACGGCTGGTATGTCGAGGTGGAGATTGACAGCAACGGCAACATCGACCGAGAGAAACGCACGCGCTCCGAACGTGAAAGCTACGGTCTGTCGGCCGATGCGGTAGTCAACTACCTGGACGCTGCCAGTCGCGAAGGCATGGTCTGGTTCGAAGATTTCGATGTGAACTCCAGAGGGTTCATCGACATCGAGGGTGAAGACGACCGTGGTCAGGACCTGGACATTGACTTCCGCAGCGACAGCCTTGAACCAATTCGTGTGGAGTGGGACGACTGAACGTGAGTCAGACAGAACTCACTCAGGCATCAAACCGTGAAGGCGCCAGCACGGTCCCGATCGTGCTGGCCGGCCCGATACTTCGACATACCTGTCGCGAATCGCTGACCCTCTGGCTGGTTACCCGCGACCCTGTGTCTGTCACCGTCGAACTGTTCGACGGTGACAACACCATGCACAGCCGCATGGCCTCTACCGACGAGCACACAACGCTGCGCATCGGGCGACTGGCTTGGTTGCATCTGATCTGCGTTCAGCCAGACACGCCATTACCCGAAGCCCGTTTTATCGGGTACGACCTGCACCTAACCAAGGCCGATGGTACCAGCGCCGGCCGCATTCAGGAGTGGGCGCCTCACCTTTGTCATAACCGTGAGCCGCGTCCAGCATTTGTGCTCAAACCTCGGCTGGACCGCCTACTACACGGTTCTTGTCGACGGCCCCACCATCCATCTACTGATGGCCTGGTTCGGGTGGACCAGGAACTGGCGGATGCCAACGATCCCGACGATCGCCCTGCACTGCTATTGATGACTGGCGATCAGATCTATGCCGATGATGTGGCCGGGCCCACACTGCACGCCATCCATCAGGTGGTGGAGCAGCTTGGGCTGTACCAGGAAACTCTCACCGGTGCCGACCTGAACCACAGCCAGGATCTTGCCTCCGATCCTGATGGTTATTACCACCGGGACCGACTGCTGCCGGAGTCGGAGTTTAACGAAGACCTGACGGAAAAATTCTTCGGCGGCGTGCGCAAACCCGTTTTTACCACTGCCCACGCCGGCAACCATCTGATCAGCTTTGCCGAAGTCTTTGCCATGTACCTGCTGGTGTGGTCACCAACACCTTGGGCGATGGCCACCCGGGCCATGCCGGTCAGCAAAGCCGATGAGCAGGCCCGCTATCGCATGGAGCAGGCCGTCATCGACCGTTTCTGCGAGACCCTGCCCCAGGCCGCCCGCGCGCTGGCTAACGTGCCGGTGTACATGATTTTTGACGACCACGATGTGACCGACGACTGGAACCTGTCGGCCTTGTGGGAAAGCACCGCCTACGAACACCCGTTCTCTCGCCGAATCATCGGCAACGCGCTACTGGGCTACCTGCTATGCCAGGGTTGGGGCAACCAGCCCGGAGTGTTTGATAAAGTCATCACACAATGCGCTGCGCTGTTCCCGACGGATGATGAACCGAACGATCTGGGCGCCGAGCAGCAAGACAAGCTGATCGACGACCTTTTCCACTTTCATCACTGGCACTACACCCTGGCCACCGAACCACCGCTGGTGGTGCTGGACACCCGCACGCGCCGCTGGCGCAGCGAAGTGCGGCGCAGCCACCCGTCCGGGTTGATGGACTGGGAAGCGCTGACCGATTTCCAGCAAGCCGTGATGGGCAAAGATGCCGTCGTTGTGGTGTCACCCGCGCCCATGCTCGGGGTCAAACTGATCGAGATGATCCAGCGGGTGTTCACCTGGTTCGGTAAACCGCTGATGGTGGATGCAGAAAACTGGATGGCGCACCGGGGCGCGGCTAACGTGTTACTGAATATTTTTGGCCACCCGAAAACTCCGAAGCATTTCGTGATTCTCTCAGGTGACGTGCACTACTCGTTCGCCTACGACGTGCGGTTTCGCCACGAACGCAACAGCCCACGCATCTGGCAGATCACCAGCAGCGGCATTAAAAACCAGTTTCCGAATGGTCTTCTGGAGTGGCTGGACCGGCTGAACCGCTGGCTGTTCGCCCCCTGGTCACCGCTGAACTGGTTTACCAAGCGCCGTCGCATGCGCATATCACCGCGCCTACCCGAGGGCCGGGAGGCGGGTGAACGGTTGTGGAACAGCGCCGGCATTGGCGATCTGAGGCTGACCCCGGAGGGCGTGCCGTCCGCCATCGCACAACTCAACTCAGATGGCGGCGGCACCCGGTTTCGGGAGGGTCGAGACGAAGAAGTCTAATAAACCGCTAGAATGACCACTCCACACCGGCGTATACCGTGCGTCCAGGGCCGGGCTCGAAGTAGCCCCGGTCGGCAATCGCCCGATCGGCATTGGCGTTGATGCGTACGTTGCTGAAGTAGTCCGCATCCAGCAGATTACGCATACCCGCGTACACACTGAACGACTGGTCACTCACAAGGAACCGATCGCCCACCCGCAGGCCCAGCAGCCAGACATCGCTGACCTTGGTCTGGTTGCTGTTCTCAGCGTAGAAATCCCCGATGTATTGGCTTTCCAACGCAGCAAATCGGCCGCCCAATCCCCGCCATTTCAACTCGTTTACCCACAGAGTCGAGGGCAGGCCCGGGATTTCATTACCGTTGGCACTATTTCCCTGCTCATCCGTAAAGTCTCGCAGTTCATAGTCTGCCAGGGTCAGCGCGCTGGTCACCCTCCAGGCGTAGGAGATGTCCCAGTCGATACCGAGCTCAAGACCCTGGCGGCGGGTTTCCCCGGCGTTCTCGTAGAAGGTCTGATCGCCAACGTTGAACGGCAGGATTTCATCGTCTACCCGGATAGAGAACAGGGCGATGTCATAGGCCAGTCCTTCGCCAATCAGCCCGCGCATACCCAGCTCCCGATTCAGGGCCTGTTGGGGCTCGATGTCTGGGTTAAAGCCGTTACCACCGTTGGGGTTGGCAAACTCGGTAAACGTTGGTGATTCGAACGCAGTGCCCACGTTTGCGTACACCTGGTGCCTCGGCGCAATTTTGTAGCTCAACCCCACTACCCCGCTGACTTCCCGGAAAGTGCGGGAACCGGAGTCATCACCGTTGGACAGAAAGTTGTCATCAATAGACAGGCGCAATTGATCCCAACGCGCACCCAGCGACAGGTTCCAGCGTTCGGTCAACGCCAAGTCACCCTGGCCAAACACCGCCAGGTTGGTGGCGTTCTGGGTTTCGTCCTGGGTTTGGCCGGTAATGTCGCCGTCGAACGACACCTGATAGCGCCGGCGATCATCAGCCTGCCGGTGCAGATCCACCCCGGTTACCCAGGTCAGCGGCAGACCGGCGAGCTCAGACATTTGCTGGTATTGAGAGCTGATGCCATAGAAATTCCGGTCAAAGGCTATGCGGCTGGCGCCGGGGAACGGCAACTGCTGGGCAAAGTCCCGGCGGTTGTAGAAGGCGTTAACGGTCAGGGTGCCCGGCAACGCTTCGCCGTCCTGATATTGCAGACCCAGGGTTTGCTGCTCGACAGACTGGCCGCTGTCGAGCCGCTTGGCCAGAAACGTGGCCTGGTTCCGGTCTTCCGCCACCTGCGCTGACGTCAGGCCGCCGGGATCTTCAGATTCCGGGTTGTGTAGCGCGTTGAATGTAGCGGTCACACGTCGCCCCTCACTCAGGGCATGAGACAATCGACCGTTGAAGATGCCCTTCTCGGCCTCACTTTGCTCCCTATGGCCGTTTACATTCAACCAAGATAGCGTAGCCGCGGCACTGGTGTTGCCACTCACGCCACTGCCCTGCACCGCGGCCTTACGATAGTCGTCGCTGCCGCCGTCCAACCGGACCCTGCCGCCCTCAGGCAGTTCATCGCCCCGCGCGGTGGTAATGTCGATCACGCCACCCGCCGCGTTGCCATACTGCACGGATGCCGGGCCACGAATCACCTCGATGCGTTGGGCTGACTCAAGGTCAATGGAATCGATCTGTGACTGGCCATCCGGCAAGGTGTAGGGGATACCGTCTACCTGAACTCGAATACCACGAATACCGAACGGTGAACGGGCACCGAAACCCCGGGTCGACACCCGCAAATTCTGGGCGAAGTTATAACGGTTCTGGAAGAACAGGCCAGGCACGGTATTGAGGGATTCGTCCAGTTGCAGGCGCTGCTGGCCCTGGCGGATGGCGGGAGCGTCCACTACGCTGACCGCAGCGGGGGTATCGTACAGGTCACGAGCCAGGCGAGGTGACGTCACTTCCAGAACGATTTCCCCGATCGCCTCGCCCTCGTCCGCAACCTGTGCCGCCAACTCGCTTGACGGCATCATGACCGACACAACTGCGAACATAATCACCAACCGCGGTGAGTAACCATGCGCCCGGGCTTCCTCATTCACTTCGCTTCCCCCTGCCAACAGTTGCATGACACGTACCAGCCGCGAACCCGATCACATCCGCGCAGGCCTGAGCATAACGACTAAGCTGGAGACTGAATACCCAACAATAGTTGGAATATTGTGCTCCCAAAGGCTGGCAGGTAAGTCACCATCAACAGCGTAGTGCCCATGACCAGCACCGGAAGAATGAATCGGAAATTGCGCTGCCAGAAGGTACCATACAGGCTCTGCGGCGATGTGGGCACACCCACCACCTGACGGGTCAGCAAATGGTTGAGCGCCACCGGTGGAGTCAGATACCCCATTTCAAATGCCAGCACGGTCATCACCCAGAAATGAAGCGGATCAATGCCATTGTTCAGTGCGATGGGTGCCAGCGTGGCGTTCACCAACAGCACCGCGCCATAGGGGTCCATGATCATGCCTATAAACACAAGCAAAGCCATCAGCAGCGTGAGTGTCAGCCACACCGATCCCAATTGTTCAGGGAATAACTCGAGCAGGCCCGAACGTTCGATCAGGCCGCCAACACTGACGGACAGCGCCATTAACATCAGCAGAGCACCGATCAGGGCACTGGATTCGCGGGTAGCGCGCAACACAGCAGGTGAAAAGCCGCTTGCCAGCGGACCACGGGCATCCTCCGGCAAGTCATCAGCGTCAGGATCCGATGATCTGAGCACCCAACGCTCGAACGCGAGCACCAGCAGTAAAATCAACGGCAGAATGGCTGGCGCAGAGAACTCATCCAGTCCACGATTCAGCAGTAAATTCCACAGCAGAATGACGCCCGCGAAAATGGCCACGTAAGGCAGCAGTGGCAACAACGCACGCAGCATGCCGGGCACCGCCTCCCGCAGTGGGGCGATCTCTCCTTTCGACGGCCCGCCAATCAGGAACACATAAATCGCGTACACCGACGCGGTCAACAACAATACCCGGGCGCCGGCGCTGAACATTTCGTCAGTGGTCACACTGTTGTTGAGGGTGGCAACAATGACCACCAGCAGACAGGGACGCAGCATGGTTCCCATGGAGCCGGAGATCGCCGTGGTCGCCAGTGCCAGTTGCTCCGATGTACCTGCACGCCGCAGCTCCCGGTAAAGAGTAAGGCCCGCCGCCAGAATAAAAATACCGGACGCGCCGCTGTACGCCGTGGGCAAGGCGGTGAGCAACAGCACCGCCACCCCGAGCCATTTCGGAGGCAACCGCCAGGGCCGCAGAACATTGAATACCTTCCTGGGAAGATGGGTGCGCGCCAGCAACATACCCACCCACACGTAGAGCCCAAGATTGAGGAACAATGCCGATAACTCCGCCATCATGGTGAGGTAGACGGCAATACCGTGGTAGAAGCCGTGAAACGCAAACTGGATGGAGGCAGAAATACACATGAAGCTGTAGAGAGGCACGCTCAGCATGGCCCGAGACCAGCTCCTACCCACGGGAAGGTCATCCCTCCGCCGGCGCAACTGCCAGAGGGAAATCAGGGTAAGCGTGCCGAAACCGGCCACCCAAATATCATGCATGAACAGATGGGCCAGGGGCATGCCGGCGTCTGCCTGGGCCAGCTCCTGTTGCCGATAAAGCCAGGTAGAAGCGGTCAGCAACCCGTTGGCCACCAATTGGGAAACGATGGCAACCCGATCATCCAGACGACTTTCTACAGGGCGAAGAGCAATGTGTTGGCGCCTCAGAGTGGCGGCCGCGGCACAGAACAGCAACATCAGCCCCAACAGCACCCGGCGGTTTCCGGTGACCAGCAGTACAGCCTGAGACAGCCCTGTCTCTATCAGAACGAAAGCCTGAACCCCTGGACCATTGAGCGACTGTAAGCGTTCCCAATTAGCAAGATGACTCTCACAGGCGCGGGATGCGGCCAGCACCGAAGCGCGGACCTGCTCACGGTCGATCTGTTCGCCGAACACATCGGCGAAGGGGTCGGCAGATTTTTCCGCTTTTTTAACCGCAACTGCCTGTTCTACGGCCGCTTCTTCATCGCTCACGACCTGGCAACCCGGCGCACTGACCCGGTCGATCACCCGCAGGTTGAAGTAGTCGGGCCAGGTTTCCCCGCCGATCTCCAGTAACCGCGAATGCAGGGTTTCGCCCACCGAGGCCAACAACGTAAGCACAAGAATCGCCAGCATCGGCACGCTGGCCAGGGTCATTGACCAGTTACGACTGGCGGATACGGGGGCGGTCCGGGAGTCAGTGGTCATGACTTACTCCACCGGATTACTGCATTCCTCCCGGCTACCGTCAGCGCGGCAACGGATCTTGCGCTGCAGGGTTAACATGTCCCCGCTATAGTAGCCTTGCTCACGCAATTCCAGCCGCGCCGCCTGCATCATCGCATCGTATTCCCGGCGGTCATCAGTGGGAATCCTTATCCACCACTTGTCCGGCACCTTTTCCTCTCCCATCCGGACACGGCTGATGATTTCATCCGACCCTTGGAAAAAAGCCTCCCGCACAAGCTGCGCCAGTTCGTTGGGGATGACCTCGGCGCGGCCAATCAGCTGCATGGTAATATGGGTCAACGGCAGGTCGATAATGCCACCGTCCGGCTCCAGCCCCTTGTGCAGTTCCAATACCTCATAGGCTGCCAGCGGCGCTGCCAGCACGTCGACCACCCCGGTATTGAACATATTGGGGGCATTAACAATGTCAGCGACCACCGGCGTTGCCCCCACCCCGGAAATCATCTCCGCCTGGGTAGGATCGTAATCCAGCACCACCACTCGCTTGCCGGATGCCTTTGCCAGGGTATTGATACTGCGGTCGTTCACAAACACGTGGGCGGCGCCTGCCGGAGCAATCCCCATTACCACATAACCGTTGCTGACCATGCGATCCGCACTGCGGGGATCGGCCATCAGCTGCAAGCCCAACTGCATTTGCTCCTGATCCGGGAAGCCGCCAATCGAATCCAGGGTGCCGGTGTATTGATTGAACAATCGCGCACGCAGCCCACTCATCAGGGCGGCGTCGCAGGTACCGGATTTGAGCTCTTCTACCATCACCGATTCGCTGGTGTAGGGCACCATCTCTACATTTATACCGTACTGAAGAATTCTGTGCCGCTGATCCTGGGCTGCACCATAAATAGGGCCGGAGCGCCCAAAGATATCCCAGACACATACCCGGTATGTCCGGTCTGGATCGGGCTGCAGGCCGGTCAGTTCCTGCATGGCGTTGATACGCTGTTCCAGCGGAAGACTCTGGTCATAAACCTTCGCCCGCAAGTCTTCATTGGCCCAGGTCAGAACCGGGAGGCAAGACATCGCCAAGGTGGTAGCCAGTAAAAGACACCGGATGGTCCAGTGGTAGGAAGGGCGCGTTTGAAGGGCAAGAGGCATCATTGTTGTTATCCCGAGCTGAAAGTCTGAGGACTCAGGGTAACAGTGATGCCTTCATGCCCCTCTGTCTCTGGCGGCAGCGGGCGGCTGGCAAATATGTCAATCGATTGGCTGGGAGGCGGTGGTCTGCACATTGGATTTGGGAATAATGCTGCGGCCATACACCGCCAGCAAGAACCCGATGGGGAACATAAGCACACCGTATACGGCAGCGGGGATGGACATGGCGCTGGATTCCAGCAGCGTCAGGGTAACCATCAGGCCAATGGTCGCGTTCTTGACACCCAACTCAACCGCCACGGCCAGTGATTCGCGCTGAGTCAGGCCCGCCGCACGCCCGGCAAGCAGGCCCAGAACAATGCCCACCACATTGAGCATGATGGTTGAAGGGCCCGCCTGCTTCAACAAATCGCCAATCTGGTCACGAACACCAAACAGCAGGGCCACAATCACAACCGCCAGCACCACGCCCCCGAAAATGCTGACCACACTCTCAGCTTTACGTGCCAGCTCAGGCTTGCGAGTGCGCAAAATCATGCCAAGAGCCACCGGGAACAACACGATGCCCACCAGCATGCCGATGGTTTTGCCCACTGGTAGCGAGATGTCCTCCGCCGTGCCCATAAAATGCTGCAGGGCCATATTGGCAAACAGCGGCAGGGTTATGATGGTGACCAGGCTGGCTACCACGGTCAGAACAATAGACAGGGCAATGTTGCCCCTGGCCAGCAAAACGAACAGGTTGGATGTGGTGCCGCCAGGGCAGGCTGCAATAATCACTAGCCCTACCGCGATGGCAGGCGACACCCCAAACAGGTAAGCCAGCGCAAACGCAGCCAGTGGCATCAGAAAAATCTGGGCGATGGTGCCGACCACCATGCCACGCGGGTAAACCGCCACCTGGCGAAAGTCCCGAGCGGTCAGGGTCATCCCGATACCGATCATGATGATAAAGAGCGACACCGGCAAACCTGCCGAGATCAGCGGGCTGGATTCCACGAAACCTCCGTCATTCTTTGTTATTCATTGTTTGCAGAGAGAAATTAGCACACTACCCGACAGATCGGCAGCGCCGGATGACTACATTGTGTAACTGCAAAACCCCGTAAAAGCCAGAACTAAATGGGCGTTTTGATCGTGTGTTACTGCGGTAATCAGTATACTTGCATGTAACAATCAAAAAATGACTAAGTGACGGAGATACACAAGGAATGAAACGTCTCGGAACACTGGACGCCTCATGGTTGGCGGTAGAATCTGAAGACACCCCGATGCACGTGGGTAACCTGCAGATATTCTCACTGCCGGAAGGAGCCCCGGAAACTTTCCTGCGGGACATGGTGACCCGCATGAAGGAAGCAGGAGATGTCGCAGCCCCCTGGGGATACAAGCTGGCCTGGTCCGGCTTGTTTGGGCGACTGGTGGCCCCAGCCTGGAAAATCGACAAGGACATCGATCTCGACTACCACGTGCGGCACTCAGCCCTGCCCCGCCCGGGCGGCGAGCGGGAGCTTGGTATTCTGGTATCGCGCCTGCACTCCAACCCCCTGGATTTTTCCCGCCCGCTGTGGGAATGCCATGTCATCGAGGGGCTCGAAAACAATCGCTTTGCCCTGTACACCAAGATGCATCACTCCATGATTGATGGCATCAGTGGTGTGCGCCTGATGCAGCGGGTGCTGACTACAGACCCGGAACGTACCAACATGCCACCGCCCTGGACGGTACGCCCGGAGCGGCGCCGGGGCAGCAAAACCGATAAAGAAGCCAGCGTGCCGGCGGCCGTCTCGCAAGCCATGGACGCACTGAAACTGCAGGCCGATATGGCGCCAAGACTCTGGCAGGCGGGCAACCGCCTGGTTCACTCTGTGCGGCACCCGGAAGACGGCCTGACGGCGCCCTTCACCGGCCCGGTCTCTTTGCTGAATCACCGGGTAACCGGTCAGCGCCGTTTCGCCACCCAGCACTATCAGCTGGATCGCCTGAAAGCTCTGGCGCACCAGTCCGGTGGCTCGCTGAACGATATCGTACTGTATCTGTGCGGAACGGCATTGCGCCGGTTTTTGCTGGAGCAGGGCCAGTTACCCGACATACCCCTGACGGCCGGCATTCCGGTTAACATCCGCCCGGCAGATGACCAGGGTACGGGTACCCAGATCAGCTTCATGATTGCCTCTCTCGCTACTGATGAAGCCGACCCGCTGAACCGGCTTCAGCAGATCAAAACATCTACCCGACGGGCCAAAGAGCACCTGCAGAAACTTCCAAAAAGTGCACTCACCCAGTACACCATGCTGCTGATGTCTCCGTATATCCTGCAGCTGATGTCTGGACTGGGCGGGCGCATGCGGCCGGTATTCAACGTGACGATTTCCAACGTACCTGGGCCGGAGCGAACGCTTTACTACGAGGGCGCAAAGCTGGAAGCCATGTACCCGGTGTCTCTGATTGCCCACGGCGGAGCCCTGAACATTACCTGCCTGAGCTATGCCGGCTCACTGAACTTCGGTTACACCGGTTGCCGCGACACTCTGCCCAGCATGCAGAAACTGGCGGTGTATACCGGGGAAGCCCTGGATGAGTTGGAGAGCCTGATCCTGCCTCCGCCCGCTAAAACGACAAAGGAAAACCCCCAAAGAAGCAGAAAAGCGCCGAAAGCTGCGGGCACCAGAAGCCAAAGCTGATCTCCGGGCAGCCCTCCCCGGCGCTAATCCAGAATCTGAAGGTAATCCTGCAAGGCGGCCGGATCGGTGAGTTCGATACGGCCGTAGGTCAGTTTCAGCAGCCCCCGCTGCTCAAAATGCTTGATCCACTGGTGCACGCCCTGTCGGGTCATGCCCATCATATTCGCTATGTGTTCCCGGGTAATACGGATAGTCACCGGCTCGGTGCCAGCGTCTCCATCGCCCTGAATCTGGGCCAGAAACAGCAACCTCCGGCCAATCCTTGCGGCAACGCCCCGAAGTGCATCGTCCTCGATAATCGACATCGCCGCCCATAAGCGGCGGCTCACCATGTCCAGAACCACCGGATAGCACTCCGGGTACTTTGCCATCACACCCCGGAATGCATCGCCGGGCAGCTCCACCAGGGTTGTCGCTTCATGAGCCGTGGCGCCGTAAACCCTTTTCATGCCGGGAGAAAAAACTGAATCGCCGAACCAGACTCCGGCGTTGAACATGATCAGAGTGGCTTCCCGCCCTGCGGAATTGACGGAACTTATCCGGACCACACCCGAAGCAATCACATTCAGAGTGGATGTGGCGGATCCCTTTTCGTAGATCGGCTCATCCGCATCGAAGGTTCGAACTCGGGCGATCTCGGCCAGGTCGTTGAACGCTCGCGCAGGGAAACCGGCAAACAAGGGACAATCAGCAAGGATCATCTTGATATTGGTCATAACGTTAATTGTAAACAATTTGACAGTCTTGGCCGATCACTTATCCCTACACTCACGGCTAACGAGGATGAACACCACAAGAACAACACCCACAGAGAGAAATGCATCATGTCAGAACAGCTCTCCATTCCGTCAAAGAAAAACAACGTCAGTGAACAAGAGTGGCAACTGCGAGTCGACCTTGCAGCGGCCTATCGCCTTGTGGCACTCCACGGTTGGGACGACCTTGTCTTTACCCACATCTCCGCAAGAATACCCGGCGACGAGCACCACTTCCTGATCAATCCCTACGGGATGATGTTCGAGGAAATTACCGCATCCAGCCTGGTACGTGTTGACCAGGACGCCAACAAAATTGACCCTGACGATTTCGACATCAATCCCGCCGGCTTTACCATCCACAGCGCCATTCATTCGGTGAGAGAAGACGCAGCCTGTGTGATGCATCTGCACACCGCCGATGGTATCGCGGTATCCGCACAATGGGATGGCCTGCTACCACTTTCCCAGCAAAGTCTGTTCGCGCTGGCCAGCCTGTCCTACCACGACTATGAAGGTGTGGCATTAAGGGAGGATGAGAAGGCGCGTTTACAAAGGGATCTGGGTGATGCGAATTTCATGATCCTGCGTAACCATGGCCTGCTGACCACAGGCACCAGTATTGCCGACGCGTTCCTGGCCATGTATATCCTGCAGACTTCGTGTCAGATCCAGATCAAAGCGCTCTCAGGCAACCAGCCACTAACGCCCATTCCACCCGGCATTGTCGATACCATCAAACAGCAAGCCGAACAGGTCACTAAAGGCCTGGGTGGCAAACTGGCCTGGCCAGGATTGCTGCGTAAGTTGGACCGAATTGACCCAGGTTTCCGGGACTGACAGGAGCTCACATGCTTGCAAACCTTGGCCTTCTGGCCGGTCTGATTCTGCTGATTGTGATGGCGTTGCGCGAAATCAACATTCTGGTCGCAGCGCTGGTCTCCAGCCTGATTGTTGCGGTGACCAACGGGTTGGGCCTATCCCCGACCCTGCTGGAACACTTTCCTTTTGGTCCGCTAGGCGCCTTCAGCTTTGCGGGCAAGTTTTTTATCCTGTTCCTGACCGGCGCCATCTTCGGCAAGATGATGGCTTCAAGCGGGGCTGCCGGCTCCATCGCCAATGCCATCACCCGCAGCCTGGGGGCAAAACGTACCATCCTGGTCACCATACTGGTATGCGCGCTACTGACTTACGGCGGTGTGGTGGTCTTTGTGGTGATCTTCACCATGTATCCGCTCGGTGTCGCACTAATGCGCGAGGCCAATCTACCCAAGCGGCTGTTCTGTGGCGCCGCTGCATTGGGCTCTGGAACATTTACCATGACCGCGCTCCCAGGCACGCCCTCCATCCACAATGTTATCGGTGCCTCAGCACTCGGCACTGACCTGTTTGCAGGCGCCCTGATCGGATTGACCGCTGGCGCTGTCATGTTTGTCTTGGGGCTGGTGTACCTAGAGCGGCAGTGGACCCGGGCTCGCGCAGCCGGAGAGGGCTACCAGGTGAATGCCCAGGACGAATACATGGAGAACATGGCGCCCGCGCTGCAGCACGGTCCCAAGTGGCAGCGTAGCATCATTCCGCTACTTCTGGTTCTGGGCACCATCATTCTTCCAAGACTGCTGACTGCACTCGGGATAGCCGATGGGGAAACGCCGTTTCTGGGCACCTTTATTGCGTTCGCCGGCAGCGAGCCGATCGTCTGGCCAAGCTTTGCATTAATGATTGGTGCAGGCAGCTGTGTGTTGCTTTTCCCTGACTTTCGCAGCAAAGCCATGGAAAGCCTTGGCGTGGGTGCTAACGATGCCATCATGCCATTGCTCAACACCGCCGCAGTGATCGGGTTTGGCAGCGTGGTGACTCAGACCACCGGTTTCAACAGCTTCGCACAATGGGTACTGGAACTGCCTCTGCCACCGCTGCTATCTGCATTTGCCTCGGTCAGTGTGGTATCGGCGATTGTAGGCTCCGGGTCTGGAGGGTTGCAGATCTTCATGCAGACTTTCGCGGAGAAATACCTTGCGATGGGTATTGAGCCCGAGACCCTGCACCGAATTGCCACCCTCGGTTCCGGCGGTATCGATTCACTGCCTCATTGCGGCGCGGTGATTGCCATGCTGACCATCATGGGCCTCAAGCACAAGGAAGCCTATAAGGACATCTTTGTGGTGACGGTCGCCATTCCGGTCATTGCGACATTGGTGGCCATTGGCGTGGCATCAGTGACCTAGCTGTAGCCAGGCTCAGGCGCTGTCGCTGTTCCAGTTGGCAGCGCCGACAAACACCATCTGCAGGAAACGGGTGGTGCGTTTACGCACCTGGCCTATCTGGTAGTCGTCATCTTCCGAGATGCTGAGCAGATCGGTCAGGCTGAAGGCCACGGTTCGAACCACCAGATCACAGGTTACGTCGAGATCTGCGTCACTAAGATGTTCCATTAACCTGAGCCGGCGAAGATCATTGGCCAGCTCACTGGCGAAGAAGCGCATTTCACTGCGAATCCCTTCCTGCACTGCCCGGCTTTCCCCCGCCAGGCCCTGGGCCATGAACAGGAAGAAACTGCGGTTGGCCTGGGCATGGGCGACAAAAATACCCACGGACTCTTCAATCAGCTTGTCTGCCTGCAGCACGTTGGCCCGGGCTTCCCGCATCATGCGGCGCAACACCAGGCCCAGCTCATCCACCAGCTGCAAACCCAGGTCGTCCATGCTTCGGAAATGCCTGTAGAAGGACGTAGGCACCACGCCGGCCTGCCGCGTGACTTCCCGAATGCCCAGGCTGGCAAAATGCCGCCCTTTACCTACCAGTGCCAGCGCGGCGCTCATCAGTTTTTCGCGGGTTTCCCCAGGCTTGCGCCTTTGTTTGTCTGCCATTCCTCTGCCCGTACCGCCTATACCAGGTTCACAAGTGTACACATTAGACTGGAGAAAGAACTACCAGGCTTGTCATTTCGAGCCAACCATCACGCCGGGTAATTGTTGAAAGTCAAACTTGTGTGTACAGTCGTACACATTAGTGAACACTTGTACACATGCAGTGGAACAAGCACCAACAAGTATGGAGAACCAATCATGCTGGCACGACTTTCAAACACCAAAGCACTTCACTGGCTTGGCCGGCAGTTACTGAACCGGGACAACCCGGCCGGCTATTTCGACCCCCTGGCCGAAGCCATCAATCCGATGTGGGTACAAGAGTACACACCGGCACGGGTAGAGAACATTATTAACGAAACAGCTGACACCAAAACTTTCGTTCTGAAGCCGGCAAAGCGCTGGGCAGGGTTCCAGGCGGGTCAGCATGTGAACATCTGTACCGATATAGAGGGTGTTCGCCGCACCCGCACCTTCAGCCTGTCCAGCTCACCGTTGTTGTGGCAATCCGAGGGGCAGATCACCCTGACCATCAAGCGCCTGCCCGGTGGGCTGGTCACCAACTGGATGCACGACGCCCTGCAACCGGGCGACGTGATTGGGCTTACAGAGGCGTTTGGGGAGTTCCTGATTCCCGAGCCGGCGAAACCCGTGCTGTTCATTGCCGGCGGTAGCGGCATCACCCCTATCCTGAGCCAGCTTCAGACCATGGCCGCAGAGGACTATCGGGCCCCCGTTACCCTGCTCTATTACGTGCGCACCCAGAATGACGTGATCGCCCGGGAAGCACTGCAGGCCCTGGCAGCACGCTGGCCTGCGCTGTCACTGACCATCATCGCAACCAATGAGAGCGACGAGCCGCGTTATCTGCGGGACAGCGACCTGGAGACCGTCGCCGGCATCAAGGCCAGAGAAGTATTCCTTTGCGGCCCCAAAGGCCTGATGGATCTGGCCACGGACCTTCTGGCCAAGCGCGGCCTGAAGGAGAAGCAGATGCACAGTACCTTCTTTGCGCCCCCGGCACAGGCATCTCTGGATAGCGATCAACTGGGTGGTGAGGTGACCTTTTCCAACAGCAACCTGAAAGTGGGCTCAGAAGGCGATGCCAACCTGCTGGAGATTGCCGAAGCCGCAGGCCTGAAACCCCAGTACGGCTGCCGCATGGGCATCTGCCACCAGTGCAGCTGTCGCAAAACCAGCGGCATCGTGGTTAATCGGCTTACCGGCAAGGTATCCGGCCCGGGTGAAGAGCCTGTTCAACTTTGTGTTTCGGTTCCCCAAGGGCCTGTCGCCCTGGACGTCTAACCCCATTCTTTTGTATTGCGGCGATTATTGCCGCAGGGAGTCATCGATATGAAAAAGCTTAACGAAGACCAACTGAACGAGCTGCAGAAAGATCTGGACGCCATCCGTGACGAGGTCATTGCAGACCTGGGCGAGCGGGATGCCAAGTACATCCGCAAGATCATCCGCCTGCACCGTACCCTGGAAGTGGGCGGCCGGGTGATGATGCCCTTTGGTTTCATTCCACCCGTATTCGTGGCCGCTACCGCAACGCTGGGTATCGCAAAAATCATAGAGAACATGGAAATCGGCCATAACGTCATGCATGGCCAATACGACTGGATGAATGACCCGGCCCTTAACTCTCAAACCTATGAATGGGACACCGTTTGCACCAGCGATTCCTGGCGCCGGACCCACAACTACGAACATCACACCTACACCAATATCATTGGCAAAGATCGGGACTATGGCTATGCAGTGCTGCGCCTGAGTGATGACGTGAAATGGCACCCGGGCCACCTGTTGCAGTTCATCAACTACATCCTGCTGACCGTGCTGTTCCAGTGGGGCGTCGGAGTACATGAACTGGAGAGCGAGAAGATCCGCCGGGGTGAGTTGCGCTGGCGCGACAAGCTGCCGTTCCTGAAGGAATTTGCCCGTAAGGGCGGCCGCCAGGGATTCAAGGATTACGTATTCTTCCCGCTACTGACCCTGCCTGTCGCTCCTATCGTTCTGGCAGGCAACGTGGGTGCTAACCTGATTCGTAACATCTGGGCATCCACCGTTATCTTCTGCGGGCACTTCACCCAAGATGCGGAGACCTTTACCGAGGAAGAATGCGAGGGTGAAAGCAAAGGCCACTGGTATCTGCGCCAGCTCACCGGTTCATCCAACTTCACCGGCGGTAAGTGGCTGCACGTGTTGAGTGGACACCTGAGTTACCAGATTGAACACCACGTGTTCCCCGACCTGCCGGCGCACCGCTACCCGGAGATTTCCGAGAAGGTTCAGGCAGTGTGCGAGAAATACGACATTCCGTACAACACCGGGAGCTTTGCCAAGCAGTATGGCACCGTCCTTAAACGTATCGGCAAATTCTCGCTGCCGGACGTGGTAAGAACCCGATTGGAAGGAAAGCGCGAGCTTCAGGCGATCTGAAGCAAGCGTACCAGCTGTGGCCGGTGTTTATCCTGGATGACATCGGCCAGAGTGTATTTGTCGAGTGTTTCAAGGAATGCCTTCAAGGCTTCGGCAAACATGGCCTTCAGGCCGCACACCGGGGTGATCTTGCAGGCGTTCTTTGATGAAAAGCATTCAACAATGCTGAGGTCCTGCTCCGTTTCCCTGACAAGAACACCGATGTTGATCTCATTGGGCGCCATGTGCAGGCGCATACCACCTTTCTTGCCCCGAATGGTCTCGATGTAGCCTTTCTTGTTGAGCTGATGAACCACTTTCATCAGGTGATTCTTGGAAATTTCGTAGCTGTCTGCAATTTCCTGAATGGTGGCCAGACGATCACCCTGTTCAGCCAGATAAATCAGAACTCTCAAGGAATAATCTGTATAGCGGGTGATGTGCATTCATAACTCCATAAATATGACGGAAAACTTTAACAGGATGGCCTCGTGAGCAGATAACCTGCAACGCTCAGCAGGAACAGCCCCGAAACCATCAATACAAATACCGTTGAACCCAGCCAGACCAACATGCTCCAGCTCAACACCATCATGGCGCAGGCGAGAATCTTCGCCTTAACCGGAATGGCCCTGCGCTCTTGCCACTGGGCAATTGCCGGGCCGAAAGTCGGGTGTTCTTCCAGCCACCGGGCAAACTCCGGAGACCCTTTACTGGCAAAGTACGCCGCCAGTATGACAAACGGCGTGGTCGGCAACAGCGGAAGAACAACCCCCGCGGCACCAATCGCTACAGACATATACGCAAGTATCCGGAAACCGGTTTTACCGGGGAGTGCTTTCATGGCAAGGGTCTCGGAACGATTTATAACTGCATCTATTCTACCGTGAATCAGTGTACGGGTCTGCCCAACTTGCTGAGAACGGACCTGGTTGATGTGACCAGCCATTTTTCAAAGCGTTCCATGACTGCCCCAATAAAAAACATAACTAATGAATATTAAAAGGCGCATCGTCTGCGATCGAAAATCAAACAAAAAATCACCCGTAAACAGGGTACGCCTGTTCTTTATCTGGGATTCGAACGAAGGATTACCCCCCGAGAGGTATCGGATTGGGTTGGGATATCTGTGATACTTTGACTATCCTTTATAAATATGACTCCAGACAGGGAAACCTGCCCATGCCGCAAGCCAAGCTGACCGATCGATTTGGCCGCATCGTCAATTACGTGCGCCTGTCGGTAACTGACCGCTGCGACTTCCGCTGTGTGTACTGCATGGCGGAGGACATGACCTTTCTGCCCCGCCAGCAGGTTCTGACGCTGGAGGAGATCGCCAGGCTGGCTCGAAACTTTGTTGCCCTGGGTACGGAAAAAATCCGCCTGACCGGTGGCGAACCCCTGGTCCGCAAGGACATCCTCGAGCTGGTTCGGGAAGTAGGCACCTACGGTTTACGAGATTTTGCCATGACCACCAATGGCAGCCAGCTGCCGACCATGGCGGAAAAACTGCGTCAGGCAGGCCTGCACCGTCTCAATATCAGCCTGGATTCACTGGATTCAGAAAAGTTCCATTCCATCACCCGTACTGGCAATCTGCAGCAGGTGTTAGACGGCATTGATGCCGCCCGGGACGCCGGTTTCCGTGGCATCAAGCTGAACACGGTAGTGATGAAAGGCCGCAATGATGAAGAGATTCCGGAGCTGATTGAGTTTGCCCGCAGGAAGCAGGTGGATATCAGTTTTATCGAGGAGATGCCGCTGGGCGAGATTTCGGAGCATGACCGCGGTCTTGCTTTGTGTACCAGTGAGGAAGTGCGGGACATTATCCGCCAGCGCCATGAGCTGATTCCGGCAACCCAGGATTCCGGTGGTCCAGCGCGGTATTATCGGATGACTGACAGTGACATTCAGGTTGGTTTCATTTCTCCCCATTCTCACAATTTCTGTTCGACCTGCAACCGGGTTCGGGTGACGGTTGAGGGGCGGCTTTTGCTGTGTCTTGGCAATGAGCATTCGGTGGATTTGCGCCGGGTTCTGAGGGGTAATCCGGTGACGGATGACAAGCTTCAGCAGGCGATCATTAGTGCGATGGATCTGAAGCCGGAGCGGCATCACTTTTCCAGCAATGGTGAGGTTCAGATTCTTCGGTTTATGAATATGACTGGTGGTTAAACACCATAAGCAATCTCAGCCACTAACGCTAAGTGGCTAGCTAGTTCATCGAGTCAAACCAACAAGGGCTGCCATTTGGCAGCCCTTGTTGGTTCTGTTTACAGCAAACCCGGTCAGATAATCCGGGAGAACCGCTGGCTGGCGCCTTCTTTGCGGTAAAGGTCAAGGATCTGGCAAATCGCCCGGATAAGCAAGCGGCCTGCCGGCTGCACCTGCAGCACGCCACCATCATCACCAATCAGTTCGTCCTGGATCATCGGCTTCAGGCGATTCAGTTCATCCGCGAAGTACCGATCAAAGTCTTCGCTCCATTTATCTGCAAACAGTTTGCGATCCAGGCGGAACTGGCAGATCAATTGCCCGATCACCCACCGGCGAATCCGGTCATCCCGGCTCAAACCAACGCCACGAACGATCGCCAGTTGCCCGGCATCAATGGAGGCTTCCCAGGACGGCAAGTCATGGTTGTTCTGGAAGTAGGCGTCGTCGGTCTGGCCGATGGCAGACACACCCAGCGATACCAGGTCGCAATCGGAATGGGTGGTGTAGCCCTGAAAATTCCGGTGCAGCCGGCCTTCGCGCTGGGCCACGGCGAGGCTGTCGTCCGGCTTGGCGAAGTGGTCCATGCCGATGTATTCGTAACCGGCTCCCAGCAGGCGGTTGATGGTGTTGTGCAGAATGGTCAGCTTCTGCTGCGGGCTTGGCAGGGTATCGGCCTGTATCCGGGTTTGCGGGTAGAACCGATCCGGCAGGTGCGCGTAGCTGAACACGGAGAGCCTGTCCGGGGACATGTCGATCACTGATTCCAGGGTTTGTGCAAAGCTTTCCGGGGTCTGGTACGGCAGGCCGTAGATCAGGTCCAGGTTAATGGAGCGGAAACCAATGCGACGGGCTTCGTTCAATACCGCCTCGGTCATGTCTCTGGGCTGAATACGGTTTACTGCCTTTTGCACTTCCGGGTTTACATCCTGAACGCCAAGGCTGATGCGATTAAAACCCAGCTCCCACAGGGTCGACAGGGTATCCTGGTCCACTTCCCGGGGGTCAATCTCGACACTATAATCCCGCTCATCGCCAGACTGCAGGTTAAACAGTTCAGCGTAACCGGCCATCAGGTGCTGCATCACATCCCTGGGCAGGAACGTCGGCGTGCCGCCGCCCCAGTGCAACTGTTGCACCGGGCGATCAGCCCCGAACAGTTTTGACTGGATGGCGGCTTCTTTCAGCACACGCTCCGCGTAAGGCATGGCCTTGTCACGCTTTTTGGTGATCACCTTGTTGCAGGCACAGTAGTAGCAAAGGTGCGCGCAGAACGGCAGGTGCGTGTACAAAGAGATAGGGCCACCAGACGCCTTGCTACGGCCGGCCGCTTTCACCATGTCTTCTATGCCGTACTTCTGGGTGAACTCGACCGCCGTGGGGTAAGACGTATAGCGGGGACCACTGAGGTCATAGCGGCGAATCAGTGCCTCATCCCAGATGAAGGCGGGCAGGTTGTTTTCTGCAGCGTTGTTGGAAGCCATAGTTAAAACTCTGTCGTCAGAAAAGATCGGCAAGCCGGAAAGCATCCATTATGCCCTATCGGCCCCGAGCATCAGTTGATGCGTATCATCTGGAGTCTATCAGCATAGCCACTGAACCACCTTTGCGCCCATGGCGTATTCAGCCTACCCCTTTGGGATAACACCGCAACCGGAGCTGACTCGATGGCCAACCTGATTCTGATTCTCGGCGACCAGCTGAGTCCGCAGCTTTCTGCACTGCAGCACGCAGATAAAGACAACGATCTGGTGGTGATGGCGGAAGTCCACGACGAGGCCAGCTACACCAATCACCACAAGAAGAAACTGGTGTTTATCTTCAGCGCCATGCGCCACTTCGCCCGGGATCTGGAACAACAAGGCTGGCAGGTGCATTACCAGCGTTACCATCCGGATAACCCGGAGCAATCCCTGGAAACCGTGATCACCAGGCTCGCTGCCAAGCATAAACCGGACAAAGTGATCACCACCGAGTGCGGTGAATGGCGGCTGCATTCGCTGATCAGCCAGTGGCATGAACGTCTGGGCATTCCAGTGGAAATACGCCCAGACACCCGTTTTGTTTGTCACAAAAAGGAATTCGCCGACTGGGCCAAAGGCCGCAAACAACTGCGCATGGAATTCTTCTACCGGGAAATGCGCAAGAAAACCGGGCTGCTGATGACGCCTGAGGGCAAACCGGAAGGCGGCCAATGGAATTTCGATTCCGACAACCGCAAGAAATGGTCCGGCAAACCGCCAGCCCCGGTGCCGTTTCGCATAGAGCCCGATTCAATAACCCGTGAAGTGGTCCAACTGGTGGAGGAACACTTCCCCGACCACTTCGGCACCACGGAAGACTTCCACTTTGCTGTCACCGCCGATCAGGCCCAGGCAGCGCTGGAACACTTTATCGACTTCGCCCTGCCCTGCTTTGGTGACTATCAGGATGCGCTATCCGACCACGAAGACTGGTTGTTCCACTCCATCCTGTCGCCCTATCTCAACACCGGGCTGCTGGACCCGACCGACGTTTGCCAGGCGGTGGCACAAGCCTGGTATGCCGGGCAGGCACCGCTGAACGCGGTGGAAGGGTTTATCCGCCAGATCGTCGGCTGGCGGGAGTTTGTTCGCGGTATTTACTGGCTGCTGATGCCGGGCTACGCCAAAGAGAACCGGCTGAACAACCAGCGCGGCCTGCCCTGGTTCTACTGGACCGGCGAAACCAAAATGCGCTGTATGCACAAGGCCATCGATGCCACCGCCCGCAATGCCTACGCCCACCACATCCAGCGCCTGATGGTGACCGGCAACTTCGCCCTGCTGGCCGGCATACATCCGGAGGAGATCTGTGACTGGTACCTGGCGGTCTACATCGATGCCTTCGACTGGGTGGAACTGCCCAATACCCTGGGCATGGTGATGCACGCCGATGGCGGCTATCTGGGCTCCAAACCCTACGCAGCCAGCGGCAAATACATCCAGCGGATGTCAGACCACTGCCAGAACTGCCACTACCGGGTACAGGATGCCACTGGGGAGAAAGCCTGCCCGTTCAACGCCCTGTACTGGCATTTTATCGACCGCCACCGGGATGACTTTGCCAACAATCCGCGCATGACCATGATGTATCGGAACTGGGATAAACAGCCAGATGAGCGGCGCCGTGCTATTCTCAGTCGCGGGGAGTGGCTGCTGGCCAATCTGGAGGAGCTGTAACCTACCTGAGAAAAACAGCTAAGAGAAAATAACCCGGTTGACTGCTATGCTATACCCATCGTCAAATTGTCAGCAATTAGGACGCTGGAGCCCGGCATGTCTATCAGGCCCGTAGCAGCAGGATTACTGTTCACCTTAATTTCGTGGACCGTTGCTGCAGACCATGAAACATTCAGCTTATATACATTTGATTCCCCACCCTACCAACAGTCCAACCCGATGCCAGGCGGCCCGGAGGCGACCGGGGAAACCGTCGAGACCATTCGATGCGCCATGGAACATGCGGGGGCGCAGGTGAACATTCGCCTGATGCCCCAGAACCGCGCCCGCTTCGCCCTGCAGCGTCAAATCGTGGATGGCTACTTTGCCGTAGACCCATCACCCGATCTGGATGAGGCTGCGGAGATCAGTCATCCGGTGGCACTGGAGAAATGGTACTGGTTCTACCTTGGCCAACGCCCTGACCCGACAACCGCAAAAATCGGTGTTGTCGGTGGCAGCAACGAAGAAGTCTGGCTCATCCAGAACGGCTTTCAGCCGTTTTTGACCGTCAGTTCAACCGAACAATTACCGGCTTTGCTGAAACGCCAACGAATTGATCTTGCACTGATGGATCAACAGGTGATGGAGACACTGCGCGAAGATTCGCCGGCGCTTGACCAAACGCTAAACCGGGAATTCCTGCGTTACGCCCCGCTGCACCTCTATCTCAACCGACGATTTGTCAGCGAACATCCGGGGGTCCTGACCCGATTCAACCGTCAATTGCCGGAGTGTATGGAGCAGCACATGCTACTGTCTGCAGATGAGTATCAGCATGTAGCAGGGCAAGCCCGGGGACTCATAAAAGACCTGGAGCAACGGCTGAATCTGGCCCAGACAATTCATCAGGGGCCAGTCTACGACAGCTTCACAGAGATTCTCACCCAGGACACCCTCTGGCAGGCTCTCGCCCCTGAGCAACCGACACCGTTGGCCTCTGAGATACTCGGGCTACCGGCATCTCAGGCCCTGAAGCGGTGGCAAGACGAGCAAGGCGGATTGGTAACGGAACTTCTGCTGACCGATAACAAGGGCGCATTGGTTGCCATGAGTCAGCTGTCATCCGATTACTGGCAGGGCGACGAGCCAAAGTTCCAGGAGATTGCCGTTGAAACCGAACGTGGTATGGAGCGCAAATCCGATTTATGGATATCACCCATTCGCTACGATGCGTCTACCCGCCAGTTCCAGATTATCGTCAGTGTGCCCATCCCCCTGAAAGAGCCGAATAACGGCCTGGAAGGTATTCTGGCCATGGGGCTGGCCATCGAAAAAGCGCTGCACAACTACGAACGGCTGGCGCGGGCTCGTTCTGAACACGTTGCCATGGAGCTACCGGTAGCCGAGTAGCACCCTCAGGCCGGCCCCAGCTCACAGGCCAGTACCAGAGCCCAGAACTCGGAAAAATCATTCACCACCACGTCCGGTTTGTCCGGGTGTTTGTGAGTACCCGGGAAAATCCGGTTCAGCCAGGGCAAGTCCCACTGGGCACCGTTGAAGAACACCGACGTCATGCCCGCCCGCTTCGCGGCAATCACATCGGTAGTAGAATCTCCCACGTACCACACACTTGGGTCCGGCGGGTAATCCAGTTTCTGCACCGCCAGCAGCAGCTGGTCCGGGTGCGGTTTTCTGAGCGGGGTATCATCGCCGCAAACATCCACGTCGAACAGATGGGTCCAACCGGTGTCTTCCACGGCAGCCAGCTCGTGTTCAAAGAACTCCCTATCCCGGTTGGTGATCACGCCCACCTGCATGCCCAGTCGTCGCAACCCCTCCAATACTTCCCGGACTTTCGGCTCGAAGGCCTTCACCGTGCCGTAGTGATTTCGGTAGTGATGGTTAAACGCCTTATGGGCAACCTGCTTGGCTTGCTGATCCTCCCCAAACAGCATCTCGAAAATATCGGTGCGGGAAATTTTCCGGTCTGCCTTTACCTTGGGGTGAAGCTTGGCGAACTCCCGTACATAGGCCACCAGCCGAGCATCTTCCGGGGTTTTGCTGTCTTCCGGCGCCACCATCCGGTTCATCAGCCCCAGCCTGTGGAAATCCGGCAACATATCGTCTACCGCGTGGTACATGGCGTCCAGGGTGTCCACCAGGGTGGCATGCCAGTCAAACAATACCACCGCCGGGCGGATCAACTTCACCACCGCCGGGTGCCAATCCGGCTCAATACGCGGCTCCGGCTGTTCGGGTGGTGGGAAGGGTTTCGGGCGGACTTCCGCAGGGCTGGCTGCAAACGCCTCAGGCTTTTCCCGCTCCAGCAACGCCAGCAAATCCATCAGGTCTTCAAAACTGTCCAGCACTGCCGCCGGTGCATCCCGGGAGGTGAACCAGCTCGAAATCCGGTCTGGCTCCCAGCAGGCGCCGTTGTAGAACACGCCGGACACCCCGGCACTGTGAGAGGTGAGCATATCGACATAGCTATCGCCCACATACCAGGCCCGGGCATCGGCCGGCAGCCCCAACATATCCAGGGTTTTGAGAATCACCTGCGGGTCGGGCTTGTATTCGGTCACATCATCAGCGCATACCGTTGCATCGAACAGATGATGCCATCGGCCCTCATCCACCGTTTGAAGTTCCTTGTCCAGAAACTCCCGATTGCGGTTGGTCGATACTGCCAGCTTGATGCCCATGGCTTTCAGCGCACACAGATACTCATAGGCACCCGGCTGAAATGGTTTCACCTGGCCAAAATATTTCCGGTAAGCGTTGTTATAGGCTTCGTGGGCAACCAGTTTGGCGGCTTTGTTATCACCGAAGATGGCATTGAAGATATCGGTTCTGGACACCCGCCGCTCCGCCAGAATCCTCGGATGCAGGCGCCGGAAGATACGGATGTAACGCACTAGCCGGGCATCATCCTGTGTGCGGCATTGCTCCTCCGGCAGCAACTTTTCCACCAGTCCCAGATCTTCCAGCTGAGGCAACATATCCTCCATGGCGCTGAACATGGCATCGTGGGTGTCCACCAAAGTGCCGTGCCAGTCAAAGATCAGAACCGAGGGGGGTTGAATGCCTTCGTTCAGTGTGGTCATAACAAAACCTTTGCCGTTTCAGTCACGTATATCTGCCCACATTCATACAGTTAAAACCAAAAATCGCGAATGCACAAAAAACCACACTTGCCCGAGAAAACCTGCCCGGTGTGCCAGCGCCCTTTCAACTGGCGCAAGAAATGGGCAAAAGACTGGGACCAGGTTCGCTATTGCAGCGAACGGTGCCGCCGCAACCGGAGCCCGCAACCATGACCACCGTGGTCTGGTTCAAGAGGGATTTGCGCACCCGCGATCACGCCCCGCTGGTGGCGGCCGCCAATCTGGGGGAACCGGTTATTGCGCTGTATGTGATTGAAGACGACTACTGGCAGCAACCGGATACCAGCGGGCGGCAATGGTGCTTTATCCAGGATTCCCTGGATGACCTGAATAAGCAGCTGCGCAAAGCGGGCAACCAACTGGTAGTGTTGCGAGGGTCCGTCATCGAAGCCCTGAGCGAGCTCAAGGCAAGCCATGCCATTGAGCGTGTATTTTGCCATCAGGAAACCGGCGGGCAATGGACCTTCGAGCGCGACAAGTCGGTTATCGAATGGTGTTCTGAACATCAGATAGAGTTCAGGGAGTGGAACCAGTTCGGGGTGGTACGCCGGCTCAAAGACCGGGACATATGGGATAAAGCCTGGACAGAACTGATGAGGCAGCCCGTACTTGAGGCACCTGGCTCCGTGCCCCTTGCCGGCGCCATCCAAAGTGTAGCCTGGCGCGGTATCGAACCCGGCGCCACCGCAGCAGACCGGTGCCCGGATCGGCAAACCGGTGGCAGCATTCGCGGCGAGACGTTACTGACGTCGTTTCTGGAACGCCGCTGCGTGGGTTACCAGTACAACATTTCCAGCCCCAATACCGCCGTGCGCGCCTGCTCCCGGCTGAGCCCTCATATCGCCTATGGCACGGTCAGCCTCCGGGAAATTTACCAACAGGCCAAGGCTGCCGGCAATCACAGTAATACCCTGCCCCGGAAACAGAAAAGCCTGACCAGCTTTCGCTCCCGGTTGCACTGGCATTGCCACTTTATCCAGAAACTCGAAGACGAACCGGAGCTGGAATTCCGCGCCATGCACCGGGAACTGGAGGGCATGAAAAGCGGGCCAAACGATTCAGAGCGGTTGCAGCGCTGGCAGCAAGGGCAGACAGGTTGGCCGCTGGTGGATGCCTGCATGCGCTCCCTTCAACACACCGGCTGGATTAACTTCCGGATGCGGGCGATGCTGATGGCCATAGCCAGTTATCAACTCTGGCTGCACTGGCGTGATCCGGCCTTACACCTGGCCCGGTTGTTCACCGATTTCGAGCCGGGCATTCACTATTCCCAGACCCAGATGCAATCCGGCCTGACCGGCATCAACGCCCTGCGCATCTATAACCCGGCTCTGCAAAGCCAGAAGCTGGACCCGAACGGCGAATTTATTCGCCGCTGGATTCCGGAACTGGCAGGAGTTCCCGCGGAAATGATCCATACACCCTGGTTAATGACGCCCGCCCAGAAAGCGAAATTCGGCGGCAACACCTACATTGCCCCGGTGTGTGACCATGAACAGGCCGCCAGGGCGGCGCGTAAAGCGGTGGGGGACTTTCGCAAGCAGCACGTCAGTCGGGAAGAAACCGACCGGGTGCTGCACCGCCACGGCAGCCGCAAGGGGCCACACCAAACACGGCCGAAAGCCGTCAGCAAGCAACCGCCTGACAACCAGCTATCGCTGTTTGACTGAACGCCAGGCCACCGCTGCTATGACCGTGGCCAACAGAATGGGCCAGAACAGGCTCCAGGCTTCCCGGACCATGGCAACCAGCCAGGCTTTCTCAGGCACTGCCGGGTGCCAGGGCAACCACCAGAACAACACCAGACTGGCGGCGGTTGCCATTGCCCAGCCAAGCCACATAAACGCCGGGTTACCGCCCACCCTGGCGTGAGCCCGCTGCACCCAGAGAAAACGCCACACCAGTACCATAGTGGCCACGGCACCCGCACTCATCAGCATTAGCAGGTAAGGTGCCATCGCAAACTCGAGGCTATCCGGCTTGAGCAGTTCCTTCATGGCCAGCTTGCTAGCCGCACCACTGGTGAACGGCAAGCCGGCCAGAGACAATCCCGGCAGTGCTATCAGCAACCACACCAGCCACTGTCCACTGCGGCTGGACGGCAGTGCCATGGCGGTCGACAGGAACAGGCTGCCCTTGGCCAAGCCATGATGCAGCACGTACAGCGCCATCACCGCAAACAGCGGGCCCGCATACTCCGCATTGGTCAGCGCCGCGCCCACCATCAGTGTCATCAGACCCATCTGGCTAATGCTGGAATAGGCCAACACGGTTTTTGGGCGCCGCTGGCGAACACCCAGCACAGCACCACCCAGAGAACCGACGGCGCCCAGGATCACCAGCGCATTACCCCAGCCCGGCAACGCCACCTCACCAAACGGCAAAGTGACCAGCCAACCCAACAGGCCGGCTTTGATCATGGCGCCACTGAGCACCGCACTGGCTGGCGTCGGCGCTACCGGATGGGCCAAGGGCAACCAGAAATGCAGCAATGGCAAGCCCGCCTTAACCCCGAACCCCGCCAACAACAGGAACATGATCAACCAACGCCGGTCGGCCTCCGCCACAGCGGCAGGCAGATCGGCCAACAAGCCACTACCTGCCTGCTGGGCGGCCATCAGCAGGCCCGACAGAATTGCCATTTCACCCACAACCGCCATGGCCAGGTAGACGCGCCCCGCGTGGTTGGCCTCTCCCGTTCCCTCGTGCACCACCAGGCCATAACCGGCAAAGGTCATCAAGGCGAAGAAGCTATAGAAGCTGGCAATATCCTGAGCCATCACCAGCCCCAGATTCCCGGCCAGGGTCAGCGCCCAGAACACACAGAAACGCCGCAGGTAATGCACCTTCAGATAGCCGACAGCGAAGACACCGGCCGCCAGCCAAAGCATTGCCGTCAGAACCAGAAATACCTGGCGCAGCTCATCCAGCCCCCACAGGCCGCCGAACAGCAGCCCCGGCAGTTCAAGGGACGCGTCTGGCCCCAATGTCAGGCCTGCCAACAAGGCGGGCAAGGGCAACACTGGCAAACAGTAGCGATAAGCCTGCTGCCAATCGGGGCGCAGCGCCAGTAGCAACGAGGCCAGCGGCAGGATAATCGCCAACAACAGCAAGAGGTTTGACGCAAACATCACAGCGTCACCTCACGCACCACGATCAGTTCTGCCCAACTCAAGGGGCTGAACGGCAAGTTAGCAATCAGCCCTGCTACCACCATCAAAACGGCCGTGATAAGCGGCGGCCATAGCAGCCAGGCGCTGGTTTCAAGGCGTCCCCAACGGCGCTCGTGGGGCCACGGCTCGCTCTGCTCGGCAAACCAGAGCCGGTGTAGTATCGGGAGGAAGTAGGCAGCATTAAGCAGGCTGCTGATCACCAGCACCGCTACTACCCAGTCCATACCGACCGCGAGTGCACCGCTGCCCATGGTCCATTTGGTAATAAACCCCGCCAACGGTGGGGCACCAATCATGCCAAAGGCGCCCAGGGTAAACGCCACCGAAGTGCCCGGCATGCGTTTGCCTGCGCCGTCCAGTTCATCGATGCGGTGCACTCCGAGGGTTTCAGCATAATTACCAGCACAGAAAAACAGGGTGATCTTCATGATGCCCTGATGCACCAGATGCACCAGGCCACCGACCACCCCCACCGGCCCGAACAGGCACAACCCCAGCACGATATAGGACACCTGGCTGACCGTTGAAAACGCCAGCCGACGTTTCAGGTCAACCTGGTACAGGGCACGCGTGGAGCCATAGATAATGGTGAAGGCGGCCACGACCGAAAGCCCGGCCAGCAGCCCCATGTCTTTCGCCGCTTCCAACCCGTAGATCTCAAAGACCACACGAATAATGCCAAAGGCACCAGCCTTCACCACCGCCACGGCATGCAGCAGGGCACTGACCGGTGCCGGGGCTACCATGGCCTGGGGCAGCCAGCCGTGGAATGGTACCAGGGCCGCCTTTACCCCCAGCCCGACGATCATCAGCACGAAAATGATCGTCAGAGGCCCCTGCATTGGTGGGGCAATGTCTGAGAAGTAGCCCCCTTCCCGGAACCTGAGATCCCCTACCAGACCATGCAGCCAGGCAATGGCAAACAGCAACACCGCGCCACCGGTCAGCGTGTAGATGATGTAGTTCCGCCCGGCCCGCAATGCTTTGGGGGTGCCACGATGCACCACCAGCGGATAGGTGGAAAGGGTGAGCATTTCGTAGAACAGAAAGAAGGTGAACAGGTTGCCCGCAAGGGCAATACCCATGGTGCTGGCCACACACAGGCTGAAAAAACCGAAGAACCGGCTCCGGTTCGGGGAGTCCTCGAGATAGCCAACGGCATAGATGGTGGTCAGTAACCACAGTACGGCAGACAACCCGGCAAACAACAGCGACAGCGCATCGGCCCTCAGCACGAATTCCACACCGGGCACCATGGTGAACGCGGCCTCGTACTCGCGCCCCTGGGCCACACCCCAGATCATCACGCCCACCAGGGCAATCTTCAGAATAGCGGCGGCCAGGTTAATGATGGTTCTCAGGCGGTGCCCTTTCTCCGGCAACGCGAACAGAACCACCGACGCCAGCAACGAGGTCATCAGCGCAAAGACCGGCATTAACACGCTCAGGTTCATGGGCCGGCCCCCTCAAACGGCAGTGACATCACCGACAACACCGGCTCCGCCACCAGGCCAAGGCCAAGCGACATCAACGCCAGAATCATCGGTATCACCTCCAGGCTCCTGGACGGGTGATAGAACTGGTCAGTGTCTGTCGCTTCAATGAACGACGCCCGGTAAACCCGGAAGACATAGGCGGCAGAAAGCAAACCACCCGCCAGCAGAACCCCCAGCCACCACCATTGGCCACTGGCCAGGCTGGCCTGGAGCAGCAACCATTTGGCGGCAAAGCCTCCGGTAGGCGGTAGCCCCATCAACGACACGCCAGCCAGGCCAAAGGAAAACAGCGAGAATGGCAGGAACCGGCTAACCCCCGCCAGGGCATCCACCCGGTTACTGCCTACCGACATGATCAGGTTGCCTGCGGCCAGGAACATCGCGGCCTTGGCCAGGGCATGGCTGACCACCTGCAGGGTAATGCCCTGTTGCGCCTGTTGGGATATGGCGTCGGTGACGCCCCAGGTGAGCGGGAACAGCAAAAACAGATAGCCAATCTGCGCCACGGAGGAATAGGCAACCACCTGTTTCAGTTTGGCCTGCCGGAACGCCAGCCAACTCCCCCAGATAACCGCCAGACTTCCCAGCACGCCTATCAACTGAGCCAGGGCGTAGCCACCCAGGTCGCGGCCGAGGTCCAGCCAAAGCCTGGCTGCAATGTAGAACGAGGCTTTGACCACTAACGCAGACAACAGCGCACTGACCGGCGACTTGGCGATGCCATGGGCCGGCGGCAACCAACCGTGCATCGGGAACAACGCGGTTTTCAGGGCCAGGCCCAGCAGCATCAGGATCAGCGGAAAGGTCAGGCCCGACTGAACATCACCGCTATTCATCAGCTCGGTCACGCCTGCCAGCGACAGGGTGCCAAACTGGCCGTAAATCAGGGCCACACCAAGCAGGTACGCCAGGGAACCCAGCAAAGCCGCCATCAGGTAGCGAATGGCAGCCCTGAGTGCATCCGCCCGGCCGCCCAACGCCACCAGTCCCACGGCGGCAAGGCTGATCAGCTCCAGCCCCACATACAGATTGAACAGATCGCCGCCCAGCCAGACCGCGTTCAGCCCGGCCCAAAGAAACCAGAACAGCGGCCAGAAATACCGGTGCCACGGCTTGCCGGGGGCCAGGTAGATGCTGGCGTGCCAGCCGCAAGCGGCCGCTACCAGAGACGTCAGCAACACGAAGGTTACCGCCAGGCCATCCACACGCAGCTCAATGCCCAGTGGCGCCTGCCAACCACCGAGCAGGTAAAGAAAACCGCCCTCGCTGGCCACGGCGGCCCACAAGCCCAGAGACACCAACACCTGCACCAGGATACCAAGCCAGGTCACCACCCGGCCTTTGCTGAAATCCAGCAACAGGGTCAGCACTGCCCAGGCCAGGGGTGTGAACAGCAATCCCGCCATTAACCACAGTGTCATTCGGCTGTGCCCTCCCGGTTCACAGCCCGAGCATTGGGCCGGGTGCTCTTCGCGGCAGGCTCGGCCAGCGTGGTCTGGCCTGACAAATGGTAGTACCGGCGGATTAACACCACCGCCAGTGCTGTTGCTGCAATAGCCACCACAATGCCGGTGAGCACCAGAGCCTGGGGCACAGGATCTGGCTCACCGTTGCGCTGAGCCAGACCAACCATGATCAGAAATACGCCGGAACCGATCAGGTTGAACGCCATCAACTTGCGCAGCAGGTGCTGCAGGCGCAGAAACCCGAACAGGCCAATACCACATAAGGCAACGCCAGCGAATGCATACAACAGGGCCGAGGTCATCCGCGCTCCCCTTCTTCCGGTTCTTCAGCGCCGTTAACCGGTGCCGACACAAACAGAGCCAGCAATACCATCGCAATGGAGAACGTAAGCACGGTTTCGATGACCAGGATCAGAGGTTTGTTAAAGGCTTCCGGGTACGCGAGGAAGGCATCGCCGGCCAGGGCACTGGCCACTGCCACCAGCAGAAATACGGAAAAGCCCAGCGCCAGCCCCAAACGCAACAACACGCCGGGGCGCAGAAACTCCATCGGGATCCCGCCAAGACGCATCATCACGCCCGACGCCGCCAACACGGCCCCGGCCTGGAACGCTCCCCCGGGGCGGTCGGAACCCGCCCACAACAGGTAGCCGGCAAGTACCAGCATCAGCGGCACAAACCAGCGCTGCAGGGCATACAACAAGGAATCTGAAGTGCGCAGGAGAGGATCTTCCAGGGACGTCGTTTTCGCCATGGAGATACCCGCAATCCCGGCGATGACCAACACGCCGATCTCAAGCAGCGTGTCGTAACTGCGAAAGTTCAACAACACAGCGGTGATCGGATGCTCTACTCCACTGGCCTCAAGGTTATCCGCCAGCAATCCGGGCAAGTCGACCGGCGCCCGGGTACCGGAAATCTGCCAGACCGTGATCAACAGCGTACCAGCAAAGGCCAGGCACACGGCAGCGAGGATGGTAACGCCAAAAAAACGCCTCATCCCGACGCCCCGCCTTGGTCATCGTCTTCACCACCGCAACGCCGGTTGTACCCCAAATGCCTGGCCGCATCCAGCAGCAACACGCCTGCCAGGCCGGCACCGATGGCGGCTTCTGCCAGTGCAATGTCCGGGGCCTGAAGGCGAACCCAGGCCAGAGCCATCAGCAAGCCAAAGGCGATAAACATGACCACCGCCCGGAACAGGTTGCGGGACCACAAAACCCCGACCGCGGTCGTCAACAACGCCAGCACCAAGATGGAATCCACCAGCCACTCAATCATCGGCTGACTCCTCAACCGCGGAATGCTCCGGGCGCACATGCACTGCGCGGGCAATCAGATGAGCAGACGTTGCGCTGGCAGCAAGAGCTGCCGCCCAGATCAGCACCATTTTCAGGCCACCCGCCAACGACGGTGCCAGTGGCAAAAGCGCCAGCACAATAAAGCCCAACCCGAGGTTGTCCACCTTGGTCAGAGCATGGATACGAGTCAGGGTGTCGGAGAATCGGAACAGACCGAGGGTGCCCACGGCAAAAAACAGACAACCGAGAACCAACAACACCACCTGAACCGCAAACATGGCTGAATCAATCATGGCGGCCTCCGTCATCATCCAAGGGCTGTTCGATGCGCACCACCCGGGTCACAAACGCCACGATCGCGAGTACCGACAACACCGCCAGTGTCAGCGCCACATCCATCAGTGCGGGCATGGATTGGGCGTAGGACAGCACCAGTAACAGAGCCACACCGGTTGTGCCGAACAGTTGTGATGCCAGCATCCGGTCGGCCGGGGCCGGCCCCCGCCAGATGCGGATCAGGGCTATCAGCAGGGTCAGCAACAGGAAGGCGGCAACGGCATTGAGTATCAGGGTCACCGTACCGTCCTCCCGATGTCGTCCAGGGAGAGTCCGAAAACCCGCGCCACCTGCCGCTCAGTCTCCCGCACGTCCTGCTCTACTGGCTCTCGGGTATCCAGACAGTGCAGGGTCAGTTGGTCGCCCTCAAGCAACGCGCTCAGGGTACCGGGCATAAGGGACAGGGTGTTGGCCAGCAGCCAGCGAGGGCTGCCCTCGGGCAAGTGAAGGGTCAGGATGATTTCACCCGGGTGAACCGGCAAGGCGGGTGACAGCAAGCGCCGCGCGACATCCAGCCCGGCCACCACCGAGCGGGTGAGAAAGTAACCGAGAAACGACAGCAGCCCAAGGGGCTGGGGGCGGTAGCCGGATGGGGGAAACAGGCGTACCGACAGCCAGGCCACGAGGGCGGTCACCCCCAGGCCAAAACCCAGAGCAGACGTTTCACCGAGCGTTAGCGCCCACCAAACCACCAATAACGCAGCGCCACGAAGCAGCAAACTGACGGCGGGTAACGGTGGCGCTGACTGCATAGGGTCTCCTGTCCCGGGGTTCAACAGGGTCTTGGTTCGCTAACTCCCTGTTAAAGTTCCCAAAAGCCTAACACAGTCTGCCGACGGAACCAGAACCGAGAAGGCAATTAAACGGCGGTTTCAAATTGTCGCCATAAACGCGAGAATTGATTGAGATCATCCGTTGGGCGAACAAACATCCAGACATGGGCGGGGCCTGAGCATGAAAATCGGCGAGTTATCAAAGACAGCGGGCCTTCCGGTGGAGACCATTCGCTACTACGAAAAAATCGGCCTGATGCCCGAGCCAGGCCGCAATGCCAGCGGCTATCGCCAATACCGGCGTGATCACCTTGATCGATTGCTGTTCATCAAACGCTGCCGCAATCTGGACATGACCCAGGACGAAATCCGGGAACTGATCCAGCTTACCAACCAGCCCGAGGCGGACTGCGGCGAGGTAGATGCCTTGCTTGCCAGACACCTGCACCATGTACGGGAGCGTCTCGCGGAACTGACCCGGTTGGAGAAGACGCTGGAACGACTGCAACAGGCCTGCTCTCGGGGGAGAACCGTCAGCGAATGCGGGATTCTGGATGGTCTTAACTCAGAAATCGGTCAACTTGAAGGTAACCACCATGCTAACCACGTTCCCGGCACCCATGGAAAATAATCTCAGCTGAAGAGTTGACCCTGTAGCAACTTCAGGGTTTTCAATAGAGACAACCTGATTCAAAGGAGGTCTCTGATGGCATGCAGCTGTTCCGTACCGGAACCCCAAGGCCCGGCTCCGGGCTTTCGTAAAGCGCTCTGGATTGCCCTGTGGGTGAATCTCGCCATGTTCTTCGTGGAAGGCCTGGCAAGCCTTCAGTCCGGCTCCGTCGCACTCATGGCGGACGCCATCGACTTCTTTGGCGACAGCGCCAACTACCTGCTTTCCCTGAGTGTGCTGAGCATGGGCATGCTCTGGCGTGGGCGGGCGGCCTTGGTCAAAGGATTAACCATGGCTACCTTTGGTCTGGTGGTCTGGGGCCGCGCCATCTGGGTGCTCCAGAGCGGCGTTACACCGGAGCCACTGACCATGGGGCTTGTCGGGTTACTGGCCCTGGCGGCCAACGTAGGTGTGGCCGTTATGCTGTTCAAGTTCCGGGAGGGTGATTCCGATATGCGCTCGGTCTGGCTTTGCAGCCGTAACGATGCCATCGGCAATCTGGCGGTGATGGGCGCAGCCCTGGGCGTATTTGGCACCGGCTCCGCCTGGCCGGACCTGATTGTGGCGGGCATTATGGGCACCCTGGCCCTGACCGCAGGTATCAGCGTGGTTCGCCATGCCCGGTCAGACATCGCCAATGCCCGAGCTGCAAACCGGCTGGTCGCCCAGGAAAACTGAGGCGATCAGTAGGCCTGGAAGTCGGTCAGCCGGTAGGAAAATTCATCATCTGCGATTAACGGGCTGTAGTCGACTTCCAGCGATACCGGGAAGCCATAGTGCGGATCGTATTCCACCAACAGTTTGTCGGCACTGCCCCGGGCCTGCTCTACCAGGTCCAGCAAACCTTCGATGGTGAGCCTGCGCTCATCCAGAATGTCCGGGTGGTTGAGGGGTTGCCCCAGCCCCTCAATGTCGATCACCCTGCCCTCCCTGACCGTCACGCGCATGGGTTGCAGTAGGTCCGGTGGGCAGAAACAGGTTTGTTCGATGGTGACTTCGTAGCCCTTTACCCCCTGGGACTGCCAGAGGGCCCTGGCCTCTTCAATAGTGCTTACCGGGCTCATGTCTTTGTCTTTGCCTGCACCCGCACAACCCGCCAGCAGCAAGGATAGAATGACTGCACCAAATACCGGAGCCTGTTTCACACTGCCCTCCTGCGCTGACGCCATTTCAGGGCTCCTGCTGCGGCAGCCATAACCAACCAGCCAAGTCCGACACTGCCACCACCGCTACCGCCGCCGGAGTCCACTGAGGCGTTGTTGCCGGTTTGGTCCGGGTTGGCACGAACGATAGTGCCGCCATCCCCCGTTTGCTCGCCGCCACTGTCCGGCTCTGACTCCGTTGCCGGCTCCACGCTGAAGCGGCTCGCCAGCCGATTGTTCTCCGGCCGGACATCCAGAACCTCACCGTTCAGGCTGATCAGCGAAACCTGCTGCGAGATCACCAGCTCTTCACCGGTCCCGGCCAGCCCTTGAATAACCAGAGCCATATTACTCGCGCCCGGAACCACGTCTTTGCAACGATAGGTGCTACCGTCCGTCTCACACGCCGCACCTTCGATGGTCACCAGCTCAAACGCGGCACCGGCACCTTCGATCTCGCCAGAGACTTCCAGCCAATCCGCAGATTGGGACGCCTGCTCGTAGGCCACGTCAAAGTAGGCCACAAAACTCTCAGCGCTAACCAAAGCCTCAGGATTAGATTCGCCCTCAGCCAGGGAAACATCCGCCGGGAAATTGAAGCACTGGTCCAGGGAGGTGCGGTTGTTGATGGTGGATATAAAGCTGGATTCTGAGCAATTTGAAAAACTCGTGGCGTTCTTATTGGCCCAGGAACTCATGATGTAGCCGCCCTCACAACTGTTGCCGTCGCCGTCATGACCAGAACCCAGGTTGTGTCCAAGTTCATGGGCCACCACCACAGCGGTCAGCACATTCGAGTCAAAGGCATTGGTCACCCCGGTGCCATAGCCATGGGCACTGCACAAGGTTCCGACCCAGGCCAGACCAGCCGTAGAGCCATCGAAGTCTCGGCCACTGATCAGATGAAACAATGCCCTCTCGTTTTGCTGAAAAGGCAGGCTACCATCGGCTACCTTGGCTCGAACATCATTCAGGAGATCACTGGCGCTGGTTGAGGTCGTGAACACTTCCGACTGCAGAAACGTCATGCTAAGGGTATCCAGCCCAATGCCCAGTTGCTCGAAATAGAACCCTTCCACCATGTTCAGAATACTGAGCGCACGGTCCTGGTAATCGCCCGGGAACCGGTCCTGAAACTGCCTATCAAACGCCACTTCCAGCTCCAGCAGCAGGCAGGCACCGGCCACCCGGTTCTCGCACAGGCTGTCGTAACTGGCAGACACCGCCTGTGCCATCATCGGCGACATGATCGAGTCCGGAGAGATTTCTGCCTCGGTGTGGGCGTGGTCAAGGCCGCACTGGGGGGCGCTCTGGAAGCTGAAGCTCTGATTGGCCAGCTGGTTGCGGGCGGAGTCACCGCCAACCGCGTGCATTCGCCCGAAGACATAAGCCAGCCCCTCCCAGCCGCCGTCGAGGCGCGAGACCCGGACCCAGCTTTGCGGGTCTTCGGCCACCTGTCCCCGGTAGTGATGCCCTTTGGTCTGTTGCGCCAGGGCCGAGGCCAGCCGTTCATTGCTGGTCAAGGCAACATCGTAGCTCTGGCCATCAATCCACAGTTGCAGTGAATCGGTTGATTCTGCGTTGGCCGGCAAGGCCATCAGCAGGAGCACCATGGTGGTCATCAAACGGAACTTACGTATCACGGGGAAGATCCCTTTCTGTTCAGACTTCAAGATTTCGCGCAAACTAGAGACAGTAGAACCGGGAGGCCAGCCAGTTACCGTAACGGTCTGTATTTATGAGGAGTGTGTCCCACTTGGGGTATCGAACGGTTAACAAGCCCGCACTGGCACTGATGGCCCTGCTGGCCATTCTGTGCCTTGCGCCGGCCAGCAGCCTTGAGTGGCGGCCAGACCTTGCTCATTCCGGCGAATGGTGGCGACTGGTCACCGGCCATCTGGTTCATTTGAACGGTTGGCACCTGGTGCTCAACCTTGCGGGGCTTGCCCTGGTGCTGGCCCTCTACCCACGCTTTCTGCCACTACTAACCCTGTCCATCGCCCTGATCTGGCTGGCAATTTTTATTTCCCTGGGGCTTCTGTTACTGCTGCCGGAGCTGCCCGGCTACCGGGGCTTTTCCGGCTGCCTGCACGGGCTGGCGGCGCTCCTTGCTGTCCGTAGTTTTAGGGAAGATTGGGTGTTGTCGGCCAGCATGCTTGTCTTGCTGGCCGGCAAACTGGTGATGGAGTCTGCCGGGCTGGGCCTTGCCGATACCGCCAACTTCATCGGGGGGCCGGTGGTCTGGCAGGCTCATGCCCTGGGTTTCGCTGGCGGGATAGTATTTGCCGGGCTGAGCCAGATCACGCTCCGAACGCCAAGGCAATCATCACCGGAATAAAGCCGAGCGCAAACAGCGTACTGAGCAATGTGGTGCCTGCCGCCTGCCGGGGCGCGGCGTCCAGCAGGGTCGCGATCACGACCGTGTTCGCGGCAATCGGGGTGATGGAAATCAGGAAAATGGCCTGGTGCACCGCCAGGTCGTAGATGCCCAGCAGATGGGCATCCAGCCACCAGAACGCCAGCGCCAGCAAAGGCCAGCTGACGAACTTGCCAAAGAAGGCCAGGCCGGTGAACACCGGATTGCCGGCCAGGCCCCGGAAACTCAGTATGCCCATGCCGATGATCATCATGCCCAGAATACTGTAGGCGCCGCGCAGGTTATCGAACAACGGCACGAACGCCTCCGGAATCGACACCCCCGACAGATTCAACGCCACTGCTGCGACAAACGCATACACCGACGGCAGTCTCGCCACCCGCACCAGTGCATCGCGAATGCTGTACTTGCCCCTTGCCGCCAGATAGAACCCCACCGAATTCTCAAACAGCGTGGTGCCCAGCATGCAGACGATGTAGAGCGCCAGGCCCTGTTCACCAAACAGCAGCAGGGCGACGGGTATCCCGAAATAACCCGTGTTGCCGGTACCCACCGATAACGGGATGACCGGCGCACTACCATCGGTCAGCAATCGGCGGGCAATGGCCAGGTGGACCAGGGCAATCAGGGTGCAGAAACCGAACACCAGGGCGGGCAACAGAATGACCTGGGGCGTCAGCGGTGCCGCCATGACACCAGAGAACACCACTGAAGGCGTCACGATGTAAAGCATGATCCCGGCGATATGTTTTCCACTGGCCTCCAGATAGCGCCCGGCAACCCAGCCGAGCGCAACGGTGACATACAGGGGAAGAAGTTTTACAAACAATGCCAGCGCGGCCGCCATGGAGTCTCCAAAAGACGATCTTTTACCTCAAGCGCAGCAGTCTACCACCTGTGTATGAAGATGCCCTCTGGCAAGTTCAATGTGTGGAACAAGATTAACTGCAAGGAGGGAACCCGCTACTGAGTGGCTTTCTAATCCCTTAGCCTTCAAGATTGTGCCTTTGCCACAGGTGGGGAGGCTCTTTCCGAAACTGTGCGGAGCCATGGATGGCGGTGCCCAAGCGCCACATGGATGTGCCGCAGGAGCGTGTTTCGGGAGGAGGATCCCCACCTGTGGCTTGCTCCGAATCTGACGGCTTATCGATTCAGTCAAATATCCTTAATGATTTAAGTCATTTTGGATGTTTGTTTTGTGGTGGGATAATTGACCTACGCCAATGTCGCGAAGGTTAGATTATGAACAGCAGTTTCAGGCCACCAATGGCCTCCGCACCCTGCTTACTGGGTGATGAAACCAACGAGATCATCCGCTACGACGCTGCCCCGGCGGAAGTGACCTTGTTAAATGGCCTGAGCCACGCCTTCGGAATCTGCCTGAATGAAAAACAGGACAACCCCGAAGCCCGGTTCCTGAGTGACCTCGCCCGCCTGTTCGACCAGAAACGAATCGACGCCGAAACGCCACTGGAAAAGCACGACCGCCCCTGGGCCAATGTATATCTCATCCAGTACGGCATCCTCAGGCTGTTCAGGGAATCTCCGACCGGCAAAGTCGCCATTCACCACTTCTTCACAGAAGGCGACCTGATCTGGCCAGTGTTCGGGCGCAGCCGCACCGTGCGCAATACCCTGTGCCTTACCAGTGTACTGCCCGCCACCGTCTGGGTTGCCGATTTCGCTGCCTTCCGTTCCGCCATCCAGAGCCACGGTGATGGGCTATGGGCCAGGTTTGCCCTGGTGCTGACCGAGGAAATGGCAGAGCTCACCAGCATGCGGGAATATCGCAAACACACCATGTCGGCCCGGGAACGCTATACGCTGCTGGTTGATGAGTACCCGGAACTGATCAGGCGGGTGCCGGATAACCAGCTTGCCTCGTGGCTTGGTGTTGTACCTGCCACCTTCTCCCGGCTGAAAACCGCTGCAAAGGCATGAACCGGCCAATTTGAGACATAAAGCACAAATACGCTGAAACACCGGTATGCCAACGGCTCAGCACCTCCAAGTTATCTGATTATGCCGTTCTGACGCACCCCCATGCCGATCAGGCCAATAAACCCCTGCACCCAATACGTAACATCCTGTTCCGTTCTGTAAACAAATACGAAAAGCCGTAATGTGGGGTGTTGCACAATGAAGTTGCAGTCAAGCCGTCTGCCGGTTGCTTCAGTCAAAGGACTACTGGCAAGTTCCATTGCAATCATGCTGACCGGGTGCCTGAGCACAGGAGGTGAAGCCACTTCCAACGATGCCACGGGCTCAGGCAGCGGTTCAGGAGATCAGGGTGAACGCGCGTTCTCCACAGTAAACGTCGCCTTTGACCCAGCCAACCAGGTTCTGCCATTTCCCACCAACCTGCTGTTCGAGGCCGACGCTTCCGCTGCGAAAGACGGCACCATTAACGCGCCGGTAGCCGACCCGGAGGCTTCTTCCGCCGCACTGGCCCAAGGCCTGAACGAACTGGACGGTTTCTCCACCATCGCCCCCTGGCGGGTCGCCTTTACCGGTGATGTGGATGCCGCCAGCCTGCAGGCAGGCGACACCGTTCGGGTTTTCCGGATGATCACGACCGGTGACACCTATCCGGAGCGGGTTCAGCCCACAGCCGTAGACCGTGAGCTGGAACCGGAAACCGATTACCGCGTGCAATACAACGCCGAGGCGCGCGAGCTGTTGATCATCCCCACTCGCGCCCTGGACAAAGGCACCAGCTACACCGCGGTGATTACCAAGGGCGTACTGGACCCGGAAGGCGCCCTGGTTGGCAGCCCACTGCAATGGTCCATTGCCAAGGGCACCAACCTGCTGGACCAGTGCGACAGCCCGGACCGGTCCGACCCAGCCCTGTTGCAGTGCACCACCAACCCGGCCATAGCGCCGTTGGTGGACGATAGCCGTTTCGGCCTGGGCCGGGATGATCTGTTGCTGGGCTGGGGTGTGACCACGCAGCAGCAGGATGACACCTTCCTGGCGGCCGCCAAGGCCATCAAGAACAATCAGCTTTCGATGCCGGGCAATGGCGATACAACCTGCCAGACCGCCATCTGTTTTCTGACCATTGGCTCGCTGCTCGGCCAGGACGCACCAAAAGCACCGGGTGATAAAGCCATAGTCTACCCTGGCACGATTCAGCTGCCATCCTTCATTGCAACGCCTGAAAATACCGACATCTGGGGCAATACGCCGGCAACCGACGACGCTGTCCTGTCAACCAAATGGACCTGCGAAGCCGGCAGCTGCAACTCGGACGATGCCCGCGGCCTCAGCAACAGTGATAATGCCCAGGCACCACAACTGACAACCTGGAATACGGTTCCCGTGGTACTTGCCGTACCAGACCCAAGCGCATCCGGGGTGCCAGCGCGGCCTGCGGGTGGTTACCCTCTGGTGATGTTCCAACACGCCATCCAACAGGACAGAACCAATGCCCTGGCCATTGCTTCTGAGCTGGCCCGAAAAGGTTTCGCGGTGATTGCCATCGACATGCCCCTGCACGGGCTGGTGCGCAACCAGTTGCCGGCCGATGACAGCCGGCTGGCCCTGCACGCCGCCAACCTGAACGACCAGCTTTATAACTCATCGCTGAACGCCGCCAGGAACATCATTCCCCTTAAAATCGAGCGCACCTATTATCTGGACCTGACTGGCGCTGAAGACGACACAGCCGATGGCGTGATTGACGGTTCCGGCGCTCACTTCCTGAATCCGTCCCAGCCGCTCACCCAGCGCGACACCCTGCGCCAGGGTGGGCTGGATCTGGTTTCGCTTGCCCATTACATTCGCAGCGGCCAGATGAGCCAGTGCGGTATGGCCGATGCCCTGCTCGGTGAAGCGGGCCTGCTGAAAACCTGCAACGCCAGTCGCTTTAATATCAATCTATTCAACCACGTCAACTTTAACGAAATCCACTTCCTCGGCCATTCCGTGGGCAACATCGTTGCCGCACCCTTCCTGGCCCAGGACCCGGACATTCGCTCCGTTGCCATGCTGACCCCCACCGGCGGCATCATGGAAACCCTGGCTGCCTCTGACACCATCGGGCCACAGCTGGCTGCAGGCCTTGCAGAATCCGGCGTGTTTCCGGGCACAGAGGACTACTTCCGGTTCTTTGCCGTAGTGCAGGCCGCCATTGATTCGGTGGACCCGCTCAATCACGCCCAAGCCATCGCCAACCCGGTCGATGGCAATGGTGAGAGTTTCGCCCGCCCGGTATATCTCTCGCAGGTGGTTGGTAACGACGGCAGCCAGGCCAGCCCGTCTGACCTGGTGTTGCCACCCTCGGTTGACCAGAACGCACCGCTTGCCGGCAGCACCCCGCTGGCTAACGCCATGGGGCTGGAGTTTGTCCGCCAGGACAACCTGAACAATGGCAAGGTTAGCCCTTCAACCCGAGCCGACGGCACCACGCCGCCGGGCCTGCAAATTGCCGTGCCTTTCCGCTTCGGCGCCCACTCCTCGCCGCTGCTGCCAGACACCCTGGTAGACGACCCGCGCAGCGATGATCCCGACGCCACCGTGGCGCTGCCAAACGGCGAAGAGGTCCACTTTGAAATGCAGATGCAGGTGGCGAACTTCTTCAACACCCCGTCTGAACTCACCGTTATCGAAGAATTTATCGACGTTCGTCTCTGACCCGTTAACAGGACAGTATTATGTTTTCTGCAAACATTCCGCTGCGGGCATGGCTGCCCGTAGCCATCATGGCTGCTTCATCGACTGCACATGGCGCTGGTCTGGAACTGACCCAGCACGGCACCAAGGAAACAGGCCATGGCTTTGCCGGCACTGCGGCCCTGCTGGAAGATGCTTCGGTGGTTGCCCACAACCCCGCCGGACTGCTTCGGCTGACCGGTACACAGACCAGTCTTGGCGTCAGCGCCATCTACGCCGACCTGAACTACAACGTGCGCGTGCAGCGGGAAAAAATCGAGCTGCCCTACGGCCTTGATCCAACACCGGTGAGCGGCCCGGGCAATGCCACCAGCAAGGAAGTCTCCATCGCGCCGCACCTGTATCTGGCGCACCGGATCAGTGACGATGCCGCTGTGGGCGTCGGCATCTATGCACCCTTCGCCTCGGGCAGTGATTTTCCCGCCGGTTGGGCTGGGCGCTATCATTCCGAGGAAACCTCCCAGACTACGGTCAATATCAACCCGGTGTTCGCCTTCCGCGCTACCGACACGGTGACCGTTGGTTTTGGTGGCTTCATCCAGATGTATGACGCCAAGCTCACCAATCAGATTGATACCGGTTATCTGGTGGCGGAAGCCCTGGTGGATCGAGTTCGGAAACAGGAAGGCGAAGCCGCTGCCCGCGCCACGGCGGAAGATGCCGTCGCCCGCATTGGCTCTCAGTTCGATATCGAGAACGACATTGAAATCGACAGCATGGCCTTCGGCCTGAGCTTTGGCTTGTTGTGGGAATACAGCGACCGAACCCGTTTCGGGCTGAATTACCGCAGTCGCACCGAGCACGTGGCCACCGGCCAGGCCACGCGTAAAGAAGTGTTTGACCCGGAGTTCCGGGAACGCCTGGTACAGACGGTTCAGGGCTTCGCCAACATAACCGAGGAAGATGCCCGGGATGCCGTTGCCTCCGCGTTCGATGAGCGTGGCGCCCTGGGCGGCGACCTGGAATCCACCATCACCCTGCCCGATGTACTGACGCTGAGCGCATTCCATCAATGGACAGACCGCATAGCGGTGATGGGCAGCGTCACCTACACCAACTGGAGCGTGTATGACGAACTGCGTTTATCGTACGTAGACACCTCTGCCCGGGGTGGCTCAGACATTACCGAAAGCGGTGACGATGTGCGCCGGCGAGATCTGGTTCAGCCACTGGAATTTGAGGACAGTTACCGTTTCGGCGTTGGTGCCAGCTATGCATGGGATGACCGGTTAACCCTCCGGACCGGCGTCAGCTTTGACCAGAGCCCGCTGCGCAACTCGGATTTCCGCACCCCGCGGGGGCCGGATAACGACCGCTATATCGTCGGCCTGGGGGCCAGCTACCAATGGTGGGACAACCTGTCGGTTGATCTGGCCTACTCCTGGATTCGAATCACTGAAGGTGATGTAACCGCAGTGGAGAACCCGGCGGGCAGCAATCATCGGGCTATCGGCACCAGTGAAGGCACATTGCACAACCTGGCGGCCCAGTTGAACTATCGGTTCTGATCGCGCCGCAAAAAAACCGCCGGAAACAACAAGGGCAGAGGTCACCCCCTGCCCTTGTTCGCGTTTAACGAATCACAAATCCGTTAATCAGCCATGCAGCTTTACGGCCAGCTCCGCCACATGCTTGCCTTGATAGCGGGCAATGTTCAGCTCTTTCTCGCTGGGTTGGCGTGAACCGTCGCCACCGGCGATGGTGGAGGCACCGTAAGGCGTTCCGCCGTTCATTTCAGAGATGTCGAAGAAATCCGGAACGCCATATCCCAGGGGCACGATCACCATGCCGTGGTGGGCCAGCGTGGTCCAGAAGGAACTGATCGTGTGCTCCTGCCCGCCACCGGTACCGGTTGAGGTAAACACACTGGCCACTTTTCCGTGCAGTTTACCCTCGGCCCACAGTCCCCCGGTCTGATCCAGGAAAGTACGCATCTGGCCCGACATGTTGCCGAATCGGGTCGGCGTACCGAAGATGATGGCGTCATAGTCCGCCAGCTCAGCCGGGCTGGCTACCGGGGCAGACTGATCAACCTTACCGCCGGCATCCAGAAAGGTCTGGTCTGCCATGGTCTCGGGAACCCGCTTCACCACAACATCGGCGCCTGAAACGCTTCTTGCACCTTCAGCAACGGTGTTAGCCATGGTTTCCATGTGGCCATACATTGAGTAATAAAGAACGAGTACTTTTGCCATGGAATATTCTCCTGTGATCGCTATGCCTGACGACAGCTTAACGAGCAGAGGCAAAACAGGAAAACGGAAGATTTCCGGCAGGTCATTCAGTTTTTCTGAACATGGTCACAGGATGTTCATGGCATTTGTTTGCGTACACGTGTACGCTAAGCTGGATTATACTTTCAGCTCGTACAGACAACCTGAGATGAACGCATCTATGAACCAAGCCCAGACCACGGCAGAACCCCTCCATAACCGCATTGAGGAGTGGATTAACAGCGCTACCCACGGCCTGGGCGCTGTTCTCAGCGTTATCGGCACTGTCGCCCTGATAGTGGGTGCCAGCCAGATGGGGGATGTCTGGAAGATTATCAGCTTCAGCGTGTTCGGGGCATCTCTGATTCTGCTGTATATGGCCTCTGCGCTATACCACGGCACCCGCCATCCGAAGCTGAAAACCGCATTCAAAACCCTGGATCACTGCGCTATCTTTCTGTTAATAGCCGGCACCTACACACCTTTTTTGCTGGTCAATCTGCGCGGCGCCACCGGCTGGACGTTATTTGCAGTCATCTGGTCCCTGGCGCTGACCGGAGTGGTGCTGAAAGTGATCTTCAAGAACCGCTTCAAACTGGCCAGGGTGGGCATCTACGTGGCCATGGGCTGGCTGATCATCTTCGCCTCATCCGATCTGGTCGCCAACCTGAGCGAAACCGCCCTCTACCTGACCATCGCCGGGGGCATTGTCTATACCGCCGGCGTGGCGTTCTATCTGGCCGACCGCATTCCCTACATGCATGCCATCTGGCACCTGTTTGTGATCGGCGGCAGCGCCTGTCATTTCAGTGCCATCTATTTCGGTGTTCTGCCCCACACGGTCTGAAAAAGACGCCCACCGCATGAGTGCTTCGCAAAGCCCCGGACGAATCCACACCTTCTGGCTTTTCTTTCCCGCTGCCGCTCTGTGGGCCGCCATAGTGGTGCCGCTATCATTGTTTGCAGTGATGTCCGGAACCGGCTGGCCATCGGGCCTGTTGGGTGCCGGCCATGGGCACGAACTGGTTTTTGGCTTTGCCCTGGCGTTAATTGCCGGTTATACCCTCGGCCCGCAACCCTGGAGAATACTCGCGCCGCTGTTTGGTATCTGGCTGGCAGCCCGGTTCAGCTGGCTGCTGGCACCCGAGTGGCTGGTCAGTCAGCTGCTTAGCCCGGCCTTTGCCCTGTTACTGGCCTGGCAGGTAGTGCCGCGCTTTCAGGCTGCCAGGAAATGGCGTAACAAAATTGCCGGACCACTGATCCTGGCTCTGTGCCTGCTGGCATTGGCCTATGCCTTGGCTGAGTGGATGCCCGTGGCACTGCCCCAAAGAAGCCTGATGGACGTCGCCATTCTGGGCTTGCTGTTGCTGATGACATTTATGGGGGGCCGAATCATCGCGCCGGCGGTGGCTGGCCAGCGGCGTCTGGGCCCTGGCTTTTTCCGGTATGGCTTATCAGTTACTGGTGCTATTCCAACGCAGTAAACACAAGGCAAACCACGCCTGATAAGGCCTGGAAATGATAGGCTACCTCTACTGCACCAATTGCCTCCAGGCCTACCACCGATTAAGTACTACCACCCCAACCATTTGTTTTTAATAAATTTATCGAAGAATCAAACATCATCAACCCAGAGGCAATTTGCGGAGCACTCGTACGGCAGATTTTCCCTGATATTTATCAAGAATGGTTCCACGCCTTCGTTTGCACAATAGGCGCATCGTCCGTAAACCACGACGACCGTGGCTCCGGCATGTTGTCACCAAGGAGCAAACACCATGGCAAAAACCAACGCAGACATTGAACACTGGGATGTCGAAAACGAGGAATTCTGGGAACGGGAAGGCAAGAAAGTCGCCTCCCGCAACCTGTGGATCTCCATTCCCAGCCTTTTGATGGGCTTCGCCATCTGGCTGATGTGGGGCATGATCACTACGCAGATGATCAACCTGGGATTCCCGTTCTCGGTTGAGCAACTCTTTACCCTGACCGCCATTGCAGGCCTTTCAGGTGCAACGCCTCGTATCCCAGCCTCTTTCATGATCAAGATTGCCGGGGGGCGTAACACCGTATTCCTGACCACCGCTCTGCTCATGATCCCGGCATTGGGCACCGGTATTGCACTGATGAATCCGGATACCCCGTTCATTGTGTTCCAGGCACTGGCACTGTTGTCTGGCATTGGTGGCGGTAACTTTGCCTGCTCCATGAGTAACATCAGCTCGTTCTATCCGAAGAGCAAGCAGGGTTATGGCCTTGGCATGAATGCCGGGCTTGGCAACTTCGGCGTGACCACCATGCAGATTCTGATTCCACTGGTGATGACTGTCGGTATCTTCGGAGCGCTGGCCGGCGCGCCGATGGAACTGCAAAGCCCGAGCGGCACGTTGATCGGCCGGATTGAGGCGGGCACCGATACCTGGATACAGAATGCCGGCTTCATCTGGCTGGTGTTTCTGATCCCGCTGGCCTTCGCCGGCTGGTTCGGCATGAACAACCTGAAAGTAATCACGCCGAATCCGGGCAGCCCGATATCTGCCTTCGGCAAGATTCTTGGCCTGTATGGCGTCGGTCTTCTGACCTCCCTTGCCGGCGTATGGGCGTTAGGCATCCTGAACATGTGGGTAGCCTTGCCACTGACGATTATTCTGACCCTCGTGCTGTTGCGACTGATCCCCGGCGATATCAAGCCCAACATCCAGAAGCAGTTCGCCATCTTCAGCAACAAGCACACCTGGTCCATGACCGTGCTGTACATCCTGACCTTCGGCTCATTCATCGGTTTCTCAGCGGCCTTGCCTCTGTCTATCAGCGTTATCTTCGGCAACATGATGGAAGTGGCAGCGGATGGCAGCGTTACCCGGGTAGCCAATCCTGATGCCCCGAGCGCGCTCACATGGGCATGGATAGGACCGTTTGTCGGCGCACTGATTCGCCCGGTTGGCGGCTGGATTTCAGACAAAATGGGCGGCTCCATTGTCACCCAGATCATCTCCGTGGTGATGGTGGTTGCGTCGGTAGCCACAGGTTACGTCATGATGCTGGCGTACAACTCAACCGATCCCAACGCCTACTTCCCGATTTTCCTGGTGCTGTTCATTGTGATGTTCGCCGCCAGCGGCATTGGCAACGGCTCTACCTTCCGCAGTATCGGTGTGATCTTCGATCAACAGCAGAAAGGACCGGTACTCGGCTGGACCTCTGCCGTTGCCGCTTACGGCGCCTTCATCGCACCACGGGTAATGGGGCAAGAAATCCAGGCAGGTACCCCGGAAGTTGCCATGTATGGCTTTGCCGTGTTCTACGCAGTTTGCTTGGTGGTGAACTGGTGGTTCTACCTGCGCAAGAATGCCTACATCAAGAACCCGTAATTGCACCAATCAAAGCGTTAGACCCCTGCTTGCCGGCCCCACAAGGGCCGGCTTTTTTGTGCCCAGAGTCCAGAACTTGAGGGCACCTATTCAGGGCTCGCAACCCAGTACCTGCCGGATTTGCTCCAGCTCATCCGTTGCCTCAACATCCGCCGACGCCGCCAGCGCCAGATCCTTTGCCGTTTGGCCCTGATGGTTTTCGATGTCAGGGTCTGCGCCAGCGGCCAGCAATACACGCACCAGCTCCGAAGACCGATTGCGGATAGCCATCATCAGCGCGGTCTGGCCTTTCTCCGCTTCCTGAAGGTCCGGGTTGGCTCCACGCTCCAACAACACGGCAACAGAATCTGCCCTGTTGTTGATGACCGCTCCCATCAGGGCGCTGTAGCCAGTCTTTTCCGTGTGATCAATACTCGCTCCCTGATCCAGCAGATACTCCAGTATTTCCAGGTGACCGCCAGATGCCGCTCGCATCATGGCGGTCCAGTTGCAATCGTCACCGGCGTCAATCCGCGCCCCCTGTGCAACCAGGTTTCGAACCCTGGCAGCATCGCCTTCCTCGGCAGCAACAATCAACGATGTTCGGCCACGTATATCCCGGGCCTCAAGATCTTCTCCAGCGCTGAACAGCTGCCAAAGAGCCAACAGCAACCCAACCGCCACCAGGCCACCGATGACACCGGACCAACGCTCCCAAAAGCTCATACGCACTCCTCCTCGTTTCAGCCATAATAAAAAACCCGCCAGGATTGCTCCATGGCGGGTTTCGTATGCTCGGTGTTCGAGGCGTTATTTTGCTGCTTGTAGTGCCGCTCTCTGGCGCTCCTCCTCTTCGATCTGCAAATCGACAGAAGATACGTGGTACTCATCAGAGAACGCGCTCTCAGGCTCCTTCAGCCAGAGGATACACAGCACCCAGCTGATGAACGCCCCGGCAGAGATAATGAAGAAGAACTGAGACGGTGTTACGAAGGTGAAGATGGTCAGATAGACCACCGCCCCGACGTTACCGTAGGCCCCCGCCATACCAGATATCTGCCCGGTCAGGCGGCGCTTGATGGACGGAATGATGCCGAAGGTAGCCCCTTCTGCACCCTGCACGAAGAAGGAGGTGAAGACGGTAATGCCAACCGCAATGATCAGCGGCCAGTTGGAATTGAGCAGTCCCATCAGGGCAAAGCCCAGGCCAATACCGAACATATAGCTGAGCATAACAAACCGGCGGTTGCCCATACGGTCAGACACCAAACCACCCATCGGGCGCGCCAGCAGGTTTACGAAGGCAAATGAGGCTGCAATCAGGCCGGCGGCCGTCGCACTCAGGCTCCAGGTTTCCTCGAAGAACATCGGCAGCATAGAGACCACCGCCAGCTCGGCACCGAAGTTGGCGAAGTAGGTACTGTTCAGGGCAGCCACACTGCTGAACGGGTACTTGTCGTCTTCCGGCACACCCTTTTTAAGGATTGGAATGTTCACCCGCAGAATCTGGATAATCTGGTAACAGACAATCAGGAAAATCGCCGCGTAGCAAATGGCAGCGCCCATGGGGCTCAGGTAGCCCAGGTTCTGGATGCGCCAGACCAGGATGGCCAGCACGCCAATCAGCGGAATGGTCCACAGGATGAGCTTGACCAAGTCACCCCAGCTGCTCACTTCCATGGCAGACGCCTTGCGCGGCTTGCGGTGCACAGTGCCTTCCGGGCCGTCAGTAATGGCGAACCAGTACCATACGCCGTAACCGGCCATCACGATGGCGCTCTGGGCAATCGCCCAGCGCCAGCCGTCATCACCACCGTACATAGTGATCGCAATGGTTGGCAGCGTCATCGCGGCAGCAGCAGAGCCAAAGTTACCCCAGCCGGCGTAGAAGCCTTCGGCAAAGCCGATGTCTTTAGGCTTGAACCACATGGCGGTCATGTGGATACCCACCACAAAACTCGCACCAATCGAGCTCAACACCAGACGACTGATCAAAAGCTGAGTCATGGTGTTACCGAAAGCAAACGCCAGGGCGGGAATGGCCATCACCACCATCAGCACCGAGAACACCCGGCGCGGCCCAAACCGGTCCAATGCCATACCCACAATGATCCGTGCGGGAATAGTCAGCGCCACGTTACAGATAGCAAACAGGCGCAGGTCGTCTTTGGTCAACCAGTCCACGCTCTTGAGCATGCTGGATGCCAGGGGCGCCATATTGAACCAGACGTAGAAGGTAATGAAGAAAGCAATCCAGGTCAGGTGCAGGGCCCTGATCTCAGGATTACGGACGCGGAATACGTCAGCGACTTTCATTTTAAGCCTCCGGGCTTACAACAAGGGGAAACAGAATCCCGGCCACCTTAGCGGCTGGGCAGAATCAGGAGCGGACACTGAACACGGCGGGCCAAAAATGAGCTGACGCTGCCGAAGGTCATGTAGTCCAGTTCGTCCACGAAATAGGTCAGGGAACGAGCGATAAAGCCGCCATCGGGTTCATGGCTATGGCGGGCCAGCACCAGCATGTCGGGCCGTACTTTTTTCTCGGCCGCGAACAGCAGCATTTTGCGGGCATCACCATCCAGCAACATGGTTTCTGCCTCTACGCCCTGGTTCTGACATACTTCCAGAGCCTCCTTGAGGTGGCCCTTGAGCTCACTGACCTCTTCCTGGAACAGATCTTCATTGCTGGATGTGATATCTCGGGGGTTCTCTGCCACAGCCACCAGGGTCAGCCTGGGCGACAATGCGCGAAACATGGTGATGGTTTGCGCTAGGGCCAGCCTGGCATTTCTGGAACCATCGTAGGCAATCATGATGTTCATGGGGTTCTCCAATGCATTCAGCTGCCGGATGATCTGGCAGTGCTTTGATTTTCGTCAGCATTACCCCACAGCAACGAGGCGCCATAATTGATGTAGGTCAAGCACCTGCCCGCGTACCCCACCAGAGAAATCCCACAGCTATCACCTGCCGCGCGATAGCCCCTGAATGCATACCACCCCTGCACCCAGCAGGAGGTACCTCCAATGCACCCGAAGCAAAACCGGCATATTTGATATGGTTTACCTGAAGCCATTCACCCTGTTCGAGAGCGGCCATGACCACCACTCCGACACCGAAAGAACAGTACCGGGCGCTGGGGTTATCTACCTTTGCGTTCACTCTCTGCTTTGCGGTCTGGACCATCTTTTCCATCATCGGCATCCGTATCAGCGAAGAGTTGGGGCTGAGTGACACCCAGCTTGGCCTGCTGATGGCCACCCCGATTCTGACCGGTTCCATCAGCCGCCTTTTTTTGGGCATCTGGACAGACCGTTACGGTGGGCGCTGGGTATTCGGCATTTTGATGCTGACAACAGCGGCCTGTGTTTACCTGCTCACCTTTACCACCACTTACCCGATGATGCTACTCGGCGCCCTGGGCATGGGCCTCGCCGGCGGCGCGTTTATCGTGGGGGTTGCCTACACCGCTGCCTGGTTCGAGCCCTCCAGACAGGGCACGGCGCTGGGTATTTTCGGGGCGGGTAACGTGGGGTCGGCGGTCACCAATTTCGGCGCACCGTTCTTACTGGTCGCCTTTGGCTGGGAAAAAACCGCTCAGATCTATGCCCTGGTGCTGGCGGTAATGGGTGTCTTCTTTATTGTGTTCGCGAAAACCGACCCCTTGGCACAAGCACGGGCCAATGCCGAGCAAAAATCCTTTGCTGAACAGATGGCACCACTGAAAGAGCTCAGGGTCTGGCGCTTCGCGCTCTACTATTTCTTTGTTTTTGGCGCCTTTGTCGCCCTGGCGCTCTGGCTGCCCCATTACCTGATTGGGGTTTATGGGCTGAATATCCAGACCGCCGGCATGATCGCCGCCATGTACTCAGTGCCCGCCTCCCTGTTCCGCATTCTTGGCGGCTGGCTGTCTGATCGTTATGGTGCCCGCCGGGTTATGTACTGGACCTTCATTGCCTCGGTGGCCTGCACCTTCCTGCTCAGCTATCCACCAACGGAATACGTTATCCACGGCATTGAGGGCGACATCCGCTTCAGTTTCGAGATCACTCTGGCGCTGTTCGTGGTGCTGACCTTTGTACTCGGGTTCTTCATGTCTTTGGGTAAGGCGGCAGTGTATAAACACATCCCGGTGTACTACCCTATGCAAGTTGGTGCAGTTGGCGGTGTGGTCGGTATGATTGGCGGATTCCTGTTGCCGTTGGCTTTCGGTGTACTGAACGACATTACCGGCATCTGGCAGAGCAGTTTCATGCTGATGTTTATTATTGTCGCAACTGCACTGGCCTGGATGCACCACGCCATCCGCAAGGCCGAACGGGCCGAGTGGGCGGCCCATGAAGAGCGCACAGACCTGCCGGAACTGGCGTCGCCGCAGCTGTTCTACCCACTCAGCCGGCAGCATCAGGAAACACCACTGGTGAAGCCGCCACAGCAGCCCTGACAACGAGAGACCTTGCCCATGGCCAAGTGGCTGGTAAAAACGGAACCTTCAGAATGCAGTATTGACGACTTTGCTGCCAAATCAGGCAGCAGCATCCCGTGGGATGGTGTGCGGAACTATCAGGCACGCAATTTCATGGCACAGATGGCAGAGGGTGATGAGGTGTTTATCTATCACTCCAGCTGCAAACACATTGGCATTGCCGGCATCGTCACCGTGACCCGCAGCGCCTACCCGGACCCCAGCCAGTTTGATTCGGAATCGCCCTATCACGACAGCAAAAGCACGCCGGAAAAACCCCGCTGGCAGGCGGTGGATATGGCCTTTGAGCGCAAACTACCACGCCTGATCCCACTGGATGAACTGAAAGCCCTGCCGGGGCTCGACAACCTGCCGCTGGTGAAGAAAGGCAGCAGATTGTCGGTAATGCCGGTCAGTGATGAGGAGTGGCAGATCATTCTGCAACAGGTGGCGTAGCCACCTGTTGCTTTGAATGACCGTTCCTCACTCATCGTGAGGAATTGGGTCTGGGCTTCTGTCCCAGCCCACCAGGGCGAGCGTCGCCACAACCCCCAGCAACAAGCCCTGCCAAGGCTCGAAGAACGCCAGGGCCGCGCCAATCAGCACTACGGTACCCCGTGAGGCGTTATCCCTCGGGATCGACATGGCAATGTAAGCACAGGCGAAGCCGGTGAGTACCAGCGTCAGAGACAGCGCCACACCCAACAGGGGCTTGAGCCCGGTCAGTAATGGCAGCAGGAAGTAAATGAACGGCAGACCCATCAGGTAATAAGATGCCAGCCCACTGTGCAGGCTGTTCATGGACTTGGGCCCCTGCTTCCAGCGTTGGACCACGATAACGTGCACGCCGGTCCAGACCGCGCCCTGAGTGGGGAAGAACGGTGCCACAATGCCCATGATGGCGTTGCGGATGGACAGGGAAAAGTGGGTGCGGTTCAGGTTAATGTCGATGTGCTCGTCCTTGCGGACTTTCAGGCCTTCCCGCAGCACTTCGTTACCGGTGACCAGGTCACCGAACAGGATGATGTAGGCAATCAGGGCCAGCGGAATACTCTGGATGATCATCTCTTGTGATGGCCAGCCATTCACCAGCGGCGATGCCTTGGCCAGCGCCTCTCCCAAAGGCGGCACCACAAAGCCCCACTGGATATCAAAACTCACCTCACCCACCAACGGCCCGATAATCGCAGCGGCCAGAAAACCCGGCAACAAGCCCAACGCCCCCAGCATGAAAAAGAACCGGCTTCGGGCTTTGAGCTTCTGCATCGGCACCGAGAAAGTAAAAATCAGACAGATGGCGCAGGCCAGCCCCGTCGCAATCGGCTGCTCCAGCAGGAAACGCTCGGCATCATCCACGAACACCCGTTTGAGCGCTGCAATGGACGCACCCAGAATAATGCCTGCTTTCAGGGTATCCGGCAGCCAGATAATGAATCGCCGCCCCAACCCGGTAATGCCCAGTATCAAAACCAGGGTCGCAAACACCAGACTCAGGGCGGTCATGGCCTGAAACCGGCTGACCGGGTCGTCATAGCCACCAATCACAAACGCCAGGATCAACGGCAACGCAGGCGTTATCCAGCCCCCCGCATAAGGTTCGCCGAAAACAATGACTGCCGAAGCTATCAAGGAAGCATGAATCATGGAAAGCGCAACCGCCTCCTCAAAACTCAAACCGAAAAAGGCTGTCATCACAGGTATCAAAGCCAGGCCGGTCGCCGCAGAGACAAAGAGCCCCTGCAGAAACTCCGACCAGCATAACCGGGTATGGTAGAACGGCACGCGGAAGGTAAACGGGCCCCAGCGCCAGCCGGCTAACTCAGGTCTTTCTGCCATGGGAGGTCACTCTCTTGTATTTGTTGTGAGTCACCTGATTATGGAAACCCTTTCCTCATAGCACGAATGAATAATTCTGATCATGTGAAATAAGCACTGTTTATAAAATGCAAGCATCCCTCACAGGCCAATGCTGATCAACATTCAGGCTACCCAATACCCTCTGAGCGCTTTAGAATCCGGCTCCTCGCGAACTTTCTGGAGTCTTTGTCTGCCATGTCCTCCGAACTAAGCCCTGTTTCCGGTTTTGAACAACTGCGCCGCATTGAGTCCAGCAAACTCTTTCAGGGCGCGGTGATTGCCATCATCATTCTTTCAGCGCTGACCATCGGTGCCAAAACCTACGATGTCCCGCCACTGGTGGAGCGAAGCCTGAGCGTGCTGGACAATGCCATCACCCTGTTCTTCCTGGTGGAGATCCTGTTCCGCTTTGGCGTCTGTCAGAACAAAAAACGCTTCCTGTTCGATGGCTGGAACCTGTTTGATACCCTGGTGGTAATCGGCAGCCTGATTCCGCTGGATAACGCCGAAGCGGTGCTGCTGGGCCGCCTGCTGCGAGTGTTCCGGGTGCTGCGACTGGTTTCAGTGGTGCCTGAGCTGCGCTTTTTGATCAATTCTCTGCTCAAAGCCATCCCCCGCATGGGCTACATCGCCCTGCTGATGTTCATCATCTTTTACATCTATGCGGCCATGGGCTCCATGTTCTTTGCCACCATTGACGAGGTGCTTTGGGGTGATGTCTCCATTGCCATGCTGACCCTGTTTCGGGTAGCCACCTTTGAAGACTGGACGGATGTGATGTACGACACCATGGCGGTGTATCCGTTAAGCTGGATTTACTACCTCACCTTCATATTCCTGACGGCCTTCGTGTTTCTGAACATGATGATCGGGGCAATACTGGAGGTGATGGGCGAAGAGCAGAACGCCAAGGAAGCTGAAAAAGCTCACGACGAGCGAGATGAGATCGCCCGCCAGCTCCAGGCTGTTCAACAACAGCTCCAGGAACTGACCAGGCAGATCAGCGGGAGGAAATAGGCGTTTTAGCCAAAGAACGGTTTGGCCATGGCCAGGTGGAGAATGGCGAGCACCTGGGCCAGGGCCAGAACAGAAGCGACAATCCGCACCGGTTTGGCCACGGTGGTTTTCAGCGCAAACACCCCAGCAATGATGTAACCAATCAGCAGCACGATCTTGGCAATCAGCCAGCCCGGCATGGCGCTGATATAACCGACCACAAACAGCAGGGAGATGGCGGACACCAGCAAGACGGTGTCGTTGATGTGCGGAATGAAGCGGAGCGGGGTTTGCCGCCAGCCGGGTCGGCCGGCCGCATCCAGCACCAACCGCAGAGTGAACAGGATAATCGTCAGGTAGGCGGTGGCCATGTGCAGCATCTTCAGCAATACGTAGGCACTCATAGAACATTCCTTTCCTAATCAAAATGATGCCCGCATTGTACGCAAAATACCCCGAAGCAGGTATGGTTTCTCAACCTCATCACCTTTAACATATACTGCATATACACGTTTTGGGGAGATTAGTTATGCAGTCCATTCCAGCCTCTCCTGAGCGCGCCTCCGCCAGCGTCAGCCAGCTCTTCAGTTACCCGTTCCGGATTTTCTTTCTGTCTATGACCGTACCAGCTATTGTCGCCATCCCCCTTTGGGTGCTGGAAGTGACCGGTACGGTACGACTGCCCCTGGCCATGCCGGGCCTGTTCTGGCATCAGCATGAAATGCTGTTCGGTTTCCTGTCTGCTGCCATTGCTGGCTTCTTGCTGACCGCCGTGTGTGTCTGGACCCAAACCGACCGAACCCACGGAGCGCTTCTGGCAGGGCTTTGGGGCGTCTGGCTGGCTGGCTGCCTGCTCCTGGCCTTTGGCGGCAACCTGCCGGAGTGGCTGGTACAGGGCGTTAACCTCGCCTTCCTGCCACTGGTGATGATCGATGCCGGCTGGCGCGTATGGAAAGCCCGGCAGAAACGGCAGGTGATGATTCTGGTGGTGTTGGGGCTGCTCTGGCTGATGCAGATCGGCTTCGTAACCCGGCTGGATATGGCGGCGGTGTTCTCCATGATCCTGTTGATGGTTTCGCTGGTTACCGGGTGGCAAACGGTAACCGCCATACTGGCGGTGGTGGCTGCCGTGCTGATGCTGGTTCGCCTGGCAAACTGGAAAGGCTGGCTGGTGCGCAGTGAACCCTTGTTGTGGATACTGCACCTGTCCATTCTCTGGGTACCGGTGGCCTTGCTGTTACTCGCCGGTTCTTTGCTGGCAGGCTGGCCAAGCAATGCCTGGACCCACGCCGCGGGTACCGGCGCCGTTGGCTGCCTGATTCTGGGCGTGATCGCCCGGGTCTCCCTGGGTCACACCGGCCGCCCACTGATTTTACCCAAAGGCATGGTTCTGGCTTTTGTGGCGGTTCAACTGGCGGCGGTTATTCGAGTTATTACCGCATTTGATGTCATTCCCTGGCACCCCGGCATCGGCACCAGTACCGCGCTGTGGGTGATCGCCTACGCTATCTTCCTGATTCGCTACACCGGTGTACTGGCAAGCCCCAGGGCCGATGGCCGAGAGGGGTAAATAGATTCAAACCTGGCCCGCGCCCGGCGGAAACAGTCCGCCGGGAAATGTATGCTGATGCCTTCCAGGGCGGCCATCAGCATTTCCATATGGGCATCCCACCCGGCACAGGCAATGGGCACCAACTCATCATCCGGCAGCAGCAGGGTCAATGTCAGACGCGTGCCCCCTCCATCCGGCTCAAGGCGCCATTCCAGCGGCCGCTCCGGTGCATCGCCGGCGCTCCAGGAGTAGGCCAGCAATCGGTTTGGCTCGCAGGCGGTAATCTCACAGTCAATGGGGGTGCCACTGTTACCGAAATCCAGCTGCACACGGCCACCACGCTTCGCTTCCAATACACCCGGCGCCAGCCATTGGGCCAGGCAGACAGAGTCCGTGAGCATTCTCCAGACTGCTTCCGGCGAGTGGTCAAGAGCCCGCACAAGCGTGGCAGTAACCCGACCGTTCACCTGTACCAATTGGCCGTCAATGGTTTCCTGATCCATCCTGTCGCCTCCTTATACATTAGCCCGTTTTCCTGAAACCAGGCTATCAACTGAAAGCAAAACCCATAGGCGCGACCAAAGTAGCAAGCCTCCCGTGCGAGCACCTTGATGACCATCAAAACAGGATTTCTGCGAACTATTTCCAAACTAAGGGGAACTTCACGCCGGCTATCATCCACTAAAGGTCAATAGCCCTTCTGGCGATAAGCGCTAAAGTAGAAGAAATGATTCTGCAACAGAGACACAGGCAATATGTATCCTGATCACTTTGACAAAGAAGACCTGATCCGCTGTGGTCACGGCGAATTGTTCCCGGGCGACATGCGCCTGCCCATCGATGAGATGCTGATGGTAGACCGCATCACCCACATTGCGGCAGACGACGGTGAATTCGGCAAAGGCAGCCTGGTGGCCGAACTGGACATCAACCCGGACCTCTGGTTCTTCAAAGTGCATTTTCAGGGCGACCCGGTGATGCCCGGCTGCCTGGGCCTGGATGCCATGTGGCAGCTGGTGGGTTTCTTTCTGGCCTGGACCGGGGGCGAAGGCAAAGGCCGCGCCCTGGGTGCCGGCGAAGTGAAATTCTTTGGCCAGGTGTTACCGACCAACAAAAAGGTTACTTACCGCCTGGACATCAAACGCCTCATTCGCCGTAAGCTGACTATGGCAATTGCGGATGCCCGTATGGAAGTCGACGGCCGGGAAATCTACACCGCCAAAGACCTTCGGGTTGGCCTGTTCACATCTACTGATGACTTTTAGGAGTTAGCACGATGCGTCGCGTTGTTGTAACCGGCATGGGGATTGTCTCCAGCCTCGGAACCAACCAGAAAGAAGTAGCCCAGTCCCTTCGGGAATCCCGCTCCGGCATCGCCTTCAGTGAAGAGGCCAGAGACAACGGCTTGCGCAGCCACGTTGCGGGCAAGATCGACCTGAACCTGTCGGAACTGATCGACCGTAAGATCTGGCGCTTCATGTCGCCGGCGGCTGGCTACTGCTACCTGTCAGCAAAAGAAGCCATCGAACAGGCAGGCCTGACCGACGAGCAAATTCGCGCCAACAGCACCGGTGCGGTGTTTGGTACTGGCGGCGCCTCCACCGTGGAGCTTCTGGACGCCATCGACACCCATCGCGACAAAGGCATTCGCCGGGTTGGCCCTTATCGGGTGCCCCGCACCATGGGTAGCGCGATCAACGCATCCATTACTACCGCGTTCGGTATTACCGGCATCAACTACGGCATCACCTCTGCCTGCGCCACCAGTGCCCACTGCATTGGCCACGCGGCAGACCAGATCGCCCTGGGCCGCCAGGAAGTGATGCTCGCTGGTGGTGGTGAAGACATTCACTGGACCCTGAGCCTGATGTTTGACGCCATGGGCGCGCTGTCTACCAAGTACAACGACACTCCGGAACAAGCCTCCCGCACCTACGATACGGACCGTGACGGCTTTGTTATTTCCGGTGGTGGCGGTGCACTGGTACTGGAATCCCTGGAGCACGCCGAAGCCCGCGGCGCCACCATCCTGGCGGAACTGGTTGGCTTTGGTGCCACCTCAGACGGCGCCGATATGGTCGCCCCGAGCGGTGAAGGTGCGGTTCGCTGCATGAAGCAGGCCATGGCGCAAGCTGGTGGTGAGATTAAATACATCAACACCCACGGCACCAGCACCCCGGCCGGGGACATCACCGAGCTCAAAGCCCTCAAGGAGACGTTTGGCGACAAGATCCCGCCGCTGAGCTCCACCAAGCCCCTGTGCGGCCACGCCCTGGGTGCCGCTGGCGTGCATGAGGCCATCTACACCCTGATCATGCAACGGGAAGGCTTTATTGCCCCGTCTGCCAACATCCAGAACCTGGACGAAGGCGCCGAAGGCTACCCCATCGTTCGGGAACGCCAGGACAACCAGAACCTGGACCTGGTGATGAGCAACAGCTTCGGCTTTGGCGGCACCAACGCCACCCTGATCTTCAAGAAAGTCTGATCAGGACAGCCTGAGCGAGCGGTATTCAGCCGGCGGAGTGCCCATCCAGCGCTTGAACGCCCGGCTGAATGCGCTGAGTTCCGAAAAACCAAGCTGTTCGGCAATTTCCACCAGCGGCTTGGTTTTATCTTTCATATAAGTAATAGCCTGCTCACGGCGAACCTGTTCCAGTAACGACGCAAACGTCAGTCCCTCTTGCCGCAGCTTCTTGTGCAACGTGTAGCGACTCATATTCAGCTGTCCTGCCACTGTCTCCACACCCACCTTGCCACGCGCCAGCTGTAACCGGATCAGCACACTGACCCGATTACTCAGAGAACGCTTTGAAACCTCAGCCCCCAGAGGCTCCGATGCCATGCCAATTCCCCCTGCCATTCTGCTTTAATCCACTGTGAAAGTTTGTCAGCGTACACATGTTAGCCGAGATCAATCAATACGACCTTTGAGCAAGATCAATGGCGATGCACTCAGTTTAGGGCAAACTCCACATTTTTCATGATGCCCTTCCTGCAACCCTTGATGACCAGAACCACCCGGAGCTCCCATGACCACCCCGGAACTGCTCGCGCCCGCCGGCACCCCCGAACACCTTGAAACCGCCTTCGCCTACGGCGCCGATGCCGTCTATGCCGGCCAGCCAAGGTACTCGCTAAGAGTAAGGAACAACAGCTTCAAAGACGTTTCAGCCCTCGGCGCCGGCATCGAGCGCGCCCACGAATTAGGCAAACAGTTCTACCTGGTCTCCAACATCGCGCCCCACAACGACAAAGTGCGCAGCTACCTGCGAGACCTGGCACCAGTGCTGGAGCATAAACCCGATGCCCTGATCATGTCCGACCCGGGGTTGATCATGCTGGTGCGGGAACACTGGCCAGACCAACCGATTCACCTCTCAGTCCAGGCCAACGCCGTGAACTGGGCCACTGTCGAATTCTGGCGCCGTCAGGGCATCAACCGGGTCATCCTGTCCCGGGAACTGGCCCTGAACGAAATCCGCGAAATCCGCGAAAAAGTCCCCGAGATGGAACTGGAAGTGTTCGTACACGGTGCGCTGTGCATGGCCTACTCCGGCCGCTGCCTGCTGTCCGGCTACATGAACCACCGCGACGCCAACCAGGGCGCCTGCACCAACGCCTGCCGCTGGAACTACAAACCGGTGCAACACAGCCACGACCAGACCGGCGACCTGATCGCCACCTCCGCCGACGCCGTGGAAACCTTCGAGCCGAAAGAAATCCTCCTGGAAGAACCCAACCGCCCAGGCGGCTTCATCCCCGCCTACGAGGATGAACACGGCACCTACATCATGAACTCCAAAGACCTCCGGGCCGTCCAGCACGTCGCCGAACTGGTCAACATGGGCGTCCACTCCCTGAAAATCGAAGGCCGAACCAAAAGCACCTACTACGTCGCCCGCACCACCCAGGTCTACCGCCAGGCCATCAACGACGCCCTCGCCGGCAAACCCTTCGACATGCACATGATGGACGAACTCGAAGCCCTCTCAAACCGCGGCTACACCGAAGGCTTCCTCCGCCGCCACGTACCCCAGGAATATCAGACCTACGAACAGGGCTCCTCTTACCTGGGCACACAGCAAGTGGTAGGCACCATTACCGATGCGGATGACCGATGGCTCACCATCGACGTCAAAAACAAATTCGCCCCCGGCGACCAACTCGAACTCATCACCCCGGCCGGCAATCTGCGCTTCAGCGCCAAAACCATGGAAAACCGCCAGGGCCAAGCCATGGACTACGCCCCGGGCAGCGGCCACATTGTTAAAATCCCCAGGCCGGAGAGCTTGCCGGAGAAACTGGACTTCACTTACCTGACCAAGATTTTCCCCGATAGCCCAAAGAGTTAAAGGGAAGCTTAGTGGGGCGGTCCGCGTAATGTCGCCGGAGCCGGGCGGGTACGTCTTCCCAAAACCTTGCGAAGCCATGGATGGCGGAGCAGAGCGTACACGGACGTATTCACAGCGTGTTTTGGGAAGACGTACCCGCCCGGCGACCGCACCAACCCTGAAGGCTACAAATGCCCTGACTCCAAGCCAGAAAACAAACCAAAGTCTATCAAAGCAATAACCCGCGCCTTAGTGCCCCGAGGGCCGATTAAGGTATAATCCCTACACAACCGATTTAATACCTGACTAAATTACTCTGGTATTGTATAATCGCTCGCCAGAAGCAACGGGAAACCGGCAAAAACGCCCCATCCCGTCATCCAAAAACCGATTGCAGGGCGTACTCAAGGACACGAGCGACCACTGCAACGCCAGCGAAAAGATGACATCCGCCGACACCGCCCAGCCGAAGGCTGGCTCGGCGAAACACCGGGCACCATGCCCCAGATGAGAGAATTACGGAGCGACGATCATGGCGACCACCGACAACGAGGTGAAAGAGCTGATCAAACGGGAATACGAGCACGGATTCGTCACCGAGATTGAATCCGATACCTTCGAACCCGGCCTCAATGAAGATGTAATCCGCCGCCTGTCTGAAATCAAACAGGAACCGGAATTCATGCTCGAATGGCGTCTGAAAGCCTATCGTCGCTGGCTGGAAATGGATGAGCCGGAATGGGCGCACGTGGACTTTCCCAAGGTGGACTACAACGCCATCTCCTACTACTCCGCGCCCAAGAAAAAAGAAGACATGCCCCAGAGCCTGGACGAAGTCGATCCGGAGCTGCTGCGCACCTACGAAAAACTGGGCATTCCCTTGCACGAGCGGGCCAAGCTGGCCGGCGTTGCGGTTGATGCCGTCTTCGATTCCGTTTCAGTAGCCACCACCTTCAAAGAACCGCTGGAGAAAGCCGGCGTAATCTTCTGCCCCATCTCCGAAGCGGTGCAGAAATACCCGGAACTGGTGAAGAAATACCTCGGCAGCGTCGTCCCGGCCGGCGACAACTACTTCGCCGCCCTCAACTCCGCCGTGTTTTCCGATGGCTCCTTTGTGTATATCCCGAAGGGCGTCCGCTGCCCCATGGAACTGTCCACCTACTTCCGTATCAACGCAGCGAATACCGGACAGTTCGAGCGTACCCTGATCATCGCCGAAGAAGGCAGCTACGTAAGCTACCTGGAAGGCTGCACCGCCCCGATGCGGGATGAGAACCAGCTGCACGCCGCCGTGGTGGAACTAGTGGCCCTGGACGACGCCCAGATCAAATACTCCACCGTGCAGAACTGGTACCCGGGTGACGAAAACGGCAAAGGCGGCATCTACAACTTCGTCACCAAGCGCGGCGCCTGCATCGGCAAGAACTCCAAGATCTCCTGGACCCAGGTAGAAACCGGCTCCGCCATCACCTGGAAATACCCGAGCTGCGTACTGCGCGGTGAGAACAGCGTTGGTGAGTTCTACTCCGTCGCCCTCACCCACAACTACCAGCAGGCCGACACCGGCACCAAGATGATTCACCTTGGCAAGAACACCAAGAGCACCATCATCTCCAAGGGCATCTCCGCCGGCCGTAGCTCCAACGCTTACCGCGGCCTGGTAAAATTCGGCCCGGGTGCGGAAGGTGCACGTAACTTTACCCAGTGTGACTCGCTGCTGATCGGCGACCGCTGTGGCGCCCACACCTTCCCGTACATTGAAAGTCAGAACAAATCGGCCATCGTGGAGCACGAAGCCACTACCTCCAAGGTCAGCGACGAGCAGATGTTCCTGTGCCGTCAGCGTGGTATCGACCCGGAACAGGCAGTGTCCATGATCGTGAACGGCTTCTGTAAAGAGGTGTTCAAAGAGCTGCCGATGGAGTTTGCGGTAGAAGCCGGCAAGTTGCTGGAAGTCAGTCTTGAGGGTTCTGTGGGCTAATCTTTATGGCCCCGCTGGCCTTGGTGGGGGTCAGCAAGCCGGGTGGTACGACAATTAAAGCAGTTGAAGTTAGGTAGGACGGCAAGTAAACAAGTTTCGCGGAAGGGCTTGCCTGAGGGCTGATCCACCCAGCGTCGAGGTTAGCGATATAAATTCCAGGGTGGGACAAAGAATTCAGACGGTTAAAAAGAGAGAAGCGTACAAATGCTGAGCATCAAAAACCTGCACGCCTCCGTTGAGGGCAAAGAAATCCTCAAGGGCATCAACCTGGAGATCAAAGCCGGGGAAGTTCACGCCATCATGGGCCCGAACGGTTCCGGTAAGAGTACCCTGTCACAGGTTCTGGCAGGCAACGACGCATTTGAAGTTACCAGCGGCGAAGTCACCCTCAATGGCGACAACCTGCTGGATCAGGAAACCGAAGAGCGCGCCCGCGAAGGTATCTTCCTGGCGTTCCAGTACCCGGTGGAAATCCCCGGTGTCAGCAACCTTCAGTTCCTGCGCACCGCCGTAAACGCCATGCGCAAGCACCGGGGTGAGGAAGAGATGAACGCCGCGGAATTCATGAAGCTGGCCAAAGAAGTCTCCAAACAGGTAGACCTGGATCCGGCCTTCCTCAAGCGCGGCGTCAACGAAGGCTTCTCCGGCGGCGAGAAAAAGCGCAACGAAATCATGCAGGCGCTGCTGCTGCAGCCGAAACTGGCCATTCTGGACGAAACCGACTCCGGCCTGGACATCGACGCCCTGAAAGTGGTGTCCGATGGTGTTAACGCCCTGCGCTCAGAAGATCGCGCTATTTTGATGGTGACCCACTACCAGCGCCTGCTGAACCACATTGTGCCCGACTACGTGCACGTGCTGGCCGGCGGCAAGATCATCAAGTCCGGCGGCCGTGAGCTCGCCCTGGAACTGGAAGAGAAAGGTTACGGCTGGTTGGGCATCAAAGACGAAGACACCAGCAACTGATCAGGAGGTCGCGGAATGAAATCAGCACCCACGCTTTCCAGCGCCTTCCTGCACCCGGCCGGGCAATCTTTGCCGGAGCCGTTGCTGGCGCTGCGTAAAAAACGGGCCAGCGCACTGGTGGACATGCCACTGCCGACCCGAAGAACCGAGAACTGGAAGTATTCCAGCAAGTACCTGAAGCTGGCCGACGATATGGCCATCTCGTTGCTCGCTGAAGGCAAAGGCGGCAACAGCCTGGCGGTGCCGGGTTACAAGGTTGTTTTCAATAACGGTGTGATGATCCCGGAAGCCAGTGAGTATCCGGACCTGAACGGCATCATCATCCAGAGTTTCAGTGATCTGGATGAAGACGATGCCAAGGCGGTGTCATTGCAATTGGGCTGCACCCTGGACCATGATCAGGCGCAGTTTGCCCGCGTGAACGGCGCCCGTTTTGAGGACGGCCTGTTGATTCGCCTGAAGCCGGGTGCCGTGCTCGACCAGCCGCTGTTTGTGATCCACGAAACCACCGCTGATGTCAGTGGTTCGGCCTATCCGCGCATATACGTGGAAGCCGGCGCCAACAGCCAGATGACGCTGGTGGAAGAATACATTTCCAGTGGTGATGCAAGCGCCCTGGTTAACACCGTTACCGAATTCAACCTGGCCGATGGCGCCAACATCACCAGCATTCGCCTGAACATGGAAGGCGAAAACGTTCAGCACATTGGCGCTACCGGCGTTCTGCAGCAACGCAGCTCCCGGTTCGAAAGCCACTGCGTGGGCTTCGGCGGCCCGCTGCGTCGGCACGACCTGCAGGTTCGCCTGGAAGGTGAAGGGGCCGAAACCAAGCTTAATGGTGTGGTGGTTACCCAAGGCAAGCAGCATTACGACAACCACACATCCATTGACCATGTGGCTGCCCACTGCAACAGCGAAGAGACCTACCGCAATATTGCTGCGGACCAATCCCACGCTATCTTCAACGGCCGGATTCATATCCACCAGGACGCCCAGAAGTCCAACGCGGATATGAACAACAAAAACCTACTGCTGTCTAACGGTGCAGAGATCGATACAAAGCCGGAACTGGAGATCTATGCGGACGACGTCAAGTGCGCACACGGCGCCACCATTGGCCAGCTGGATGAAACCTCGGTGTTCTATCTGGTATCCCGCGGCATTGGCCGCCGGCAGGCCAACGTGTTGTTGACCATGGCGTTTATCAATGAGCTGGTGCAGCAGATTCCGGTGGAAGCCGTGCGCGAAACTGCCCAAGCGCGGCTCAACGATTTCTTTGAGCAAACCTTTCAGGAGGCCTGAGGGCATGACTGACCTGTCCGTGGTAAAGAACACCAACTCCCCGGCGTTTGATGTAGAAGCCATCCGCCGAGACTTCCCGATCCTGGCACAGGAAATCAACGGGAAGCCGCTGGTGTATCTGGACAACGGCGCTTCGGCCCAGAAGCCGCAGGCGGTGTTGGATGCCATGGAACGCTACTACAGGGAAATGCACTCGAACGTGCACCGGGGCGCCCATACCCTGGGGGACCGCGCCACAACGGCTTTTGAAGGCGCCCGGGAAATCGTGCGGCACTTCCTAAACGCTCCCAGCACCAAAGAAATCATTTGGACCCGGGGCACCACGGAGGCCATCAACCTGGTGGCCAACGGCCTGGCTCCGCGCCTGAAAGCCGGCGATGAGATCCTGGTCAGTCATATGGAACACCACGCCAACATCGTGCCGTGGCAGATGATCGCCGAGCGCACCGGCGCCAAAGTGGTCCCTGTGCAGGTTACCTCCGAAGGCGAGCTTGACCTTGATTCATTCAACAGCTTGCTGAACGAGCGCACCCGAGTATTGGCCCTTACCCACGTGTCCAACGTGCTGGGCACAGTAAACCCGGTGGCGCCACTGATCGAACAGGCGAAGAAACAGGGCGTGATCACCCTGATTGACGGCGCCCAGGCCGTGCCCCACTTCAAGCCGGATGTGCAGGCACTGGGTTGCGATTTCTACGTGTTTTCATCCCACAAACTGTTCGGCCCCACCGGCATCGGTGTGCTGTATGGCCGTGCAGAACTACTGGAAGAAATGCCTCCTTACCAGGGTGGAGGCGAGATGATTGAGCGGGTGTCGTTCGAGCGCACCACCTGGAACGTTCTGCCCTACAAGTTTGAGGCTGGCACCCCGGCAATTGCCGAAGCCGTCGGCCTCGCGGCCGCGATAGACTACCTGGACAGGCTGGACCGCCAGGCCATGGAAGCGGCAGAAAATGCCCTGCTTATCCATGCCAACGAGCTGGTAGAGACGGTTCCAGGCATGGAGATTATCGGCACCGCGAGGCAGAAAGTACCGGTAATGTCCTTCAAGATTGCCGGCCTGCACCCAAGCGACATCGGCACCCTGCTGGACCAGCAAGGCATTGCCATCCGCACTGGTCACCACTGCGCGATGCCACTGATGGATTTCTACGGAGTACCCGGTACAGCCCGGGCTTCATTTGCGTTCTACAATACGCTGGAAGAGGTCGAGAAACTGTTTACCGGCCTGCAAAAGATCCAGCGCCTGTTTGCCTGAGGAGGTGGAAACATGTCAGCCGAAGTCTTCACCCCAAGTGATGTGAACGTGACCATGACTCCGACGGCGGTCAAACACGTTCGCAAACAACTGGATAAAAAACCGGAAGCCAAGGGCATTCGCCTGGCCATCAGGAAGAGTGGCTGCTCCGGTTTCAAATATGAAACCCAGTGGGTGGAAACCCCGGAATCCGACGACCGTATTTTCACCATCGACGGCGTGGACGTGTTCGTAAAGCAAGAACACCTGCCCCTGGTTAACGGCACTGAAATCGACTTTGTCACCGAGGGCGTGAACTCGCTGTTCCGCTTCCGCAACCCCAACGCGACAGCGGAGTGTGGTTGTGGCGAGAGTTTTACGGTGGCATAAACAGAGGTCTTACAGAACATGCAAGAACGGGAAGTTGTTCTAACCAAGCGCGAAGTGGAGGCCCGGCTGGTGCCTTCCGGTACGGAAATCATGATTCCGTCGGACACCTTCGTGACCATCACCCAGTCCCTCGGTGGCACCTTTACCGTAGCGGTGAATGGCAACCTGGCTCGCATTGAAGGTCACGACGCAGACGCCCTGGGTAAGCAGCCCCTGGAAAGCAGCTTTGAGACCCCGGAAGACGGCACCATCAACGAAAACCAGGTGTGGGAAGCCCTGCGCAACTGCTATGACCCGGAAATCCCGGTGAACGTGGTGGACCTGGGCCTGATCTACAACTGCAAAATCGAGAACGGCACCGAAGACGGCAACCACATTCACATCACCATGACCCTCACCGCCGCGGGCTGTGGCATGGGGCCCGTCATAACCAACGATGTGCAAACCAAGGTGGAGCATGTCCCCAACGTCGACAAGGTAACGGTTGAGCTGACCTTTGATCCGCCCTGGAACAACGATATGCTCACCGACGAAGCCAAACTCGAACTGGGAATGCTATGACCGCCAGCAAGGAACAATTTCTCGACAACCCTCTGGGGGTAAAAACCACCCTGGAAGACGTTCTGGACGCCTTTGAGTTTCTGGACGATTGGGAAGAGCGCTACGCCTACATCGTGGACCTGGGCAAACAGTTGCCGGCGTTCCCGGATGACGAGCGGACAGAAGAGAATTACGTGCATGGCTGCCAGAGCCAGGTGTGGCTGGTTCACCATCACGATGAGGACAGTGGCAAACTGTTCCTGCTGATCGACTCAGACGCCATCATCGTGCGCGGTCTGGCGGCCATTATTCTGGTAGCCCTGAACGGCAAGACACCGCGAGAATTGTTGGCCACTGACATCGACGAACTGTTTGAACAACTGGACCTGTTCCGCCATATCTCCCCGACACGGGGTAACGGCCTGCGGGCTATGGTCGGGAAGATCCGGGACATCGCGGCGGCCGAGGCCGCCTGATCTCACCAGATTATCGCCATATCGTCTCTCTGGATATTTACCTGGCCACCGGTCACCGGCAGGCGACCGGTGCTGAAATCCGGGTGGACGTTATCGAGGGTAATGGACACCTTCGCATCCGTCAGCTCCGGTGTACCATCCAGTGAATCGAAATAGCGCTGACTACGGTAGATATTGAGCTCGTCGCCCGGCCGCAATCCGGCTGTCGCGCCGGAAGCCAGGGTCACACGATTGCTCTCCACACGGGTCACCCGGGCCATGAACGGTTGACACGCCAGCGCATTGTTCACGGCTATCGCCATGTCATCAATCACGCCTGACACCGCCTGCCCCCACTCCGATTTTTCAAAGCCGGCCGAAGCAAAGCTCCCCGTGCCAGCACCTTTCGGATCCCAGCGGGCAGAAGTTTCAAAGCGCTGACGAAACACTGGCGAACCGCTGAAGCCATCGAACACCATCACTTCTGCTTCAAAGCGGCGACTGGTATCCACCAGGCCAATGCCACGCCGCATGCGATTGACGATGGAACTGCCCCAGGCGTTTGGATCTGCTATCCCAATATCGCGAATCACACCCGACACCACGAATTGTGCTCCCAGTTCCCGGGCCAGCTGGACCACATTAGTCAAATGATTCGCCGCCAGATTCTGGCGCGAGGTCGGTGCGTCCGGCAGCTCGCTAAACAATTGCAACGAGGTAGACCCAAGCACCTGCATTCTGCCATGAGACTGCAAGCGGGCAATCAGTGCCTGCGGCAATTTCTCGCCGGCATCATCGAGCCCCGGGTTTCCTCCCTGCTGTGGCCGGACAATCGGAAATCCGGTCACTGCAACTCGCTTGCGCAGCCCGGAGGCTTCTCCTGCTTTGCAGCTTTCGGTACCAGGGGCATCCGCCATCTCGGCCCGCACCACCACCCGCAAAAGGTTGCCGCTGCGGTATTCATCCACGATGGTGGCGTTACGTAACTGGGCGGTGGCCGAAAGCCGGGTTCGGGACTGTGTCAGCTCACCGTTTTCAAGCGTATCCTGGGTGCTTACGCTGGCCTCGTACTGCAGGGCGAGATCGCGCATGGCCGCCTGCCGGGCCTCGGCACGGGCCTGGTCCAGATTGTTCTCCCGGATATTGGCATGGCCTACCCCCTCAAGCACGGCGGCACTGACCACGCCCGAGCAGACCCACAGCAACAATAGAACAATGGCTTTCATACTTCTCCCGCATTCCGCCAAGGCATTAGCGGATTAATCCAGATAATAGAGTGACTGGGTGCGCCGGGTTTCCACATCCCCTACCCGGTCATTCTGGCGCGGCATGGGGATCATGCATTGGTCCTGAACCTGATCATCCACCACCCGTGAAACGCACTCGCGAAACCTCGGTTCCAGCTTGAGCTCCATCACCGTCTCAATCACACCATCGCTGTGCTCGTTCACCGCCACCATCCGCGCACCGCGTATATAACTGTCAACATAGGTGCGGAAGTTGTCATTGTTAACGACAAAATCATTCACCGTGGAGCTGCCGTAAATCACCGTACCGTATACCTGCTCAGCCAGGTTCCGATAGGCATCCAGTTGCGAAGCGCGCCGGGCCATCAACCGCTTTCGAGGATCTATTCGGTCTTCACGGACATCCTGGTAGGTGCCAAAACCACTGACCCGAACCGTGATGGGTTCAAATTCGGTACGGGTATCCTGCGAGCTGTTCTGATAGCTGCCCACCGGCGCGCAGGCTGCCAATGTAAAAACCAGAACAGGCACGAGAGTCCATCGCAGTGCCATTATCTTGTCTCCGGAAAACACTTTTGCAGCATCCATGAAAAAATCACGCCAGCATCAGCAACCCAATGATGTTACTTGCTTTTTCAAAACCAACGATCTTTCTCCCACGGGAAAGCGGCAACAGTCTGCCTTCGTTTACAGTTCGGGAACAAACCGTTACCCGTTGTGAGCTGCTTCACGAATTAAACTCGTCTAACCTTTCAAGTGCTTAATTGTTTGTACCTGCATATAACAACTCAGGACTGTTCATGAAAACAAACCGCCTTTGCAAATTGTCCCTGGCCATCAGCCTTTCCCTTGCCACCACCTCTGCCCTTGCGAGCCCTCAGGCACCCATGTCTGCGCGCTCGTTCGCCATGGGCGGAACTGGCGTCGCCGTAGCACATCCCTCTGCTGCCCCCCTGGCCAACCCGGCCATGATGGCGGCACCCCAGCACGACTGGGCGGATGATTTCGGCCTAATGCTGCCCTCGGTCAATGCACGATTTGCGGATGAAGAAGAAGTTGTTGATCAGATTGATGATATTCAGGACACAATTGATGAACTCGAGCAATCCATCAACAGCCTGAATCAGGGATCTGCCCAGGACAATGCCGGAAAGCTGCGTGAGCAGCTTCAGAATTTCGACCGTGATACTGTCCGAGTGAATGCCGGTCTCGGATTGGCCGTTGCTCTTCCCGGGCCCAGCCTGTCGGTTGGAGTGATGGCGAACGGCAACCTGACCGCAACCGTTCGAGGCGAGTACAGCGAAAACGATGACGCCCGATTGGCAGCTGTCGAAGCCGGAATCCTGACACCTGGCATTACCGACGAACTGGAATCCAGAGGCAGCATCCTTGCCTCTGCAGTTGCAGAGGTTGGTTTGAGTTTCGCCAAATCCTTCGAGCTCAATCACGGCGAGCAGCTTCAGCTAGGCATAACCCCCAAGTACGTCGAACTCCGTACCTTCCAATACACCGAACGAGTCTCAAGATTCGACGAAGATGATTTCGACGCTGACGAGTTCGAAACCGACAAAAGCGGCTTCAACCTGGACATCGGTGCCGCCTATGCCTTCGGCGAAAACCGCGAGTGGAATGCAGGCATTGTTGCCAGAAACCTGATACCCATGGAGCTGGACTCTGCCCAGGCTCGAGGCGAAGAGAAACGCACCCTCGAACTCAACCCCATGGTAACCGCCGCCATCGCCCACAAGAGCGACTACCACGTAGTCACCGCCGAACTGGACCTGACCAAGAAAAAAGCCTTCGGCTTTGAAGACGATACGCAATGGCTGGCTGTCGGCGCCGAATTCGACGCCTGGCGTTACGCCCAGCTGCGCGCCGGTATCCGCCACAACCTGGCCAGCAACAGCGACAACGACGGTATTGAAGAAGATACCCAGTTCACCGCTGGTCTGGGCCTGAATGTTCTTGGCGCCCGTCTGGATATTGGCGCCCTGTACAGCAGCGCTGATGTAGGTGCCGCGATCGAGCTTGGCACCTCCTTCTGATATCGCCGCAGTTCCAGAGCCCGGCCTGCCCCGCAAGCCGGGCTTTTTTGTGCCTCACCGCGTCCTTGCCACTCAAAGTCACGGTTGGGGTTTGCCTACGGCAGACTGTGGCCGGATAATCTACCGATCTGCACCCACACACCAAAGGAAACCCCAGCTCCATGCAAACCTATCTGGTAGGCGGCGCCGTTCGGGACAAACTGCTCGGCCTTGAGGTAAAAGACCGTGACTGGGTCGTGGTTGGCAGCACACCAGATGAAATGCGAGCGAAAGGTTTCAAGCAGGTAGGGGCCGATTTCCCGGTATTCCTGCACCCGAAAACCGGTGAGGAATACGCTCTGGCCCGCACCGAACGCAAGCAGGGCCGGGGCTACCATGGGTTTACCGTATACAGCGCCCCGGATGTCACCCTGGAGCAGGATCTGAAGCGCCGGGACCTGACCATCAACGCCATGGCAGAAACCGAAGATGGCGAGTTGGTCGATCCTTTCCACGGTCACGGCGACCTCGAGGAGAAAAAGCTTCGTCATGTGTCCGAAGCCTTTGCGGAAGACCCCCTGCGCATCCTTAGAACCGCCCGGTTTGCCGCACGACTGCAACCCATGGGTTTTACCGTATGCCACGAAACCAGGGCCCTGATGCAAGAGATGGTCCGTGAGGGCGAACTGGGGGACCTTGTTCCGGAGCGCGTATGGCAGGAGGTTCAGCGAGCACTGCATGAGAAAGCACCAGGTGTCTTTTTCGATGTGCTCAAAGACGTTGGCGCCCTGGAGGTTCTGATTCCAGAGCTCGCCTGCCCCGGCATTCTCCAGGACGGGCTTCAGGCCCTGCATTGCGTGCACCGGAAAAACGGCAACACGTCGCAGCGCTTCGCCGCATTGCTGTGCGCCGTGCCGGAACCCGCCGCTGTCGCTCGCGCAAAAGCCATGAAAAGCCCGAATGACTGCAAAGACATGGTACACCAGGTCTGTCTTTACATGGAGCACCTGGGCGATCAGAGCCCGCAGGTCCTTGCGCCGGAGCAAGCCCTGGCGTTGTTGGAGAAAGCGGACCTCTGGCGCCGCCCGGAGCGCTTTATTGAATTGCAGGAAACCCTGGCTTGCGCCGTTAGCCCCGGCCAGTCCGACAGCCTTGACCGGCTCAACCTGGCCGCACGACACGCCTCAGCGGTTAACCCCCAAGACCTGATCAAACAGGGCCACAAAGGAAAAGCCCTGGGCGATGCAATCCGCAACGAGCGGCTGGCACGTATCAAACAGGCATTGACCAACTGACCAGAGGAATTCTGTATGGCAGCTCCTGTTGTTCTGATCACCGGCGCCGCCCACCGTCTCGGCGCCCGTACCGCGGAGGTCCTGCACGCCCGGGGCTGGAATGTGGTCATCCACTATCGTTCGAGGACGGACCAAGCGGCCGAACTGGTGGACAAACTGAACCAAAAACGGTCTGACTCAGCCACCTCGATACAGGCAGACCTGACAGACATGGAACAGGTTGTCAGCCTGGCCAAAACCGCCTGCCAACATTGGGAGCGCCTGGACGGCCTGGTCAACAACGCCTCAGTCTTTTATCCCAGAACCACCGAAGACTCTGGCGAAGACGACTGGAACGCCGTCATGGGCGCCAACCTGAAAGCGCCATTCTTTCTGCTCAAGTATTGCTTGCCGGAACTGAAAAAAAACAAGGGAGCCGTGGTCAACCTGATCGACATCTACAGCGAAAAACCACTGAACGATCACCCCCTGTATTGTGCCAGCAAAGCGGGCCTGGCCGCCCTCACCCGATCCTGGGCCAAAGATCATGCCCCAGAAATCAGGGTAAACGGTGTATCGCCTGGCGCTATACTCTGGCCAGAGGGCGAGGCCGAAATCGACACGGTTTACCAGCAGGCCATTCTGGACAAAACACCCCTGTCCCGTACCGGCAACCCCGACGACATTGCCGGTGCCATCGCCTACCTGTTGTGCGATGCCCCGTTTGTGACCGGTCAGATTCTTTCCGTCGATGGCGGTCGTAGCCTGAATATGTAAATCACTCCCGGCAGGCTGAATCAACCCATACCTTGGTTGTTTTGGCCGAGCCGGGCTTTCCCGCTACAATGCTTGCCAGCATGTATTAACACGCCGGCAGGCATCTTCCTGATCCTGCCCTTTGCAACGGAGAATTCCCATGCGTGATGTCGTGATTGTTGCCGCAAAACGTACCGCTGTTGGCAGCTTCGGTGGCGGTTTGTCCAGCCTGCGGGCCGACCAACTCGGTTCCGCCGTGATCAAGGCACTGATGGAAGAAACCGGCGTGGCCGGCGAGCAGATCAATGAAGTAATCCTGGGCCAGGTACTGACTGCCGGTTGCGGTCAGAACCCTGCCCGCCAGGCAGCCATCAATGCCGGCCTGCCAAGCTCCACACCAGCGATCACCATCAACAAGGTATGTGGTTCCGGCCTGAAAGCAGTTCACATGGCGGTACAAGCCATTCAGTGCGGCGATGCCGAGATGATTGTCGCTGGCGGACAGGAAAGCATGAGCCAGGCGCCGCACGTTCTGCCCAACAGCCGTAATGGCCAGCGCATGGGCAACTGGAGCATGGTCGACACCATGGTGAACGATGGTCTGTGGGATGCCTTCAACGATTACCACATGGGTATCACCGCCGAAAACATCGTGGAGAAGTACGGTATCAGCCGGGACGAGCAGGACGAATTCGCCGCAGCCTCCCAGCAAAAAGCCGTGGCTGCCCAGAACGCCGGCTATTTTGACGGCCAGATTGTTCCGATCACCATTCCCCAGCGCAAGGGCGACCCGCTGGTGATCAGCAAAGACGAATGCCCCCGCGACGGCGTGACCGGAGACAGCCTTGGCAAACTGCGCCCGGCGTTCAAGAAAGACGGCTCCGTGACCGCCGGCAACGCCTCATCCCTGAACGACGGTGCCGCCGCTGTGATGGTTTGCAGTGCCGAGAAAGCCAAGGAACTGGGCCTGACCCCGCTGGCCACCATTAAGGCCCACGCCAATGCTGGTGTTGACCCCACCATCATGGGTACCGGCCCGATTCCCGCCAGCCAGCGCTGCCTTGAGCGGGCCGGCTGGACGGCCGCAGAGCTGGACCTGATCGAAGCCAACGAAGCCTTCGCGGCCCAGGCCATCTCGGTCAACCGGGACATGGGCTGGGATACCAGCAAGGTCAACGTAAATGGCGGCGCCATTGCCATTGGCCACCCGATCGGCGCCTCCGGCTGCCGTATTCTGGTTACCCTGCTGCACGAAATGGCTCGCCGCGACGCCAAGAAAGGCCTGGCGACTTTGTGCATCGGTGGCGGCATGGGTGTAGCCCTGGCGGTAGAGCGCTAAGCCCGGTGCTGCACGTTGTACTCTATGAGCCGGAGATACCGCCCAATACCGGCAATATCATCCGGCTCTGCGCCAACACCGGCTGTCAGCTGCACCTGATTGAACCGCTGGGGTTTTCCCTGGAGGACAAACAGATGCGCAGGGCCGGGCTGGATTACAGCGAGTACGCCACCATAAAGATCCACCCGGATTACGCCAGCTTCCTGGAAACCGAACAGCCCGCAAGGCTGTTCGGGCTCACCACGAAAGGCAGCCGCCACTATCACGAGGCCGATTTCCAGGATGGCGACTACCTGATGTTCGGGCCGGAAACCCGAGGGCTGCCAGCAAACGTTCGGGAAGCCCTGCCAGAACAGAACCGGCTGCGGGTGCCCATGCGCCCGGAGAGCCGCAGCCTGAATCTGTCCAATACCGCGGCCCTGGTGGTTTATGAGGCCTGGCGGCAGACCGGATTCAACGGCGCCGTCTGAGCACTCCCGCTGGCAAGGGGAATGACCAGCGGATAGCCCTCAGGGAGTTGGATAACCCGGGCCCGATAGCCGTAAACCGCTTTCAATAGTGACGGCGTCAGAACCTCACCGGAGCCCCCTTCATGAAAGCAGCGGCCGGACTTCATGACCACCATTCGGTCTGCAAACTGAGCCGCAAGATTGAGGTCATGGACAATGGCCAGCACGGCCACCCCGTGCTCCCGGGCCATTGCGCCCACCAACTCCAGCACCATCTGTTGGTGCGCAGGGTCCAGTGCCGACGTGCACTCGTCCAGCAATAACAGTCGATCCTGCCGGGTATCCCATATCTGCCCCAGCACCCTGGCCAGCTGCAACCTCTGCTGTTCCCCGCCGGACAATCCCGGCACCAGCCGATGCCGCAAATGCTTGATCTCCAGGGCTTCCATCAGGGTTTCCGCCACGGAATCCACGCATCGACGGGTTGCGGCCGGACGACCAAGGGCCACCACTTCCTCCACCGTCAGTGGGAAGTTAACCTCAACACTCTGAGGCATAATCGCCCGATGGCATGCCAGCTCACCCGGACACCAGCCACCAAGTTCGCGGCCGGCTAGACGGATCCGGCCCCGGTACGGCAATTCTCCAGCCAGTGCTTTCATAAGCGTTGACTTACCCGCACCATTCGGCCCCAGCAGCATCATCACTTCACCAGCAGACACCGTCAGATTGATATCGCTGACAATCTCCGTTCCCGCTAACGATACACTCAAGTTCTGAATTTCCAAGACCATCACATCACCTTTCTCCGCATGAGCAAACCCAGAAAAAACGGACCTCCGATCAGAGACATCATCAGCCCGATGGGCAGCTCGGCGGGTGCCACAACAACGCGCGCGACGGCATCAGCCGCAACCAATAGAGTTCCCCCCATCAGCGCACTGACTGGCAACACCACTCGATGACTCGCCCCCAGCAGCTGCCTTACCAGGTGCGGCACAACCAATCCGACAAAGCCGATCAGTCCGCTAACAGCCACGGCTGCGCCAACACCCAGCCCGACAACCAGTATCGCTACCTTCTTAACGGTGGCTGTTCGATACCCCAAGTGGCCCACTACCGATTCGCCCAACAAAAACGCGTCCAGTGGTCTGGCCAGCCAGGGTGCTGCCATTAAAGCCAGGATCATGAAAGGTGCGCCCAAAACAAGATCGTCCCAGGCAGCATGGCCAAGGCTTCCCATTGTCCAGAACGTCAGGGATCGTAATGCCTCATCGCTTGCGTAGAACGTCAGCAAACCGGTTGCTGCGCCCGCCACTGCGTTGATGGCAATACCCGCCAACAGAAGCGTTGCCACAGCCGTCTGGCCAGCACGACTGGCAATTCGCCAGGCCAGAATAACGGTGCCACTACCGCCGGCAAACGCGGCCAGAGGCAACGCCCACTGCCCCGCCAGGGTCACCCAACCACCAAGGGCCGTCCCGCCAAGAACGATGACGGCAATGGCGGCCAGTGACGCACCAGCGGAGACACCAATCAGGCCAGGATCTGCCAGGGGGTTTCGGAAAAGTCCCTGTAGGATCGCGCCGGAAACCCCTAATACAGCTCCAACCAGAAAGCCGAGTAGAAACCGGGGTAACCGGACTTCCAACACAACCATAGCCGCTACCGGGTCCGAAGCTTCCCGGCCGGAAACGACCTTGAGAATATCCATCAGTGCAAGGTCGTAAGCACCACTACCAATCGATGCCAGGGCCGCAACCGCCAGGAGAGCTCCCAGCAACAAGAGCGCCGGCGCCAACGGCAAACGACCGGAATGGTCACGGATCATTAGCGGCTATTTCCCTTTGGCCGGGCAAGGCATCGTTAAGCGTCGCCATCGCTTCCGGCAAGCGAGGGCCGAAGCCAAGCAGGAACATACTGTCGGCCACCAGCCGATGCCCGGACTGCCATGCTTCAAGGCGTTCAACCTCTGGCCACCCCGCAATGTCGAACTGGCCCGGAGTGGATTCCGCGATCACCACCGCATCAGGGCGGGAAGCAAGAATCGCCTCCCGGTTGGCCGGTTTGTACCCTTTAATACCCTGGGCGGCATTTTCGGCCCCGATCAGTTCAACCAGAGCATTCGCTGCAGTCTCCGACCCGGCCAACATGACCGAGTGGTTGCCAGCGGCGAGGATGAACAGGATTCTGGGCTGGTAATCACGGTTTCCGGTGTTCTGTTGAATCCGGCGGATATCTGCCTCGACGCCAGCCACCAGAGCCTGCGCTTCCTCGGTTGCCCCGAGCAGCTCGCCAACAGACAATATGCGCTCCAGCGCTGCCTCCGCGGTCCACCGCGACGGCAGTTGCGCAACCCGAACCCCGGCGCGGGCGAGGCGCTCAAGATTCCGGGCGGGCGCTGCCTGCTCTGAGGTAATCAGCATATCCGGCTTCAGTGCCAGAACGCCCTCGAAAGGCAAAGCGCGCAGATAACCAACCTTGGGTAGCTCAGCCGTTTGCTCCGGATAACCGCTGGTGGTATCCACTCCAACCAGGCGCGACTCCTGCCCAAGGCGATAGACGATTTCGGTGATGGCACCGTCTGCAGTCACCAGGCGGCTCGGTTCGGCAAACACCGAGCCCGATGCCAGCGACAATCCAATCAGAATGAACAGGGGCCACCGCAGCCTCATGACAAAGCCTCAAGCGTTGCGACCTGTTCACGCCAGAGTTCGGATTCCGGAATGCCGGGTTTACGTTCACCAAAAACCGTCAGAACCAGTTCTCCGTCTCCATTGAAAGCTTCCACAGATGTGATCAGACCATCGGTGGACGGACGTCGTACCAACCACCAGCGTTTGATGCCGTCGGTGTTAGCGTGCAGGTTGAAGCCCGAATCCAGTACGTTCATCCAGGGGCCAGTGCGGCGAACATTTGTGACACCCCCGGTAAAGATCTGGACAATCCCGGGATTGCCGACAAAGAACATCGCCGGGCATTGGCTGTCTCTCAGCAATCCCAGCAACCGATCCAGCACATTCTGATCCCCTGACTGCAGCTCCGTGGCCCACTCCCCACGCACCAGTTCGAGTGCTGTCAGGCGGTCAGCACCGGCACGCTTTAACAGGGCTCCAAAATGATGGACATCCTTGAGTTTCTCCCAGCCGGTGCGCAGCGCATCAACATCCACGGTTTCCGGGGACGAACGCTGCAATGTCTCTCGCCGGCCTACCGGTTTAAAGGCTTCCTGGCGGGCTGCTGTAAAGCGTTCGACCATTTTTTCCCAGGCATCCGCATCGGTCGTGTCCACTCGATAGATCTTGTGAATGGCCGTGCCGTACTGGTCGAAAAACTGAAGGCTTTCCCGTAGCCCGGACCGCACCTGCTCCAGTACCCGGTAGCCCCAGACCCAGTGTTTGAAAAACACCCGTATGTCAATCTCTCCAACCGCCAGCCCCATAGCTCCAGAGCCGCCAATCGTGAAGTCTCTGAAGCAACCGGTAACTTCATGAACTACCTCGTTGTTGCGGGCAAGAATCATCACCGGTCCGACCTGCTCCAGGGCTCCAAGGATCTGACTAAATTCGTTTACGAGTGGAATGACGGCATCGCGCTCCCGGAGTCGTACAAGCTCCATTTCGCTGACCCCAAGCCGGTCTGCGACCTGGCGGATCCTGAGATTCGGCTCCTGTTGTCTGATGGCTTCCCATCGCGCCGGCAGGTTGTCCGGCACACTTACTGAATCGGCTATTGCCTGTTGCATGACTTACTCCTCGGCTTGCTGAAGCTCCACCGGCAACCAACGAACCGTAGGCTGCCCGCTGGTTCCGTTCTGGTCGTAGTATCCGACGATCTGCAACGCCCAGACCGCGGACTCAGGATCATCAGCCTCCGCCTTAATCAGGAAGGTTCGGAAGTTGGGCCAGATTTTGTGTTGGTTGGTCAGGTTGTAGGCGTACCAGGTGTTATCCGTGAATACCCCGCCGGTTGAGTCCGTGTTGTAGAGCTGGGGAACACCCGGATCGCTGTCATTGGCGGCAAGTTCGCTCCAGGTCATCGGGTCGGAGGCCCCGCCTTTACCGGCGCCAGACACACCGCTGTTGGATTTCAGGTACCAGTCCCGACCAGAGAAGCCGACCTGGACGTCCCAGTTGTCGCTGGTATCACAATCGACAACGGCATCTGAGTCAAAATCGAAGCATACGTCGCCGCCGTCATAGCCTGCAGGGGGTGTGAAAGTGACTGGTGTGGTGCTGAATTGCGACGCGCCAGAGGCCTGCACGTCAAACTCCAGTGTGAAATCCTCAATACCTTGTCCTTCGCGGGTCGGGAAATTGAAGTCGACAACCCGCATTCGGGCATAGCTATTTCCCTCGGCAGAACGCACCAAATAGCCAACATCGTCTGCCTCGCTGATCACGCCCGTGGAAAAATCATATTGAGACCAGGTATCTGAGGCCCCAAATGCACTGGCAAAGGCATCCTCCTGCCAGCTAGCCGGCTCTTCAAGAATGCCCAGCAAGTGCTCCTGCTCGGAGTTGGCGGTCGCGTTGGTGAACATATTCGCGACGGGGTCGCCATTACCATCGTAAAAATCGTCCTGGGCAATAGCCAGAGCGCCGACAACGCTGCCGGTTCCGGAAGCACCGCTGTTCACCCTGAAACTCAAACGGTTGGCGGCAATGTGCCAGTCGCCACCTTCCTCCACCATCGCTCCGGTTTCCAGATTGAGGTAGACGGTCTCCGTTGCCGCGGGCAGCAACTGCTCGGAAAAATCGCTGACATTATCTGCATCGTCCTCCGCGATGGAGTTGTCACTACCTCCACCACAGGCCGTCAGAGCCAGGGTGGCCAGCACAACGGCCATAGGCCTGTTTTCGAAAAGTTCCATGGATGTCTCCTTAATATGTTTTTCGGGTGTTCGGGCATCATTGGCCAAAGGAAACCGTTAGCCCGGCGTAGAGGAAACGCCCGGCAACCGGTCTGAAATCTTCACTGGCATTGGAAAAATCACGCTGTTCGCCGCTAATGTTCTCGGCTCCGGCGAACAATCGAAGCTGGTCGGAGAACTGGTAGTTCAACTTCAGGTCGGCCGTTGTATACCCCGGGGACTCGGTTCCCGAGGCCGCATTCACGAACTCTTCACTCTGGTACCGAAGCCTCGCACTCCAGGACAATCCGGGCAGCCAAAGCGGACCATCCAGCCCGAGGCGCGCCTGATGCCTCGGGCGGCGATTAAGCTCATCGCCTGTTGCCACGTCTTCGGTTCGGGTCAGGGTATAGCCGGCGGTGAGTCGCCAGTGCTCAGAGGGTTCCCAGCCAGCCGTGGTCTCGAATCCCCAGGTCCTTGCCTCGGCAAGGTTTTCATAGGAGAAAACCTGAACTCCGTCGTTCCGCGCCTCGGTAGCCTCGGCATCCGGCGAGGTCTGGATCAGTTGCTCGATGTCATTAAAGAAGGCGTTGGCTTCCAGCCATGCAGATCGGTTCCAGGACAGGCCTCCTCCAAACTGGTAGCTGACGGATTGCTCCGGCTCCAGATCAGGCGTCCCCTGCACGATGTAGCCAAGCTGACTGTGGTCAAAAGTGAAGTGCCGCTCCTTGAGATTCGGCACCCGATATCCAGCGCCGACACCAGCGCGGAGGAAGCCGGTCAGAGAATCAGTCCGGATCAGGTCGTAGCGCGCATTGATCTTGGGGGCGGTGTGGGTTCCGAAATCGGAGTCATTCTGGAAACGGACGCCGGGCACCAACTCAAGATTCGCGGTAGGCATCCAGGTGTCCTGAACCCAGACCTCCTGGCTCTCACGCTGTCGCCGAGGCTCAGCACCCAGTTCGGAAGCGCCGTCCTTGGTCTGCTTGAGGGTTTCGCGGTTGACATCGACACCAGCCTGCAAGTGATGACCGAGCCCCACCGGCTTGCCCAAATGGGCAGAAAAACGAGACAGAGTAGATTCGGCACGACGGTCATCAAAGACACTGCTGGCCGTGTATTTCAAGGTATCGTCGTTGAGGGTCTCATGGACAGCAGCCCAACCGGCACGCAGATCTGAATTGCGACCATGATCGCCAGCCAGGGTATAGCGGGTGCGAGTGACTGTTTCATCCTTACCCTGATTGATAACAAAAGGCGGGTTGCGTTCGGTAAACCGTGACCCGGACTCCTCTTCGAATCGGGCGACCGCAGCGCTCAGCCGATGGTTGCTGTTTGGAAACCAGTCGGTGCGGAAGCTAAGGTCGGTTCGGTCGTATTCATCGCCCGGTCGTGCCCAGGTCTCTGGCTGCGGGTCGATGCCATCGGAATGCTGGTGTGATGCGGATAATCGAAGGGCCAGCTGTTCATTGCCACCCTGGACCGAGGCTCGGGCCGAATATCGCGCGGGGTCGGCATCACGCCCAGAAGGGTTCTGATCGCCATAGGTACCGACGTCGGTGGTGAAATGACCAGAGAACCCGGAAGCTGGCGGACGGGTGATGATGTTGACCACCCCACCGATACCGGCACTGCCGTATTGAGCAGACACAGCTCCCTTGACCACTTCGACACGCTCGATATCAAGGACAGCCAACTGACTGACATCAACGGATGAACCGGTCGTCGCCGTCATCGGCATACCATCGATCAGCACCAGGACCCGGTCAGCCTCAATTCCCTGCAACCAAACCTCATACCCGGGTTTCCCGTGAACCTCCCGCAGCTGAACCCCGGGCACGTTCTCCAGCGCTTCTTTCATGCTCCGGGCGTGAGTTTTCTCAAGTTCCTTCGCAGTGACGACTTCGGTACGCACAGGAGTGTCCAGCAACTGACGCTCCGTTCTCGTTCCAGTGACAACCAGCTCATCCAGATACAAGGCCTCGGCAATCAGGTTGCCGGAACTTCCCAAAAGCAAAAGGAACAGCGACGACCGCCCGAGATCACATTTCGAATTCAACATACCACACACCAATAATCGTAATGCGAACGATTATTGTTTTGTTTAATAAAAAGATCAACCCCTTTGATTGATGAATATCAAGCGCGCACAAAAAAAACCGGCCTCAGCCGGTTTTTTCATATTTCCAGAAAACCAAACGTTTAGTGAGTCTGCTCTTCCTTGGCCTCACCTGCCGCCTCTTCCTGCTTGCGCTTCAGCGCCTGGGCGTAAATCGCGTCAAAGTTCACCGGCGCCAGCATCAGGGCCGGGAAACTGCCCTTGTTGACGATACCGTCGATGGCTTCGCGGGCGTAGGGGAACAGAATAGTCGGGCAGTAAGCGCCCAGCATCTGGCCCAGCTGCGGGCCTTCAATACCAGACACCATGAATACACCGGCCTGCTGGATCTCAACGATGTAGGCCACCTTCTCACCCACTTTGGCAGTAACCGTCAGCGACAGCACCACTTCATACTGATTATCACTGATCTTGTTGTGGGCGGTATTCAGATCCAGGTTCACCTGCGGCTTCCACTGCTCCTGAAACACCAGGGGAGCGTTCGGGGACTCAAAAGACAGGTCCTTCACATAAATGCGCTGAAGGGCAAACTGGGGTTGGTTCTGGTTTTCGGTGCCTGCGGCTTGCTGATTCTCAGCCATGATCAGTCCTTTCGTTCTGGTAAAAAGGGCAACAGCCCGATGTTATGGTCACGTGAGCCGAAACAGTCTACTGCGTGGTCCCGGCAGGTAATGTGAAACAGTGCGACAGTTCGGCAATCAGATCAAGCCCTGTTACTTTTTCACCAGCGGCAAATTGCTGGCTCTCCAATCGGTGATACCGCCATTCAGGCGCACCACGTTGGTATAGCCCTCAGCATTCAGCTGCTTGACAGCCATGGCCGAATGCTGGCCCATTTTGTCCGCCACAATAATCTGCTTGTCCTTGAACTTGCTCAATTCATTGGCACGGCTCTTGAGGCTGTTCAATGGGATATTGATGGAGCCGGTAATGCGACCTTCGCCAAATTCCTTACGGTCTCGGATATCCACCACTACCGCCTCATCCTTGTTGATCAAAGTAACGGCACCCTGAGCCGAAATTTTGGTGCCACCCCTCCGGGATTCCAACACCAGAATGGCCACCAGGAATGCCACGAACAGTGATACCAGAATGTAATGATTGACTACGAATTCAAACAAGCGGTCCATGAAAATACCCTGAAAATTTGATTTGGCGGGATTATACACACCCGTAACGACTCAAAGAAGGCAAGCGTCTTTGCCGGCAGGCTGCAAACCCGAGCCTCAAACCATAGTGCCAATGCATGATACCGATGTGCGCCCTTACGTGGCCTGCGCAAATGAAAACGGTTACAATCTGACCCACTTTAAATCCGCTACTTTCGCAATCAACCGGACGAAATGATGACCGAGACGCGCAAGCCCACTGCACTGATTATTCTCGACGGCTGGGGCCACCGGGACCCGGCTGAAGACAATGCCATTTCTAACGCCCAGACCCCGTTCTGGGACAAGCTCTGGCAGAATCAGCCCAAGACCCTGATCAACACCTCAGGGATGTTTGTGGGGCTGCCCCAGGGCCAGATGGGCAACTCCGAAGTAGGCCACATGAACCTGGGTGCCGGCCGGGTGGTCTATCAAAGCCTGACGCGTATCGACAAAGACCTTGAAGACGGCAAGTTTCAGAGCAACGACGCCCTGTGTAACGCCATTGATAAAGCCGTAGCCAATGGCAAGGCCGTGCACATCATGGGCCTGCTGTCCCCCGGCGGCGTACACAGCCACGAAGACCATATGCTGGCTGCCGCAGAGGTTGCTGCGGCCCGTGGTGCCAAAGAGGTGTACATTCATGCGTTCCTGGACGGCCGTGACATGCCCCCGCGCAGTGCTCGCCCGTCCCTGGAAAAAGCCGCAACCAAAATGAAAGCTCTGGGCGTTGGCCGGGTGGCGACTATCGTGGGCCGCTACTTTGCCATGGACCGCGACAACCGCTGGGATCGGGTGGAAGCCGCATACAACGCCATGACGTTGGGCGAGGCGGAATTCACGTTTGAAGATCCGCTCACCGCGCTGGATCAAGCCTATGAGCGGGGCGAAAACGACGAGTTCGTAAAAGCCACTCACATTCGCGCCGAAGGCCAGCCTGAAGGCACCATCAACGACGGTGATTCGGTACTGTTCATGAACTTCCGGGCCGACCGCGCACGGGAAATGACCCGTACCTTCGTGGAGCAGGACTTCGACGGTTTTGACCGCCGAAAACACCCGGCACTGGCCGACTTTGTGATGCTGACCGAGTACGCGGCAGACATCAAAACCTCCTGCGCCTACCCGCCGGAGCAGCTGAGCAATGGCCTGGGTGAATATATGGCCGCGCTTGGCAAAACCCAGTTGCGCATCGCTGAAACCGAAAAGTACGCCCACGTCACCTTCTTTTTCAACGGCGGCCTGGAAACCCCGTTTGAGGGCGAAGACCGCATTCTGGTGCCGTCCCCGAAAGTCGCCACCTACGACCTGCAGCCGGAAATGAGCGCACCGGAAGTCACCGACAAGCTGGTCGAAGCCATCAAGAGCGGCAAGTACGACCTGATCGTATGCAACTACGCCAACGGCGACATGGTTGGCCATACCGGCAAACTGGACGCCGCCATCAAAGCCGCTGAGTGCCTGGACCAGTGCGTGCAGCGAGTGGTGGAAGCCCTGGACGAGGTGGGCGGTGAAGCGCTGATTACCGCCGACCACGGCAACTGTGAGCAGATGACCGACCCGAACTCAGGCCAGCTGCATACCTCCCACACCATCGGCCCAGTGCCGCTGGTCTATACCGGCCACCGCAAGGTCACTCTCAAGAATGACGGCAGCCTGTGCGATATTGCACCGACCTTACTCGCCCTGATGGGCGACGAAAAACCAAAGGAAATGTCCGGGCACAGCCTGGTCGATTTCAGCTGATCCGGCTGCCGGAATACGTGTTCTCACGGCTCGCCATACTGGTGCTGGCCCTCTTGCTGGGGGCCACACCGCTTTATGCCCAACAAGAAGTCACGCCGGCCCAGGTGGAAGCGCTGAAGAAGCGTATCGCCAATATCGACAAGTGGCTGGTCAGTGCCGAGAAGAACCGCTCAGACCTTGAAAAACAACTGGTTGCGACCGAGCGCAGAATCAGCGAACTGACCCGCGAACGCCGAGAGCTTCGGGCCCGGGCGGATGATCAGCAGAAACGGCTTGGCGAACTGCAGAAACAGGAAAACGAGCTGGCCAATACCCTGGAGAAGCAAAGAGACGGCCTGAAGAAACAAATACGCGCCGCCTGGATGGAAGGCGATGCACCAGCCCTGAAAGTTCTCCTCAATGAAATCGAGCCGGGCATGATCGCCCGCACCCTGACCTACTACGAATATCTCAGCAAAGATACCGTTGAACGGCTGGAAGCCTTCCTGGCCAGTCTTCAGGAACTCAAAGCCGCCCGCGCGGCCGTCCAGGCCAGCCGGGTGGAACTGGCGAAAACCGAAAGCAATCTTGAACAGCGCCAGAAGCAACTGGCAGACACTCGCAAGGAACGGGAACAAACCCTGGCGGCCCTGAATGCCGATATCCGTACCCGCCGAGGCGAGAGGGATGATCTGGAGGCAGACCGCAAGCGTCTGGAGCGGCTGCTGGAAGAGGTTCAGGAAGCCATTGCCAGCGTTCCCGCCCCCAACGAATCGCGCCCCTTTAAATCGTTGCGCAACCGCCTGCCATGGCCGGTTCAGGGCCGGGTTGTGAGTAACTACGGCGCAACCTACGCCGATGGCAAGCTTCGCCGTAATGGCCTCATCATGAACACCTCGGAAGAAGCCGAGGTCAAAGCCGTACACTACGGCCGGGTCGTCTTCGCCAACTGGCTTCGCGGTTTTGGTCTGATGACCATCATCGACCACGGCGACGGATATATGACATTGTATGGTCATAGCAGCAGCCTGTTCACCGCCCCCGGGGACTGGGTAGGTGCTGGCGAAACCATTGCCCTGGCAGGGCGCACCGGAGGCACGGAAGATCCGGCCGTGTATTTTGAAGTGCGCCAGAACGGCAAACCGGTCAACCCCCGCAGCTGGCTTGGCAAACCCTGAACCAAAGGGCTGACAAACACCGCGCCGGGCGCCATACTGTCTGGAGCCTAGCTGGTCCAACTTGCGGAAACACAACAGGATATGTGAATGAAACGGGTTAGAAGTACTCTCCAGATCTCACCACTACGTGCCATCGCACTTGCGACCTGTTGTCTGGCCGCCCCCGGACTGGCCCTGGCACAAGACCAGGAAGCCCAGACCCAGCAAATTCTCGAAGGCATCCAGAACGGCGAGCGGGTACAGATTCAGCTCCCTGACCCGGAAGAACAACTGCCCCTGGATGACCTGAGGAAGTTCACCGAAGTCTTCAGCCGTATTAAAGCCGCATACGTGGAAGAGGTGTCAGACCGCAAACTCCTCGAAAGCGCCATCAAAGGCATGCTGTCTGACCTGGACCCCCACTCCACCTACCTGGCCCCCAAGGATTACGAGGAACTGGAAGAAAGTACCTCCGGTGAGTTTGGCGGTCTGGGCATTGAAGTGGGTATGGAAAACGGCTTTGTAAAAGTCATTGCCCCAATTGACGACACCCCCGCTCACAAAGCCGGCGTACTGGCAGGTGACCTGATCATCAAACTGGACGAAAAGCCGGTCAAAGGCATGTCGCTGGAGGAAGCGGTCAAGCTGATGCGCGGCAAACCGGGAACGGTACTGACCCTGACCATCATGCGGGAAGGCGAGAGCGCCCCGATCGAGATCGACGTTACCCGCGATGTCATCAAGGTAACCAGCGTTAAATCCCGGATGATTGAAAATAGTTACGGCTATGTGCGGATTACTCAGTTCCAGGCTGAAACAGGACGGCAGTTCCGCCAGGCCCTGATCAAACTGGAGGAAGAATACGGCGGCGACCTGGATGGCCTGATTATCGACGTTCGCAACAATCCCGGCGGCGTATTGCAGGCAGCCGTCGAAACCGCAGACGCCTTGCTGGATGAAGGGCTGATTGTTTACACCGAGGGGCGCATCCAGAGCTCTCGGCTTCGCTTCAGCGCCAAAGCCGGCGACATTATGGAAGGCACCCCCATCGTTGTTCTGATCAACGGCGGCTCGGCCTCCGCATCCGAGATCCTCGCCGGTGCGCTGCAGGACCACGGCCGTGCGGTGATTATGGGCACCAAGTCGTTCGGCAAAGGCAGCGTGCAAACCGTTATCCCGCTGGACGAAACCCACGCCATCAAGATGACTACCGCCCGCTACTACACACCGGAAGGCCGTTCAATCCAGGCTACCGGTATCAAGCCTGACATCAAAGTGCGCCCCGCCGAGCTGACCGAACTTGACGGCCGCCCCTTCTTTACCGAGGCAGATCTGAGCGGTCATCTGCAAGGTCAGGATGAGGAACAGGAACGCCTGGAACGGCAGCAGCAAGCCGAAACTCCGGCTTCTGCAGCTGAGCGCGATTACCAGCTGCGTTCCGCGCTAAACCTGTTGAAAGGCATGAACATTCTCAACCGGCGGGATCAGGGCAAAAATCAGTGAGGCTATTGAAAACCGTTGTTCTGCTGGCCGGCTTGATGGTCGGGCCGGCAGTCTTTGCCGCGAGCCCCTGGGGAGATCAGTATCCCCCGACGATTGCTATTATCATCGATGATATGGGCCATAACCTGTACGAGGGTCAGCGGCTGGCCCAGATGGAACAGCCGCTGACACTGGCCTTCCTGCCCTTCCGCAAACACACCACCTCTCTCGCCAAGCTCGCCCACCAGCAGGACAAGGAAATCATGCTGCATGCGCCAATGGCCAATACCCGGCACTTTGGCCTGGGGCCCGGCGGGCTGACACCGGATATGGACGAAGCAACCCTGACCAAAACCCTGAGGCGCTCACTGCAGTCCATCCCCCATGTAAGCGGCGTTAACAATCACATGGGCAGCCTGCTGACCCAGCAGTTGCAACCAATGGACTGGGTGATGAAAGAGTTGAATCGCTACCCGGTGTATTTTGTCGATAGCCGCACCATCGCCAACTCGATCGCCGGCAGGGTTGCCGATGCCTACCGGATTCCCAGCCTGACCCGGGATGTATTTCTGGACCACGAACAAACCGAAGAGTTTGTAGACCAGCAGTTTCAGCTACTGATCAAAACCGCCAAAGAAAAAGGCACTGCCATCGGCATTGGTCACCCCCACAAAGTGACCGTGGATTACCTCGAGAAGCACTTGCCGGAACTGGATGCCCAGGGCATTGCGGTGGCAACCGTCAGCGGCATCTGGGCCATGCGTAATGGCAACCGGGAGATGTTTGCGGAAGGAGAAAAACTGCCGGTAGTGTTTTCTGTGGCGCGGAGTGATAAAGACTAATTTTTGGCCACGGACACTCGCGGACGTTCACGGACAACTACTCAAAGATCTTCGCTTTTCGTCCGTGCCTGTCCGTGAGTGTCAGTGGCAAAATTTCTTTAGTCCCGAACTTCAATCCCCTGGGCCTTCATAAAGGCTTTGGCCTCGGGAATGGTGTGCTGGCCGAAGTGGAAGATAGAGGCCGCCAGAACGGCATCGGCACCACCCTGCGTAACGCCATCGGCCAGGTGCTGCAGCTCACCTACGCCACCGGACGCAATCACCGGCACCGCCACGGCATCACTGATGGCGCGAGTCAGGCCCAGATCGAAACCGATCTTGGTGCCATCCCGGTCCATGCTGGTGAGCAGCAACTCACCGGCACCCATATCCACCATCTTTCTGGCCCATTCAACAGCATCCAGCCCGGTGGGCTTACGACCACCATGGGTAAAGATTTCCCAACGGGGCTCTTCGCCTTCTGCACTCACGCGCTTGGCGTCAATGGCCACCACGATGCACTGGCGACCGAAACGTTCGGCAGCTTCCTTCACAAATTCCGGATTGAATACCGCCGCAGTGTTGATGGATACCTTGTCAGCACCGGCATTCAGCAGCTTACGTATGTCGTCTACAGTGCGCACGCCGCCGCCCACGGTCAGCGGGATAAACACTTCTGCCGCCATGCGCTCTAAGGTTTCGTAGGTGGTGTCGCGGCTTTCACTGCTGGCGGTGATGTCTAGGAAGGTGATTTCGTCCGCGCCCTGTTCGTTGTAGCGTCGGGCCACCTCCACCGGGTCGCCGGCATCGCGGATGTCGACAAAGTTGACGCCTTTAACCACGCGGCCTTTGTCGACGTCCAAGCAGGGAATGATGCGTTTTGCCAGTGCCATGATCTGTCCTCAGTTTTTCAGGCTGTCGCAGTAGGCTTGCGCTTCGGCCACATCCAGGGTGCCTTCGTAGATGGCACGGCCGGTGATGGCACCGATGACGCCCTTGTCTGCTACGGTCGCCAGGCGCTTGAGGTCGTCCATGTTGGTGACGCCGCCGGAGGCGATTACCGGGATGCCGCCCTCTTCTGCCAGCTTGGCGGTGGCTTCCACGTTTACGCCTTGCATCATCCCGTCGCGGGCGATGTCGGTGTAAACAATGGAGGATACGCCGTCGTTGGCGAAGCGCTTGGCCAGGTCTACTGCCATGACTTCGGAGACTTCGGCCCAGCCGTCGGTGGCTACGCGGCCGTCTTTGGCGTCCAGGCCGACGATGATGTGGCCGGGGAATTCTTTGCACATTTCGGTGACGAATTCGGGCTCTTTAACGGCCTTGGTGCCGATGATGACCCACTCGACGCCAGCTTTCAGATAGGCTTCGATGGTTTCGGCGGAGCGTATGCCACCGCCGATCTGAATGGGCAGGTTCGGGTATTTTACGGCAATGGCTTTGACGATTTCGCCGTTGACGGGTTCGCCGGCGAAGGCACCATTGAGGTCGACCAGGTGCAGGCGGCGGGCGCCGGCGTTGACCCATTTGGTGGCCATGTCGACGGGGTCGTCACCGAATACGGTGGAGTCTTCCATGCGGCCCTGACGCAGTCTTACGCATTTGCCGTCTTTCAGGTCGATAGCGGGGATAATCAGCATTTTGTTCTTCCTCGGAGTTTGCCGTATGGGAGATGGCCGCCCGCCCACTGCTACGGGGAGAGCCCTCCGGGACACGCTGTGAATACGTCCGTGTACGCTTGACTGCAGCATCCCTGCTGCAGACAGTCCCCGAGGGCTCTCCCCGCATCAGCGGGCTACTCGTTTCTTGCCCGCAGAATCATCCGAGCAGCAACGAACGAGTTTCTCCCTCAGCTTTTTCCAGTCCAGTTCGTGAAGTTTTCCAACAACTGCAGGCCTGCCCGGGCGCTTTTCTCCGGGTGGAACTGCGCTGCAAATATGTTGTCCCTTGCCACCGCCGCAGCCAGGTCGACACCGTAACGGGTGCTGCCGGCCATGTCGGCGTTGCCGTCGGCTTCGGCGTAGTAGCTGTGCACAAAGTAGAAGCGGTCGCCGTCCGGGATGTTGTGCCAGAGCGGGTGGTCTACGGTGTGGTACACCTGGTTCCAGCCCATGTGGGGCACTTTCAGGCGTTCGCCGTATTCGGTGAGGTTGTCACCGAAGTAGCGGACTTCGGACGGAAACAGGCCGATGCCTTCCACGCCGCCGTTTTCTTCGCTGCGGGCCATCAATGCCTGCATGCCAACGCAGATGCCGAGGAACGGGCGGTCCTGGGAGACTTCTTTGACGAGTTCAACCACGCCCAAGCGGTGCATTTCGGCCATGCAGTCGCGGATGGCGCCAACGCCGGGCAGGATCACCCGGTCGGCTTCGCGGATTTTGGCGGCATCGTCTGTAACCAGTACGGTGCAGTCCGGGGCCACGTGCTCTACGGCTTTGCGGGCGGAATGTAGGTTGCCCATGCCGTAGTCGATGATGGCGACGGTCTTCATGGTGGTTCTGTTCCTTTCGGTGACCGGTTACAGGGCGCCTTTGGTGGACGGGGTGATGCCCGCCATGCGCTCGTCCATTTCAATCGCCATGCGCAGTGCGCGGCCGAAGGCTTTGAACACGGTTTCGATCTGGTGATGGGTGTTCTTGCCCTTCAGGTTGTCGATGTGCAGGGTCACCATGGAGTGGTTGACGAAACCCTGGAAGAACTCGGCAAACAGGTCAACGTCAAACCCGCCCACGCTGGCGCGGGTGTAGGGTACGTCCATGAGCAAGCCGGGACGGCCGGAGAGGTCGATAACCACGCGGGACAGGGCTTCGTCCAGGGGCACGTAGGCGTGGCCGTAGCGGCGGATGCCTTTTTTGTCGCCCACCGCCTGTTTGAAAGCCTGGCCAAGGGTGATGCCGATGTCTTCCACGGTGTGGTGATCGTCGATGTGCAGGTCGCCCTTGCAGGTGATGTCCAGGTCTACCAGGCCGTGGCGGGCGATCTGGTCCATCATGTGCTCAAGGAAGGGCACGCCGGTGTCAAAACAGGCTTTGCCGGTGCCATCGAGGTTGATCTCGACAGAGATCTGGGTTTCAAGGGTATTTCGCTCTACCCGAGCCTTGCGTTCAGCCATGGAGACTCCGTCTAGAAAACAGGCTTGCTACTGTAAATTTTCGATTCACAGATTATACCCGTTAACACAGCCGGAGTCCCGCAACCGCATCAATCGCCCCGATAGCTCAGAACGCGTTCTTCAGGTTGTTCATGTAGGTGTCTACAAGGCTGTTGAACTCGTGCTTGATGACCGGACTGATGGCCAGTTTGAGCAGGCTGGGCAGGGGCACCGTCAGCTGTGCGCTGGTCTGGAAGCGCACTTTGGTTGAGTTGTCGCCGTTGGCAGTGAGAGTCCAGGCACCGCTGACCACGCCGTTACCTTCGCCTTTTACCGGCTCCCAGGTAATCTTTCCTTTGTCTTTATCTGCGTGATATGTGCAGGCATACACAGACTGGATGGCGTGCTTGTCGACACCCACTTTTTCCATTTCCCAGCGGTAGGCGTTACCACCGAGGTCAACCAGTTTGTCTACTTTCGGGAAGTGGCTGGCAGATTTGGGGACATCTGCCAACAGATCGAATACTTCGTCATAGCCTGCCGGAATTTCCAGGTCCCGGTTCAGCTCAATCGATACGGTAATGGCCACAGCCGACTCCTTCTTATGCTTATTTATGTGCCGGGCGTTCGCGCCGGCTTCGTAAAAGGGGGTATTTTGAACCAAGACTAACGCATTGTCATATTCCTGCACTGTTAATTTACTAACCCTGCGTTATCCTTTGGGTTATTCATCCGTAATATGTCAGGCACCACACCCTGCCGGGAAGACAAGGAACTCGCACCATGAAAGTTATCCGCTATGCGCTTTACGCCGTGATCGCCCTGATTGTGCTGGCCGTCGCCGCTGTTGCCATTGCTGTTGCCGTGATCAATCCGAATGATTACAAACCCCAGATTGAGGCTTCAGTTGAGAAGCACACGAACCTGGACCTTATACTGGAAGGCGATATTGGCTGGTCTTTTATTCCCCTGGGCCTTGAGCTGAACGATGTCGAGGCCACCCTGGAAGGCGAGCGCCTGGTTGCGCTGGAGCGGCTGGTTGCCCAGATTGATTTCTGGTCGCTGATTGCCATGGCGCCGCGAGTGAACACCTTCCTGCTGGATGGCCTGGACGCGCGACTGGTGGTGAATGAGCAGGGCGAAGGTAACTGGACGCGCATCATGCCCGAAGGTGAACCCGCCGAGGCGCCTGAACAGGCGGCAGCGGAGCCAGACACAGCATCCGAGGAAGCAGCGGGTGGCGAGATGCTGGACTTCAATGTTGAGAACGTCGAGATCACCAACGCCCGGGTTCACTACAACGACCTGAGCACCGGCCAGTCCGTGACCCTGGAAGATTTCACGGTTTCCGCCAGCAATATCACCCTGGGCTCGGAATTCCCCCTCGATATTCGCTTCAAGGTGGAAACCGCCCAACCGCAATTTGCCGTTGATGGCAGCATCAGTGCCCGCGTGAACGCCAATCAGGCCCTGAGTGAGTTTGCGGTTTCCGCCCTCAAGGCAGTCTTTGACATGAACGGCGAACCTTTCGGTGGCAAATCCGTTAAGGCCGAAGTGGCCGGCTCGCTGCAGGCCAACCTGGAGGAGGAAACCGCTTCTCTGAACGACTTCACCGCCAGCCTGGCTAACCTGAAACTGAGCACCAACCTGAATGTAAAAGGTTTTGGCGATCAGCCAGCACTGGATGGCCGTCTGGAGATTGCCAGCTTCTCGCTCAAGCAACTCCTGAGCAATCTGGGCCAGCCGGCGATAGAAACCGAAGATCCGGATGTGCTCAAGGCCATCGCACTGTCCACCAACCTTGGCGGCCAGCCGGGCACCGTTGCCCTGAGCGATCTGAAAATCACGCTGGATGACACCACCTTCAACGGTGGCGGCAGCTACAACCTGACCAACGGTGGGCTGACCTTCAACCTGCAGGGCGACAAGATCAACGCCGACCGTTACCTGCCGTCAGCTACCGATGAAGATGAAGCGGCACCGCAGCAAGCCGCCGAAGCGGGCCCGGAAGGCGACCTGCTGCCACTGGAAACTATCCGGGACCTGCTGCTGGATATCGATTTTGGTCTGGGCGAGCTGATCATCAGCAACCTGACCATTAACGAGATCAAGGCCAGCACCACCGCCAAAGACGGCCTGCTGCAAGTGGATGAGTTCAGCGGCAAGCTCTATGACGGCAGCTTCGGCGCCAACGTCACCATCGATGCCCGTACCGACAACCCGAAATGGCGAGTTCGCTCTGACGTGACCAGCGTTAAAACACTGCCCTTGCTCACCGACCTGGCAGAAGTGGACATGCTGTCTGGCGCCGCCAACCTGAACGTAGCTGTCGACACCAACGGCAACCGCGTCTCTGCCCTGCGCAGCAATGCCAAAGGCGAGATCAGCTTCAACCTGGCCGAGGGCATGCTGCGCAATATGAACCTGACCCGTATGGCCTGCCAGGGCATTGCGCTGGCCAACCAGGAAACCCTGGGCACCACCGACTGGGGCACCCACACCCCCTTCAACGATATGCGCGGCACCCTGAAAATTGATGGCAACACCCTGAACAACACCGACCTGGTTGCCGCACTCGCCGGTATGCGCCTGGAAGGCGACGGCACGGTAGACATGGAACAGAGCCAGCTGGATTACGAACTGGGCCTCAGAATTGTGGGCGAGATTCACCGTGACAATGCCTGCCGGGTAACCGAATACGTACAGAACGTGGTGATTCCGGTGGAGTGCCGCGGCAATTTCGTTGAGAACCCCGCAGGCCTGTGCTCATTCGACGGATCACGTTTCCGTGACACCCTGAAAGACATCGCCGCCAATGCGGCCCGAGCAAAGGTTCGGGAAGAGACAGATCGCGCCAAGCAGCGGGCCGAAGAGAAGGCTCGCGAGGAAATCGACAAGCGCCTGGGCGAAGATGGCGAGCGTGTGCGGGATGCCGTTCGGGGACTGTTCAACCGATGAGCGACCGGTTCGCCGACCAGCTACTGGCGTGGTACGACCAACACGGCAGGCACAACCTGCCGTGGCACCATAACCGCAACGCCTACCGCGTCTGGGTCTCGGAGATTATGCTCCAGCAGACTCAGGTCACCACCGTGATTCCCTACTTCGAAGCCTTCATGGCCCGCTTCCCGGATGTCCAGGAACTGGCCCGGGCACCGGAAGATGATGTGCTCAGCCACTGGTCTGGCCTGGGCTACTATGCCCGCGCCCGCAACCTGCACAAAGCCGCCAAACAGGTGGTTGAGGAATTCGGGGGCGAGTTCCCCTGCGACCAGGAGCAACTCGAATCCCTCACCGGCATTGGCCGTTCAACCGCCGCCGCCATCATTGCACAGGCCTTCGGAAAACGGGCCACCATTCTGGACGGCAACGTAAAACGGGTTCTCGCCCGCTATCACGCCATACCCGGGTGGCCGGGGCAAACCCAAGTGCTCAACACACTCTGGGAACACGCCGAAACGCATACGCCCGATGACCGGGCCAGAGACTACACCCAGGCCATCATGGACCTGGGCGCCATGGTGTGCACCCGCAGCAAACCCGCCTGCGACACCTGCCCCATCAGCGATGGCTGTGCAGCCAAGGCACGCAACGAGGTGAAGCTTTACCCAGGCTCAAAGCCGAAAAAAGCCAAACCGGAAAAAACCACCTGGATGCTGATCCTGGAAGACGGCGAAGGCCGCATCCTGCTGGAGCGCCGGCCACCCAGCGGCATCTGGGGCGGCCTGTGGAGCCTGCCGGAGCTGGACCCGGCCTACGGCTCGGAAGAACTGCAGGACGCCTGTGAGAAAGAACTGGGTATCACCTGCCAGGACCCGGACCTGATCAGCGGCTTTCGGCACACGTTCAGCCATTACCACCTGCACATCCAACCCGCGCGACTGCCAGTCATAGACGTGTCCGGCATTGCCGATTCTGACAGGCATCGCTGGCTACATCGCGATGAAGCATTGTCTCTGGGCTTACCTGCCCCCATTCGCACCCTGCTGACAGAACCGGAGCAAGCGGCCCTGCTCTGACCCCAGCAATTGCCGATGCTCAAGTCACACCCGGAATTGATCTGTTATCATTCGCCAAACTGAACATCAACACAGGAGCCGCCATGAGCCGCACCGTATTCTGCCGCAAATACCAGAAAGAAATGGAAGGCCTGGCCATGCCCCCCATGCCCGGCCCCAAAGGCCAGGAGATCTATGACAACGTCTCCAAGCAGGCGTGGGAAGAATGGCAGAACCAGCAGACCATGCTGATCAATGAAAAGCACCTGAGCATGATGGACCCGAACAACCGGAAATACCTTCAGGCCCAGATGGAACGCTTCTTCAACAACGAGCCGTTCGACAAGGCTGAAGGCTACGTACCACCGGAAAAATAACCAAACTGATCAAGGCCTGAACAACCGGAAAAGATTCTGAAAATTTTTGCCGGGCGGCCTTGACTACCCAACCCTAAACCGGTTTAATAGCGCCCCGTTGCAGCACATAGCTCAACACGCCCGGATAGCTCAGTTGGTAGAGCAGAGGATTGAAAATCCTCGTGTCGGTGGTTCGATTCCGCCTCCGGGCACCATTAAGAATTCTGACAAAACCCGCCTTGTGCGGGTTTTGTTGTTTATGCCCTCTCCGTTTCTTCCCGACTACTTCACCGCATCCCGCAAGAACGACAACTCCGCCGCTATGTAATGGCCAATCATACTCGCCAGCCCGTCCGCCATTTCATCGAAACTGACCATCGGGTCCGGGTCAGACAAATGACGGATAACGGCGAATATGCCGCCGTTAATTCCGATGTAGGTGATCGCTGGAATGCGGCTAACCCGAAGGGTTTCCGGGTGCTCCATCAAGTAGCGCATGATCACGTTGTTGAGCACCTTGTAGAGCGGGTCCAGGTGGAGCTCAAAGTCCACCGCCATGGCGTATCGCACACACTTGAGGTACCGGCCATCGTCCTGCTCAAGAAAACTCCGGAACTCGTTCAGCAATGTGCGAATGGCCTCATCAATGGGCATCTGTACCAGGGTTGGCGTTAACGGCTTGATCATCGCCGCTGTGTCGGAGATGAAGCGTTGGCTCATGGCGTTGAAGATGGCCTGTTTGTTCTCGAAGTATTCATAAAGCGAACCTACCCCTACGCCTGCTATCTCAGCGATGTGTCGTGTTGTTGTGTCAGCCGGCCCGCGCTGGCTCAGGGCAATAAATCCGGCTTCTACGATCGCGTCCACCGTGGCGCGCGAGCGATCCTGTTTTGGTTTCCTAGGCATAATTTTCCGAATTGAATCCGAACAAGCGTTCGCTCTAATCTGCAGTCAGCTAGGCGCAAACACAAGCAGGGCAAGGCTTTCAGGCCTATTTGGCACTGGTTTTGTCCCTTTCAGGCGGCACGAGCCCTGGCAGCGTCACACTTACATCAAAACTGCGGAAATCTTCATGTTCAAAAATTCTCTGACTAAAAATGCCCGTGCAGTCATCACTGGCGCTGGCAGCGGCATCGGCAAAGCGCTGGCACTGGAACTCGCCCGGCGCGGGGGCCTTGTGGTGTGCTCTGACATCAACCTGGACGCCGCGGAACAAACCGCCAGCGAAGTCCGCCGCCTCGGTGGCCAGGCATGGGCGGTCGCCTGTGATGTCAGCAAGCTGGAACAGGTCCAGGCGCTGGCTTATAAAGCCGACGAGTTGCTGCCGGAACCGGTCAACCTGGTGATTAACAACGCGGGCGTTGGTGTGGGCGGTAAAACCATTGGCGAAACGTCTATTGAAGACTGGGAGTGGACGGTCAACATCAATCTGTGGGGCGTGGTCTATGGCTGCCATGTATTCGCACCCCGGCTCCGTCAGCAGGAGCAGGCCGGCATTATCAATGTGGCCTCAACCGCCAGCTTCTCCGCGGCTCCGCTTATGGGCCCCTATAACGCCACCAAGGCGGCTGCGCTGGCGATATCAGAAACCCTGGCGGCAGAACTCTCCGGCACCGGCGTCAGCGTCACCGCGCTGTGCCCTACCCTCGTGAAAACCAACATCTCGGCCAACGGCCGCATACAGGGCGAATCCAATGACCTGTTTAACCGGCTGATGGACCGCATCGGCATGTCCGCCGACAAGGTTGCTCGCATGGCTCTGGATGGCCTGGATAACAAACAGCTGTACGTCATGCCACAGGTCGATGCCCGCATGATCTGGCGAATCAAACGTCTGCTGCCGAATTCCTATGCAGCGATCACGGGGCTTATTAATCGCAGGATGACGTCCAAGTTCGTCTGATGACAGGCCTTAACCCTCCCCACAAGCCAGGAGACTGAAATGGCAAAGATTGATCTCGATAACATGCTGGAAAAGATCAAAAACACTCAGTGGAGCCTGTCGGATGTCGACTGGGATGCTCCAGGCGCTGAGCTGATTACCTCTGAACAGTGGCCAAAACTGAAGGCTTTCATGGCAGACCTTATGTGGATCGAGCACGTGGGTGCCAGGGCCTTTGCGGCGATGGCCAAGAAGGCCCCGGACGACACCCTGCGCCAGATTTACACCTATTTCCACGCCGAAGAACAGCGCCACGCCAACGCCGAAATGGCCTTAATGAAACGCTGGGGCATGCTGGAAGATGGCGAGTTGCCAGAGCCGAACAACAACCTGAGGCTGGTCATCGAGTGGCTGGACCGGTTTGCCGATGATCAGCCGGTCTATGTACTGGGCACCGTGGTACCCATGCTGGAAATCGCGCTCGACGGCGCACTGTGCAAGTTCCTCCTCGATACGGTAGACGACCCGGTGTGCCATCAAGCCTTCGAACTGATCAATGGCGATGAGGCCCGCCACCTTGGCGTGGGTTTCACCGTGATGGAAATGCAGGGACATGGCAAAACCTATATCGAGCTTATACGGATGACCGCGCAGCTGATGGACCCGAGGCTGATCTTGGGCATTGCCTCTTATTTTCCGCTGCTTAACAAGATGCGGGACAACATTGTCGAGATGGGATTGCCTGAGGAAAAGCTGTACGAAGCCATGCGCAAGTTCGAGAAGATCGGGGGGCGCACCGGGGATGGCCGAAGGAACCCCTGGTTCCAGATCATCAAGCACCACGGCAGGTTCGTGGTCGACCGTAAAAAACGCTTCTACCACGCGCCCATTGATGCCCTGGTGAAGGTGGCCGACGTCATCCCAAGAAAGGCGTTCCCGGCCGTACCCAGCTGGGTCAAAGAGATTACCTACCACCCGACCGCCTGACCACCGTTTACGAGATTACCTGATGAAGAATAACCAAGCGCTTCCTCAACAGCAGTCGCCTGCCGACGCATTGATCATTGGGGCCGGCTTCGCCGGCCTGGGCACCGCCATTCGCCTGCAACAGCAGGGCATTCGCAACATCACCATTCTGGAGCGATCAGACGATGTTGGAGGCACCTGGCGAGACAATCAGTACCCGGGAGCCGCCTGCGATATTCCCTCCAATCTCTATTCTTTCTCGTTCGCCCAGAACCCGAACTGGTCCCGTAGTTTTTCAGGAAGCCAGGAGATTCTGGAATACATTCATCATCTGGTGAATCACTTCAACCTTCGGCAATACATCCGGTTCAACCAGAATGTCAGCAACCTGGCCTGGGACCAGGACAAGGGACTCTGGCAGGCAACGACCACGGATGGCGATGTGTTTTCAGGGCGCACCGTAGTGATGGCCCAGGGGCCGCTTTCCAACCCCGGTTGGCCCGGTATCGCCGGCCTGGACGAGTTTGAGGGCAAGAAGATACACAGCGCCGCCTGGGATCACGATTACGACCTGAAGGGCAAGCGCATCGCGGTGATCGGCACGGGTGCCAGCGCCATACAGATCGTGCCGGAGCTGGCCAAATGCGCCGGCAAGCTGACGGTATTCCAGCGCACTCCGCCGTGGATCATGCCACGGCCGGACTTCACTACACCGGACTGGAACAAGACGCTGTTCCGCATAGCGCCCGTGAGTCAGACCGCCGTCCGCAAGGCACTCTATCTGGCCCATGAGTCCATGGCCCTGGCGGTCATCTGGAACTCGCCGCTGACCCGTTTTGCCGAACGCCTTGGGCGGTGGCACTTGCGCAAACAAGTACCAGACCGCTGGCTACGCCGACAGCTGACCCCCGACTACCGACTGGGCTGCAAACGCATTCTGGTTTCCAATGACTACTACCCGGCCCTGCAGAAACCAAACACCAAGCTGATCACCTGGCCGATAGACCGGATCAGCCAGCACGGCATCCGCACCGTAGAGGGCATTGAACACCAGTTCGACTGCATTGTGTTTGCCACCGGCTTTGAGGTGAGCAACGCAGGTACACCGTTCCCGATTACCGGCATCGGCGGACGCTCACTGAATGAAGAATGGAAGCGAGGCGCCCAGGCGTATAAAAGTATCAACGTGTCGGGTTACCCCAATCTGTTTTTTACCTTTGGGCCAAACTCCGGACCGGGCCATAACTCTGCGCTGGTCTATATGGAATCCCAGATGGATTACATCGTCCGGAGCATTCGCACCATCAAGAGCCTCAAACTTAAAGCCCTGGATGTTCGGCAATCGGCGCAGGACGACCACAACCGAAGCATCCAGAGCCGGCTGGCCAAAACCAACTGGAATTCCGGATGCCAGAGTTGGTACCTCACCGAGGATGGATTTAACGCGACGATGTACCCCGGCTTCGCAACACAATACGCGAAGCAGATGGCCGATCTGGAGCTGAAGGATTACCGCCTGCTGGCAGAAGAGACCGCGAGCGAGACCGTTTAAGGCCGCCCGACAGCCTCCTGCGTCCGGGCACCCGGATACAACCAGCCAATCAGCAAGCTGACCAGGCTGGATGCCAGCAAGGCGCCAAGGAACGGCGCCAGCGTTGGAATGCTGTCCGGAAAGCTCGCCGCCAGCGCACCGGCGGTGAAACTCCCTTGGCTCACCCAGCCGGGGAGCACGGCACCGAGCAAGCCTGCTACGCCACCGGCCACCGCTGCCAGCGGCGACATACGGCGCCACAATCCCAGCAAGACCGGCACCACAATCGCCGCACACAGCAAGTCTGCAATCAGGAACAGCCGAAGCACTGAGAAGCCCTGAAGGGCCACCCACACCACCGGTACCATCAGTATCACGGTCGCCCAACGCGCCGCGCGCACTGATAAGCCGCGCTTCCCCGAACTGGCCACCGCCATGGAAGCAATGGCGTTCTGCAAGGTATCCACGCTGGATGCCACCAGCGTGACGGCCAGAACCAGCGCCGGCAAAGCCAGCCAGTCAGGAGCGGCAGAGAGTAGCGCGAAGAATGGAATCGGCGGCTTGCCCAGCGGCAGCGCGTGCATGGCTGCCAGCATCCCCAGGCCACCAATGGCCATCACCACCAGAAACGTACTGGCACCGCCCAACACCGCGCCGCGCCCAAGGGCACTATCGGTTTCAGCTGCCCACACCCGCTGCCAATACCCTTGATGAAACAGGTTGGCGGCGGTCACCGCAATCACCAGCGTGAGCGCCACAGATAGCGCACTGCCAACCGGCACGGAAGGCATGACTGCCTGTGTTGGCATGGAGGGCAACCAGTACCAAGCCACACCACCCACAAGCAGCAACAACGCCAGCAACAACCAGGCCTGCCAACGGTCCGTAGCCAGGCTCGCCCTCAAACCACCGACAGAGGTATAGATCAGGGTGACCAGCGCCACACCGAGAATCACCAAAACGGGCGGCACATCGGAAAGCAGCGCGGCAATGGCGCCGATAGCGGTGAGTTCCGCCGCCAGGAAGCACGCCATGTAGGCTACCGACACCATCGACACCCAGCGTCTTACCCCGGCGCCATAGCAAGCCTCGGCGAACTCGCCGATACTCCGGCCTGCCGGTAACCGCTTACGGATGGCAGGGCCATAGAACCCCAGCACCAGAAACGGTAACGCGGAGCCAACCGCATAACCCGCCAGCGCCACAGGCCCCACAAACGCACCAATTTCCGGTGGCGCAAAAAGAATCCACGCCCCCATGCCCGAGGCCAGGAACGACAGCCCGATGGCCTGTGCACTCTGAGAATTTCGAGCGGTGACATAGTCATCCAGCAGACCATCCGCCCGCCGTGCCCGCAAACCAAGAACAGCAAAACCGAGGAGCGCCGCACTGAGCACGGCAACCGTTAGATAGAACAAGTCGCACTTCCTCCGCCGGTATTAACCGGATCAGGTTCCAGGGTCGGCGCTTGGCCCTCTCAGCCCCCGCATCGGCGGCGGGACTCCCCTGGCGACGAGTAAATGAAATGTTGATGCAACTGCTGGATTAACAACAGCCGGCAGGCATGAGTTTAAAACCGATACTCCTCGCTTACAACGGTCACGGGGTCAGCCTGACGAATTGAATGTTCCGGTCCGGGTTCCGGTGTGCTGGTCAGGCGGTTAGCTATCACCGTTCCTCATTCGAGAGACGACGGTCAACCCATCGATGGTAAAGTCGAGCGAGTGCGGGACGAATGAGCGGCAGGCCAATTATCCACGCCAGAGGCTTCAGCAAAGGCACCCGGGACATCAGTAGGATATAGGCATCGAGTTCCCGATGGATGGTGCCTTCTCCATCCTTAACGTGCAGCTCTCGCAGTGCCTTGTCCGGGTCTATACCCTGCTGCCGCAACTCCTCATCGCGGCCAGTGATGTCCAGCCACTCCACGGACTCACCGGTGCGCCCCGCCAGCTTCTCGTTCCAACGGCGATCCTTGATACAGGCAGGGCAGGAACCATCATAGAATACCAACAGTTTGTTCCGGGCATGCGTCATAACGCCTCCCTCTTGTGAAAACTCTGGCAGCCCCCGGGGCTCACGCCCCTTACGTTTGCCCGGAGGTGAGCTGGAACAGAAAGTTATCCAACTCCCTGATTTCCTCCAGACAAAGGCTATGCTCCATACCATAGCAGTAATACGCTGGCTCATACCCGAGATCCTGCAGCCTTTTCTGCGCCGCCAGGCCCAGGTGCTCCGCGACGATCGGATCAAACCGGCCGTGGCCGATAAAAATCGGCAGCTTCCGATTGGCCTCACTTAGTTGAATGGAGTCCGCAGTCGCAAAGTAGGTAGACAAGGCAAACAGGCCACCCAGCCGCTCCGGGTAACTCAGCGCCAGCTCATAGGCCACAGCACCACCCTGGGAGAAACCACCCAGAATAATGTTCTCACTGGCGATCCCCCGCTCCCGTTCCTGCCGGATAAGCTCAGCCACCAACCCGGCAGAAGCACGTAGTTGCTCAGTGTCTACCTTACGGTCCACATCCATAGCCAGGATGTCATACCAGGCCGGCATCACCATTCCGCCGTTTATGGTCACCGGCAGCTCGGGGGCGTGCGGGAAGATAAAGCGGATAGACTGCGCTTGGGAGAAGCGGAATTCCGGAACCACGGGTTCGAAATCATGGCCGCTGGCGCCGAGGCCATGCAACCAGATGACGGTGGTTTGGGGATTGTCGCCGGTATCGATTTGCAGGGTGTTCAGGGCTGTCATCGGGCCTCCGGAAGGTCGGATAATGACAGGCGACTTTAACATTTTCTGAGTCAGCGAGCCCAAAGATCCTTCCGGACGCTCACCCACAGCTTACGAAACTCGACAGCGGCCGGGCTATTTGGCGCCAGCAGTTCCAGCGGCTGCCCTTCCTCGCCCATGCGTTCAACCACACTGGCATAGGGCACCGCCGCTGGAACCTGGTGCCCGAACAACTCACTCCCTTGGGCCAATATCTCCCTGTGCAAGTTCTTGCGCCGGTCCACCATCGAAAAGAAAGGCCGCAGTTTCTTGCTCCCCAGTTTCTTGTCTTTCACAAACTCCCGTAACTGGTTCCAGCTGTTCAGTGAAAGCCAGGTTGGCACCAAAGGCACGTAGACCTTGTCCGCCACCTCCAGCACCTGTTCGGTCAGCCGGGAAAGCGTTGGCGGGCAGTCCAGGATAACCAGGCTAGTATCTTCCGAAAGCGGCGCCAAAAGATCCTTCAGGGCGTTGTGCCCGTCGTCCTGATCCAGCTTGATATCGAAGTTACGAAAGCTGCTGTGGGCAGGAATGAAATCGAGGTTGGGGTAGACGTTTTCGTGGATAAACCGGGCAATGGGGAATTTGCCTTCCAGCAGCTTGGACAGCTTGCATCCTTTGACCATTTCCGCACCGGCCAGGTAGAAGCTGGCCGCCCCTTGTGGGTCCAAATCCCAGAGCAAGGTGCTGATATTCTCCCGGCTGGCCAGGTAGGCCATGTTGACTGCAGCGGCAGTTTTACCCACGCCGCCTTTGGGGCTGTAGAAGGCAATTATTCTCATGACGGAGGCTCCTGCCGTGTCTGGTAATAACAAACACTACAGGATAACAGCCACCCGCGAGGCTTCTATGAAACTTTTATGACAGAGTAATAGCTGGAACGGGTGTGTCGGGGGTAAGAAGGGCTTTCGTAAAACCACGCTCACGCGGCTTTGCGGAAGCCCTCCATCCGTACGGCCTTGTCCCGGTTGCGCTTGTATTTGGTTTTGTCTTCAACCACCCGCATCTGGTATTTTGGCGTTCTCAGTTCTCGTTGCACAGCACTGTGCTGTGCGGCTTTCGCCCGTTTCTTCGCCATTTCGGTTTCTCCTCGCTTGGCCAGGTTTTCGCGACGGGTATTATACCACTTTCCTGAATTTCACGAGCGTAAGCAATGACACTCACTGTGTGGCTCACATTTCTGGTCGCAGCGCTGCTGATCAGCGTCTCTCCCGGTGCCGGCGCGGTTAATTCCATGAGCAGCGGCCTGCGCTATGGCGTGCGCAACTCCCTGCCCACCATCGCCGGCCAGCAGTTCGGTTACGGTGTGCAGATTGTGCTGGTGGGTGCGGGCCTGGGCGCCATCGTGGCATCCTCCAATACCGCGCTGATGATCATCAAGTGGATTGGCGTTGTGTACCTGATCTGTCTGGGTATCCAGAAATGGCGTGAAGAACCGGTGCAGGCATCCCGCGCGGACTTGTCCGGCTTCAGCCCGCGCCAGCAGTTCTGGAACGGCGCGCTGGTGAACCTCACCAACCCGAAAGCCACAATCTTTCTGATCGCCCTGTTCCCTCAATTCCTGGTGGCCGGCACGCACCATGGTCAGCAGCTGGCTACCATGGGCACCACACTGATCCTTGTCGATATCCTGGTGATGGTGGGTTACGCCCTGCTGGCCAGCCAATTGTTCCGATTCATGACAACGCCCACGCGACAGCGGCAAATGAACCGGGTATTCGGCGGGTTGTTTGTGACGGCGGCGTTGGCCTTGGCGAGTTTCAAGCGCAGCTAGTGTACCCCGCTCAAAAGAATTGCGGCCCTGAATCAGGGCCGCTTTCTTCAATCATTCACGAAGTTCAAGTGTTTCTATGACAGCCTCCGCAATCTCTCCCTCAGTAAACAACATCGGACGCCACTCAAGCTCACTATATAACTCCGTTTGATCCGAAAAGTTCTCACTCTCCGGGTCATGACTCTGACTGTAGCTCAGGAACATTTCAGCCTTCGGACCGTTCTCGGTGTACTCCAGTGCCATAACGAAGCTGGAGCCATAGTTGATCCGGTAAGCCAGCTCGTCAGTGCCATCGCCATTTTCATCCAGTGCGAACAGAGGGCTATCCTCAACCGGCCTGCCGGTCAGAGTATTGGCGAGATCGGAAGTACTTCTGGAACTGGCTTTGGTTTCCGCCATATTGAACACGCCTTCGAAGGAGTAGCCACCGGAGATGGCAATCGGCTGTTCGCCTTCGGCTTTGAGAACATACTGAACATTACCCAGCGAAGCATCCAGTGCAATACCGGCTTTGTTAAGCCTGTCTGCGGCTGCCGCCAAAGCCTGGAGTACCGGATCAGTGATGGCATTATCTGTGTCTATAGGTACCAGGCCGGACGGCGTAGTGACAGGCTCCTTAGGATCAAACGCAGTGGCAAACAAGTTATCGGAAAGCTCCCGGTGGCCAGACACCCGGAACGCCGCCAGAAACTCCCGCATCAGGTGTGCGCCAGTGCTGTCAGTATTGTATCGACCATCCCAGTTGATCAGCGTTTGACACGCCGCCCTCAGGTCAAACTCTGAGTTTTGATAATCCACAGTCGGATAGGTCGTACAACGACTGGTCAATTGATTCTTCCATTCTCCGCCAAACAGTGAGCCGTTGTGGCTCATCACGGTTTTTAACTCTTCCAGAGAGAAACGGCCATCAGCGCCAGCCAGACCAGAATTGCTGCTGTCTGAGATCAGCTGGGCGTTGTAACGGGTACGAGTGCTGCGAATGGTGCCCTCAGGGCCATACATAATACTGAAATCTTCAAGCGGCTCGTCCAGATTGGAAAGCCAGTGGCTGCTGTTGGCGTTGAACACGTAATCACGGCGGGTCTGTTGGGGCGCTTGGGCGAATGGCACAACACCGGGTGATCTGGTGATGCCTGTGTCCACCCATTCAAACACAGCATCATCACCCGGCAACAAGACGCTGCCTGCACCGTCCTGCCAGATCGGCGCCAGCATGGGATCTGCTAATGCGACCTTCCAGTAACCTTCTGCCATCTGCCCCAGATTCGGAACTTGGGTACCATCGACATAGTTGGCTGTGCCTTCGCTATCAATCATCAAAGTATTAACCCAGGGAATGCCTTGATTCTCCTCGAAGGCACTGAAGAAGGCTTCGCGACTGTCCGCTTTACCCATCGCAAGCCACTGGTCCAGCATGCGGGTATTCCCGGCATTGGCATCCCGGAACGCTACGGCTGTGTCGCTATTCCAACCCAGCGCTGGTGACAGAGACGCAAGGTTGACGACCGGTCCGTGGTGGCTGAAGTACACCGGCTGGCTGTAATCGGCAAGACTACCATCAGGCTGTTTGACCTGAATCTGCACCGTTTTAGTCGTCATGTCGCGGAATTCGGTCTGACCATCTGCAAAGTACTCATAACGGGTCGGATCAGAAGGGTCCAACTCGAGCTGGTATAAGGTAAAACGCTTGGACTGCGATACCGTGTGCGTCCACCCAAGGTTCTGGTTAAACCCGATCACAACCGCTGGCACACCGATCATCGTCACGCCATTGATATCCAGCTCGCCCGGAATGGTCAGATGGTTCTGGTAAAACCGTAGCTCGCCGTCCCAGGGGAAGTGTGGATTTCCTAACAGCAAGCTTTTGGTACCGTCCTCGACTTTTTCCTCGCCCAGAGCCCAGCCATTGCTGCCGATACCCTCGGAGGTGAACACCTTAGCGGCATCCAGCTCCAGGTCAAAAGCTGCCATGCTGGCGGTCGGCGGCTGCGCTGCAGCAATGGCACTGATAAAGTTCCGCGCGCTGGCCAAACCTGCCAAATCAAGATGGTAAGCGAGCAAGTCCTCGGCGGTAATAGGTTCGACCCATTCGGCGCCCCGGCAAGGCGACGGGTAATCCATCGGGCCGGCTCGCTCAGCCAGTGAACGGTTGAATCCGGCCGCGTAACCTTTTAAAAGCTCGCTCGACGTTGGCGACAGTTCGCTGAATAATTCCGCGGCCTGTGCCGGATAATCCAGCGCCTTGTAGCCGACATCCGTGAGTATGTTCATGCTCCGTTCGCCGGGCCCAAAAAATCGGGATTTTTGAGACTTCAGTTTCACCAACTGCTCGGAGAGCGTACACAGATTGTTTCTGGCATGATCGTATCCCGCACCGTAACCTAACGAACCGTAGTCACTGGCAATGATGTGCGGAACTCCGAATTCGGTGTAACGTATATCAACCTGATATTCCGGGGTTTGCTCCGAATTTGACCCGCCGCTACAGCCGGCCAGAAGTAAGGGTGTCACAACTGAAAAAGTGATGATTGAGCGCATACCCATGCAAGGTTCCTCTTTTTTGTGGTTGTGCTTTCGGAACCGTCATTACAGCAAGCAGAGTGACGTGAATCGTCCTTGGCGATAGAACCGAACGTGTTTTTAATAAAACCTATAAAACAATAAGTTAAAGGTTCGAACAGATCGATTCGAACTTGGAGAAGCGATGAATTACTGGGTGGGTACTGTTGCGCTGGTTTGTCTGTGTATCGGCGTCATTCTGCTTTTTGCCAGCCTGAGCTGGTTTGTGAACCGGCAGAATGACAGGCTTCCGATGGCGTTCCTACTCGCACTCGTCTGCCTTGTGGTGCTTCAATCCCTGGAGTTTGTGTACCAGGCAAGTGATTGGATGGCACGCTTCCCGTTCTTTTTAAAGCTTGTCGATCCCCTGATCGTAATGATTCCGTTCACGATCTATGGCTATGTTCGGGCGATCCAGGGTGAGAATGCCTTGAATCGGCCGATGCTTTGGTGGTTCCACGCCGCCCCGATGATTCTGGTGACCTTACTCGCCATCCCGTTCTGGAGTATGCCCGGTGAGCTCAAGGTTCACTGGATGCTTCAAGGCAGGATCGCCGAAGCTCTCTGGCAACCACTCGCCCTGCATGGCAACTCCTATCTGGCTGTTATCGCAGCAGCGAGCCTTTTCTATTGGTGGTTACAGCGCCGTCAGGGAATAAGCACCCGAAAACCTGCCATTCGCGATTGGGTTGGCCACTTCCAACTCATACAGCTCATTATTGCTGGCAGCATGTCGGCCAGAATTTTCATTTATCATGTTTTTGGCGAGGCTTTTTCCGTCGCTTATGTATTAGCACCAACCACGGCATACCTTACCTATCTTTTGCTTACACATGCGCACCCGCCCACCCATGTTCCCAGAGCAACTGGGGCCCCAACTGCGCCCAGATCAGTGGCGGATGTGAATAGCCAGCCCGCAGCCGACAGTGTCGATCTTGCGTTGTTTGACCATCTCACTCAGACCATGGAACAAGGGCTATTCAAGGACAACAGCCTGACATTGCGAACCCTTACCGACGCCTGTGGAACAACCACACACCAGGCGTCGGCTGCGATCAATAAGTGCTTTGGCTCCAATTTTTATGATTGGGTAAACCACTATCGAATCAACGAAGCCTGTAACGCTCTCTGCAACACGAGCGATGGAGTATCCCAGATATGCTATGCCGTAGGATTTAATTCGAAATCAACGTTTAACACGGCCTTCCGAAAGCAAGTAGGGTGCACGCCCACGGAGTATCGAAAAAAGAATAAGGCGGCGCTAAATTCGGGTTCACTGATTCAACAACCAAAGCGACAGTAACCACTGACTGACTCCCGGATACTGTTCCAGGTCCAACACAAATTCCTGCCCCCGCGCCGCGCTTTTCAGGCGGCAATATTCCGGGGAATCATCCGGGCGCCAACGCGCCGGATTGTGGTGATAACTCAGGGGTAAGCTATCGGTCCCTGGCATGAACGCGGCCGGCAACCGCCAGTCCGTCACATTGACTGCCTCGGCTGCGGTCAATCGATGCCGGTCATCCGGGGCAGGCACCACACCGGCGCCGGGTAACTCACCAACCAGGCCGGGAATCTGCAGCTTGTCCCCACTGACATACAGGCAGTTGTGGGCGGATCGCCTACCGTGCAGATGTGGATGGTAGCCCGCCCACTCCGGCACGGGCGCCGCTTCGCAGACAGGCCAGACCGCCCCCACCTGCAACCAGCCCCAGATGGCGTGAAACGGCCGGCTTTGCGGCACAAAGCGCCAGCGCCTGCGATACCGCTCCACCTGCCGGAACAAAGCAAAGAACAGAAACAGATCACCAGGCCCCACACCATGGTTGGCGAGGTGCGCCTGGGCCGAGCCGTACTGGCCAAGCACCGGGCGCCAGCCTGGCAGCCGGGGATACGCATTCTCGATCAGGTCCGGGTCCAGGTGGGCGCCTTTGCGGGAGAAGCCGGAACGGCCGGTCAGCTGGGATACCAGGGGGCCAATGCTTTGGCCGTCGTATTGAATCTGGCTATACCGGGTGGGCGACTGATCATCTGGTATCGGAAGTGCCAGAGCGCGTCCGTCCGGAAACACAGGGTTCGGGCAACCACCGGCAGAACTGTCGAAGCCTTTGCGGCTCAGGATAAGTTTCATAGCGGCACATTATGCGTGAATTCCAGCTCCCCGATCCATTCATCCGGCACGTTTGCTCGCAGGTGAGCCATGAACGCCCTCACCCTTCTGGGTAAATGACCGTGAGGATACAGCAGGGTGACTGGCAGCACCGGCCCTCGCCACTCAGGCAGGCACAATCCGAATTGCCCAGGGTGAGCTTCCAGCCGGCGATCGGCCAACCAGTGAGGAATCAAGCCCAGGCCCCGGCCAGCCGCTATGGCATCGCCCTGAACACACGACTGATCAACGGTAAACGTCCGCACAGGCATGGCTAGCGGGTAGGTTCCCAGCTTGGGATGACGCAAAACCAGACCCGGCCCCGCCCCGCCCAGCAGGTCAACCCACTGGTGCCGATCAAGTTCGCCGGGAGACGCCGGCACGCCATATAAATCGAAATAGTCCGGGCTGCCATAGATACCCTGGCTAAGGCTCCCCAAACGCTCCTGTCTCAGAGTGGTTTCTCCAACCTCTCCGAGCCATAAACACACACCATCTTCCAACTCACCGGGAACCTCCTGCTGGGTGCCAATAGCCACCCGCACATCGCCATGCTGTTCTAGAAACGATCGCACCACACCGGAAAACCAACCACGCACGAAGGCTTCATGGCACCTTAGCTCCAGTGTACCGCTGACATCCTCCTTCAGTTCATCCAGCGCCTCCCGGCCCTGGGAAACCAACTCAAGAATCTCAACGCTGTAACGGTAAAACACACGCCCCGCTTCGTTAGGCACAATACGCCGGGACTGCCTCAGCAACAGTGGCTGCCCGACGGCCTGTTCAAGTTGGCGAATTTTCCGGCTGAGCGTCGATTTCGGCAGCCCCAGATCTTTGGTACTGGCCGTCAGGCTGCCTGTTCGCACCACTGAGACAAATGCTTCCAGCTCTGAGAGGTCATACATTTTTCTGTTCCACATTGCGAGACCAATTGCCCCAATCTACTGTTAAAATAACAATGAGAAACATTATCATTATTTTAAGGCATGCTTTGCAAGCAACCCTTTTCGGAGCCAACAGCTAAAAGCCACTTTCAAATACTTTAATGCTCAGGCCGCTTGTTCTGCGGCCTTCTCCCGGGCTACGGCTGCCGGCGCTCCTAATGACAACAAAACCGCACCTACCGAACAGGCCAGCATACTCAGGGTAATAGGCAGCAAAGCCTCCCCACCAAAGGCCGATGACAAGGCACTGATCGCACCGGCCAGAGTGAACTGGGACGCCCCCAGCATAGCCGCGGCCGTACCCCCCATGTGGGGAAAGAATTCAAGGGCGTTGGCCATATTGTTCGGCACAATCCCGCCCTGGCAACCTACCGCAGCGATGATAAATCCGGCTACCGCCCACAAGGGCCCATCCAGCAACACCACCGACACCAGACCCACCAGCATCACGAACTGGATGATGACCTGCACCCTTAACAGCACCACGGAAGAAAAGGTGCGCAGTAGCGGCCGGTTAATCAGGTTGAGCGCTGCCATCACTCCGATATTGGCGGCAAACAGAATGGAAAACGTGCTGTTCGACAGCCCAAACCACTCCTGATAGATGAACGAAGAATGGGTGATAAACAGCATCATGCTGCTGAAACACATCACCTGGATGCTGACAAAACGCATGGTCGTGCGATGCTTGAGCACCAGCACATAGTTGGTCACCAGTGTTTTGACCGGCGTGGTTGCCCGGGGCCGGGGTTTGAGCCGGGGAAACAAAGCCAGTTGCAGGACCACGGCCAGGAAGAACGCGTAGGCCGCCAGAAATACGTAGATCCAGTGCCAGTCACCCAGCGCCAGCATGAGGGCGCCAAGAGACGGAGCCGCCGCAGGGGCGATAAACATGATCAGCCCGATCAAGCCGAACAGCCTGGCCGCTTCCTGACCACCCACCTGATCTCTCACAATCGCGGGCACCGACACCGCACAGAATGCGCCGCCAATACCCTGGACCACCCGCCAGGCAATCATGCTGGCCAGGTTATCCGCCAGCGCGACCATAAGGCTGGCCAGGGCAAACACCGCCAGCCCGATAAACAGGATGTTGCGGCGGCCATAACGGTCCGATAACGGCCCGCCCACCAGTTGAGCCATGCCCAGAGTTGCCACGTAGGCGCTCAGCGTCAGGCCCACATCGGCATGGGGAATAGCAAAATCCCCGGCAATAGCCGGAAATGCGGGCAAGTAAGCATCCAGGGCCAGGGGCCCCAGTGCCACCGTCATACCAAGCAGCAGTGCAAGCTGAAAATGAGACAAGATCTACCTCCAGAGACAAGGTAGATAGCTAACAGTAATTATAGGCAGCTGGCAATCAGAGCTTTCCGAAAACCGCCTAATTCAACACACACTCACGGCTGTACGTCTGGCTCAGTTCCCGGCGCCGCTGCCGCAGACTGTTGCCCCGATCATTGCCATAACCGGCTCGAAGTCTCGCCTGTAAACGGTCCAGTTGCTTGCGGTATTGCTCGCACTGCCGGGTACGGGCTTCCTCCGCTTGCTGAGATTTGGCATAACGATTCTTGCTGTCAGGCGAGAGCAGCTGTTCCAGCTCTTTGCGGTTGCGGGTTACCCGGTCAGACTGCCGGATATTCTCAGCCATCGGCATGGTGGTCGGCGGGCGGACCTGTATCCGGTGATGCTCGTCCAGCATCGGCGGCGTGTCGGAAAAGTGAATGGAGCCGTTGGCATCGGTCCAGCGATAGATTTCCGCCTGAGCCGGCAGCGCGAGGAAAAGACATAGGCAAAACGGCAGGGCCTTGATCCTTGGCATGGGTTCACATCCTGTGAAGTTGTTGATGCTCGAGTGTGCTGGTGCCAGGCAGAAACCTGGCACCGCGTCAGACTATAACCGATGAAGAGCGGTTTTGCAGGAACCGTGTCACCGGTCCAGCAGCTCGATCCAATGCTGAACGGGCACGTCTGAGCGGGATTCCAGATGCAGCTGGCAGCCGATATTGGCAGTCACAATCCGCACCGGGTCATCGATGGTCAACGCTTCCAGCTTGTTACTCAGGAGTTTCTGGCTCATCTCCGGCTGGGTGATCGAATAAGTTCCCGCCGAACCACAGCACAGGTGCGTGTCTTTGGTGGCGGCCAGGTCAATGCCGGCACGGGTCAGCACCTGCTCCACCACGCCGTTCTGCTTCATGGCGTGCTGCAGGGTGCACGGGCAATGGAATGCCACCTTGCCTGCCTGGGCACTGGCTTTCAGGGGTTCCAGATCCTCTTTCAGCAAAAAGGCGCCGAGGTCCGTGCACAGCTCGCTCACTTTCCGGGCCTTGCTGGCATACACCGGGTCGTCCCTGAGCAGATGGCCGTAATCCTGCACCATGGCGCCACAACCAGACGCCGTCATCACGATGGCTTCCGCTCCCGCCTCGATGGCCGGCCACCAGGCATCGATGTTCCGGCGCATCTGCTCCAGGCCGCGCTCGTGCTCGGAGAGGTGATAATTGACCGCGCCGCAACAGCCAGCCTGGGGCGCTTCCACCAGGGTAATGCCGAGTTTATCCAGTACCCGGGCTGTCGCCGCATTGGTGTTGGGGGCCGCCGAGGGCTGCACGCATCCGGCAAGCCCCAGCACAATGCGGTTATGGCTTGAAGCCGGCCAGGGGCTGGCCTGCCGGCGCGGCGGTACCTTGGTACGGAGCTTTTCCGGCAGCATCGGCCGGAATGCCTGCCCGGCCCGCAGCAGCAAGCCGAACAACCGGCGATTGGGCAGCACCCGGGTGAGCGCCCAGCGCAACCATTTTTCCTTGGGCTTGCGGGGCAGTTCCTCCTCCAGCAAACCACGGCTGATATCCACCAGGCGACCATATTGAACACCGGAGGGGCACGTTGTCTCGCAGCTGCGACAGGTCAGGCAGCGGTCCAGGTGCTCCCGGGTCTTTTCCGTCACTTCCCCGCCTTCCAGAAACATCTTCATCAGGTAGATCCGGCCCCGGGGGCCGTCTCGCTCGTCATTCAGTTCCTGGTAAGTGGGGCAGGTTGCGGTACAGAAGCCGCAGTGCACACAGGCCCGGAGGATTTCTTCCGCCTCCTGGCCTTCGGATGTATTGGCAAATTGCTGAACCAGATTCGTTTGCATGATTACAACCAACTATAAAGGCGGCCGGGATTGAACAGGCCGTCGGGGTCAAACGAGTTTTTTACGCGGCGCTGAATGGTTTTCAGCGCTTCTGGTGGCGATTGCATCACCTCGCCCCGGCGGTCGCCGCCCCGGAACAGGCTGACCTGGCCACCCGCTGATCGCGCCAGTTTTTCCATGTCGGCAAGCGGGGCGTCACCAAGATACCAGCGCTGGCCGCCAACCCAGTCCATCAGCCAGGGGCCCGGCAGATCCTCGGTGGGCGCGGTTGATCCCACTGAAAAGCGCCAGAGGGGCGTCTCAGCATCGGAGAAAAACCCATGCTGCATATCCCGGATCTGCTGCCAGAAGCGGTCGCCGTCGTCGAATACATCGCCAGACCATTTGTCGGCGGTGGCCTCTACAGCCGAACGTGCGCCAGACAAACGCAGGTACACCTTGCCATCCACCCAGCAGGCGCCGGTGATGGGTTTGGGCTCACCGGTCCGGCGGTTCATGTAGTGGATCACCTCATCCATGGCCATCTCCTGAACCAGGGTGACAGAGGCCGCCGGTTTCGGCATTACTTTCAGGCTGAGCTCGGTGATCACGCCCAGGGTACCCATGGCGCCCGCCTGCAACCGGGACACATCGTAACCGGCCACGTTCTTCATCACCTGGCCACCAAACCGGAGGTGTTCACCTTTGCCGTTCAGCAGCCGAATGCCCAGTACCTGATCCCTCACCGATCCTGTCCACGGGCGGGCCGGGCCCGACAGGTTGCAGGCCAGCGTGCCGCCAATGGTGGAGGCGTCACTGAATCGAGGCGGTTCAAAGTGCAGGCATTGGCCTTCTGCCGCCAGTGCTTCTTCAATGTCTTTCAAAGGCGTACCTGCCCGCACCGTGAGCACCAGCTCAACCGGGTAATACTCCACAATGCCCGTGTGGCCGGCCAGGCTCAGGGTCTCGGCGTCTGCGCCTGGCTCACGGCCCATGAACGCCTTGCTGCCGCCACCAACAATATTCAGCTTGTTCCCGTTCTGCCGGGCCTGAAGTACCTGCTCCTGCAATTGTTGAATCTGATCAGCCATGGCTGGCACCCGCCTGTTCATGTTTGTGTTGCTTGTGTTCGATAGAGCGATATTCCTGGCAGAACCGCAGCGTCGGTACGCCCTTGCCCGGATTGAGGATGCCAGTGGGGTCAAAGGCGGCTTTCACATCGTGGAACTGCTGCAATTCCTCATCGTTGAACTGCACCGCCATCTGGCGGATTTTCTCAACACCCACGCCATGTTCGCCGGTTATGCACCCGCCCACTTCCACACACAGAGACAGAATGGCACTACCGAACGCCTCGGCACTCTCGAACTCACCGGGCACATTGGCATCAAACAGGATCAACGGGTGCAGGTTGCCGTCGCCAGCGTGGAACACATTGGCTACCCGCAAGCCGAACCGCTCGGACATGGCCTCCATTTCCAGAAGCACTTTGGCCAGGTGTCGGCGCGGAATCGTGCCGTCCATGCAGTAGTAGTCAGGCGAGATTCGACCAACCGCCGGGAATGCTGATTTACGGCCTTTCCACAACAGCGCACGCTCCGCCTCGCTGGAGGACGCACGGATGGACGTGGCGCCCAGTTTCCGGAACACCGCTTCTGCCTCGGCAATGTGTTCGTGCACTTCTTCTTCGGTGCCATCCACTTCGCACAACAGCAGGGCTTTGGCATCTCTCGGGTAGCCCGCCTGGCAAAAGTCATCGGCGGCAATAATGGCGTGACCATCCATCATTTCCAGGCCACCGGGAATGATGCCATGGGCGATAACACCACCGACCGCATCGCCGGCTTTCTCAACACTGTCGAAACCGGCCATGATCACCTGGGCCACTTCCGGCTTGGGCAACAGTTTGACCTTAACTTCCGTGACCACACCCAGAAGCCCTTCGGAACCGGTCAGCAGTGCCAGCAAGTCCATACCACAGCTGTCGAGCCCGTCGCTGCCCACTGTTACCCGGTCACCTTCGGCAGTGACGATTTCGACACTCAGCAGGTTATGGACGGTCAGCCCGTACTTCAGGCAGTGCACGCCGCCAGAGTTTTCCGCCACATTACCGCCGATGGTGCAGGCAATCTGGGATGACGGGTCCGGCCCGTAATAGAGACCATGCTGTGCCGCTTCTTCACTGATGGCCAGGTTACGAACTCCGGGTTGCAGCCGGGCCGTCCGGGCCAGCGGGTCAATTTCCAGAATACGGTTGAACTTGGCCAGCGACAGCACCACGCCCTCCTTGTGGGGCATGGCCCCTGCGCACAAACCTGTACCGGCACCGCGGGCCACCACGGGCACGCCACGTTCGTGGCAGATTCGCATGACCCGCTGCACCTGCTGTACGGTCTCGGGCAGCACCACCAGCATGGGCATTTCCCGGTACATGGCCAGGCCATCGCACTCATAGGGTTTCAGGGTTTCGTCATCGGTGATCACAAACTCCGGGTCGATAAAAGCCCGGAGCTGTTCCGCCAATTCCGTTTTAGTTAACCCCGATTTGGTGGCATGTGATGTGGTTGTCATAACGTTCTCTGATTGTTATCGGCGCTGTTGTTCAAAGTAGTCGATACCCGCCTGGGCACAATCCATGTCCTGCTGCGGGGTGCCTGAACTCAGACCAATCCCGCCAACCACCTCGCCATTCACCAGCACTGGCAAGCCCCCGCCCACCGTGCTTAAACGGCCACCCACTTCGGTATGAATACCGAAGGCCAGATTGCCCGGCACGTTGGCAGCGTTGTATTCGTGGGTGGCTTTGCGCGCGGCGGCGGCCGTAAAGGCTTTGTCCTGGGCGATAATGACGCTGGTGGTTTTGCCACCGTCCATGCGTTCAAACGCCACCAGGTTGCCGGATTCATCCACTACCGCAATGCACATGGGAACACCGATGTCGCGGGCCTTTTCGCTGGCGCCTTTGATCAGGAGCCGGGCATCTTCAATTTCCAGGCGATGGATGGTTAACATGGCTTCAACCTCGCTGACGTACAATTTCAAGTTCTACAAACCTCAGAATACTCGCCATCAGCGCAGAGATCGTCTATCGTTTTAGCAACTGGTCCTACCAGTTTGTTAAATCCCGAAACATGGAATAATTCGTAACCTCCCGCCATTCATGAAGTTTGGCGGTACAGGCAGTCTCAGCAAAAACGGATCCGTACAACCCGAAACTGGTCAGACCAGCAATAAGATCATGGGCATATCCAAAGAAATTTCCTATAAGCTTGAGCACCTGATTCTGGAAGGCGGCCTGGCGCCAGGGCAGAAGATCCCCTCGGAACGGCAGCTATCAACCAAACTCGGGGTATCCCGGTCGGTGGTGCGCGAGGCTCTGCATGAATTGCAGGCCCGGGGCGTCATTGAAACCCGCCATGGCAAGGGCTCGTTTGTTGCCAGCATTGTGCCGGAGTCCGGTGTACGGGGTGCCAATAGCACGTTGATGTACCTCTATCAGGGCCACACCCGCACCCTGTATGACCTGCTGGAAGTGCGGGAGCAGCTGGAAGGTCAGGCCGCTTTTCTGGCCGCGCAGCGGGCCACCAATCTGGACCGGCATCGCCTCACCCGGGCGTTCCGCGCACTGGAAAGCACAGACCCACTGAGCAATGCCCGCCCCGACCACGGCTTTCACCATGCCATCGTGGAGGCATCCCACAATCCGATCCTGGTGCACATTCTGAGCGGCTTGAAAAACATGATGCTGCTGACCGTTCAGGCCTCGGTGTCCAACCTGAACCCGAAGGAAGACATGCGCCGGAAAATCATGGGCCAGCACCGGCAGCTATACGAGGCTATCATGGCCGGCAAACCTGACCAGGCACGCAAGGTAGCCACCGCCCACGTTCGCTTCGTACGGCAAACCATGAAAGAAATGGAGAAAGAAGGCGATGAATTGCTGCGCATCCCCGCCCCGGAAGATCTCGCCGATCTGCTGAACGATTCAGGCTCACCGTAAGGTGTAAAATTGTTTGCATTGATCATTGATTAGGCCAGAATGACCAACAGGCAAGTGCTTCGATTTTCACCAAAATCCAACAAAGCGGTATTGATTTCCACGGCAACAGTCCGTAAAACATTCGCCTTTGTATGACAGCCTCAGGAGTACCCCATGGCGGAATCAGCGCCTCTGATTTGCAGGGACATCCACAAGACCTTTGACAAACTCGAAGTCCTCAAGGGCATTTCCCTGGAAACCCGCAAAGGCGACGTGGTCTCGCTGATCGGCAGTTCAGGCTCTGGCAAGAGTACCTTTCTGCGTTGCATCAACCTGCTCGAAACGCCTACCTCTGGCGACATTATCGTGCACGGTGATCCAATCCGGTTCAAAAACAACCGCAAGGGTGAGCGCATTCCGGCCGATAATCGCCAGGTGGAACTGATCCGCGCGCGGCTGTCCATGGTTTTCCAAAGCTTCAATCTCTGGTCCCACATGACGGTGCTGGAGAACATCATTGAAGCACCGGTAAATGTTCTCAAGATCCCCAAGAAAGAAGCCATTGAGCGGGCCGAGGCCTACCTTAACAAGGTGGGCATCTACGAACGCAAAGATTACTACCCGGCCCAGATGTCCGGCGGCCAGCAGCAGCGCGCAGCCATCGCCCGTGCCTTGGCCATGGAGCCGGAAGTGATGCTGTTTGATGAACCCACCTCGGCGCTGGACCCGGAGCTGGTGGGTGAGGTTTTGAAGGTTATGCAGAGTCTGGCCGAGGAAGGCCGCACCATGATTGTGGTCACCCACGAGATGGCGTTTGCAAGGGATGTGTCAACTCAGGTCCTGTTCTTGCATCAGGGCGTGATTGAGGAGCAGGGTTCGCCGGGCAAGGTCTTTGACCATCCGGAATCCGAACGCATGAAGCAATTTCTTGCTCCCAAGTTCTGAACTCCGGTGCTATCTTGAAACCGGAGACGGAATTGAAACTTCCATAAAGAATAAAGCCCTAACGGCAACTTACTGGAGAAGTGACACATGAAAAAACTGATTGTTGCAGCAAGCTGTGCCCTGGCCATGATCGCTGGCACCGCTCAGGCTCAGGACCGGAACCTGCGCATCGCATTCGATATCCCCTACGAGCCGTTCGAATACCGAGACGAGAACGGCGAGCTGACCGGTTTCGAAGTGGAACTGGCTACCGCCATGTGTGAAGAACTGAACGCCAACTGTGAGTTCGTCATCCAGGCGTGGGACGGCATGATCCCGGGCCTGCTGGCCCGTAAGTTCGACCTGATCATGTCATCCATGTCAATCACCCCTGAGCGCGCCGAGCGTGTACTGTTCTCCGAGCCGTACTACATCACTCCAGGCGGCTGGTTCGGCCCTGACTCCTTCAACACCGACGTAACCGACATGGACGCCATGAAGGGCAAAACCGTGGGCGTTCAGCGCGGTACCACCATGGACACCTACGTAACCGAAAACATGGGCGGCGTGGTTTCCATCAAGCGTTACACCACCGCTGAAGACATGGTTCTGGACCTTGAAGGCCAACGACTGGACGCCGTCTTTGTGGACTACCCGGTAGGCGAGCAGACCATCCTTAACCGCGAAGGTTACAAGGAAGTCGGCGAGTCAGTAAAACTCGGTGACGGTGTAGGCGTAGCCATGCGCAAGCGTGACACCCAGCTGGCCACAGATATCAACGCTGCACTCAAGAAGCTGAAAGAAGATGGTACTTATGATGCCATCATGGAGAAGTACTTCAGCTACGACATCAAGATTTAAACTGACCCCGGGAGCAGCCTGTTGGCTGCTCCCCGCTTTCCGGAATTCCCCATGCTTGATCTGAAAGGCTACGGCCCAGCCCTCGCCGAGGGGGCAGTGGTCACCATTGAGCTGGCCTTCCTCTCGCTCGCTCTCGCAGTCACCCTGGGGTTGCTTGGCGCCTCTGCCAAACTCTCTGGCAACCGGGTACTGACCGGCGTGGCAACCGCTTACACCACCCTGATTCGCGGCGTGCCCGATCTGGTGATGATGCTGTTGTTCTACTATGGCGGCCAGGTGGCGGTGAACGCGCTATCCGATTATTTATGGGAAACCCGGCAAATCGACTTTTTCTTCCAGTTCGATCCGTTCATCTCTGGCGTGGTGACCATCGGGCTGATCTTTGGCGCCTACATGACGGAGACCTTCCGGGGCGCCTTTCTGGCGGTGGATGTTGGCCAAATTGAGGCTGCCAAGGCCTACGGTTTTTCCCGCTGGCACACCTTCCGCCGGGTGATGATTCCCCAGATGCTGCGCCACGCCTTGCCGGGCATTGGCAATAACTGGCAGGTGCTGCTGAAGACCACTGCCCTGGTGTCGATCATCGGCCTGACCGATATGGTGCGGGTAGCGGAAGAAGCCGCCAAGGCCGAGCGCATGCCGTTCCACTTCTTCATTCCCGTGGCAGCGGTTTACCTGGCACTGACGGCAGGCTCTGAGTTGTTCATCAAATGGCTCGACAAGCGGGCCAATGTCGGCGTGGTTCGGGGGAATTGAGGATGCCTGATTTCATTGCCGAATGGTTGAACACGAACGATATCTTCAATGCCATGACCATGATGGAATACTGGGATGGCATGGTGACCACTGTGCAGCTGGTGTTTCTGTCGCTGGTGATTGGCCTGGTGGTTGCAGTTCCCCTGGCGATTCTGCGTACGGTGCGCAATCCGTTTGTCTCTGGCCCAATCTGGCTGTACACCTATTTGTTCCGGGGCACGCCGCTGCTGATTCAGCTATACATTATCTATTACGGTGTGGCGCAGATTCCGGGCATTCACGAGACCTTCTGGTGGACGATTTTCCGGGAGCCTTTCTACCCTGCCCTGCTGGCGTTTACGTTGAATACGGCGGCTTATACCACGGAGATTATCCGGGGGGCGATTGTGGCGACGCCCAATGGCGAGATTGAGGCGGCGAAGGCGTATGGCATGAACTGGCTGTTGCGGATGCGGCGGATTATTCTGCCCAATGCGGCGCGGCGGGCGGTGCAGGCTTACTCGAATGAGGTGATTTTCATGCTTCATGCGAGTGCGATTGCCAGTGTGGTGACGATTGTGGATCTTACGGGGGCGGCGCGGAACATTTATTCGCGGTTTTATGCGCCTTTTGAGGCGTTCATTTTTGTGGCGCTGTTGTATATGGCGCTGACGTTCTTGTTGGTGTTTGCTTTCCGCAAACTTGAGAACTATTTGTTGCGGCATCAGCGGCCGGCTAACTCCTGAGTTCTGGCTTTTGGTGCAGGCCCCGCTAGCGGCGTTTATATTGAATTTTGGTGGATGGTCAGCCGGCGGGGCAGGCTTTCCGGGAAACGCTACAAGCACATCCCTGTGCGCTTCGTTCCGGCCATCCATGGCCTCCAAGATTCCCGGAAAGCCTGCCCCGCCGTCTGACCCCAAACTCATTACGGGGATTCGAGTCTTACCCTTCTTTGCGGGGAGTCTATGAACGTTTCAAACTCACTCTTTGACTTCCACCCGGACTGGCTGGCCCATACCCTGGCCAGCGCCTCCTCCGATTTACCCGAAACCAAACACCAACTCCCGGACGGCACGCAGGTTTCCCGTAAGGCCAATGGTGTGCTGTGGCTGACACCGCCAGAGGGGCGGGAAAACCCGAACAAAGAGGCGTTGATTGTCTCTGCCGGGGTGCACGGTAACGAGACGGCGCCTATTGAGGTGTTGAACGGGTTGGTGTCGGAGTTGTTGGCCGGGCAGTGGACGCTGGCTTGCCCTGCGTTGCTGATGCTGGGGAACCCGGCCGCGATGGTGGCTGGTGAGCGGTTTGTGGATGTGAATATGAACCGACTGTTTAACGGGGCCCACAGCAGGCCGGAGTACAAAGGCCTGCCGGAGGCGGTGCGGGCTCGGTTTCTGGAGGAGATGTGTCGGCAGTTTGCGATGGCGCATCAGGGGCTGGCGTTGAGTCATTATGATTTGCACACGGCGATCCGGCCGTCGAACCGGGAGCGGTTTGCGCTGTATCCGTTTGTGGAGGGTCGGGCGGTACCGGCGGAGCAGTGTGGGTTTTTGCTGGAGGCGGAGGTGGAGACGCTGTTGTTGCAGCATCGGGAGTCCACGGTGTTTTCGTCGTTCACGGCCAGCCTGCTGAATGCAGAGAGTTTTACGGTTGAGCTGGGCAAGGTAGAGCCGTTTGGCAAGAATGATTTGCGGCGGTTCCGGGGGATTGAGCGGAGCCTTCGGCGGCGGTTTTGTGGCCAGCCGGCGCCTGCGGTTCAGGCGCCGTTCGATCATCTGACGGTGTTTGAGGTGGTGCACGAGATCCTTAATACCGGGCCGGCGTTCCGGTTTCATGTACCGGATGATGTGGCGAATTTTACCGAATACCAGCCGGGTACAGTGATCTGGGAAGACGACGAAACCTGTTATCAGGTGGGCACGGCGCCGGAAGCCATTGTGTTTCCAAATCCGGCGGTGCCGGTTGGCCAGCGGGTGGGTTTGATGATTCGGGCTAAGGGTAGTTTCGGAGCCAGGTAGTTCGCTACCCGGCCCCGGTCAGGCCTAGGCCGGGGCGTTTTCCGGTTCGGCCACTGGCAGTTTGATCAGCTTGGTGCACACAGACGGTATCACCAGCAGGGTCAGCACCGTTGAGGCCAGCAGGCCAGAGATGATGGCCCAGGCCATGGGCGGCCACAGGGTGGAACTAGAGAACGCCAGGGGCAGCAAGCCGGCAACGGTAGTGGCTGTGGTCAACAGGATGGGCCGGGTTCGGCGCTCCACGGCGGTGCGAACCGCATCACGGATGGCCCTGCCCCGTTCCAGCTCACGATCCATCACATCCAGCAGTACGATGGCGTTGTTCACCACAATGCCCACCAGGGCAATCACGCCCAACAGTGACTGAAACCCGAAGGGTGAGCCAGACAGCACCAAGCCAGGGAAGATGCCGACGGTTGCCAACGGTACGGTCAGCAGGATGACCCCCACCCGCCGGAACGAATTGAACTGCAGCAGTAGGAAAAACAGCAGCAACAGCATACCAATGGGCGCGGCTTTCAGCAGCGCCGTGTTGGCATTGTCCGACCCTTCTGCATCGCCACCCATTTCCAGCCGTGTGCCGGGGGGCAGTGGCTGTTGTTCCAGAGCCGCGTTCAGTCCATCCAGGGCCTGGCTGAAGCTGTAACCGTCTTCCAGGTTGGCGCTCACGGTGTTCACCCGTACGCCGTTGCGCAGGTACCGGGCAGCCGGCTCCCAGGTGGTTTCCACGGTAGCCACGGCAGACAGCGGCACGGCATCGCCACGGTCGTTGTAGGTGTTGACGGACAACAGCCGGGACAATGACAGCGACGTACCTTCGCGGGAGCGCAACACCATCGGGATCGGGTCATCTTCCTGGCGGTAACGTTCGGCAACCGCCCCGAAACTCTGGCCATAGAGGCTCTGGGCTACGTCTGCACGGCTCAGGCCATAACGGGCGGCGGTTGCGTCATCCACGTTGATGGCAATGCTGGGCACGCCGATATCCAGGTCGTGGCGCACGTCCACACTGCCTTCAATCCGGCGAAGCGCTGCAAACACTTGTTCGGTCGCCCGGGTACGGGTAGCGTCATCCGCATGGTAAACCCGGACTTCCACCGGCGCGGTTCTCGGCGGCCCCTGGCCGAGGATGCCGGCGGAAATGTCCACTTCCGGCATGGTTACCGCCGCCTCATTTCGCACCCAATGAATCAGGTCCGTGGTGTCGGCCAGGGTCGGTGTTCGGATAACCAGCCGGGCCCGGTTAGGGGACTGGGGCGATCGTTGCAGGTTGTAGTAGAACGCCGGGCCGGTGAAGCCAACGAACCGATGAATCTCCAATGCCTCCGGCTGGGTGCGAATGGCCCGCTCCAGGCGTTCGGCGACTTCCGCAGTGCGGGCCTGGTCGGTGCCCTCCGGCATGTACAGTTCAACAATCACCCGGGGCCGATCCGCGTTGGGGAAGAACTGTTGCGCCATGAACGGGGTCGTAGAGAGACTGATCGTCACCAGCGCTGCACCAAGCACAATCAGGCGCCCGGGATACCGGAACACCAGTCCGCCCAGAAAGCGGGCCAATCCGATCAGGCGATCACCCTGCACGTTCTTTCGGGCTTTGAGGAATCGGGCTGCCAGAAGGGGCACCGCCGAGATGGCCAGCAAATAACTGACGGACAGGGTGAGCATGATCATCACCGGCACACCGCGGGTGAAATCCGCCGCACCGCCCTTGGCCATCAGCAAAGGCGCAAAGGCCGCCAGGGTAGTGCCGGTGGAGGCGCCCAGAGGGCCAGCCAGCTCGCTGACGGCTTTTTTCAACGCGTCGAGGCGCCGCATACCTTCGTCCAGATGCCCCTGAATGTTCTCAACAATCACAATGGCGTTGTCGATCAGGATGCCCAGGGAAATCACCATGCCTATAACCGCAATCTGGTGCAGCACACCGCCGCCCAGGTCATACAGGCCCACGCTGATCAGCGCCACCATCGGCAGTATCGAGGCCACGAGCAGCCCCATCCGTATACCCATACCGGTGAAGACCACCGCAACAATGATCAGCACCGACAGCACCAGGCTCCAGGCCAGGTTCACCAGTCGTTCGGCGACTTTGTCTGGCTGGAAGAACATTTCACGGATGTCGTAGGGTTCGAAATCGCTTCGTACCTGCTCCACCCGTTCACGAATCCGCTGTCCAAATCGAATGGCGTCGGTACTGCCCTCTTCCATAATGACCGACAGCAATACGACTCGCTCGCCATCAAACCAGGTTTCCGGTTGCCGGGGCTCCGCCGGGCCTCGCCACACTTCTGCAGCGGCGGCCAGAGGCACCTGAGAGCCGTCCGGCAGCTCAATGGGGGTGGCGCGTATGTCGTCTATGTCGGCGAATTCGGTGTTGGGTAATACCGAAAGCCGCTTTCCATCTACTACGACAAAGCCACCGGGGATGGTCTGGTTGCGCTGGGCCAGGGTATCCAGCACCCGTTTCGGGGAAATACCCAGGCGGAACAGTGCGGCGTCGTCCAGGGCCAGGGTGATCTGCTCGTCCGCGTCCCCCTCCAGCTCAATCCGGGATATGCCGGGGATATCCGACAGGTTCTGCTTGAGGCGTTCGGCGACTTTCGAAAGCTCGGTCACCGAGGGGGAACCTCCCACCGCAATCACCACGGCGGGAATATCAATCAGCCGATCATCCAGGGTCATCTGGCCAACATCGTCCGGAAAATCCTGTCGGGCCCGCTCCATGGCTTGGCGTACCCGGTCCCAGGCCGGGTCGGTGTCGTAGATATGATCCCGGAGCTTGAGACGGGACAGGGCCACACCGGTTCGGGCGGTACCAAAACTGAAATCCAGTTCTTCCACCTGGCGCAGTTCATCGGTCAGTGGCCTCAGCACCAGGCGCTCAACCGCCTCGGCACTGGCGCCGGGGTAGCTGACGGTTATCATGCCGGCGCGGTAGGGAAACGACGGGTCTTCCTGCCGTGGCATGGTGCTGTAGGCGACAATGCCGAGCAGGCACAGCATGGTCACGACCATGCCAAGCAGGCGTTGATAGTTGAGCAGTCGGCGGGCCATCAGCGGATCTCCACCCGGTCACCGTCTACCAGCCGGGTGGTGCCGGCGTAAACTACCTGGTCACCCGCCTGCAATTCGCCCGGGTGCACCATCACCCGCTCACCAATCACTCGGTCGATTTTAACCGGCACCTGCCGCGCAGTGGCGTCATCCACCCGGAACACGCTGGTGCCCGAGTCGTTTCTCACCACGGCCAGCAAAGGCACGGTCATGGCAGAGGCCCGCACCGGTGTGATACCCACCTCGACCGGTTCGCCGGAACCCAAGGACTGGGGCGGCAGGCTCACCAAAACCGGGTGTAGCTCACCCCGGATGGAACTGCCCTGGGCGATCTCAATCACGGTGCCGGTTTCCGCGTCCCGGTTGCGATCCTGCACGGACCAGACCGGCAACTCCTGCCCCACGCGTACGTGGCTGAGCAAATGAGCAGGCACACGCACCTCCACTTCCCGCCCCAGCGGTGACGACAATCGAATTACCGGCTGGCCGGCAGATACAAATTCATCACGCTCCACCAGCAAGGCTTCCACCTGACCGGCAAACGGCGCTTTCAATACGCTTTCTTCCAGCAAGCGGGTGGCTTCCGCCAGTGAGGCTTCCGCTGTAGCCATACTGGCTCTCAGGGAGTCCCGACGGGCGGCGATCTGTTCCAGATTCTGTTCCGACACCACACCACGCTGGTGCAGCCGGCTGGAACGCTCCCACTCCCGCTGAGCCTGATCAAACTGGGTTTTCAGCTCTTCCAACCGTGCAGCGGCAGAATCACGGGCCGGTTCCAGAGCGGGATTGTAGAGGCGTGCCAGCACATCCCCCGGTTTCACATTCTGCCCCAGCTCTACCGGGCGCTCCCGGAGGGTGCCGCTGAGCTGGAACGTGAGGGTGGCCCGTTGGGCAGCCCGGACAATGCCGGAGAACCGTAAGGGGATTTCTTCCACCTGTCCGCCGGTCACCTCCGCCACACGCACAGACACTGCAGCCTCCGAGGGGGCATCGGCAGTACCACCACGGCAACCAGAGAGAACCAGAACCACCAGCGCCAGGCTGGCAAAGGAGAATGGCGCACCGCGCTTGATGAGAGACATGATATTCAGCCCCTTTCCCTGAAAAGATTGATTGTTGGCCTCCGTTCCTTCGGAAACCGCCGATTGTTTTCCGACATCATGTCATTCTTTGACAAATTGTCAATAATCGGTTTCCATTCACTTTCAGGTATCATGCAGCCATCGCACAGGAAGCCGGGAACACCATGAACGAACCCCTGAAGTCACGACGGGAACGGGAAAAACAGGCAAGGTACGACGCCATTCTGAATGCCGCTGAGCTGGTGTTCTCCGAGAAGGGTTATGAGCGCACTTCCATGGACGACATCGCACGTACTGCAAGTCTGAGCCGGGCGCTGCTGTACGTCTATTTCAAGGACAAAGCGGCCATTCAGCGCGGGATCATGCTGCGGGCAGGCCAAAGCCTGGTAACGCGTTTCGAAAACGCACTTGGTTCAGCCGGGACAGGTCTGGCGCAGATCCGCGCCATGGGAGAGGCCTACTATCGCTTTTACCTGGAAGAACCGGATTATTTCTCGGCGCTCACCAAGGCGTCTACCGCCATCGCCGATGCCGACGAAGAGCAGACCCGGGAAATGCTCTGCTCCAAGAACGATCTGATGCAGTTGATGACCGCCGCTATACACACCGGCCTGGAAGACGGCACCATGAGCCGGGAGCGCATCAGCTCACCGGCACAAACGGCCCTGTACCTGCGGGGCGCCCTGCACGGCGTGATCATGCTGTGCCAATCGGAATCCACCCACGCCGGCAGCTTTCCCGCCGATGCCCTGATTCGCCACACCATGGATATGCTGACCCGTTCCATCGCCAGCCAGTAGCGGGCGGGCCACAGCCCCGCTGATTACAGTTGGAAATCGTAAATAGAACCGAGCCCCAGAATACCGGTGAGCTCGTCTAGGGCCTTGCGGACCTCCTCCAGCAGCATCGGGTCTGCCAGATCCTGTTGGTCGAGCTCACTCCGGTAATGGGCGTTCACCCAGGTTACCAGGCGGTCGTAGAGTGCATCGGTCAGGATCACGCCCCGATTGATGGCATGCAACTCCTCATCGTTGAGCACCACCCGCAAACGCAGGCAGGCGGGCCCGCCTCCGTTTCTCATGGACTGTTTCACATCAAACACTTCCACGCTGGTGATGGGGCCATCGCCTTTGACCATCTGATCCAGGTAACCGCTTACCGATGGCACTTCCCGGCACTCACCGGGCACCGCCAGCAGCATACCGTCCGGGGTATTCAGCAGCTGGCTGTTGAACAGGTACGAGGCCACGGCATCTTCGATGGGCACCTCATTGGCAGACACCCGAACGGCCTCCAGCGCAGCCCCGGTCAGCCGTTCGCTCAGTTCCGCCAGCACCCGATCTTCCTCCAGAAACGCCAGTTCGTGGTAGAACAGGCAGTTGCCGTTGCCCACCGCAATCACATCGTTGTGGAACACGCCGGCATCAATGGCGGCTGGGTTCTGCTGTGCAAACACCGCGTGGCGGTCACTCAGCCCATGTAGCCGGGCAATAGCCCTGGAGGCTTCCAGGGTTTGTCTCGCCGGGTATTTGACCGGCGCCGGGGCCTGCTCGTTGAAGGCTATCTGGCCATACACAAACAATTCCACACCGGGTTCACCATAACGGCTGCACAACCGGGTATGGTTGGCCGCCCCCTCATCCCCGAAGTGGCTGACCGAGGGCAAGGCCGGGTGGTGGGCAAAGTAGCTTTCGTCAGTAAAAATGGCTTTCAGGGCGCGGCCGGTCACCAGGTGCTCGATGGACCGGTGAAACTTGGCGCTCAGGTTAGCCGGAGTGAAATGTACCCGATGGTCTTTGGTATCGGCACTGGGGGACACCGTCGCCGCATTCGCGGTCCACATGGCAGACGCCGACGACACCGCAGCCAGAATGGAGGGGTCTGTACTCGCGGCCTGCTCCAGCACCTGCCGGTCATTACCGGTAAACCCGAGGGCGCGCAGTGTCGGCAAGTGTGGCCGCTCATGGGGCGGCAACACGCCCTGAACGAAGCCCCGATCGGCCAACTGCTTCATCTTGGCCAACCCTTGCAAGGCAGCTTCTCTGGGATTGGCCACCGAGTTCACGTTGGATTTCGACGCCACATTCCCCCAGGACAACCCTGCGTAGTTATGGGTGGGCCCCACCAGCCCGTCAAAATTCGCTTCAACCGCGTGTTTCACCATAGCAGGCTTCCTGTCAGTCAAATGTCAGGCCGGGCGCCAGGGTATCTGGCATTTCACTCTTGCCAGACTCCAGCGAGGCCATGGGCCAGGCGCAGTAGTCCGCCGCGTAATAGGCACTGGCGCGATGGTTGCCGCTGGCGCCCACTCCACCAAACGGTGCCGCACTGCTGGCACCGGTCAGCGGCCGGTTCCAGTTCACGATGCCGGCGCGCACCTCTTCCACCAGCCGGTTATACAGCTTGCGGTCGTCACTCAGAATGCCCGCCGACAGCCCGAAACGGGTGTTGTTGGCCAGCTCCAGGGCGTCGTCAAAACTCTTGTAGCGGTAGACCGTCAGCAGCGGGCCAAAGAATTCCTGATCCTTCAGCTCCACCTTCGTGGCATCGACAATACCTGGTGACAACAAGCCTGTGCCAGGCTTCAGCTGTTTCATCTCCAACAGGGAACTGGCGCCCTTCTCCAGCATATCGGCCTGGGCCTGCAGCAGCATCTCAGCCGCCTGGGCCGAGATGACCGAGCCCATAAACGGCTGGGGCTCGGCATCAAAATCGCCCACCTGAACACGGGAGGCAACGTCTACAAGGCGGGCCAGGAACTCATCCCCTTTCTTGCCTTTGGGAACCAGCAGACGGCGTGCGCAGGTGCAGCGCTGGCCGGCCGACAAAAACGCAGACTGGATGGTGTGATGAACTGCACCGTCTACATCCGCCACGTTCTGCACAATCAGCGGGTTGTTTCCGCCCATTTCCAGCGCCAGGATTTTCTCCGGCTGGCCGCCAAACTGTTCGTGCAGCAGATGACCAACATTGGAGCTGCCGGTGAAGAACAGACCGTCGATCATCGGGTGGCGGGCCAGGCATATGCCGGTATCAGCCCCGCCCTGCACCAGGTTAATCACGCCATCCGGCAGGCCCGCCTTTTCCCAGAAACGCACGGTCATTTCGGCAACGCCCGGTGTCAGCTCACTGGGCTTGAACACCACGGTGTTGCCTGCCAGCAGGGCCGGCACAATATGGCCGTTCGGCAAATGGCCAGGAAAGTTATAAGGGCCGAACACCGCCAACACGCCATGGGGCCGGTGTCGCAGTACCGCATGTCCTCCGGCCACATCTGACTCTGAGTGCCCGGTCCGTTCGTTGTACGCCCTGATGGAAATGGGCACCTTGCCGATCATGGCCGCCACCTCTGTGCGGGATTCCCACAGCGGCTTGCCGGTCTCCAGGCCAATCTGGTGCGCCAGGGCCTCTTTATTGGCCTCCAGCTGCTGGGCAAACGCCTCCACCACCGCCTGGCGCTCGGCAAAACTCTTCCGGCGCCAGGCTGCAAATGCAGCCCGGGCCTCACGAACGGCGGCGTCCACATCTTCGAGGTTAGCGCCGTTGCCATCCCAGACAGTCTCACCCGTGACCGGCTGTAACGATTCAAATGGCTGCCCGTGGCCCTGAATCCACAGCCCGTCTATAAAAAGATTGCCTGACAGGTTTGCCATTGTTCCTCACCTCCAATTAGGGAATTTGTCAGCGGCTTCAGCGCTAATCCTGACCATGCCGGTTACGATAATGGCGTACCCGGTCGAGAATTTTCTCGTCCTCACTTTCCTGGCCCTTCAGTGTATGAATGGGTGACAAAGCGCTTTCCTTCAAGGGCGCAAGGCGAACCGGATCTCCGGACTCGATCAGCAGAGCTTCCGCCACGTCGCGGGGAATGCTCACGGTATCTGGCCCGATACATTCCATGGGCAGGGTGGTGACCCTGAAGTCCCGAAACGCTCGGTTTGAAATCATCACGCGCTGTTCCGGTGGCACGTCCAGGTTCATGGGTTTATTGACCACCATGGCATGGCGATTGATGGATTCCCGAACGGTTCGGATGTTGTTCACGAACGCCTCCACCGCCGGCCCGCCATCAAAAATATCCACCATGCCGTTAAAGTTGAAACCTTCTGCCTGCAACATTTTCAATGCCGGCCGGGTATTATCATGCACCATGCCAATGACCGCCCGCGCCTCTTCCGGCAGCATCGGCAGGTAGATCGGGTACTTGGGCATCAGCTCGGCAATAAAGGACTTGTTGCCAAGGCCAGAGAGCATGTCCGCCTGGCTGAATTCCATGTCAAAGAACTTGCTGCCAAGGGCATCCCAAAGCGGGCTGCGACCGTCTTTATCAGACACGCCACGCATCTCGGCAAAGACTTTTTCCGAGAAGTGCTTGCGGAAGTCATCGAGGAACATGAACCGGCAGCGGGATAACAACAAGCCATTGCCTCCTCCCTGATAACCTCCGGCCAACAACAGCGAACAGATTTCGGTGGTGTCCGTCATATCGTTGGAAAGGTGCAAGGTGGGTGTACGCACATGCACGCCCAGCTCCCGCGAGGCATTCACCGTAACGCTCAGCCGGTAATTGTAGAACACCTCTTCCAGGCCCACGCGGGCTTCAATGCCGCTGATGCCAACCGTTTTTCGGCTTTGGGTCTCTTCCAGGGCAAACAGGTACAGCCCGGCTTCCGGGGCACAACGCTGGTTAAAGGATTCCCGGGTGCGCTCGATCTTGCGTTGCAGCAGTTCCCGGTCTGCCGGCAGGGTGGTCAGCCCTTTGCCGGCGTTCTGGGCCATGCCATAAAGATCATCAAGATCGTTTTCCTGCAACGGGCGAATCAAAAGCATGTTACGCCCTCCCCTGAGCTGGATTGATCATAATGACGAGATCCTTACCCGGTCCCCGGCGCTCCGGCCCAATGCATGCCAGGTGCTGACCGGTACCTTTACGTCGTCCGCCAGTGTCTCAGACACCGGAGTCAGCAGGCAGCGGAAGTCTTGCCCTTCTCCGGCTGACATCAGGCAGGTTTCCCCATCCAGACCTTCACTGCCATGAAGCGTTTTCGGTTGGCTGGTCACAACGGTTTTCAGTGTGTCGGTTCGGGCTTCCAGCACCGGGCCGCCATCAAAGATATCCACGTAGCAACCGGGCAGGAAACCTTCCCTTTGCAGCAGGTCGTAATTGGGTTTGGTCAGCGGGTGAGGTTCGCCCAGTGCTTGTTGAGCCGCCTCACTCAGCAGCGTGACATAGATGGGGTTCGGGGGCATGAGTTCGGCAATGAAGGTTTTGCTGAGCTGGCCGGAGTGCTGGTCGGCGGTTTCGAAATCCATGTTAAAGAAGTGGCGGCCAAGGCTGTCCCAGAAGGGCACATCGCCGTTTTGGTGCTGTATACCCTGGATCTCCACCACGGTGCGATTGGTGAACCATTCCAGGTGGCTGGCGATGAACATCATGCGGGCGCGGGAAAGCAGCTCAAAGGCCGGGGTGTTTCGCAGGTCCGGTTTGAGGGTGAAGGCACACAGCAGGGTGAGGTCGGTGAGGGCGTGGCTGGGGTACAGCACTTCTACGCGCCGGGAGACGTTGAGTTCGTGGGAGGCGTGGATAAGGTAATCGCGGCGGTAGTTGTAGAACGGTTGGCCGTTGCCTGCCTGGGTGTCTATGCCGGCGGTGCCGGCGAGTTGGCCGGTTTCTGTGTCTTCCAGTACGAAGAGGAGTCGGCGTGGGGTGTCGGTTTTGTTGGCGAAGCTGGCCTGTGACTGTTCGAGTTTTTTGGTCAGGGCGGCTTGGGTATTGGGCAGGGTGGACGACAGCCGGCCGATCTGGGCGTTGGTCAGGTCCAGAATCTGTTGCAGGTCATCCAGTTTGGCTGGTCTGACTCGCCACATAGTCATTACTCCCGGGGTCTGATCGCGACTTTTGAGTTTGCCGGCCGGGGGCAAGCTGTTTACTCCTTCCGGGAAACGCTACGAGCACATCCCTGTGCGCTTCGTTCCGGCCATCCATGGCCTCCAAGATTCCCGGAAGGAGTAAACAGCCCGCCCCCTGCTTTGGGTTATGCCGTCATGTTATGCCGTCAGTTTTTTCACTGCCGCCTCAAACCGCTCCAGCGCTTCATCAATATCCGACTCCGGAATGATCAACGAAGGCGCCAAACGAACCACGTTAGCGCCTGCGATCAGTACCATCACGCCCTCATCCAGGCCGGCGTTGAGGAAGTCTTTGGCTTTGCCCTGCCATTTTTCGGTCAGCACACACCCCAAGAGTAGACCAGCGCCGCGCACTTCGGAAAACACGCCGTAGCGTTCGCCGATGTCCATCATGCCTTTGCGCAGTTTGTCGGAGCGGGCTTTGACGCCTTTCAGGATTTCCGGCTGGCTGACGGTGTCGATCACTTTCTGGGCCACTGCGCAGGCCAGGGCGTTGCCGCCATAGGTGCTGCCGTGGGTGCCTACGCCGAGGCTTTTGGCGGCTTCGGCGGTGGTGAGCATGGCGGCGACCGGGAAGCCACCGCCCAGGCCTTTGGCGCTGGTGAGGATGTCGGGCACGACGTTGTACATTTCATAGGCGTACAGGTGGCCGGTGCGGCCGACGCCGCTTTGTACTTCGTCGAACACCAGCAGGGCGTTGTTGTCGTCGCAGAGCTGGCGCAGGCCTTTGAGGAATTCAGGGTCGGCGGGCATAACGCCACCTTCGCCCTGGATGGGCTCAACCACGATGGCGCAGGTTTTTTCTTTGGAGACCAGCGCCTTTACCGAGTCCAGGTTATTGAATTCGGCGTGGTGGATACCTCCCGGGGCCGGTTCGAAGCCTTCCAGGTATTTGGGCTGGCCACCCACGCTTACGGTAAACAGGGTGCGGCCGTGGAAGGAGTTGGTGAAGGAGATGATTTCGTTTTTCTCCGGGCCGTAGTGTTCCCAGGCGTAGCGACGGGCCAGTTTGAAGGCGGCTTCGTTGGCTTCGGCACCGGAGTTGGCGAAGAACACCCGTTCTGCGAAGGTCTGGTCGCACAGGGTTTTGGCCAGGCGCAACGCGGGTTCGTTGGTCATCACGTTGGACAGGTGCCAGATTTTTTCGGCCTGTTCCTGTAACACGCCCACCAGGCCCGGGTGGCAATGGCCAAGGCTGGTGACCGCAATGCCGCCCTGTAGGTCCACAAACTCTCGCCCTTCCTGGTCCCACACGCGGGAGCCCTCGCCTCGCACCGGGATGATATTACCGGGGGCGTAGTTGGGCACCATTACTTCATCAAACAGTTCGCGGGAGACAGGTTCTCTGTTCATGGATCTCTCTCAGTGACTCATTGCTAAGTGACAGGGTGAATGCCCCCATAATACGCCACTCACGGCATAAGAACAGCCGGTTGCGTCAAAGGTGGTAGTTCGATGATTCGATACGGCTTTTTATCGCGGCCCAGCAGGGCTTTGACCAGCAGTTTGTAGGAGTCGAGATCAAAGGTGACGGGGTCAGACCCCGGTTCAAAGTCGTTCAGTTCCTCCTCGCTGTGCAGGGTGGCGATGTGCACCCAGTTGTAGACAACCAGAATATCGGTGCGGTCGGTGTCGCGGTTCTCTTCCACCAGGGCGACGGGCCCGGGCCAGGGCCAGGTTTTCAGGCGCAGGCTGTGGAAGGCGATCTGCATTCTCAGGTTGTATCGGGTACTGTCTTCTGCGCCCTCGCAGGCGCCTTTGCATCTACCCAGGCTGCGTTGGAAGCATGGGCCGGCACCGCCTGGTTCCAACCCGAGCAGTTTGCCGCACAGGTCGTTCTTGCCGGCAATGCCGCGAATGGCGCCCAGCGCATCGCGTTTGCTGCGGAACAATCCGAAGTAATCCCCGAGCTGGTCCGGCACCACTTTTCGCGCCAGTTCCGCCTGCAGATAGCCCTCTTTATTAGTCGTCAGTGCGATGCTGACCAGGTTCTTGGCGGCACGGGAGCGGCGGTTGTAGAGCGGGTTCAGGCTTTTGATCTGTTTCAGTTCCAGCAACAAGGCGCCCAGCTCACCGGCGGTTTCCGTAAACTCCACCCGGCGCAGGCTTTCGGACATGCGTAACCCTCGGGTGGACTGGTGATCACCAGCGAAATGCGACGCCACCCTCTGGGCAATGTTGGTGCTTTTGCCTACATACAGCAGCACATCGTTATCGCCGTAGAACCGGTAAACACCCGGCCCCTGTGGCAACTCCGCTAAGATCTCTGGCGGCACGTTAGAAGGCGTGCTCTGGCGCTGAAGCAGTCGCTGGATGGCCTGGTTCACTGTGTCGGTGTCATGCTCAACCAGAGCATGCTCGAAGAACGCCAGCATGGCGGAAACGTCGCCCATGGCCCGATGACGCTCCACCTGCGGCAGGTTGTGGCGGTTGATCAAGGCATCCATATTGTGGCGACTGTGTTCCGGATAGAGCGCCCGGGACAGCCTGACCGTGCACAACACCCGGGCGCTGAATGCTCGCCCCAGCTTACGGAACTCAGACTTAATAAAGCCGTAATCGAAGCGGGCGTTATGGGCAACAAAGATCACGCCAGCCAACTGACTTTCCAGCTCATCGGCAATATCTGAAAACAGCGGGGCATCCTTCACCAACTCGTTGCTGATGCCCGTCAGTCTTTCAATAAAACCGGAGATCCGCGTTTCCGGGTTCAGCAGGGTTTGCCATTCCCCCACCACGTCACCGGCCCGCCAGAACCGGATACCGATCTCGGTAATCCTGTCCCGCTGCGGATTGCCACCGGTGGTTTCGATATCAAGGAAAGCAAATGTTTCGTTACTGAGAAGATCAGGTTTCTTTGTCATCTGAGGTATTACGACCATTTGGCAGGGCCGGATGGCAGCATTGCCGCACCAACGAGCTATAGACATTCGTCTAAATAACCACCAATTATGTTTGAATTGTCACAGATTCGTAACTACCTTGTTTTCGGGTCCAACAACAATAAACGTGTGGAGACAACAACGATGCAAAGCAACAAGTTAAGAATGGCTATTCGTGCAACGGCGGCAGTCGCTGTGTTTGGCGTAGCTGGCCAGGCAAGTGCTGTTAGCTTCAGTGCGGGTGATTACGACGTAAGCGTTTACGGTTACGCTCGTATGAATGCCAGCTACGATGTGGATAGTGATCAGGCCCTGAGCACTCGCTCAGGCTCTTATGCTGGTCTCGCCGGCAACGATAATGCAGCAGATGGCCATTTCGGCGCTGACGCTGTGCAAAGCCGCCTAGGTTTCAAAACAGTATCACCGGAAGGTGTGAGCGTTACCGTTGAGGGTGACTTCCGCCCGGGTAACCTTCGCCTGCGCCACGCGTTTGGTGAATACAATGGCGTGTTGATGGGCCAAACCTGGTCTAACTTCAACAGCTTCGTTGGTAATACCTCGACTCTGGACTTTGACTCTCTGCCAGGTTTGGCAGGCCTGCAAGGCCGTGTTGCCCAGGCTCGCTATACGACAGGTCCTTTCTCTGTATCATTAGAGGATCCGCAAGCCTCCTTGATTGGAGCAACTGCTCTCACCAGCGCCGGGACACCAATCTTTGACGAAAACGGAGATCCTGCCCTCAACGCTGATGGCGATCCAGTTTTCCTCGGCCGCACAACAGCGAGCACCCAGAAAGACAGCATGCCCGCGCTGACCGCCAGAATGGAAGACTCTGCGGGCGGTCTGTCATACTCAGCGGCTGTTCTGGCTCATCAGATTGGCTTTGATGATGGTACCAATGATGATAGCGCCTTCGGGTTCGCAACCTTTGTTGCGGCCAAGATGGCTCTCACCGATATGATCACCCTTCAGGGTACGCTGACCTACACTGATGGCGCCAACAGCTACCTGTATCGCTCTGGTGAAAACTTCGGCGCCGCCAGCGGCTACGTAAACGGCAACAGCCTTGAGACATTATCTGGCTATGGCGGTTCCGTTGGTGCCGGCCTAAACTTGGGTGGTGGGCGCAGCATCAACATCGGCTACGGCTATGTTGAAGTTGACTGGGATGATGCAGTAAGTGATCTCGGCGCGGCCGAAGTTGCTGATCAAAGCGAAAGCAACCAGGCTATTATGGCCAACTACCAGTGGACACCGGTCAAAAACGTCATGATGGGCGTTGAGTACCAGTTCCTGAAGCGTGAAAACGTTGATGGTACAGACGGCGATGCTAACCGCATCCTGTTCGCTGCGCAGTACAACTTCTAACCCTTCCTGTTAGAAGTTAACTCAGAATGACCCCGGCTTCGGCCGGGGTTTTTCGTTCCAGGTTGGTGCAGTTTGCACCGCCATGCATCACTGCACTCACTCGCCCCGAATTGCGCGTCACACCAACCCTGAAAACTCAACAAGTTAGCTGTTTCCGCACCTTTGGCACGACTGATGCAATGTTCTGATTGCAAAGCCGGCCTCCGCAACGTTGCCCGGCCTCTTCTGTCGCAACCCGATGAGGTGACACCATGAAAATAGCCAAAGACCAGTCCGTTCTGTTCGAGCTTACCCAGCCTTCTGAAGCCATTGCCATGCAGGATCTGCACAACTATTTCGATTGGATGTTTTTTGCGAACTGATCCGATCAGCAGCAGACCAGGGGCTCTGGCCTGCTGCTGAGTTACTTTACTCCCCCGCCCGCAATCGGGTGCGAACACCCCGGGTGGTCATCACACCCAGCACCTCCATTAGCGACAGAATGCCCCGGTCATGCTGTTTCGGTGCCTTGCCACGGGCAATGCGGCCGATCTGACGGGTGTACCAACTCACTTCCATCAGGGCCATATCATCAATCAGGCGGATGCCGGTTTTGATGGGTTTTACCGCACTGGTTACCTGATTGCCCGCCATGATCCGATTCGGCAGATCCGGTTCGACCACCAACGGCCGGGCCAGGCCCACCAGGTCCGTCGCGCCGGAGGCGATGGCCTGGGCCATGCCGGTTTCGGTGCGGAAACCTCCGGTGACCATCAAGGGCACGTCGGTCAGCTCACGCACTTTCTCGGCGAATTCGAGGAAGTAGGCCTCCCGCGCCAGGGTGCTGGCCTTTACCTCGCCGTCTTCCGCACCCTTGGCCATGGCCGGGTTCTCGTAGTTACCGCCGGAGATTTCCACCAGGTCAATCCCCTCCGCTACCAGTGCCTTAATCACCGCCAACGATTCGTCCTCAGTAAAACCTCCGCGCTGGAAGTCTGCGGAGTTCAGTTTGATGCCGATATTGAAATCGTCACCACAGGCTTTCCGGATAGCCCGGTATACCGCCAGCACAAAGCGCCGACGTTTCTCGGCAGAACCGCCCCACTCGTCTGTGCGTTGGTTGTGGTGCGGCGACAAAAACTGACTGACCAGGTAACCATGGGCACCGTGAATCTGCACACCGTCGAAACCGGCCTTCTGGGCGATGGCGGCGGCATGGGCAAAGCGCTGGATGATGTCTTCTATTTCCGGCCCAGTCAGGGCTCGGGGGGTGGCGAACATGCTGCGGAGTTCCTTCTTGAAAGGAATCGCGCTGGGTGAGACCGGGTCTTTGTTCAGCATTTTTGGGCTTTGCTTGCCGGGATGGTTCAGCTGCATCCAAATCTGCTTGCCACCCTGTTGCCCGGCCTTGGCCCAGGCGGTCAGAAGTTCCAGGTCGGTTTCGTCCTCGATAACCACATTCTGGGGCTCCCCGATGTGCCTGCGATCAATCATCACATTCCCGGTGATCGACAGCCCGGTTCCGCCCTCTGCCCAGGCACGATACAGGGTTGCCAGCTCTTTGGTGGGGTGGTTATCAATGGTGCCCAGGGTCTCGCTCATAGCGGACTTTGCAAAGCGGTTGGGGATGACGGAGCCGTTTCGCAGCTTAAGCGGGGTGGAGAGCAGTTTTGCCGGATTCATGGAAGCCTCATGTCATTGTTCTCAATGTTCATGAGGCTGATAGTGGATGGCTGGCATCGGTTCGGCATTGGCCGAGGCGACAGGCTCAGAAGAAAGCCTGAATCCCTGTCTGGGCCCGGCCAAGAATCAACGCGTGGACATCGTGGGTGCCCTCGTAGGTGTTCACCACCTCCAGGTTCACCAGGTGGCGGGCGATACCAAATTCGTCGCTGATGCCGTTACCACCGAGCATGTCCCGGGCGAGCCGCGCCACGTCCAGCGCCTTGCCGCAGGAGTTGCGTTTCATGATGGAGGTTATCTCCACCGCCGCCGTCCCTTCGTCTTTCATCCGGCCCAGGCGCAGGCTGCCCTGCAGGGCCAGGGTGATGTCCGTTTGCATGTCCGCCAGCTTTTTCTGGATCAGCTGGTTTGCCGCCAGAGGCCGGCCGAACTGTTGGCGATCCAGCACATACTGGCGGGCTGTGTGCCAGCAGTCTTCCGCCGCACCCAGGGCGCCCCATGCGATGCCATAGCGGGCGGAATCCAGGCAGGTAAACGGACCTTTGAGGCCGCGCACATCGGGGAAGGCGTTTTCTTCCGGCACGAAGACGTTATCCATCACGATTTCACCGGTGATGGACGCCCGCAGGCCCACCTTGCCATGAATGACCGGGGCGCTCAGGCCCTGCCAGTCCTTCTCCAGCACAAAGCCCCGAATCTTGTCGTCATCATCCTTGGCCCAGACCACAAAGACATCCGCAATCGGGCTGTTGGTGATCCACATCTTGCTGCCGGTCAGGCGATAGCCGCCATCCACTTTGCGGGCCCGGGTAATCATGGCACCAGGGTCTGAGCCATAGTCTGGCTCGGTCAGGCCAAAGCAGCCAATCCATTCGCCGGAGGCCAGTTTGGGCAGGTATTTCTGGCGGGTTGCTTCGTTGCCAAACTCGTAGATGGGCACCATGACCAGGGACGACTGCACGCTCATCATGGAGCGATAGCCGGAATCCACTCGCTCTATCTCACGTGCAATCAGGCCATAGCTCACATAGTTAAGCCCGCTACCGCCGTATTGCTCGGGCAGGGTCGCACCCAGCAAGCCGTTCTCGCCCATTTCGCGGAAGATAGCAGGATCGGTGTGTTCGTTACGGAAGGCCTCCACCACACGGGGGCGGAGTTTCTTTTCAGCAAACTGCCGGGCGCTGTCGCGCACCATGCGTTCGTCTTCGGTGAGCTGCTGGTCGAGCAGCAGGGGATCTTCCCAGTTGAAGCTTGGTTTGTTGGCCATGGATAATGTCACTTTAACGGTATTGTTACGCCCACTATCGCTTTAGCCCGGCCGGGTTTCAAGCCGCGGGGAGGCCCGCTACACATCACAAATTCCGGAACCGACGGGCGCAGCAATGTGACATCATCATCTGGGCCATATAAAATTTCGAATCATTGAAGCAAGAAGCTTCTCTCAGCCATTGATAAGGAACGTCAACCATGAGCAATCTGGCCCATAGCCGCCTTTCCGACGGCCCTCCCTGCACCTTCTGTGATTTCATCGTTGCTGTGCTTGGCAGCAAGCACAGCCAGGAACAGCGCCCGGTGGTTTTTCAGACGGCAGAAGCCCCGTTCCCCGGGGTTGAACGGCGCCTGCCGGATGGTATCCAGAAAAGTTATCTTAGAGCGGTCGACAACAGTGAATCCGCCCTGCACATTTGGCCTTGGCGCAACCAGCCCGCCAGCCGTGCGGTACTGGAAGTAGATGCAGAATCCGGCGCGCCGATTCACCTTCCGCTCACGGATGCTCCGGCACCCGAAAGCATCCATTCTGAAACTACCGCCAACATCCTGATGCCAACCGTGCCCATGGCCTGGGTGCGGGGAATGAATCACGAAGGCAAGCACCTGACCTGGCCAGCGCTCGCCCGCCCCGGGTTCCTTTATCTATTCCGGAACGGCACACTCTGGCGAGAGCTGCAAATCGCCTGGGAAGGCAACCGGCCGCAATTCCGCGACGTGAGGCTGGCGGACCACCGCACCGAAGACGGCCAATTTACCGAAGACCGTCGCCCCGCCGTGGGCAAACCGCTGACAGATGTCTGGGTACCCATTCGCCTTGATGGGCAGGACCAGTCCCTTGAAGCCGCCTTCAGTGAATCTCCGCTCTCCGCCGCAAGGCTGAATTGCCTGCAGAGCGATTCCGGGCTTCGACATTACCGATGCAGCCAGTTCCGGGACTTGTACCCGGCAGATCAACCCCAGATGGGCTTCGCCCGCTGGCCGGATGCCGCCAAACGAACCGTGTTCCGATTAGACAAAGTTGAAGCGCAAAGGCCCAGGGTACCGGCCAAAGAGTGGCAGTTTGAGCGGCCCTGGGAATACCTGGCCGATACCACCGGAACCTACGCCGGCAAAGAGCTGGATATAGCTGCCAGCCTTTATGAAGAATGGAATGCCGGTGAGCGTACCGAGCCCCTGGCCCCCTTCGAACACCCCGAGCCGGCCGCGCTCGGCATTGCAATTCAAAAGGATCTGGACCGGTCCGGTGAAACCCCACCGCAACGGCCGTTCAGCTACGATGAATGGCGAACCGGCGATTGCCAGACAGACGCCCTTGACGATTTGAGAAATCGGGGCGTGTGCGGCCTGCGAGTTGAAGATCATTTTTACGAGATGCGGCACCAGCAGGCACGCATCAACACCGCACGTCATCTGTTGAACCTGTGTGCCGAAAAAGCCCGCAAAAATCCGCAGCTGGAAAATGCCCTCCTGGTAAACCAGATCATCCTGCCGGGCCGGATCGGTCGCCAGAAGAACCCCCTGTTCAAATACAGCCTGGCGTTACCCTCCAGTGGCCGGCAAAAGATTCGCCGGGTGCTGATGACCGAAGAGCGCACCCTGGGCCAACACTACCTGACCCTGGCCCAGGCGGAACTGCTGCAATGCCTGAAACGCCAGCCCTATCAACAAGCCCTGGCTGACCTGTTTAGCGCCGAGGGTTTCGACTACGCCGGTGCTTTCCGCTGCGCCGGACACTTTATAAGCGACACCCTGGAACCCGCCTGCAAGCAAGACCCACTGGACCCGGAACACAGCCAGCCCAGTCCGGACAGCGACGGCAAAATCTGGGTAAGATCGCTTTGTACCGAACAGGCAGCCGCCAGTGCCTCGCGAGAGGAAGTCTCTCTCGCCCGCATGTTGTGGCCGCAAACCACACCAAACAGCCAAACCGAACCCTACCAACCCCCGGAAACGCCCGAACCCAACGATGGCACGGGTGTATTCCGGGGTGCCGCCCTCGCCGCCCTGGAAAAGCTGGATTTGCCGGAGGATTTGAGCGAAATACTGACGGTGGAAGGACTGCGTTTGGCTGATGACATTCAAAGCGGCGCAATGACCACACTGATGCTCGCGGGCATGAACTCCGGCATGAAGGCGTTGGACAGCTCACACAGTGAATTGCACCAGTCCATCCGTTCCGCCATGGCCGCGCTGGAGAACAACGACCGACAACTCCAGAACCTGACCGACGAACAAACCCGCCTGGCCCAGCGCCGCGCAGCCCTGAAAGCAGAACACGACGCGGCCAGCCAGGAATGGATGAAGCGCAACAGCGATGAAGCATTCAGGAAAGAACAGGCCGCCTCCAAAGCCCTCAAAGACTTTGACGAAGCCAGCGCACGCCTGGAACAACAACAGGCAGAAACCCGGCAGGCCATCCAGCAGCGCCTGATGGCCCAGCGCATTGCCACCATGGCGAACCCGATGGAAGGCATACGCCAGGCCATGCCTGAAATGCTGCCGGATTTGCGGCAAATGACATTGAGCGACGCCATTGCCCAAGGCAAATACGTGCTTGGCCTGGAAGACCTGGGGCCAGACGGCGCACGCTATAACCCGGAAACGCCCGCCGCAGGCAAGGCACTGGTTTGGGTACTGAGCCGGGACAAGCCCACCACCCAGGCTATCCAGGCACTCACTCGGGCCGAGAATAACCTGACCCTGGCACGCCGGGCCCTGGCCGAAGCCAACGGCAACCACGACGAGCTCCGGGCGAAGTTGCAGGCAGCCCAGAGCCGGTACAATCAGGTGGTCGACGAACTGAAGCAGACCGGCGGCCGGATTCGGGATATCAATGCGGATATTCGCAAGCTGGAGGGCGAAGCGAAGGCGAACCGGGTGGACCTTAACGCTGCCGAGCGAAGCCGGTTGCACCGGGTGCTGAATACACCGGCTTTGCCGTTGGTGGTGTTGGCTGTTGAGGCGGTTAATGTGGCGAATGCCCTAACTAACGAAGACCGGATTTCGAGGGAGCGTGGGCGCCTGAGAGCAATCTCAGGAACAATTAGCTCTTCATATGGTGCTGGATTAGCATTGATTCTGCTCTCAGAGCGGTTTGCTAATGAAGCCCTCAAAAGAAAAATATCCGCTGTTCTGAGTCACGAATTCGAACATCAGGCCGCTACAGCTATCGCAAAATTCTTCGGCGCAAAAGCGTTGACCGTAAAAATGCTGCTTGGTGGCATCGGAGGTCTCGCCCTTACAGGCGTCAGCTTGTCTGACACCATCTACGCCATAAACACTGGCGACCAGGCAGCTCTCGGTCACGGCGTCGTTACTGTGGGTGGCGTGGTGACAACACTCTCCGCGATGGTACCCGCCCAACTCACTCTACTTGGCATGGGACCTCTGGGGTGGGCCGGCCTATGCCTGATCCTTGGGGGTGCGGTACTTGTCGCACTCTATGAAGACGAACCTATAGAGAACTGGCTGAAGAACGGTCCTTTCGGCGAACATGACGGATTGCCTCATCTGAAAGGTGACAACAACGCCTTGGAAGCCTGGTACCGGCTAGTCTACCTGCTCTCTCAGGTGCAGGTATCAATATACCCGATTCCGGAAATCACCCGAGTAGCGCTGAAACGCCAGGGGCTGGACAATCATGATCTCGCCCAGGCAACCCACCTCATACGGCTTCGGAGCAATCTGTCAGGCATGACCGGCTTCACGGAACAACAAATGACGTTCAAGCTTCAACTACTCAGCCACCGAGTTAAACAGGATAGCAACCACTCGGTTCCATTGGCCTCTCAGCCGGTTCCAGACACCGAAATGCACAGATACATTCTCCGGGAGGGCGCCACGCCGGATGGTTATGAGTACATCGTTAGGACACCCTCGCCCCATACGGAAACGACCAAGTTTCTTCGCATACCGCTCAGCACTCACAATGTGAGCTACTCCTGGCATCCAAAAGCCCAGGTTCGCCTGGAAACCGGCATCCGGGGACTCGCTTTTCCGGCACCGCCACCCAAGGATTCAACTATTTTCGACGTCAAAGATAATGAACATACGGAACCGGACTTCAGTAACAAAAAACAGCTTTTCTGGATCAATGAATTCAGCAGCCCGGGAGCAACGGGATGACAACGGATAAACCTGCATCGGGATACTACGGCCCGAAGGCCTATGATTCCGAACACATCCCCCGCCAAAAGCGCCCGGCACCGGGCGCTAATCCGGCACAGCCCTGGTTTAACCAAAAAGCGGACCAGAAATTGCCTTGGGGCCACACAGAGGATGTCGTGCCGCAGATCATTCGACGGCGAAATCGTCCCGAAATGCTCCGGAAGTTCGAGAAAAACCCACTGCCGTTCGGAGATCTGCAGACTCATCAGCGCATTGACCATGAATGCTATCGGCATGCGACAACGGCACTGAGGACCCGTATTCTTCTGTTTTTCAATGCCTTCGGTAACCCTTTCGTCATCGCATTTATGATGCTGCCGGTAACAATTGGTTTTTTCTCCCACTGGAGACTCAGCCCACCAGACGAAACCTTTGGCCAGATGTTGATAGCTTTTATCCCAATTCTGGCGATTTTTGTAGGGCCCCTTATAGCCTGCAACCTCATCCCCACTGCCCTGTTCAAACTCTTCCCCCGGCAGCTCATCAAGCCCGACAAGGGCCCTCTGTGGGAACTCAATCGCCGCACGGGCCTGGTAACGGTGTATCACTACGACAAAAAAGGCACCTGGGGCAAAACCGGCCAGCCGGAAGAAGAAACGGCCCCGTTCTACGAGTTCGATGCCTACACCTCCAACGAACTGATCCACGGCGGCGGGGTGGTGCACACCCTGTACCTGGCTCACCGGTACCGCAACATCCTGATCCCCATCGGCACCCTGATCGGCAAAACCAATCCCGAGGAGTGCTACGCCCTGTGGGACATGTTCCAGAACTTCATGGACACCAGCCGGCCACTGCCAGATATTCCCCTCTGGGAAGAGCATCGCCCCAACGACCCGGTCACCGCCGAACACGACCGGCGAACAAACCGGCCGCCCCGTCACTGGCGGGATATGGATAACGATACCTGGAAACAAAAGAACGACGAGATGGCGCTTCAGGTGCTGCGGCTGAGCACCCCAGGGCGGCTGGATATTATGCGGAATAGTTGGGAGTATTCACCAAGGACACGCCGGCAGCGTGCGGCTTCAGCAGAGTAGATACCTTACGCCAGCCACAAACGGCGGCCCGACCAGGGCATCCGGTGGAGGCCGAAGGCAGGAACGAATCTGATGCAGCAAATTGGTATAGGTTTGGCCAGGCTCAACGCAAAGACGAGAAAGCCGCCCCGCCACTAAGAAGCTACGGAGCGGCCCTCAATTCAGGACTACAGCAGCAGGGTACGAATATCTCCCAACAGCTGCGCCAGCAGGTTGGTAAACCGGGCGGCATCCGCCCCGTTCACCGCACGGTGGTCGTAAGACAACGACAGCGGCAGCATCAGCCTCGGCTGGAATGCCTTGCCGTCCCACACCGGCTTCATGGATGCCTTGGAGACACCCAGGATGGCCACTTCCGGCGTGTTCACGATGGGTGTGAACGCGGTGCCGCCAATGCCGCCCAGGCTGGTGATGGTAAAGCAGGCGCCCTGCATTTCTGCCGGCTTCAGCTGCTTGTCCCTCGCCTTCTGGGCCAGTTCGGCGCTTTCGGCGGCCAGTTCCCACAGGCCTTTCTGGTCAACGTCCCGGATGACCGGCACCATCAGGCCGTGGGGTGTATCCACGGCAATGCCGATGTGGATGTACTTCTTGCGCACCACCTCTTTGCGTTCCATGTCCAGGGACACGTTGAACTGAGGCAGTTCCGCCAACGCGGCGGCGCAGGCCTTGAGCAGGAACGGCAGTGGGGTCATCTTCACGCCACGCTTTTCGCCGGCCGTTTTCTGGGCCTTGCGGAAGTCTTCCATCTCGGTGATGTCGGCATCGTCGAACTGGGTTACGTGGGGTACGTTCAACCAGCTACGCTGCATGTTGGTGGCGGTGGCCGCCATCATGCGGGACATGCCTTCGCGCTCCACTTCACCAAACTGGCTGAAATCCGGCAGCTTCACGCCGGGAATGCCGGAGCCTGTGGCGACACCGGTGCCCTGCTGGACCTGCTGCAGCTGGCTCTTCACATAGGCGTGCACGTCGTCTTTCAGGATTCGGTTTTTCGGGCCGGACCCCTTCACCCGTGTGAGATCTGCCCCCAGTTCCCGGGCCAATTTGCGCACGGCGGGGCCGGCGTGCACCTTAGTGCCCGGTGCCGGTGGCTCGTAGGTAGAACCCTGTGGCTGGGGCGCGGCTTCCTGCTTATCGGCTTTTGCTTCGGGTTTGGCCTCCTGGTTTTCTGCCTTGGCGCTTTCCCCGGAATCTGACGCTTCTTCCTCGTCGCCACCATCCTCTTCGATGGTCATTTCCAGCAGGTCAACACCCTCGGAAAGCTTGTCACCTTCCTTCACCAGAATCTTGCCAATCTTGCCGGCGTAGGGCGACGGAATTTCCATGGTGGCCTTATCGGATTCCACCGTCACCAGCGGATCATCTTCGCCAACGGTGTCGCCCTCGGCCACGTTGATTTCGATCACCGGCACATCGTCAAAGCCATCCAGTGACGGCACCTTCACCACTTCGGTGCGTGAGCCGCCGGACTTTTTCTTCGGCACCGGTTTGCTGTCTTCCGCTTTCGCCTCGGTTTTACTTTCTGCTTTCGGTTCGGGCTCGTCCGCTTTGTCACTACCGGCATCTTCGGAGCCGCCAGCACCACCTTCCATCATGCCGATAACGTCGCCTTCCTTAACCTTATCACCCACCTTGACGGTGATCTTGGTGATCTTGCCGGCGGCGGGCGCCGGCAGTTCCACAGAGGCTTTGTCGGATTCTACGGTCAGAATCGGATCTTCTTCTTCAACGGAGTCCCCTGCACTGACGATGATTTCGATGACCTCGACTTCATCAGCACCGCCGAGATCGGGAACCTTGATTTCCTGTTCACTCATGGCGGTCTCCTTAGCTCAGCACCGGGTTCGTTTTATTGCGATCGATTCCGTACTTGCGCATGGCTTCGAGAACCTGTTCAAGCTTGATCTCACCATCTTTGGCCAGGGCAGACAGGGCGGTGACGGTGATGTAGTAGCGGTCCACCTCAAAGAAGCTACGCAGCTTCTCGCGGGTATCGCTACGGCCGAAACCGTCTGTGCCCAAAGTCATAAAGGTTTTCGGGATAAAGGCCCGCAACTGCTCGGAGTGCAGCTTGATGTAGTCGGTGGCAGACACCACCGGCCCCTGGGCCTTCTCCAGGCACTGGGTAACGTAAGCCTGGCGCGGCTTGTCGTCCGGGTGCAGGTGGTTCCAGCGCTCTACGTGCTGACCGTCACGGGCCAGTTCGTTAAAGCTGGTCACGCTCCACACGTCGGAGGCTACGCCCCAGTCGTCTTTCAGCATCTGGGCGGCTTCGCGCACTTCGTTCATGATCGCGCCGGCACCCAGCAGCTGAACCCTCGGGCTCTTCTTGCGGCCCTTGGTTTCCACCGATTCATACTTGTACATGCCCTTGATGATGCCGTCTTCGCAGTCTTTCGGCATGGCAGGCTGTTCGTAGTTTTCGTTTTCGATGGTCAGGTAGTAGAAGACGTTTTTGTTGTCTTCGAACATTTCTTTCATGCCGTGGCGAATCACCACGGCCATTTCGTAACCGTAGGCCGGGTCGTAGGCCTTGCAGTTCGGAATGGTGTTGGCCAGTACGTGGCTGTGGCCATCCTGATGCTGCAGGCCTTCACCGTTCAGGGTGGTTCGGCCGGCGGTACCGCCAATCAGGAAGCCGCGGGCCTGCATGTCGCCGGAGGCCCAGGCCAGGTCGCCCACACGCTGGAAGCCGAACATGGAATAGAACACATAGAACGGAATCAGCGGGTAGCTGTTGGTGCTGTAGGAAGTGGCAGCGGCCATCCAGGTAGCCATGGCACCGGCTTCGTTGATGCCCTCCTGCATGATCTGGCCTTTCTTGTCTTCCCGGTAGTACATGATCTGGTCACGATCTTGGGGCACGTACTTCTGGCCTTCGGAGGTGTAGATACCGAGTTGACGGAACATACCTTCCATACCAAAGGTGCGAGCTTCGTCCGGAACGATAGGCACCACACGCTTGCCGATGCGCTTGTCTTTCACCAAGGCACTCAGAATGCGCACAAACGCCATGGTGGTTGAGATAGCACGGCCGTCAGAGCCTTCCAATACTTGCTTGAAGATATCCAGCTCCGGAATCTGCAGTGGCTGGCAATCCTTGTTGCGCTTCGGATAGAAGCCGCCGAGATCCTGCCGGCGCTTTTTCATGTACACCAGTTCCGGGCTGTCTGGCGCCGGGCGGTAGTAGGGCACCTCTTCCAGCTCGTCGTCTTTCAGGGGCACGCCGAAACGGTCCCGGAATTCCTTCAGGGTGTCGATGTCCAGTTTCTTAAGGGAGTGGGCGGTGTTCTGGGCTTCGCCCGCCGCACCAAAGCCGTAGCCCTTGATGGTGTGAGCCAGAATGACCGTCGGCTTGCCGTTGGCCTGGTTCACCGCCTTGTGGTAGGCGGCATAGACTTTGTAGGGATCATGGCCGCCGCGGTTGAGCTTGCTGATCTCTTCATCGGACATGTCCTCAACCAGCTTCGCCAGTTCCGGATAACGACCGAAGAATTCCTTACGAGTGTAAGCTGGGCCCTTGAAGCTGAAGTTCTGCAGGTCGCCGTCGCAGATTTCATCCATGGCACGCTGCATGGCGCCATTTTCGTCTTTGGCGTAGAGCGGGTCCCAATGGCGGCCCCACACGACTTTGATCACGTTCCAGCCGGCACCACGGAACACGCCTTCAAGCTCCTGGATGATTTTGCCGTTACCACGCACCGGCCCGTCCAGCCGCTGCAGGTTGCAGTTCACCACGAAGATCAGGTTATCCAGGTTCTCACGACCGGCCTTGGAAATAGAACCGAGGGTTTCCGGCTCGTCGCACTCGCCGTCACCGATAAACGCCCACACCTTGCGGTTGTCCATATCGGTCAGCTCACGGCTGTGCAGGTACTTCATTACGTGAGCCTGATAGATCGCCTGGATTGGCCCCAAACCCATAGACACCGTGGGGAACTGCCAGTAATCCGGCATCAGCCAGGGGTGTGGATAGGAGGACAGGCCTTCGCCGTCTACCTCTTCCCGGTATTTATCGAGCTGTTCTTCCGTAAAGCGGCCTTCCAGGAAGGAGCGCGCGTAGATACCTGGCGCTGCGTGGCCCTGGAAGTACACCAGGTCAGATTCCCGCTTGTCGTCGCCACCGTGGAAGAAATAGTTGAAGCCCACGTCATACAATGTGGCGGCAGAAGAGAAGGTGGAAATATGCCCGCCCAAATCACCCGGGCGTTTGTTGGCTCGCACCACCATGGCCATGGCGTTCCAGCGGATCAGCGAGCGAATTCGGCGCTCCATAAACAGGTCACCCGGCATCTGGGCCTGTTTGGCCACCGGAATGCTGTTGCGGAACGGTGTAGTGATGGAATACGGCAGTGCTGTGCCATCTCTGCTGGCGCGCTCAGACAAACGCTCCAGAATGTATTTGGCCCGATCAACGCCTTCGTTCTCGATCAGAGATTCCAGCGCATCAAGCCATTCACTGGTTTCAATGGGATCATCATCCTGGTACATCAAACCCTCCCCTTGGACTCAAAAGGTGCCACGTGGGCCACGATCAGCAGCCTGTCACGGTGCAAACTTGAAATGCTGCGATTAACTGCAGTTTTATTGTGGATACATCAGCTTGCGAGAAATGCTTAGTAGCGCGTTTGACCTCCCTCAAGCATAGAACAGCTTTCACATATTTCCTGCAGCGCCGGTCAGCTTCGGGCGGAGCTTTTGGCCCCGTACTTCCCGACAGCGGCTGTACTGGGCGCGCCGCACGTCAAAACTTTCGTACTTTTACTACAAAATTAGCCAAAAAAACAAACAAACAGCCGTTTGAAATGCCAAAGCAGCGACTTTATTTAGATTAGTTACGCAATAATGTCCGGTTTCGATGACTTTCACAACCAGGCATCAGACCAATGTATGAGCGCATTGGTACTTACAAATTGCATCGCCATACTAAACACCTTAAACCCAAACAAATCTGCGATTTTCGCGCCATTTCGCTTTAAATTAGCGATATTCGGTGATTTTAGGCAATGAACTCAGCCGCCAAACCCTGAATTATTAATTAGACCTGAAAATGAATTTCGATTTATGTATACTTGCCTGCCCGTTTTTTAACCAGTGAAGGAGGTAACCACCCCTCCTTTTATCTTTGGCACCTAATCAGAGGGCGATCTATGAACTCCATCGTCACCTTTCCGAACCGCATCCCGGTTCAGGAATTCGAGGAACGCCGGTTCAAGGTTTTTACCGACCGCCAGCTCGATAAAATTGAGGCGATCCAGAATCTCCCCGAAGAGACCCTGTTCGAAATGAAAGTGGTGGCCAGCGTGCTGCCATTCCGGGTCAACGAATATGTGATCAACGAACTGATCAACTGGGACAAGGTACCGAACGATCCAATCTATCAGCTCGTATTCCCTCAAAAGGGTATGCTCAAGGACGAACATTACGAAAGAATGGCGGCACTGCATCGCGAGGGTGCCGACAAGAAGGACATTCAGGCCGTGGCCAAGGAAATCCGGGACGAATTGAACCCACACCCGGCCGGCCAGATGGAAATGAACATGCCGGAGCTGGACGGCGAAGTGCTGGACGGCGTGCAGCACAAGTACCGCGAAACCGTGCTGTTCTTCCCGTCCCAGGGCCAGACCTGCCACAGCTACTGCACCTTCTGCTTCCGCTGGGCGCAGTTTGTCGGTGACAAAGACCTGAAAATGGCCAGCACCGATGCTGAGAAACTGCACGGCTACCTGCAGGAGCACACCGAAGTGACCGACCTGCTGGTGACCGGTGGCGACCCCATGGTCATGAAGACCAAGAACCTGGTTCAGTACCTGGAGCCTCTGCTGCAGTCGGAGTTCGACCACATCCAGACCATCCGCATCGGCACCAAGGCGCTAACCTTCTGGCCGTACCGTTTCGTGACCGACAAGGACGCCGACGAGCTGATCGAACTGTTCGCCAAACTGGTTGATGGCGGCAAGCACGTGGCCATCATGGCCCACTACAACCACTGGCAGGAGATCACCACCGACATCGCGGAAGAGGCCATCCGCCGCATCCGCGCCACCGGTGCCGAGATCCGCGCCCAGGGCCCACTGATCAAACACGTGAACGACGATGCCGACGCCTGGGCCAAGCTGTGGAAGAAAGAAGTGAAGCTGGGCATCATCCCCTACTACATGTTTGTAGAACGGGATACCGGCGCCAAGAACTACTTCGAAGTACCCCTGGCAGAGGCCTACCACATCTACCGCGAGGCCATGAAAAAGGTCAGCGGCCTGGCACGCACCGCCCGCGGCCCCAGCATGAGCGCCGGCCCCGGCAAGGTGGAAGTACAGGGCATTACCGAAATCAAAGGCGAAAAAGTGTTCGTACTGCGCTTCCTGCAGGGCCGCAACCCGGACTGGGTACAGCGCCCGTTCTTCGCCAAGTACAGCGAAACCGCCACCTGGCTGCACGAGCTTGAGCCTGCCTTCGGGGAAGAGAAGTTCTTCTTTGAGGATGAGTTTGAGGCGATGAAGCAGGGGAAGGCGTAACCCCCTGATAACAGGCCCGCTGCGGCGGGCTTGTTCATCTCCCCCTCTTCGGCACAAACCCCGCAGGCTTATCCCGAATCCATTCCACAAACGCCCTCACCTCCTCCATTTCCAGCAGCTGTTCCCGCGTGTTGAAGTGCAACCCCAACTCATGCTCCGAACGCGCCCGATGAATGGCATTGTGGCATGGCCGGCACACCCACAAGGTGCGGGTGATCAGGTCCTCTTTACTGAACAGCTTCTGAAACCGTTTTTTGCGGTGCAGATGTTTGGGTATAAGGTGATGGCGAGTGAGGCTGGGCACGGCGCGTTCGCACAGTTCACAGTTGTCAGGCTGGGGCGGGAGTTTTAGCATGTTACTCTGTTCGTTGCGGTAAAACGGTTGCGCTGCCTTGCGCTTTTTTAAACCAGAATACGTTGTTTGGGGGATTCGGGATGTATCAGTGGTTCAAGCCTTGTCGAGTGCAGGCCCTGCTGTCCACCTTCCTGTTTACCTGCAGCCTCCAGGCGGGCGAACTGGTGCGCATCGCGGCTGCCTCGGATTTGCGCTATGCCCTGGACGACATCATTGAGCTGTATCGCGAAGCCAACCCCGACTCCAATGTGCAGGTGGTATACGGTTCCTCCGGAAAGATGACCACGCAAATCATGAACGGTGCGCCCTACGATATCTTTTTCTCAGCAGACATTGCGTTTCCCAAGCGGCTCGAGCAGGAAGGGCTGACGGCTACCCCGCCCGCGGCCTACGCCATTGGCCGGATAGTTCTCTGGAGCAACACCCTGGACGCCGGCAGCCTGACCCTGAATGACCTTACTTCGGATTCCATTACCCGCATCGCCATCGCCCAGCCGGCCCATGCACCTTATGGACTGCGCGCCAAGGAAGCCATGCAGGCGGCCGGCGTATGGGCGTCGGTGCAACCCAAACTGGTGTTCGGTGAGAACATTGCCCACGCAGCGCAGATGACCGCGTCTGGTGCCGCTCAGGTGGGTGTGATTGCACTGTCCCTGGCGAAGTTTCCGGAGCTCGCCGCCCACAGTCACCACCTGATTGACGACAGCCTTCACAACCCGCTGACTCAGGGTTATGTGGTTACCCGCCGCGGAGGCAATAAACCCGAGGTCATGCGTTTTGCCGATTTCAAGGCCTCGGAGCAGGCAATCGCTATAATGGAGCAATATGGATTTGTAATGCCCTGACCGGCGCACGGCCAACCGGCATCTTCACCTGAAAGGACCCCAATGTTTCAACTCGGCCCCGCAGAGTGGCAGGCCATTGAAGTCACCTTCAAGCTCTGCCTGTATACCACCATCATTCTGTTATTGCTGGCCGCACCTTTGTCCTGGTGGCTGGCGCAAGGGCGCACCCAGTTCCGTACCGTAGTGCAGGCCATTGTGGCGCTGCCACTGGTGCTGCCGCCCACCGTGCTGGGGTTCTATCTGCTGATCACTCTGGGGCCCCGGGGCGTGGTTGGGCAAACCCTGGAGGCGTGGGGCTTCCAGCACCTGGCGTTTTCCTTTGAGGGCATCCTGATTGCGTCGATTATCTATTCCATGCCGTTTGCCGTGCAGCCGCTGACGGAAGCCTTTCGCAACCTAGGCCGGCGCCCGGTCGAGGTTGCCAGCAGTCTGGGCGCCGGCGCCTGGGACCGGTTCCGAACGGTGATATTTCCCCTCAGCCGGGGCGGTTTTGTGGTGGCAGCTACACTGACCTTCGCTCACACCCTGGGAGAGTTCGGCGTTATTTTAATGCTCGGCGGCAGCATTCCGGGTGAAACCAAGGTGCTGTCGGTTTTGATCTACGATCACGCCGAGGCCATGAATTACGACGCCGCCCATAGCCTGTCACTGATGCTGCTGATCTTCGCCTTTGTCACCTTGTTTGTGGTGTACAGCATTAACCGCCGGTTCGAGGTCGCCAAGCTATGACCCTGTACCTGCAGGCACATCTTCGCCACGGCAAGGACTTCGAACTCAAGGTCAACCATGAGCTACCGCTAGAAGGTGTCACCGCGCTGTTTGGCCGCTCCGGTTGTGGCAAAACCACCCTGCTGCGCATTATCGCCGGCCTGGAACGGCCACGGGGTGCGGTGGTGCGCTTTGGCGGGCAGCACTGGCAACGGGGCCGGCAGTTTCTGCCCCTGCACAAGCGCAGGATTGGCCTGGTGTTTCAGGAACACAGCCTGCTCCCTCACCTGTCCGCTCGGGAAAACCTGCTTTACGGATACCAACGAACAGCGCCGGAGCAACGTCGGCTTCACCCGGATGAAGTAACCGCCATGCTGGGAATTGAGCACCTGCTGGACCGGCGGATTGATCAACTCTCCGGGGGCCAGCGCCAGCGATTCTCCCTTGGCCGCGCGTTGTTGATCAGCCCCCAGTTGCTGCTACTGGACGAACCCATGGCGGCGCTGGATACCCAGACCAAACGGGAAATCATGCCGTTTCTGGCGCGCATGGCAGCGGAATCCGGGGTGCCGATTGTCATGGTTAGTCATTCCCCGGATGAGGTCACCCGCCTGGCAGACCGGGTGGTGTTCATGCAGAACGGCCAGATTCAGAACGTGGAAACCTTGCGGGAGGCCCTGGCCCGGACAGACTCACCGTTGTTCGATGATGCGGGTGCGGCTTCAGTTCTGGAAGGTACTTTGGGTGAAGCGGGAGAAGATAACGCCCGGCCTTTTGGTCCGCCGGAGGCTCGCCTGTGGTTAACGAGTTCTGCGCTAGCAGCCGGGATGAACAGAACCCGGATTAGCATTCTTGCCCGGGACGTCAGTTTGTCTCTGGTAGACCCTCAACACATCAGCATTCAGAACCACCTGCCGGTGACCATTGAACGCATAGACCCGCCCAGGGACAACCGGTGCGTGGTAGCCTGCCGAACGGCGGACGGTCAACTGCTGTTGGCGGAAATCACCGCCCGGGCCGTCCAGCAACTGGGGCTGGCAACGGGCAAGCAGGTGTACGCGCTGATCAAATCGGTGGCGTTGCTGGCCTGACGTTGACAGCCAGGCCAGCCACCCGTTGTCAGTGCATCAGGGTGTAGAGTTTACGGCGGTAGGTACGCACATCCGGATTGTTGTTACCCAGCTTCTCGAACAGCTCCACCAGCGTGGTCTTGGCGATACCGTCTTTGTAGGTGCTATCTGATTGCATCAGGCGAATCAGCAAATCCATGGCTTCGGCGTTTTTGTCCTGCAAAACCATGTGCAGGGACAACTGGTGCAGGGCCTCTGGATCTTTCGGATTGGCATCCAGTTTGGCTTCCAGTTCTGCCTGCGGCGGCAGCTCGCCGGACTGCTTCAAAAACTTCACCCGCGCCGCCAGCTGTTTGGCCTTGTGCTGCAGTTTCTCTTCTGGCGGCAAGCTGTTGAGTACCTGCTCGGCGGTGTCGAGATCGCCCTGCTCGGCTTTCAGCTGGGCCAGGTCAATCAGCACATCCAGGTTTTCAGGGTCTTTCTGGTTCATCTCGGTGAGGATGGCCAGGGCACCGTCCACATCACCGGCTTCCCAAAGGGCGTGGGCTTTCTCGTAGGGGTCTTCAGACGGCGCGTCGATGTGCTTTTCCAGCACCTTGCGGATCTCGCTTTCCGGCAGGGCACCGTTAAAACCGTCCACCGCCTGGCCGTTTTTCACCAGAATCACCGTGGGCAGGCTGCGCACACCCAGGGAAGCCGTCAGCTCCTGCTGTTCGTCTGCATTCACCTTGGCGAGCTGGAAATTCCCCTGATACTCCTCCGCCAGCTTCTGCAGAATCGGCATCAGCTGCTTACAAGGCGCGCACCATTCGGCCCACACATCCACCAAAATAGGTGTAGTGGCGGAGGCTTCCATCACCTTTTGCTGAAAGTTGTCGGCGGTGGCGTCAAAGATGTACGGCGAGGCGGTCATATATTTACCTGGTTAATAAAACATGGATTACGATCGGTAATGGGGTCGGGCAACGAAAATTCAAGCCGGGCGCGCACGGCTCATGGCTGCTGGCCCGCCACACGTTGTTTCAGGTAGTCCCGAGGCGAACACCCTGCCCAGCGCCGGAAGGCCCGGCTGAAGTTGGTAACGTCAGAATAGCCCAGCAAGTCAGACACCTCTCCAATACTTTTCTGATTGAGCAACAACAGCCGCTCCGCATGGTGCTGGCGAATGCTCTCCACCAGCTGGCGAAAAGCCACGCCTTCAGCCTGCAAACGGCGCTGCAGCGTGCGCGGGGTGATATTCAGTTTCTCCGCCACCTCTTCCATAGACGCGAAACCCAACTCTTCGTCAAACACCAGGTCTCGCACCTGCTGAACCAGGGAACGCCCCCCACCCAACCGGCCCAGCTCTTCCTTGCACTGCTCCCGGGCAATCCGGGCGGCGACAGGGTCTGACATCACCAATGGATACTCAAGAATCGACGCATCAAAGATAAAACCGTTGAAGGCTCCGTCGAAATGAAGCTTGCCGGCAACCAGATGGTCATAGCGTTCCATGAAGGAAGGGCGGGGGAACCGGATCACGCCCTCGCCTTTAAGCTTGCGGCCGGTCAGGGCTTCCGCCATGGCGGCAAACCCGGTCAGCAGAAACTGTGCGCCGACTTCGCTCAGCCGATAGCGTTCATCTCGTTCCCCCAGGCTAAGCCGTACCATGTCGCCTTCATGCCCTGCCTCACGCTCAATGCGCAACTGAAGGTCCGAAGAGGGCATATCAAAGTAGGCCCTGGCAATCTCCAAAGCCTCTCCCAGGGTGCGCGCGACCATCGCAGCCTGGCCAATGATCCCGTGGCAAGACACCCGCATCTGCAGGCCGAGCAAAAATCCGATACCCGGCTCCCCCGTCAGGCTGACCGCCCGCTCTATCAAGTTGGCGAAGCTGTCTCTGGGCAACCGGAAACCACTGCGCAAACAGTCTTCCGGCTGCAGGCCTTCCCCCGCCAGCAGTCTGTCTGCCGATATGCTCCAACGTTCGGCCACATCGATCAGCAGCAGTACGTAGGTTCCCGGAACGGTCGGTTGGCTGGAAACGATAGAAACTGTTGTCATTGTAGTTGTCGTCTAATGATCGTTTTTTGTCGTCTGATCATACCCGGTTCGGGCACCACCTCGCCCACAATAACAACTGAAGATGCCAGGATCAGGTACCTGGATGCCGATAACCCCCGTTAAAAGGGTCAAACCATGTCTTTAGATCCAAGCACCATGACCGATGCCGAGAAAACCGATCACATTCGCAAGACTGTGCTAGAGGAGGGCCGCGCCCTACGCCGCCGGCACCCCTGGCTTGAGAAGCATCAGAATCTGATTGGTGCCTCCATTATGGTGGTATCGCTACTGGGTATGATTGCCAGCGGCACGCTGTATGTTATGGACATCATTCCCTGGTGGCTGTGCGTTCCCGTGACCGCCATTTTCGCTTCCTTTATCCATGAGCTGGAACACGATCTGATCCACCTCATGTACTTCAAAAACCGCCCCTGGGCAAACCATCTGATGCTGGCCGTTGGCTGGCTGGCACGGGCAAGCACCGTCAGCCCGTTCGTACGCCGCAATCTGCACCTGCACCACCACAAGTACAGTGGTACCGAAAGCGATCTGGAGGAGCGAGGCATCACCAACGGTGAGCGCTGGGGACTGCGACGGCTACTGATGACCGGTGACAACATGATGGCGGTGCTGCTGCGCCCACGGACCACAGTGCGTGCAGTGAAAGACTATATCCGCTCCCAGAAGCCCGAATCCAGGGGCGAGATTCAGAAAATGCGACTCCAGCAACTGCTTGCCTATGCGCCCCTGGGCAACCTCTACTACCTGTTGTTTCATGGCTGGATTGCCATCCATGTGGTGCTGTTCTCGGCACAAGCGCTGGGCTCGCCGATTACCCTGACCAGCGAATTCGCCAACGTACTGGGGGTTCTGAATACCTTTGCCGTGGTCTACATGCTGCCATCGTTCCTGCGCACCTTCTGCCTGCACTTCATCAGCTCCAACATCCACTACTATGGAGATGTTGAAGCCCGCAACGTGATGCAGCAATGCCAGGTTCTGAACCCCTGGTGGCTGGTTCCGATGCAGCTGTTCTGCTTCAACTTTGGCAGCACCCATGCCATTCACCATTTCGCCGTACGGGAGCCGTTTTACATCCGCCAGTGGACTGCACCGACGGCCCATAAAGTGATGAAAGAAATGGGTGTGCGATTTAACGACTACGGTACGTTTTTCCGGGGCAATCGCTTCTACAAACAGAGCGTCAGCAGCGAAACCCGCGCGGCCTGATCGTCGAAAACCGATAGTTTTAACGCATCTTGAAAATCTCGCCAATGCCGTCACATAGGTCTTTAACCACTCAGCCTTGAGAGCAGCACGGTATGAATGACGAGAACCGAAAAGACTCCCTGGAAGACTTTGAAGAAGACGTTACCGAGTACATTGGCAAAGATGAGAACAGCACGGGCCTGGTTTTGCCCCAGCAGGCCCGGCCGCGGCGCATGTATGTGTTACCGGTGTCGAACCGGCCGTTTTTTCCGGCCCAGGTGCAGCCGGTGGTGGTCAACCAGGACCCATGGCAGGAAACCCTGAAGCGGGTGGGCGAAACCGACCATAAAGTTTTGGGCATTTGCTTTGTGGAGAACCCGGAATCCGACACCGGCATTCCCGCCAGCGATGAACTGGAAACCATGGGTTGTGCGGTGAAGGTTCACCATGCCCAGGGCGAGGGTGGCAAGGTTCAATTTATTGCCCAGGGCATGCAGCGGTTCAAAATCGTTCAGTGGCTGCGCCGGCGCCCACCCTACCTGGTGGAAGTGGAATACCCGGAGGAGCCGGAAGAACCGGCCGATGAGCTCAAAGCCTATACCCTGGCCATCATTGCGGCCATCAAGGAACTGCTGCGCACCAACCCGCTGTACGGGGAAGAGGTAAAACAGTACCTGTCCCGGTTTGGCCCGGAAGACAGCTCGCCCCTGGCGGATTTCGGCGCCTCCATGACCAGCGCCCCGGGCCGCGAGTTGCAGGATGTTCTGGATACCGTGCCCCTGCTCCGGCGCATGGAGAGAGTGCTGCTACTGATGCGCAAGGAGCAGGAGGTGGCTCGCCTGCAATCAGAGATCAACGAGGAAGTGAACGAGAAGGTGCAGAAGCACCAGCGCGAATTCTTCCTGCGCGAACAACTGAAAGTCATCCAGCGAGAGCTTGGCATTGCCAAGGACGACAAAACCGCGGATTTGGAGCGCTTTGAAGCGCGCATGGCAAAACTGAATCCGCCGGAAGCCGTGCAGGAGCGGTTCAAAGATGAAATCCAGAAGCTGCAGGTGCTGGAACAGGGCTCACCGGAATACGGCGTTACCCGCAACTACCTGGACTGGATTACCCAGGTGCCCTGGGGCGTGCATTCTGAGGACCATTTCGACCTGGCCGAGGCCCGTCGCATCCTGGACCGGGACCACGACGGCCTGGCCGATGTGAAAGACCGCATCATTGAGTTTCTGGCCGAGGGCACCTTCAAGGGCGAAGTAAGTGGTTCCATACTGCTTCTGGTAGGCCCGCCGGGGGTGGGCAAAACCTCCATTGGCCACTCAGTGGCCGATGCCCTGGGCCGGGAGTTTTACCGGTTCAGCGTGGGCGGTATGCGCGATGAAGCTGAAATCAAGGGCCACCGCCGCACCTACATCGGCGCCATGCCCGGCAAGTTCGTACAGGCCTTGAAAGACTGCAAGGTCGCCAACCCGGTGATCATGCTGGATGAGATCGACAAGATCGGCTCGTCTTATCAGGGCGACCCGGCCTCGGCCCTGCTGGAAACCCTGGACCCGGAACAGAACCGGGAATTCCTGGACCACTACCTGGATGTGCGCATGGACCTGTCCAAGGTGCTGTTCGTGTGCACCGCCAACCAGCTGGACACCATCCCGCGCCCGCTGCTGGACCGGATGGATGTGATTCGCCTGTCCGGATACATTGGTGAAGAGAAGCTGGCCATCGCCAAGCACCACCTGGTGCCTCGACTGTTGAAGCGGGCAGGGCTTCTGAAGAAGCAACTGAATATTACCGATGCGGCAATCCGCCAGGTGATCGAAGGTTACGCCCGGGAAGCCGGCGTGCGGAACCTGGAAAAACTGCTGCACAAGATCATCCGCAAGGGCATCGTGAAGCTGCTGGAAAACCCGGACCAGCCGGTCAAGGTGGGCGTTGCCGATTTGCCGGACTACCTGGGCCAGCCGGCATTCAGGAAAGAAAAATCCCTGAAAGGCACCGGTGTAGTCACCGGCCTGGCCTGGACCGCCATGGGTGGCGCCACCCTGAGTATTGAAGCCTCCCGCATCCACAGCAGCCAGCGAGGTTTCAAGCTCACCGGGCAGCTGGGGGATGTCATGAAAGAGTCGGCGGAAATAGCCTACAGTTTTGTGTCATCCAACCTGAAGCGCTTCAAAGGCGACCCGACCTTCTTTGATAAATCCTTCGTGCATCTGCACGTACCCGAAGGCGCCACCCCAAAAGATGGGCCCAGTGCCGGCGTCACCATGGCCACCGCCCTGCTCTCCATCGCCCGCAAGGAAGCGCCACAGCAGAACATTGCGATGACCGGCGAACTGACACTAACCGGGCAGGTGCTGCCCGTGGGCGGTATTCGGGAAAAGGTGATTGCGGCGCGGCGGCAGAAAATCAATAACCTGATACTGCCGGAGGCCAACCGCGGAGATTACGAGGAGCTGCCGGAGTATCTCAAGGAAGGCATCTCGGTGAATTTTGCGAAGCACTACAACGATGTGTTTCAGGTATGTTTTGGGAATAAGCCCAGGCAGGGGTCTAGTGTGCACTAGTAATAGGGTCTGTCCCAGGGGTCTGTCCCCGAATGGGGACTGACCCATTTTGGAACCCATGGGTTTGAGTTTGGTGGTATAGACGGGCAAAAGTGGGTCAGTCCCCATTCGGGGACAGACCCCTAAAGACCCCGGTCAGGCTTTTTCCTTCCAGCCGTCATCCTTGAGCACAGAACCCACCGTCAGCACCGGCGACGCATCAATATCGTCGGCATCCATCATGTTCGCTACCCGCTGCAAGGAGGCCAGAATCATGGTTTGCTCCCATTCGGCCAGGCTCTGGAACTTGGCGATGAAGTCTTCCTGCAGCGGGTTTGGCGCGCGGGCGAGTATCTCGGCGCCCTCTTCGGTCAGGTGCGCGTGTACTTTGCGCTTATCCTGTGTGCTGCGCACCCGGTACACCAGTTTGCGCAGCTCCAGGCGATCCAGGATGGTGGTTACGGTAGCCTGGCTAAGGCTGACATTTTCGGCGATGGTGCCAATCGTCACCTCCCCGAGATCCCGGATAGTGCGCATGATCAACAGCTGTGGCCCTGTCAGCCCGGCGTGCTTGCTCAACCGTTTGGAATGAAGATCGGTCGCCCGGATAACCCGCCGAAGCGCCACCAACACCTGCTCGTAATTGTTCACACCACTGCTCCAGAATCAACGAGTTGTTTATACCTCTAATAATTAGAGGTCTTTGCACTGGTAATTGCAAGTGGGCAGTATTACCTAGCTTGCTTCCGAAGCGAACTTGCACGCACCTACCACCAATGCGGCATTATTTCCGCCCGCCACTATGCTAAGGTCAGCAGCCTGCCACTCACACACAATACGGAAACGGTTGATGATCAGGTTTTACCTCGCATTCGCTCTTGCCATTACCTTCACCAGCGCTATTCAAGCCCAGCAAGTGACGGACGAAGACGTTGAAGAGCGCATCGGTGAACTGGAAAGCCCCCTGTACAATCCATTCGTGGAGCGCTATCTGCTGGATGAAGTGAAAGCGTTGCGGCAGGAGATGCAGAACACCCGGGCCGAGTTAATTGAAAAAGTGGTCGACAAGGAATTGTCGGTTGCCGACAAAACCATGTCCTACGCCACTGATACCGTCACCTACTTCTTTTACCTGATTGCCGGCGCCACCTCCATTCTGGTGGTGATTGGCTGGAACTCGATCCGCGACATGCGCAACCAGCTCACCAGCCTGGCCGAGAAACGGGTGAATGAACTGGTGGTGGAGTACGAGAAGCGCCTGAAATCCATTGAAGAACAGCTGCAGCAGAAATCCGAGATCATTCATCAAAACCAGGCAGAGATCGAACGCACTAACGAGGTGCACGCGCTCTGGTTGAAGGCAAGCCAGGAGACCTCCCAGCAAAACAAGATCTCCGCCTACGACCAGATTCTGGACCTGCGCCCTGATGATGTGGAAGCTCTGAGCTACAAAGCCGATGCCGTGCTGGAAATGCGCGAACCTCTCTGGGCCATCAGCTTGTGCCAACGGGCACTGAAGCTGGCTCCGGATAACGGCCATGCCCATTACCAGCTGGCCTGCGCCTACGCCGAGATTGGCCGCTGGGAAGACGCCGTCAGCACCCTGGAAAAGGCCATCGACATCTCAGAAGCCTACCGGGACGATGCCTCCGTCGACCCCAGTTTCGAGCCACTGCACGATCACGAAAGTTACAGGACTCTGGTCTTTACCGATCAGGACGACAGCACGGACGCATAACATCACAGAGACCGGCACAGAGCTTGCTAATCCAAACGGAGAAAGCGACGCTGTGTTCCAGAGCAAACCCTGGCCCGATCTGCTTGACAAGCAGCTGGCTGTGGTGTTTGTTTAAGTCTCTGAGAACATAACAATAACCCTGACAAACAGGAACATCACGATGAAAATGTCCGTTAAGGAACTCGCTACCGCTGTAGGCGCTTCTGTTGCTCTGATGGCCGCCGGCCAGGCCGCCGCTGAAATCCGAATTGGTATTGCCGGCCCGATGACCGGCCCCGTTGCCCAGTATGGTGATATGCAGTTTTCTGGCGCCCGCATGGCCATTGAACGCATCAACGCTGCCGGCGGTGTTATGGGCGAACAACTGGTAGGCGTAGAGGTAGATGACGTGTGTGACCCCAAGCAGGCCGTCACCGTTGCCAACCGCCTGGTCAACCAGGGCGTTCAATACGTGGTGGGTCACCTGTGTTCCAGCTCTACCCAGCCGGCGTCTGATATCTATGAAGACGAAGGCATACTGATGATTACCCCGGCCTCGACCAGCCCGGAAATTACCCAGCGTGGTTATGAGTTGGTGTTCCGTACCATCGGCCTGGACAGCATGCAGGGACCGGTCGCCGGTGAGTACATCGTCAGCCAGAACCCGAATAAGGTCGCCGTCATCCACGACAAACAGCAGTATGGTGAGGGCATTGCTACTGCGGTACGAGACACCCTGCGCAATGCCGGTGTGGAAGTGGCCATGTTTGAAGGCATCACCGCCGGTGACAAAGACTTCTCGTCACTGGTTACCAAAATCAAACAGGCCAACGTGGATTTCGTCTACTACGGCGGCTACCACCCGGAGCTTGGTTTGATCCTTCGCCAGGCACGCCAGGCAGACGTGGACGCGAAGTTCATGGGGCCTGAAGGCGTTGGCAACAAAGACATCAATACTATTGCCGGCGAAGCCGCCGAAGGCCTGCTGGTTACCCTGCCGCCCAGCTTTGACGAGAAAGAAGAGAACCAGGATCTGGTAGCCGCCTTCGCTGACAAGGGTGAAGACCCATCCGGCCCATTTGTTCTCACCTCCTATACCGCTGTTCAGCTGGTTGCCGACGGCATCGAACAGGCCGGCACCAAAGATCCGTTTGAAGTGGCCAAGGCCCTGCGCTCCGGCACTTTCGAAACGCCCATCGGTACCGTTCAGTACAACCAGGCGGGCGATATGGAGTCCTTCGAGTTTGTCGTCTACGAATGGCACTCTGACGGCAGCAAGACTCCGGTCAACTGAGCCAACATCGTTTACAGACGGTCATTATGAGAACACCTTCCCGCCGCGACCCGGGGGAAGGTGTTTTTCTGGGCTTCTGCTGACCCGCTTTGCGACCAGACGGCCAACCCGTCAAAGGGACAAGGAGTGCGGGCAGCAGGCATTCGGAGTTCCACACAGATGCAAGACCTCCTTTATTTCTCACAGCAGCTCATTAACGGGCTGACGATCGGCAGCACCTATGCCCTGATCGCCATCGGCTATACGATGGTTTACGGCATCATCGGCATGATCAACTTCGCCCATGGTGAGATCTACATGATCGGTGCCTACACCGCGCTGATCGCCATCACTGGCCTCGCCACCCTGGGCATCGCCTGGTTACCACTGGTGCTGATCGTCGCGCTGATCTGCGCCATGATCGTATCCAGCTCCATGGGCTGGGCGGTGGAAAGGGTAGCCTACCGGCCAGTGCGCGGCCGGCACCGGCTGATTCCGCTGATCTCTGCCATCGGCATGTCCATCTTCCTGCAAAACTATGTTCACCTGGCGCAAGGCTCACGCAATGTTGGCTTCCCGGCGCTGATTGATGGCAGCTTCCGTTTTGGTACGGGCGAAGGCTTCCAGCTGTCGATTTCCTACATGCAGATCACCATCTTCATCACCACCCTGGTCTGCATGACAATCCTTTCGCTATTTATTGCCCGTTCGCGCATCGGCCGCGCCTGCCGGGCCGTATCCCAGGATCTGGGCATGGCCAACCTGCTGGGCATTGATACTAACCGCATCATCTCCGCCACCTTCGTGATCGGCGCCGCACTGGCGGCGGTGGCTGGCTTGCTGTTGGGCATGTACTACGGCTCGGTGGACCCCTTGTTCGGTTTTATCGCCGGCCTGAAAGCCTTTACTGCGGCGGTGCTCGGCGGCATCGGCAGCATTCCCGGCGCCATGCTCGGCGGGCTGATTCTGGGCGTTGCCGAAAGCATGACCTCCGGCTATCTGAGCGGAGAGTATAAAGACGTGGTGTCGTTCAGCCTGCTGATTCTGATTCTGCTGTTCAAACCCACCGGACTGCTGGGCAAACCGGAGGTTGAGAAGATCTGATGGCAGCACACAACTTCAAACATGCCTTGTTCTGCGCGGTGGTCACCATGGTCATCGCCTTCCCCATCCTGGGCCTTAACCTGGTGGCCCGGGGCACCCGGGTCGGCCTTGAAGGCGCTGATGCCAGCACCATTATTTCGGTGTTCGTAGCCGCCGCCATTGTGTTTTTCTTCCAGCTGTATCGTGACACCATCATGGGAAATCTCGGCAAGCTGCCGGCACTGAACCCGCTGGCTGGCCGGGAGCCCCTGCCCCAGGCCAAGCGGGTAAAACTGGAGTCCTGGGCCCTGACCGGCATCATTGTGCTGGCCCTGTTCTGGCCGTTCTTTGTGTCTCGGGGTTCAGTGGATCTGGCCACTCTGGTGCTTATCTACGTGATGCTCGCCCTCGGCCTGAACGTGGTGGTTGGCCTGGCCGGGCTGCTCGATCTTGGCTACGTCGCTTTCTACGCCGTGGGTGCCTATACCTTTGCCCTGCTGTCCCAGTACATGGGCATTTCATTCTGGATGGCCTTACCCATTGGCGCCCTGCTCGCCGCCCTGTTCGGCCTGGTACTGGGTTTTCCCGTACTGCGATTGCGCGGTGACTACCTGGCCATCGTGACACTTGGTTTCGGGGAGATAATCCGGATTTTGCTGAATAACTGGACCTCCATCACCGGCGGCCCAAATGGTATCGGTGGCATTCCCGAGCCCACTTTGTTCGGTATGGAATTCGGCCGGCGCGTTAAGGAAGAAGGCAATACCTCGTTCCACGAAACCTTTGGCATTGCATACAGCGGCGAGCACAAGGTGATTTTCCTGTACCTGATAGCCCTGGTACTGGCGGTGATGACCGCTCTGGTGATCCGCCGCCTGATGCGCATGCCAGTGGGCCGCGCCTGGGAAGCCTTGCGGGAAGATGAAATTGCTGCCCGTTCTCTGGGCCTCAGCCGCACCGCGGTGAAGCTGTCTGCGTTTACCATCGGTGCATTTTTTGCCGGCTTTGCCGGTACCGTGTTTGCCTCCAAGCAGGGCTTTATCAGCCCGGAGTCGTTCGTGTTCCTTGAATCCGCCATCATTCTGGCCATTGTGGTGCTCGGCGGTATGGGCTCGCAAATCGGCGTCATACTCGCCGCCATTGCGGTCACCATATTGCCGGAACTGGCCCGTGAGTTTGCCGACTACCGTATGCTGGTGTTCGGTGCAGCCATGGTGCTGATGATGGTGTGGCGGCCACAGGGTCTGATGCCCATGCGTCGGATTCACATTGAACTAAAACGGCAGGAGTGACAGACATGCTGGATGTAAAAAATCTGTCCATGCGCTTCGGCGGCCTGCTGGCAGTCGATCAGGTCAGCCTGGATGTGCAGGAACACGAAATCGTTTCCATCATCGGGCCAAACGGTGCCGGCAAAACCACAGTGTTTAACTGCATCAGCGGGTTCTACAAACCCAGTGGTGGCAAGATCCTGTTCGAAGGCAAAGAGGTGCAAGGCAAGCCCGACTACAAAATCTCGCGGCTGGGCATGGTGCGGACCTTTCAGCACGTTCGCCTGTTCAACAAAATGACCGTGGTGGAAAACCTTCTGGTGGCCCAGCATCGGCACCTGAACACCAACCTGCTGTCCGGACTGATTAAAACCCCCAACTACCGATCACGGGAGCAGAAATCCCTGGACCGGGCAGCCTACTGGCTGGAGCGGGTGGGTCTGCTTGAGCTTGCCAACCGGGATGCCGGCAACCTGGCCTACGGCCAGCAACGGCGCCTAGAGATTGCCCGCTGCATGGTGACCGAGCCCAAACTGCTGATGCTGGATGAACCCGCAGCTGGCCTGAACCCGGCAGAAACCAAAGACCTCAATCAACTGATTGTCAGCCTCAAAGAGGACTATAACGTCTCGGTACTGTTGATCGAGCACGATATGAGCCTGGTGATGGACATCTCCGATCGGATTACCGTGATCAACCAGGGCCGTCCCCTGGCTGCAGGCACACCGGACGAAGTGCGCCAGAACGATGACGTTATCAAAGCTTATCTGGGCGAGGCCTGAGGAAACACCATGCTAGTACTGGAAAACGTGCACACCCACTACGGCAAGATCGAGGCCTTGCACGGGGTATCGGTTGAAGTGAACAAAGGCGAGATCGTCTCGCTGATCGGCGCCAACGGCGCGGGCAAAACCACGCTGTTGATGACCGTTTGCGGCAACCCCCAAGCCAGTGCCGGGCGGGTGATCCTGGAAGGCCGGGATATTACCAATGACGCCACCTCCAACATCATGCGCTCCGGTATCGCTATCGTGCCTGAGGGCCGGAGGGTCTTCTCCGGGCTGACCGTGGAAGAGAACCTGGCCATGGGCGGGTTCTTCAACACCAAGGCCGAGATCCGTAAAAGCCAGGATCACGTGTACGAGCTGTTCCCCCGCCTGAAGGAGCGGGAACACCAGCGGGCCGGCACTATGTCTGGCGGCGAGCAGCAGATGCTGGCGATCGGCCGGGCCCTGATGAGCAAGCCCAGGATGATCATCCTGGATGAGCCGTCACTGGGTCTGGCGCCGATTATCATCAAGCAGATCTTCGAGATCATCGGACAGTTGCGAGAGGAAGGCATTACCGTGTTCCTGGTGGAACAGAACGCCCATCAGGCCCTGAACCTGGCCGACCGGGGTTATGTGCTGGAAACCGGGCGCATCCGGCTGCACGATACGGGTAAAAACCTGTTAGCCAACCCGGAGGTGCGGGAGGCTTATCTGGGCGGGTGATCGTTACCCGCCGCCGACAACGACAGAATTCGGAGTGACAGATATCAATAACCCTTTAATCCGTCAGTTTGTATTCTTCCCAAATACGGGTTTTCATCTATACTGAACCCAACGGTCACACCAATCACCGGTAACCATATCGGGGCCGTTAGCTTGCAGCCGATTCAGGACTTACAGGTTGCAGGGTATGCGACGAAAGCAAAAAACCACATAAAGGAGTGGATAATGAAAAAACTGATCGCAGGTGCAATTCTTCTTGGTGCTTCCTCCATGGCATTCGCTCAGCCTGGCTGTGGCGTAGGCGCCATGATCTGGAAAGGACAGTCCGGCATTGCGCCGCACGTTCTGGCCGCCACCACCAACGGAACCTTCGGTAACCAGACCTTCGGTATGACTACCGGTACCCTCGGCTGCCAGACTAACCAGTCTGTTCAGTCCATGGCCATGTACATGGACAGCAACATCGACAAGGTTGCCCGTGACATGTCCCGTGGTTCCGGTGAAAACCTGGAAACCCTGGCAGTGCTGCTGGGTGTAGACGCGGCTGACCGTGAGGCCTTCCGCAAAGTGCTGCAAGACAACTTTGCCAGCATTTTCCCGAACTCTGACACCACCTCTGGTGAAGCGGTAGATGCTATCGTTTCCCTGCTTGAACAGAACGAGTCTCTGAGCAAGTACGTGGCTGCGTAATAACGCATTCCCAAAGGATTAACGCGGCGCCACGGATGGCGCCCTCCTGCACCCAATCGCAATCCGGACTCTGATCTCCCCTATGGGTAACATCTTGCGCCCCCGGCAGGCCGCTCTGTGGCTTGCATGCTCACTCTCGGCTCAGGCCGCCCTTGCCGTTACACCCGATGAACTGCACCACCACCCGGTATGGCTGACCCTTGGCCACTACCAGCCTGACCGATTTGGCGCTGGCTACACCAGCCAGGCGGACGACCCTGCGTTCTTCCTGAGTGAGAACGGCAAAACCTCACCCAGGGAAGAGCTGGAGGCGACCCTTGCCGCCATTCAGCAACCCGGCGACGGCGACGATCACGCCCGATGCCGCTTTCCGGCCCGCGATGTCTGGCTTCGGGAGCAGCTCGACCTGCCGGATGACCCTGTCGGCTGCCCGGCCTATGACGAGTGGGCCGCCGAACTGAACACCGAGAAGGTCACACTGGTCTTTGCCGCCTCTTACCTGAACAGCCCGTCGTCCATGTTCGGCCACACCTTCCTGCGACTGGACCCACCCCAGAAGGATGAAGAAGCCGACCTGCTGCTGGCCAATACCATTTCTTACGCAGCGGACGCCGCCGAGCACGACAGCGAGCTGCTGTTTGCCTACCGGGGCATTTTCGGCGGTTATCCCGGGATTACCTCCATCCGCCCCTATTACGAAATGATCCGGCTGTACAACGACATTGAACACCGGGATCTTTGGGAATACACCCTGAACCTGACCCAGCCAGAAGTCGACACCATGCTGGCCCATACCTGGGAGATTCAGGACAAGAATTTCGATTATTACTTCTTTGACGAGAACTGTGCCTACCGCTTGCTGGCACTGATTGATGCCGCGCGCCCGGGCACCAACCTGCTGGGTGAAGTGAGCACGCACGCGATTCCGTCTGACACCGTTCGCTGGGTTCGCGATGCCGACCTTGTGGAAAGTATTCATTACCGGCCCTCGGCAGCGACAGCGGTGAGCCACACCCTGGACACCCTGCCCCGCGACCATCAAACCCTGGCCGCAGCCATCGCCAATGGTTACGTACAGGTGGATGGCCCTGAGATGCAACAGCTCTCGACACAGGAAAGAGCTTGGGTACTGGACGCCACCTACGATTACGTGCGCTATCAAAGCGAAGCCCGTGGCTGGCCAAGGGAATTTTCCGCCCCCCTGTCGCATCAGCTACTGATTTCACGCAGCCGGATAGACGACGCGCCGGAGATACCTCCTGTCCCGGAGCCTTTGGTTCGCGACGACCAGGGCCACGACACCTTTCGGGCAAGCCTCGGCAGTGGCCAACTGGACCACGCTGAGTTCACCCAGCTCACCCTGCGCCCCGCTTACCATGATGTGCTGGACCCACCGGAAGGCTACCGGTCTGGTGCCCAATTACAGTTCCTGCGGCTGGACGCCCGGCTCTATCACGACAATGACGAACTTCAGGTGGAACAGATCGTAGGTGTGGAGATCCGATCCCTGAGCCCTCGCAACCAGTTCTTCTCTCCCATTTCCTGGCAGGTAGGCTTCGGCGGGCGGCGCACAGACACCGGCACACAGCGAGTGCTCACGCCCTACCTGGAGGGCGGCGCCGGTGGGAGCTGGAGCCTGAACTACAACACCCAGGCCTTCGCCGTCGCCACCGCCGACCTGGAAATCGACGATGACATCCGCCGCGGCTACGACTTCGCCCCGGGCGCTGACTTGGGCCTGTTGCACCAGAGCAACCGGTTCAGCCTTCTGGCCGGCGCCAAAACCAAGGCCTGGATCATCAGCAGCCAACACCGGCAAGACCAGCTGTACCTCAAAGGCAATCTGCACATCGGCCGGAAATTCAGCCTGTTTGCCGAATTCACCCGGGAAGACCACTTCAACAGGTACCAAAGCACATGGCAGGCTGGCATTCACGCGTATTTCTGATGAACTTCAGGCTGAGCAAACGTCCAGTACAACTCATCTTGCTGGCCTTTATCGCCCTGCTGCAAACCGGCTGCAGCAGCGTGTTCTTCTACCCGGACAAGGTAACCTACATCACCCCGGACCGCCTGAACCTGGAGTATGAAGACATCTACCTGGATACCGCCGATGGCGAAACCCTCCACGGCTGGTGGCTGCCCGCCCTCACAGACGAACCCGCCAAAGGCACCGTCTATTACCTGCACGGCAACGCCCAGAACGTCAGCGCCCACATCCTCAACGTCGCGTGGTTACCGGAACAAGGCTACAACGTCTTTGCCATCGACTACCGGGGCTACGGCCAATCCACCGGCGCGCCAGACATAGAAGGCGCCCTGCACGACACCGAAACCGGTCTGCGCTGGCTTGCCGAGCGGCACCCCGACAACGACCACCCCCTGTTCCTCCTGGGCCAAAGCCTCGGCGGCGGCCTGGGCATTGCCCTCGCCAGTGAATGGGTGCAACGCGGCGAACAACCCCAACTCAGCGGCGTAATCCTCGACGGCACCTTCTCCGGCTTCCGCCTGATCGCCCGCGAAAAACTCGGAGAATTCTGGCTCACCTGGCCATTCCAGATCCCCCTGAGCTGGAGCATCACCGACGACTACGAAGGTGTAGACCGCAGCGCCAACATCGCCCCGGTCCCCGTCAAAATAATCCACAGCGCCCGCGACGGCATCATCCCGTTCCACCACGGCATGCGCCTTTATGAAGCCGCAGAACAGCCCAAACACTTCCTGAGAACCGATACACCCCATGGTGCGACGTTTATTCTCCCGGCGTATCGGGAGGCGTTGCTCGAATTCATGGAAGAGGCTTTTTAGCCACTGACGACACGGACATTCACGGACGAAAAGACAAGAGACTCCCCTAACGATGTTTGAGCAGGGGTTGGGAGAGCCTTCTCAAAAGTCTTGAGGGCCATGGATGGCCCGAACGAAGCGCACAGGGAAGTGCTCGTGGCGTCTTTTGAAAAGGCTCTCCCAACCCCTGCAGGGCACCATAGTCCGAGGCCCAGAAACGAGAAAACCCGCCAAAAGGCGGGTTTTCTCAATACTGACTAACTGAAAAATCAGTCAGCGAAGTCAGTCGGCTGCTCGCCTTCCCTAACTTCCTTCATGGACAGCTTAACGCGACCACGGTTGTCCACATCCAGCACCTTCACCAGAACTTCCTGACCTTCGCTCAGCTCGTCAGTCACGTTCTCGATACGGCGCTCAGAGATCTGGGAAATGTGCACCAGACCGTCCTTGCCAGGCAGGATGTTAACGAAGGCACCGAAGTCCACAATCCGCTCAACGCGGCCCTTGTAGATAGCGCCCACTTCGATCTCGGCGGTGATCTCCTTCACGCGATTCACTGCAGCTTGTGCAGCTGCTGCGTTATCGGCGTAGATCTTCACGTTGCCATCGTCGTCCAGATCAATAGACGCACCCGTCTCGTCACAGATAGAACGGATCACAGAACCGCCCTTACCGATAACGTCACGGATCTTGTCCGGATGAATCTTGATGGTGGTGATGCTCGGTGCACGCTCAGACAGCTCGGAGCGCGGAGCAGAGATTACCTTGTTCATTTCGTCCAGGATGTGCAGGCGCGCAGCGTGGGCCTGCTCCAGAGCGATTTCCATGATTTCGTCGGTAATGCCCTGGATCTTGATGTCCATCTGAAGGGCGGTAACGCCCTCTTTGGTACCGGCAACCTTGAAGTCCATGTCGCCCAGGTGATCTTCGTCGCCCAGGATGTCGGTCAGAACGGCAAACTTGTCACCTTCCTTGACCAGCCCCATGGCGATACCGGCAACCGGTGCCTTGATGGGAACACCCGCGTCCATCAGCGCCAGGCTGGAGCCACAAACGGAGGCCATGGAGCTGGAACCGTTGGATTCCGTGATCTCGGAAACCGCACGAATGGCATACGGGAACTCTTCCAGAGTCGGCATAACCGCCAGAACACCACGTTTGGCCAGACGCCCATGACCCACTTCACGACGGCCCGGCGTACCAACACGGCCGGCTTCGCCGACAGAGTACGGAGGGAAGTTGTAATGGAACAGGAACGGGTCTTTACGCTCGCCTTCAAGCGCATCGATAATCTGCACGTCACGGGTGGTACCCAGAGTGGCGGTTACGATGGCCTGAGTTTCACCACGGGTGAACAGGGCCGAGCCGTGAACAGACGGCAGAATGCCAACTTCCACTTCGATCGGGCGCACGGTCTTGTTGTCGCGGCCGTCGATACGCGGCTTGCCATCGATAACCTGCTGGCGAACCACTGATTTCTCGACTTTGCCGAAGTACTTCTTCACCAGCTCTTCGGAAGGCTGACCTTCTTCTTCACCGGCCAGCTTTTCAACAGCGGCGGCCTTGATCTCGCCCAGACGCTCGTAGCGAGCCATCTTGTCACGAATAGAGTAAGCCTCTTCAATCGCACCACCGAACTCGGACTTGATGGCATTCAGCAGTTCGGTGTTCTCGGCTTCAGGCTGCCATTCCCAGCGCGGCTTGCCGTTTTCTGCGGCAAATTCCTTAATGGCGGTAATGGCCGCCTGCATTTCCTGGTGACCGAACAGTACGCCGCCCAGCATCTGATCTTCCGTCAGGCCTTTGGCCTCGGATTCAACCATCAGTACGGCATCTTCGGTACCGGCAACCACCATATCCAGGTCAGAGCTGGCCAGCTCTTCAAAGGTCGGGTTCAGGAAGTAGCCTTTGTCGTTGGTGAAGCCGACACGGGCAGCACCGATGGGGCCATCGAACGGAATACCGGACACAGCCAGCGCAGCTGAAGCCGCCAGCATGGCTGCGATGTCAGGATCGTGGTTCTTGCTGGCAGACATAACCGTACAGATAACCTGTACTTCGTTCATGTAGCCATTCGGGAACAGCGGGCGGATCGGACGGTCGATCAAACGGGAAGTCAGCGTCTCTTTCTCGGACGGACGGCCTTCGCGCTTGAAGAAGCCACCGGGGATTTTACCGGCCGCGTAGGTCTTCTCGAAGTAGTTAACAGTCAGCGGGAAGAAAGGCTGACCCGGCTTGGCTTCTTTAGCACCGACAACAGTACCCAGAACAGCGGTATCGCCGGTAGACACCAGAACCGAACCGGTTGCCTGACGGGCAACACGACCCGTTTCCAGGGTGAAGGTTTCGCCACCCATTTCAAACGTTTTCTTACGTGGTTGCAGATCCACAATAAACTCCTGCTTTTTCAACGGTTAATACCTGACCGGGTGACACGCACCCTTGCCAGGTTTTCTTTACCACCGCAGCAGTCTGATCTGTGAACCGAAAGGCAACCCGTCTGAAAGCTAACAGGCTGTTGCAAAACCCCGGTATGGCTGGCAGCCAGTTTTGCTGCACCCGGGCTTTTCAACAACCTGCTATCAATATCGGCTTTCCATTAGACAGAGTAAATCCTTCGGTTTCACTGACAAATCAACTGCAGCATAAACACCGTCTGGCATCCCCTGAGCGGGTACACACAGACAGTGGGAGAGAAGCGCGGCTGAACCCGGGCAACCCCGGGCCAGCCTTCAGGTCGCTAAACCGGATTAGCGACGCAGACCCAAGCGCTGGATGAGTTCCAGGTAACGGTCAGCGTTTTTACGCTTGAGGTAGTCCAGCAGCTTACGACGCTGGTTTACCATCCGGATCAGGCCGCGGCGGGAATGGTGATCCTGCTTGTTGGCCTTGAAGTGATCCTGCAGCTTGTTGATGTTGGCGCTCAGCAGTGCAACCTGAACTTCAGGAGAACCGGTATCGCCTTCAACTTGCTGAAAATCCTTAACGATCTGAGCTTTCTCATTGGCAGACAGTGCCATATTACACCTCATGGTTTGCGATGCTGATAAATCCGGCCGAACCGCGCATCTCTACAGCCCGGCTAATCAGCGGTGGTGTTACCCGCCGCTGTTCTTTACCAGACGGCGTGGCACCAGTTTGGTGTCATCGCCCTCCGGCATAGCTTCTGCCAATCCCACGAAGTTACGATCGCCGTAGACACGCACGAAACCTTCAAGGAACTGACCCGGTATTCTAACCGGTTGTCCGTTCAATATCGATACCAGTGCCGAGCCAGACAGCCGGTGCTCGGGAAACATCGTCAGCGCGCTTTCCGGCGGCAGCAGCAAGCCGTCCAGGCTCTCACCGCGCTCGCGCATGGCTTCCAGGTCTTTGACATCGTGAGCATTTTCCAGCGTGTAGCCAGAGGCCAGGGTACGCCGCAGGGCACTGACATGGGCACCGCACCCAAGTACCGCACCGATATCTTCAACCAGTGAGCGTATATACGTACCCTTGGTACAGGTCACCGCCAGGTCAAGCTCCTGCTCGCGAACCGCCAGCAGGGTCAACTCATAGATGGTAACAGGACGCGCCGGGCGCTCGATCTCAATGCCTTCACGGGCATACTCGTAAAGTGGCCGGCCTTTGTGCTTCAGCGCGGAATACATCGACGGTACCTGCTGGATATCGCCCCGAAACCGCTCTAGCACCGTTTCCACCTGAGCTTCAGTCAACGCTGGCACCGGCTTTTCTTCAACCACTGCGCCTTCGCTATCACCGGTTTCTGTGCGTATGCCCAGCCGAGCGGTAGTGACATAAGCCTTGTCACTGTCGAGCATGGTCTGGGAAAACTTGGTTGCTTCGCCAAAACACAGGGGCAAAACACCAGTAGCAAGTGGATCAAGCGCACCTGTGTGGCCCGCCTTTGCGGCGCCATACAGGCGTTTTACCTGCTGAAGAATCCCGTTGGAGGTGACACCCTGGGGCTTGTCGATCACCAGGATGCCATTTACGTCACGGCCTTTACGTCTTCGGCTCAAGCATCACGCTCCGGATTATCTGAAACCGGATCGTCGTTATCATCGCGAGGAACAGCAGGCTGATCCCCCACGGCTTCGCGAATCAGACGGTCCATCTTGCGACTCTGGTTAAGCAGGCTGTCGAAGTGGAAACGCAGGTGGGGTACCACCCGCAGCTTCATCGCCCGCCCGACCTGGCCTCGCAGGAATCCCGAGGCCTTGTTGAGCACCGCCAGGGAATCCTGAACTTCCGGAGATTGCTCGGTAAGCTCTTCGGTCGACAACAGGGAAACGTAAATATCGGCATAGCCCAGATCGCGGCTGACCTTGACGGCATTCACCGTGACCATACCAACGCGAGGGTCTTTGACCTCGCGCTGGATGAGCTGGGCCAGTTCACGCTGCATCTGATCGCCGATACGATCTATGCGACTGTATTCCCGTGCCATCAGGCCCCCGTTGATTCGAGCTGACGCTCAACGCGAACGCGATCGAACACCTCGATCTGATCGCCCACTTTCACGTCGTAGCCTTTAACACCGATACCACACTCCATACCGTTGCGGACTTCCGGTACGTCATCCTTGAAGCGACGCAGGGATTCCAGCTCGCCCTCGAAGATAACCACGTTGTCACGCAGTACGCGGATCGGCTTGTTACGGTATACGGTACCCTCGGTCACCATGCAGCCGGCCACCTGGCCAAACTTCGGTGAACGGAACACGTCACGCACATCGGCGATACCCACGATGTCTTCCCGGAATTCGGGCTTGAGCATACCAGTCAGGGCCGACTTAACATCATCAATCAGGTTATAGATGATGCTGTAGTAGCGCAGATCCAGACCTTCCTGCTCAACCAGGCGTTTGGAAGCGGTATCCGCACGCACGTTGAAACCGAAAATAACGGCGTTGGTAGCCATGGCCAGGCTCACGTCTGTCTCGGCAATACCGCCGACACCAGATGAGACGATCTTGACCTGAACTTCCTCGTTACCCAGGTCCTGCAGGGCCTTGGTGATGGCCTCCAGGGAGCCACGAACGTCGGTCTTGAGAACAACGTTAAGGGTTTTGACTTCGTCTTTACCCATGTTCTCAAACATATTCTCCAGCTTGGCGGCCTGCTGGCGCTGCAGGCGCTGCTCGCGCTCGCGGGTCTGGCGGAATTCGGCCAATTCTTTGGCTTTCTTCTCATCAGCCACGGCTAAGAACTCATCACCCGCATCCGGCGTGCCGTTCAGGCCAAGAATTTCGACCGGAATGGACGGACCCGCTTCCTTCACCTGCTTGCCGGCTTCGTCGGTCATCGCCCGAACCTTGCCGTAGAATGAGCCGGCCACCACCATGTCGCCCTGGCGCAGGGTGCCGTTCTGAACCAGAACGGTCGCAACAGAACCACGACCACGCTCCAGGCTGGACTCAACAACCACACCACGGGCGGAGGCATCCGGTGACGCTTCAAGTTCCAGAATCTCAGCCTGCAGCAAGACAGCTTCCAGCAGATCATCAATACCAAGACCGGTATGGGCCGACACAGGCACAAACTGCACGTCGCCGCCCCAGTCTTCCGGAATCACATCCAGAGCAGACAGTTCGTTTTTGATGCGGTCCGGGTCGGCTTCTTCCTTGTCCATCTTGTTGATGGCGACCACCAGCGGCACACCGGCAGAGCGTGCATGCTGAACCGCTTCCTTGGTTTGCGGCATAACACCGTCATCCGCAGCCACAACCAGGATAACGATATCCGTGCACTGGGCACCGCGCGCGCGCATGGCGGTAAACGCTGCGTGGCCCGGGGTGTCCAGGAACGACACCATGCCGTGATCGGTTTCTACGTGGTAGGCGCCGATGTGCTGGGTAATACCACCGGACTCACCCGCGGCCACCTTGGTGCGCCGAATGTAGTCCAGCAGGGAGGTTTTACCGTGGTCAACGTGACCCATCACGCTCACAACCGGGGCGCGCTTGATCTTTTCCTTGCCTTCATGCTGCACGGTAATCTCGCTCAGCACTTCTTCTTCAAAGGCATCTTCACTGACCGCTTTGGGCTTGTGGCCCAGCTCTTCGGTTACCAGAACGGCGGTTTCCTGATCCAGTGCCTGGTTGATGGTGGCCATAACGCCCATTCCCATCAGGGTTTTAATGACATCAGCGGCTTTGACAGCCATGCGCTGGGCAAGATCACCGACGGTGATGGTTTCCGGAATCTGTACTTCTCTAACCATGGGCTTGGTGGGCCTCTCGAAAGCATGACGCTTTTCTTTCGGTTTCTTTTTAGCCCGCAGCTGCTTGCGAGGAACGGTTTCTTCCTCGTCTTCAGAAATCACCAGAGGTTCTTCAACCGGACGGCTGCGAGGGCCGCGATGGCCAGCCTGTTTCTTCTTCGGCTTGCCTTCTTCGATATCGTCGCCGCGCTCGCGTACCTTTTCTTTCTTTTTCTTTGGCTTGCGATCCCGACCTTCGTCTTCAGGCGGAGGCATGGGAATGTCCTCCGGCGCTGTTTCCAGTTCGGGTTCGGACTTTTCTTCCTGAACAGGCTCGGCCGCTGCCGGCTCCGATGGAGCGGCGGTTTCTACCGGCTGGTCTTGCGGCTGCTCTGCAGCCACTTTTGGTGCTTCATCAACCACCGGGGATTCAGCCGCAGGCTGTTCCGCTACCTCTTCCGGCTTCGGTGCTTCAACCTCTGGTTCCGGCTGCAGTTCCGCACGTTTGATATAGGTGCGGCGCTTGCGCACTTCCACGTTCACGGTTTTTGCCTTACCGGCCTTCAACGTGGTGGTGGTTTTCCGCTTAAGGGTGATCTTGTTCGGCTCTGCCTGAGCTTCACCGTGGGTCTTTCTCAGATAGGTCAGCAACTGCTGCTTCTCATCACTGGTGACAGCGTCGTTCTCACTGCGGGCTTTCAGGCCCGCTTCCACGATCTGCTTCAGCAAACGATCCACGGGAGCGCCTACATCTGCGGCCAGTTGTTTTACCGTTACATCAGCCATACTGGTCCTCCTCTCCCGAATCAGGCCTGGTCTTCAAACCAGGGGGCACGCGCGGTCATGATCAGCTGACCAGCACGCTCTTCATCCATACCTTCAATTTCGAGCAGTTCGTCAATTGACTGCTCAGCCAGATCTTCCATCGTACGCACGCCCATACCGGCGAGTTTGAACGCCAGTGAACGGTCCATACCGTCCATGTTGAGAAGATCTTCTGCGGGCTCCGCGCCCTCCAGGGCCTCTTCACTCGCCAACGCCTGGTTCAACAGGACGTCTTTGGCACGACGGCGCAGCTCTGTGACGGTTTCCTCGTCAAAGCCATCGATGGCTAGCATTTCTTCCATCGGCACGTACGCCACTTCCTCAATCGAGGTAAAGCCTTCGTCGATCAGGACACCGGCAAATTCCTCGTCAACGTCCAGGTGCGCGGTAAAGTGCTCAACCAGGCGAGAGTATTCCTGCTCCTGGCGCTCGCCGGCTTCTTCCTCGGTCATTACGTTCAAAGTCCAACCGGTCAGCTCGGTGGCCAGACGAACGTTCTGGCCGTTACGGCCGATGGCCTGGGCCAGATTGTCTTCGGCGACGGCAACATCCATGGTGTGGCGGTCTTCATCCATCACGATGGAGGCAACCTCGGCCGGCGCCATGGCGTTGATGACCAACTGGGCCGGGTTGTCGTCCCACAGCACAATATCAACGCGCTCGCCGCCCAGCTCGTTGGACACGGCCTGGACACGGGAGCCCCGCATACCCACGCAGGCACCCACCGGATCAATACGGCGATCGTTGGTCTTCACGGCAATCTTGGCGCGGGAGCCGGGATCACGGGCTGCACCACGGATCTCAATCAGGTCCTCGGCAATCTCCGGCACTTCAATGCGGAACAGCTCAATCAGCATCTGCGCGTCGGTACGGCTCAGGATCAGCTGCGGGCCCCGATGATCGGTGCGAATCTCCAGCAACAGGGAACGCACGCGGTCGCCCATGCGGAAGGTTTCCCGGGGAATCAGATGCTCACGGGGCAGAAGTGCTTCGGCATTACCACCCAGATCCACAATCACGTTGTCCCGTGTCACCTTCTTGACCGTTCCGGAAACCAGCTCGCCAACGCGGTCGCGGTAGCTGTCGACGATCTTCATGCGCTCGGCTTCGCGAACCTTCTGGAAAATAATCTGCTTGGCAGCCTGGGCGCCGATACGGCCAAAGGCGACTGATTCCACTTTCTCTTCGTGGATGTCGCCCGGCTTCAGGTCTGGACTGATTTCTTCGGCTTCCTGGAAGGTAAGTTCTGTACCCAGCGCAGGAACGGCGTCGTTGTCCACTACCAACCAGCGGCGGAAGGTCTCGTACTCTCCGGTGCGGCGGTCAATGGCAACCCGGATGTCCGCTTCTTCGTCTTCATAACGCTTCTTGGCAGCGGTCGCGAGCGCCAGCTCGATCGCCTCGAAAATCACGTCTTTCTCGACACCTTTCTCGTTCGAGACGGATTCTACTACCAGCAAGATCTCTTTACTCATTGGATTGCCCTGCCCTCAATATAATCGATGCATCCACAGTCTTGTTCGAATGGGTCATTCAAAAACCGGTACGATGTTGGCCTTTTCAATACTGTCAAAAGGCAACAAGTATTCGTGGTCATCAACAACCACGATGACTTCATCGCCCTCTATACCTTTGATCAGGCCAGTAAATTTGCGCCGGCCTTCAAACGCCATGCGCAGCTTGATCTGAACCTGATGGCCAACGAATTCCTGATACTGCTCGAGACGAAACAGCGGCCGGTCCATACCCGGCGACGACACCTCAAGGGTGTATTCACTTTGGATGGGGTCTTCCACATCCATCACGCCGCTTATCTGACGGCTGACTTTCTCGCAGTCTTCAATGCTGATGCCATTTTCCGCATCATCAATAAACACCCGAAGCATGGACTGATAGCCCCGGGAACGGTATTCGATACCCCAGAATTCATACCCGAGCCCTTCCACTACCGGGCGCAGAATGTCTTCCAGTTGTTTAAGCTTGGCTGACAAGAGTCGCCGCCTCCGTATTCAGATTTTCGGACTACAAAAACAAAAAAAGGGCTGTTGATCAGCCCTTTTTATGCACCAGGGCCCTTTGCGCCAGGCCCCTTAATCAAAAAGCCCCTATGAATGGGGCCTTTTGTTGCAAGAATTCGCAGAAAGCTAACCCAACTCTGCCCTCTGCCGACAGACACCTGGCCTGCCTGGACACCACAACGCCGTTGCAAGGTCCAATATCCGCCGGAGTATAGAGACGCCGCGCAGACTGGTCAAGGACTGACCAAAAAAAACGGCCTGGAACTTCCAAGCCGTCTTACTCAAATATGGTGCCCGGGGCCGGACTCGAACCGGCACAGCTTTCGCTACCACCCCCTCAAGATGGCGTGTCTACCAGTTTCACCACCCGGGCATCATTCTTTACTCGAGGTCAGGGAGCTGAGACTCCCCACCCTCGCTTTCGCCACCTGCAGATTCTTCGATACTCGGCGCAGCTTCAGCCGGCGCCTGACGGGATTCCTGAACTGTCGGAATCCCGGCCTCACCTGCCACTTCAGCACGCTGCTTGGCGAAGATTGCCAGCGAAAAACTCGTCACAAAAAACACAACCGCCATAAACGTGGTCAGACGGGTCAGAAAGCTACCACTACCCTGACTACCGAACACGGTCTGGGACGCACCGCCACCGAAAGCAGCACCGGCATCTGCACCCTTACCCTGCTGGATAAGGACCAAACCCACCAGAGCCACGGCGATCACGACGTGAACAACGACTACCAGTGTTTCCATCCAATCCATACAGACTCTCGTAAACGTTTTGGCTTACGCACCCACCGGAAACGCACGGCAGATACTTACAAAATCTTCAGCCTTAAGGGAAGCACCACCTATAAGACCGCCATCAATATCGGGCTCTGCAAACAGAGCGGCCGCATTATCCGCTTTTACACTGCCGCCGTAAAGTACTGAAATCGTCTCAGACGGCGCACCCATCTCTGCAAGCACCCGGCGAATATCCGCGTGCATGGCCTGGGCATCTTCTGCAGTCGCCGTCTTTCCAGTGCCTATCGCCCATACCGGCTCGTAGGCAACCACAATTTTCGACCACTGGTCACCAGCCACCGACGCCAGACCTTGCTGAACCTGGCTGGCCACTACCCGCTCAGCCGAACCGGCCTCGCGTTCTTCCAGAGTTTCACCGACGCAAAGTACTGCCGTCAGCCCGGATGCCAGAACACGCTCGATCTTCCTGGCAACCACTTCGTCGGACTCACCAAACAACTGGCGACGCTCGGAATGACCAACCAGGGCGTACTGACACCCCAGATCTTTCGCCATGTCAGAGGACACTTCACCAGTGTATGCCCCTGACTGCCACTGGCTGACGTTCTGCACGCCAGCAATCAGTTCAGAGCCACAAAGCGCAACCACAGAGTCAACATAAAGGGCAGGAGGTATGATAACCACCTCTGCCCTGGCATCAAGACTGGCAACCTGCTCGCGGACCTGACCGACCAGCTGCTGCACCAGGTCTTTCGACCCGTTCATCTTCCAGTTTCCAGCTACGATCTTGCGACGCATACCAAATCTCAATCGTCCCGACCTGAGGGAGGGCGAACTATACAGCAGACATTTGTCTCGCACAACCCGCCCTATTCCACAAAATCAGGGTGTTGAACGCTCCACGACGAGGGCCAGCTGCTCGGCAACCCGGGCAATGTCATCGGCATTCTGACCTTCTGCCATCACTCGAATCAGGGGCTCCGTTCCCGACGCCCGCAACAGGATTCTGCCGGCCTCGCCCAGTTCAGCCTCTGCCCTGCGCATCGCCTCAACGATGTCTGACCGGCTGAGCGGATCAAATCGCTGGGCCACCCGCACATTCACCATCGTCTGGGGCAACTTGGCCATACCCTGACGTAGCTCTCCCAGGGTCTTGCCAGACCGGCGAATCGCCAACAGCACCTGCAACGCAGAGACAATACCGTCGCCGGTACTGGTGCAGTCACGAATCACCATATGGCCGGAACCTTCTCCGCCAATAATCCAGTTGTTGGCCAGCAACCGCTCCATCACATAACGGTCACCCACATTGGCACGCTCGAATTCGATGCCAATCTCGCGCAGCGCCAGCTCAACCCCCAGATTGGTCATCAGGGTTCCAACCACGCCACCGTTCAACCGACCTTCAGCATGACGCTGGGAGGCCAGAATAAACAGCAATTCGTCTCCATCCACCTCGGAGCCATCCCGGTCGACCATCAGCACACGGTCGCCATCGCCATCGAAAGCAATGCCCAGATCAGCCTGCTTATCCGCAACGGTTTGTTTCAGAGCATCCAGGTGGGTCGACCCCACATTGAGATTGATATTCAGCCCGTCCGGTTCTGCGCCAATCACCGAAACCCTGGCTCCGAGCTCTTTAAACACCTTGGGGGCAACGTGGTATGTGGCGCCATGGGCACAGTCGAGCACGATATGCAGTCCATCGAGGGTAAACTCATTGGGCACCGTACTCTTGCAGAACTCCACGTACCGGCCCGGAGCGTCGTCGACACGGCTTGCCTTGCCCAGCTCATTGGGCTCGCACACCTGAATCGGCTGCTCGAGCCAGCGCTCGATCTCAGCCTCCAGGGCGTCATCGAGCTTGGTGCCGTTAGCCGAGAAGAACTTGATGCCGTTGTCGTGGTGCGGGTTATGAGAGGCACTGATCACAATGCCTGCAGATGCCCGAAACGTTCGGGTCAGGTAGGCAATGGCCGGCGTCGGCATCGGGCCAAGCAACTTCACATCCACCCCCGCAGCAGACAATCCCGCCTCAAGTGCGGATTCAAACATGTAACCTGACAAGCGGGTATCCTTTCCAATCAGTACGCTGTTTCGCTGGCCCTGCCTCTTGAATGCCTGGCCTGCTGCCCACCCAAGGTGCAACATAAACTCCGGGGTAATCGGACTTTCGCCCACTCTCCCCCGGATTCCGTCGGTTCCAAAATACTTGCGCTGGGACATCAGATTGCCTCCTTAACTGCCGTCACGACCTTGACGGCGTCCACCGTCTCCCGCACATCATGCACCCTGAGGATGCTTGCGCCTTTCATGGCGGATATTGTCGCGGCAGCGAGGCTTGCCGGCAACCTTTCGTTGACGTCTCGGCCGGTAATCGCTCCGAGCATGGATTTCCGGGACACCCCGATCAACAACGGATGCCCCAGCAAATGCAACTGCTCCAGAGTCGCCAACAACTGGATGTTGTGCTCAACGGTTTTCCCGAAGCCAAATCCCGGGTCCAGGATGATGTTTTCCTGCCGCACGCCGGCTTTTTCTACCACCCGCATCCGTTCGGTCAGAAACGAACTCACGTCGCGCCGAACGTTATGGTATCGGGGATTATCCTGCATGGTGTCCGGCTCACCCTGGATGTGCATGATGCAGACGGGTACGCCGGCTTTGGCCGCCACTTCCGGTGCACCCTCTCGCTGGAGCGCCCGCACATCGTTGATTAAACCGGCACCGAGACTGACCACTTCCGCCATCACCACGGGGTTGCTGGTATCCACTGAAATCACCGTATCCAGCTCTCGGGCAATGGCCTCCACCACAGGGCAAACCCGGTCCAGCTCTTCCTGGGTTGACACTGGTGCGGCGCCGGGCCGGGTTGATTCACCGCCAACATCAATAAACGAGGCGCCGTCTTCGACCATGGTCCTGGCGCGAACGAGCGCGGCATCGGCGGTATTGAAACGACCACCATCAGAAAAGGAATCGGGCGTGACATTGAGAATCCCCATCACCTGGCAGCGGGACAGGTCTACCGAACGGCCAGCAAAATTCATTTTCATAGCAGGTATTCCGAAGTTTTCTGTTCAGGGGTAACAAAAACAAACGCCGCCCGGAGGCCGGGCGGCGCTGTATTTGACTAGGCCTTGCGCGTGCGATCAGTGCTCGCCGGCGGGCCTGCCTACTCCGGGCTGACGCCCGTCATCCGATGACCGGGGCTCCGGAGCGGGCTCTTCAGCCTTCACTCCGCCGGTGGGACCGCTATCGCCCCAGTTTTTCGGGGGCCGCGGCTCTTTGCCTGCCATGATGTCATCGATCTGGTAGCGATCAATGGTCTCGTACTTCATCAGGGCCTCAGCCATCAGGTCCAGTTTGTCACGGTTCTCAATCAGGATCTGCTTGGCCGTGGCATAACACTCATCAATGATATTTCGAACTTCCTCATCAATCCTCTGGGCGGTCTCCGGAGAGTGATGGGAGTGCGACTGGCCGGCAGAACGACCCAAGAACGGCTCTTCGCTGTCGGTATCGTACTGCAGGGGACCCAACTTTTCCGACAACCCCCACTTGGTGACCATGTTGCGGGCCAGGCTGGTGGCACGCTCGATGTCGTTGGAGGCGCCAGTCGTCACACCGTCAAAGCCAAGCGTCAGCTCTTCGGCAATTCGGCCACCGAACAGACTGCAGATTGAGCTGGTCAGGTAGCGCTTGGAGTGACTGTACTTGTCCTCTTCCGGCAAGAACATGGTCACCCCCAGAGCGCGCCCCCGGGGAATGATACTGACCTTATAGACAGGATCATGTTCAGGCACCAGGCGACCAACAATGGCATGGCCAGACTCGTGATACGCGGTGTTCCGTTTTTCTTTCTCGCTCATCACCATGGATTTGCGCTCGGCGCCCATCATGATTTTGTCTTTCGCCAGTTCCAGCTCTTCCATGGAAACCAGACGCTGGTTACGACGCGCCGCGAAAAGGGCCGCCTCGTTCACCAGGTTAGCGAGGTCAGCACCGGAGAAACCAGGCGTACCACGGGCAATAACTGCCGGATCAATACCGTCGGCCAGGGGCACTTTCTTCATGTGCACCTTAAGAATCTGCTCTCGACCAAGAATGTCCGGCAGGCTCACCACCACCTGACGGTCAAAGCGACCCGGGCGCAGCAGCGCAGGGTCCAGAACGTCCGGACGGTTGGTAGCAGCGATCACGATGACGCCTTCGTTGCCTTCAAAACCGTCCATCTCAACCAACAGCTGGTTCAGGGTCTGTTCACGCTCGTCGTGGCCACCGCCCATGCCGGCGCCACGATGGCGACCAACCGCATCAATCTCATCGATAAAAATGATACAAGGGCTTTGCTTCTTGGCCTGCTCGAACATGTCACGAACACGGGAAGCACCCACGCCCACAAACATCTCTACGAAGTCAGAACCGGAGATGGAGAAAAACGGCACTTTCGCTTCACCGGCGATGGCTTTTGCCAGCAGCGTCTTACCAGTACCCGGAGGGCCCACCATCAACACGCCTTTCGGAATGCGGCCACCCAGTCGCTGGAATTTACTCGGGTCACGCAGGAAGTCGACCAGTTCTTTAACGTCTTCCTTCGCTTCATCAACACCGGCGACATCGCCAAAGGTGGTTTTGATCTGGTCTTCACTGAGTAAGCGTGCCTTACTCTTGCCAAAGGACATGGGGCCTTTGCCGCCGCCACCGCCCTGCATCTGGCGCATGAAGAATACGAACAACGCAATAATGATCAGAATCGGAAACGCGGCCACCAGCAACTGCGTCCACAGGCTCTGGCGCTCAGGCTCCTTGCCGATCACTTCGACGCTATTGGCGAGCAGATCATCCATAAGTTTGTTGTCAGAGACCTGCGGGCGAATGGTCTGGAACTGGGAACCGTCACCACGGACACCCTGCACCTGAAGACCATCAATGGTCACTTGCCGGACCTGGCCCTGCTGGACCATCTCCACAAACTGGGAATAGTTGACTTGTTGGCCGGTGGTGGTGGGAGAGAAATTCTGAAACACCATCAACAGCACGGCGGCTATGATTAGCCAGAGAACCAGATTTTTTGCCATATCGTTCAAGGATCATCACCTGTGAATTGCGGGGCTGTAGCCACGTGGCCGCCAACCCTTTTCCGACACCTTACACCAATTGTACGCCTGTCCACCAGAAACGGCCCATCCGTATCGACCACAGACCCGCTGATTGACCCGGCAAAAACACAATCTGAGGACTGTAACCAGCACCCCCTGGAGATTTCGTGAAACCTTTGACCCTGACCGCACAGGAAGGTTCCGGCCGACAACCGACAGGGCGCCAGGACCCGTCATCCCGCTGTGCACCGCGCCAGTGGGCGCGATTGTAGGTGATTACGACCATTTTTAGCGGGAATCTATCTGTTACAATTGCGAAATTATACGACGTCGTCAGCCGTTTCGCCGCTGACCTTTTGTTAATTGCACCGATAAAGAGATTACATCATGAGTCTTTCACCGGAACAGCGCCGGGAATACCGGGCGATTGCCCACAATCTGAAGCCCGTCATTATTGTTGGCGATAAAGGCCTGTATGAGGGCTTGCAGGATGAGCTTGAGCGCGCCCTGAATGATCATGAGCTGATCAAGATCAAGGTGGCCAGCACTGATCGCGAGGCGCGCCAGGAAGCGATTCAGGCGTTGTGCGAGAGCTCTGGGGCCGAGCTGGTGCAGACGATTGGTAAGATTGCGGTGATTCTGCGGCGGGCTAAGAAACCTAATCCGAAGTTGTCTAACTTGCTTAGAAACAAATAATCATAAGCCACTGATACTAAAAAGCCGCGCTGGGGAGTGCGGCTTTTTAGTTTTTGGTTAGGAGATCGGCGGGGTAAAAGGGGGTCAGTCCCCGTTCGGGGACAGACCCTGGGGGACAGACCCTGGGGGACAGACCCGTAGGACAGACCCTTTGATGCTAGATGTATTCTACTTCGGAGATTTCGTATTCTACGGTGCCGGAGGGGATGCGGATAGCGACTACGTCGCCTTCGTTCTTGCCTACCAGCGCACGGGCAATCGGTGAGGATACGGACAGCTTGCCGGCCTTGATGTCGGCTTCGTCTTCGCCAACGATCTGGTATTTAACCTCTTCGTCGGTGTCCATGTTCACCAGGTGTACCGTGGTGCCGAAGATCACCTTGCCGGTGTTCTCCATGGTGGTCACATCAATCACCTGGGCTACGGACAACTTGCCTTCAATTTCCTGAATCCGGCCTTCAATGAAGCTTTGCTGCTCACGGGCAGCATGGTACTCAGCATTCTCCTTGAGATCACCGTGCTCACGGGCGTCGGCGATTGCCTGAATCACCCGGGGGCGATCTTCGGACTTCAGCTTTTTCAGCTCCTCGCGCAGGCGGGCTTCGCCCGCCTTGGTCATGGGTACTCTGTCAGCCATAGTCTTACTTTCCTGCGTGAAGATCCTGGAGGCGACGTACTGTGCGCTCCGGGCCAAATTTGATAGCCCGACAGAAGGCTTCGCCGCCTGCCAGTGTGGTTGTGTAGGTCACCTTGGTCTGCAGGGCGGACTGGCGAATCTGGGCCGAGTCGGAAATCGCCTTGCGACCTTCAGTGGTATTGATAATCAGCTGGACCTGACCATTCTTGATGGCGTCAACAATGTGCGGGCGACCCTCGCGAACCTTGTTTACCCGCTCCACGGCAACACCTTCGGCTTCCAGCGCCTTGGCAGTGCCAGTGGTGGCAATCACTTTGAACCCGGCCTCAACCAGGTCACGAGCCACCTTCGCCGCACCGGGCTTGTCGACATCCCGCACAGACATGAACGCGGTACCCTGGGCAGGCAGGCGCTCACCGATGGCCAGAGCCGCCTTGGCAAAGGCTTCGTCGAAGCTGTCGCCCAGGCCCATCACCTCACCGGTGGACTTCATTTCCGGCCCAAGGATCGGATCTACCGCCGGGAACTTGTTGAACGGGAATACCGATTCTTTTACCGCATAGTAAGTCGGCACGATTTCCTGGGTGAAGTTCAGTTCTTTCAGGGTCTTGCCGGACATTACCCGGGCCGCCACTGCCGCCAGGGACACACCAATGGCCTTGGAGACAAAGGGCACGGTACGGGAGGCGCGGGGGTTGACCTCAATCACGTAGATTTCGCCATCCTGCCACGCCAGCTGCACGTTCATCAGGCCGATAACGTCCAGCTCGATGGCCATCTTCCTGACCGCTTCGCGCATTTCATCCTGCACCTCTTTAGGCAGGCTGTATGGCGGCAGCGAACAAGCGGAGTCACCGGAGTGAACACCGGCCTGCTCAATGTGCTGCATGATGCCACCAATGACCACATCTGTGCCGTCGCAGATAGCATCAATGTCTACTTCAACGGCGGCATTCAGGAAGTGGTCCAGCAACACCGGACTATCATTGGACACCAGCACCGCGTTACGCATGTAACGTACCAGCTCGGTTTCGTCATAGACGATTTCCATCGCCCGCCCACCCAGTACGTAGGACGGGCGCACCACCAGCGGGTAGCCGATTTCGCGGGCCGCCAGGATACCTTCCTCGTGACTGCGTACGGTGGCGTTTTCCGGCTGTTTCAGCCCCAGGCGCTGGATCATCTGCTGGAAACGTTCACGGTCTTCGGCACGGTCAATGGCATCCGGGCTGGTGCCGATAATGGGCACACCGGCCGCCTCGAGACCACGAGCCAGTTTCAGCGGGGTCTGGCCGCCGTATTGCACGATCACGCCCTTGGGTTTCTCAACGTGGATGATTTCCAGCACGTCTTCCAGGGTGATCGGCTCAAAATACAACCGGTCGGAGGTGTCGTAATCGGTGGACACGGTCTCCGGGTTACAGTTGATCATGATGGTTTCATAGCCGTCTTCACGCATGGCCAGAGCCGCGTGCACACAGCAGTAATCGAACTCGATGCCCTGGCCGATGCGGTTCGGGCCACCACCGATCACCACGATTTTCTCGCGATCACTGGCATCTGCCTCGCACTCTTCCTCATAGGTGGAGTACATGTAGGCGGTGTCTGAGGCAAACTCGGCGGCGCAGGTGTCTACACGCTTGTACACCGGGCGGATGCCCAGATCGTGACGCAGTTTGCGCAGGCTCACCTCGGAAATGCCCAGCAGTTTGGCCAGGCGGGCGTCGGAGAAGCCCTTGCGCTTGAGGCGGAATAGGGTGGCCTGATCAATGTCGGCCTTGCCGGCAGACTTCAGGGCTTGCTCTTCCCGGATAATGTCCTCAATCTGCACCAGATACCAGGGGTCGACCTTAGTGTGCTGGAACACTTCTTCCACGGTCATGCCGGCACGGAATGCGTCACCGATGTACCAGACACGGTCAGCGCCCGGCACGTTCAGTTCCCGGGTCAGGGTTTCCCGAGAATTCTCGGAATCCAGGTCATCCAATTTCTCATCAAAACCTTCAGAACCCACTTCCAGCCCGCGTAGCGCCTTCTGCATGGACTCCTGGAAGGTGCGGCCAATGGCCATAACTTCGCCAACAGACTTCATCTGGGTGGTCAGGCGAGCGTCGGCCTGGGGGAACTTCTCAAAGGTAAAGCGCGGGATTTTGGTGACTACATAATCGATGCTCGGCTCGAACGAGGCCGGGGTCACACCACCGGTGATTTCGTTCTGCAGTTCATCGAGGGTATAGCCAATCGCCAGCTTGGCCGCCACTTTGGCAATCGGGAAGCCGGTGGCCTTGGAGGCCAGGGCCGAGGAACGGGACACCCGCGGGTTCATCTCGATCACCACCATGCGGCCGGTGTCCGGGTTGATGCCGAACTGCACGTTGGAACCGCCGGTTTCGACACCGATTTCACGCAGTACCGCCAGCGAGGCGTTCCGCATGATCTGGTATTCCTTGTCAGTGAGGGTCTGGGCCGGTGCTACGGTGATGGAGTCACCGGTATGCACGCCCATGGCATCGAAGTTTTCGATGGAGCAGACGATGATACAGTTGTCGTTCCTGTCGCGAACAACTTCCATCTCGTACTCTTTCCAACCGATCAGGGACTCGTCAATCAGCAGCTCGTTGGTCGGGGACAAGTCGAGGCCACGGGTGCAGATTTCCTCGAATTCATCCTTGTTGTAGGCAATACCGCCGCCTGAGCCACCCATGGTGAAGGACGGGCGGATGATACACGGAAAGCCGATGTCTTCGGACGCCGCCCAGGCTTCGGCCATGGAGTGAACGATGGTTGCGCGCGGGCATTCCAGGCCGATTTTTCTCATGGCCTTGTCGAAACGGTCGCGATCTTCGGCTTTGTCGATGGTGTCGGCATTAGCACCGATCATTTCGACGCCATGCTTCTCCAATACACCATGCTTTTCCAGGTCCAGAGCGCAGTTCAGTGCGGTCTGGCCACCCATGGTGGGCAGCAGGGCGTCCGGTTTTTCTTTCTCGATGATCTTTTCGACCGTCTTCCAGGTGATGGGCTCGATGTAGGTGGCATCGGCCATGGCCGGGTCGGTCATGATGGTGGCCGGGTTGGAGTTCACCAGGATAACCCGGTAACCCTCTTCACGCAGCGCCTTACAGGCCTGGGCCCCGGAGTAATCGAATTCGCACGCCTGCCCGATCACGATGGGACCTGCGCCCAGGATCAGGATATTTTGGATGTCTGTACGTTTTGGCATGTCTCGGTAAACCTGTCAGCAACTTTTGAATTCTTTCAGCGCGTACGATGCGCCAGTGAGCTATCTAGGATGGCCTTGCCCTCAGGCAGATCGCGCTTCCATCAGCTGGATAAACTCGTCGAACAGGGGCGCCACATCATGGGGGCCCGGGCTGGCTTCCGGGTGACCCTGGAAGCTGTAAGCCGGCTTGTCGGTGCGGCGAATACCCTGCAGCGTGCCGTCAAACAGCGACTTGTGGGTGGCTTCAACATTAGCCGGCAGGGTTGCTTCGTCTACCGCAAACCCATGGTTCTGGCTGGTAATCATCACGGTGCCTTTGGCAATATCCTGCACCGGGTGGTTGGCGCCGTGGTGGCCGTGGCCCATTTTCATGGTTTTGGCGCCACTGGCCAGAGCCAGCAACTGGTGGCCCAGGCAGATGCCGAACACCGGGATTTCGGTTTCCAGCACTTGCTGGATAGCCGTGATAGCGTAGTCGCACGGCTCGGGGTCGCCGGGGCCGTTGGACAGGAAGATGCCGTCGGGATTCATGGCCAGCACTTCCGAGGCCGGGGTTTGCGCAGGCACCACGGTGATGTCGCAGCCACGGGCGGCGAGCATGCGCAGGATGTTGAACTTCACACCGTAGTCCCAGGCAACGACCTTGAATTTGGCGGCGGCCTGGTCACCGTAACCGTCTGTGATATCCCACTCGGTCTGGCTCCACTGATAGGATTTCCCGCTGGTGACTTCTTTGGCCAGATCCATGCCCTTGAGGCCTGGGAAGGCTTTCGCCAGTTCCAGGGCGCGCTCGGCGGTGGCGTTCTCGCCAGCAATGATGGCACCGTTCTGGGAGCCTTTGTCACGCAGGATGCGGGTCAGGCGGCGGGTGTCGATGTCTGCAATGCCAACAATGTTGTTACTTCGCAGGTACTCGCCCAGGCTCTGCTGGTTACGCCAGCTGCTAGCGACCAGGGGCAGATCGCGGATGATCAGACCAGATGCGTGGATGCGGTCGGATTCTACGTCTTCTTCGTTTACACCGGTGTTGCCAATGTGCGGATACGTCAGGGTAACGATCTGGCGGGAGTAGGACGGGTCGGTCAAGATTTCCTGGTAACCGGTCATGGCAGTGTTGAACACTACTTCGCCGCTGGTTTCTCCGTCTGCGCCGATGGCGGTGCCGTAGAAGAGGCTTCCGTCTGCGAGTGCAAGGATTGCTGGTGTGCTCAAGGCTTGTATCCTCATCGAGTGGCGTAAGTTCGTCACGAACAGGAACGCAAGCGCAAATTCAGGTTGCAAAAAAGCGAGACAAGGTAAAAAACCCGGTCCCGCTTTCTTATAAACTTTTCAAAGGTACGCTTGGTGCAGTCAAATCGCCTTATTGTAAGCTATTTTGGCGTTTTCTGTCCACGTCGAATTCTTGCCGGGAGTATGGCGGTTGTCCGGCAGGAGGGCTGGATCGCCTTCCCGAAAAACGCTACGAGCATATCCCTGTGCGCTTCGCTCCGGCCATCCATGGCCTCCGAGATTTTCGGGAAGGCGATCCAGCCCTCCTGCCTCAAAGTCCGCTGCTCCACAGCCTTTCACTCGAGGTCAACTTTTCACGAGGACATTCAGCCCTTCAGATTCAAGACATCCTGCATGTCATACAGCCCAGCGGCCTTCCCTTTCAGCCAGAGTGCGGCTCGCATAGCCCCCTTGGCAAAGGTCATCCGGCTGCTGGCCTTGTGGGTGATTTCGATGCGTTCGCCCTCGGTGGCGAACAGAACGGTGTGATCGCCCACCACATCGCCGGCACGAATGGTTTCGAAGCCGATTTCCTTGCGGGTGCGTTCGCCGGTGAAGCCTTCTCGGCCGTAGACTGCACATTCTTTCAGGTCGCGGCCGAGGGCGTCAGCTACGACTTCACCCATGCGCAGAGCGGTGCCGGAGGGGGCGTCTTTTTTGTGGCGGTGGTGGGCTTCGATGATTTCTACGTCGTAGTCGTCACCCAGGGTAGCTGCGGCAGTGCGCAGCAGGTTGAGGACGACGTTGACGCCAACGCTCATGTTGGGGGCGAAGACCACGGGGGTGGATTCGGCGGCCAGGGCGAGCTGTTGTTTTTCGGCGTCGGTCATGCCGGTGGTGCCGATGACGATCATTTTGCCGTTGGCGCTGCAGAACCTGGCGTTTTCCAGGGTGAGGTCCGGAAAGGTGAAATCCACCAGCACGTCGAAGTCGTCTTTGACGTCCTCGAGGCTGCCGGCCATTTTGATTCCGGTTTTGCCGATGCCGGTCATTTCGCCGGCGTCCGCGCCGATCAGGCTGCTGCCCGGCTCTACAATGGCAGCGCCAAGCTCGAGGCCTTCGGTGCCGTCTACGGCTTCGATCAGTACTTTGCCCATGCGCCCGGCGGCGCCGATGATTGCTACCCGCATCTGTTCTGCCCTCAGAATTTCATTTCGTCGAAGAAACTTTTTACACCTTCAAACCAGGAGGTTTTCTTCGGAGCGTGATGGGTGCCGTTGTTACCATCCAGGGTTTCCTGGAACTCTTCCAACAATTCTTTCTGGCGCTTGGTCAAGTTGACCGGCGTTTCCACCATCACACGGCACAGCAGGTCGCCGGCGGGGCCACCGCGGACGGGGCTGACGCCTTTGTTGCGCAGGCGGAAGAGTTTACCGGTCTGGGTTTCCGGCGGGATCTTGAGCTTGACCCGGCCGTCCAGGGTCGGCACTTCCAGTTCCCCGCCCAGCGCTGCGTCGACGATGCTGATGGGCACTTCGCAGTACAGGTTGCGACCATCACGGGTGAAGATGGAATGCTCGCGCACGGCGATCTGCACATACAGATCACCTGGCGGACCACCGTCAACGCCCATTTCGCCCTCTCCTGAGAGACGGATCCGATCTCCGGTATCCACACCGGGCGGCACTTTCACAGACAGGGTTTTTTCCTGCCTCACGCGGCCCTGGCCGTGGCACACTTTACAGGGATTCTTGATGACCTGACCGGAGCCCCGGCAGGTCGGGCATGCCTGCTGCACGGTGAAGAAACCCTGCTGCATGCGAACCTGCCCCATACCCTGGCAGGTTCCACAGGTTTCCGGACGGGAACCTTTTTCAGCACCGCTGCCGTCGCAGGCTTCACACTCTTTGTGGCCAGGAATATTGATCTTTACGGTTTTGCCTTTGACGGCTTCTTCCAGATCGATTTCCAGGGTGTAGCGCAGGTCGGAACCGCGAGTGTTGCGGCCCCGGCCACCGCCACCGAAAATGTCACCGAAGACATCACCAAAGATATCGGAGAAGCTGGCACCACCTCCGCCAAAGCCACCGCCGGCCTGGCCATCCACGCCGGCATGACCAAACTGGTCGTAGGCCGCACGCTTGCTGCCATCGGCAAGAATTTCGTAGGCTTCGCTGGCCTCCTTGAACTTGTTCTCGGCGTCTTTGTCGTCCGGGTTACGGTCCGGATGGTATTTCATCGCAAGCTTTCGGTAAGCCCGCTTTATGTCCTTCTCGTCCGCGTCCCGGGAGACCCCGAGTACTTCGTAATAATCGCGCTTGGCCATGCTTAAAACCCTGTTGCTATAACGCGGAAAACGCGGGGCTTACCCCCGCGTTTTCCAACTACCTGATGTACTGAGGATTTACTTCTTGTCGTCGTCTTTGACTTCTTCGAACTCGGCGTCCACCGCATCGTCAGCCGCCTGGGACTGGGCACCTTCCTGCCCGCCAGCCTGCTGAGCCTGATCTGCCTGATCCGCGTACATCTTCTGTGCCAGCTCGGAGGACACTTCGGTCAGTTTCTGAGTCTTGGTTTCGATGGCTTCCTTGTCAGAGCCGGTCAGGGCTTCTTCCAGATCCTTGATAGCCGCCTCGATAGACTCCTTTTCACTGTCAGAAACCTTGTCGCCGGCTTCGGTGAGGGTCTTGCGCACGGCGTGAACCATGGCATCACCCTGGTTACGGACCTGAACCAGCTCTTCGAACTTGCGATCTTCCTCGGCGTTGGCCTCGGCATCGCGAACCATCTTCTCGATCTCATCATCGTTCAGACCAGAAGAGGCCTTGATCACGATGGACTGCTCCTTGCCGGTCGCCTTGTCTTTGGCAGACACGTTGAGGATACCGTTGGCATCGATGTCGAAGGTTACTTCGATCTGCGGCACACCGCGAGCGGCCGGCGGGATGTCAGCCAGGTCGAAACGGCCCAGAGACTTGTTCTGGGCAGCCTGCTTGCGCTCACCCTGGACTACGTGAATGGTTACCGCAGTCTGGTTGTCATCCGCTGTCGAGAAAGTCTGCGACTTCTTGGTCGGGATGGTGGTGTTCTTGTCGATCAGCGGAGTCGCCACGCCACCCATGGTTTCGATACCCAGGGTCAGCGGGGTTACGTCCAGCAGCAGCACATCTTTCACGTCACCGGAAAGAACGGCCGCCTGGATGGCAGCACCCATGGCCACGGCTTCGTCCGGGTTCACATCTTTACGGGCTTCTTTGCCGAAGAACTCTTTAACCTTTTCCTGCACGAGCGGCATACGGGTCTGACCACCAACCAGGATAACCTCGTCGATTTCAGAAGCCTTCATGCCGGCGTCCTGCAGGGCCACTTTACAGGGCTCTAGGCTGCGATTAACCAGGTCTTCCACCAGGCTTTCCAGCTTGGCACGGGTCAGCTTCACGTTCATGTGCTTCGGCCCAGACGCATCTGCAGTGATGTATGGCAGGTTCACGTCTGTCTGCTGGCTGCTGGACAGCTCGATCTTCGCTTTCTCACCGGCTTCCTTCAGGCGCTGCATGGCCAGGGAATCGCCGCGCAGGTCGATGCCACTGTCTTTCTTGAACTGGTCTGCCAGGTACTCGATGACTTTCAGATCGAAGTCTTCACCACCCAGGAAGGTGTCACCGTTGGTGGCCAGAACCTCGAACTGATGCTCACCGTCGACATCCGCAATTTCAATAATGGAGAGGTCGAAAGTACCACCACCCAGATCGTATACAGCAACTGTGCGGTCACCGCTCTTCTTGTCCAGACCATAGGCCAGGGCAGCCGCGGTCGGCTCGTTGATGATACGCTTCACTTCCAGACCGGCGATCTTGCCCGCGTCTTTGGTGGCCTGACGCTGACTGTCGTTGAAGTAAGCCGGCACGGTGATAACTGCTTCCGTTACCTTCTCGCCCAGGTAGTCTTCTGCAGTCTTCTTCATTTTCTTCAGAACTTCTGCAGAGATCTGGGGCGGTGCCATCTTCTGGCCCTTCACTTCAACCCAGGCGTCGCCGTTGTCGGCCTTGGAGATTTTGTAAGGCACCATCTTGATGTCTTTCTGAACCACATCGTCCTCAAAACGACGACCGATCAGTCGCTTGATGGCGTAAAGGGTGTTATGGGGGTTGGTGACCGCCTGGCGCTTGGCGGACTGACCAACCAGGGTCTCGTTATCGTCGGTGTACGCGATAATGGAGGGAGTAGTACGATCACCCTCTGCGTTTTCAATAACCTTTACCTTGTCGCCATCCATGATGGCCACACAGGAGTTGGTCGTTCCCAGGTCGATACCAATAATCTTGCTCATCGAATCACTCCAAATCTTTCTGAATGCTGTCCCAGGGAGTTTTGCCCTGACTGTCGCTGTTTAATCGCTATATTGGCGCTTTAATCGGCTTTTCAAGCCTGCTCATCGATTTTTGGTGCATCTTCGGCCTTCGCCACAACCACCATGGCGGGACGAACCACGCGACCGTTCAGCAGGTAGCCCTTCTGCACCACGGCAACCACACTGTTCGGCTCGGCATCTGGCGCGGGCACCATAGACATCGCCTCGTGCTGTTGCGGATCGAACGGTTCACCCACCGGGTTCACCTGTTCAACGTTGAATTTCTTGAGCCCGTTCATGAACAGGCCCAAAGTCATTTCCACGCCTTCGCGAATAGAGCCAACCAGCTCACCGGCGTTTTCATGACCTTCAGTACTTTCCACTGCCTTTTCAAGGCTGTCTGCCACCGGAAGAAGCTCTTTCACAAACTTTTCCAGAGCGAACTTGTGGGCCTTTTCCACATCAATTTCGGCACGACGACGCACATTCTGCATCTCAGCCTGGGCTCTCAACGCCTGGTCCTGATATTCCTGCAACTGCGCCTTCAGCCGTTCCAGTTCGGAACCTTCTTCAGCACCGGCGGCTTCTGCTTCGCCCTGCTCTTCTGCGGCGTTTACTGCCTCGTTCAGCTCGTCTACTTGTTCGTTGCGCTTATCGTCAGCACTCATGACAACTCCTGATGACTTTCCCTGGGCCCGAGGGCCTGCGGCTAAATGAGCCCCGCCTTGCACAGGCAGGAAAATACGACTTTGCGAACGGATATGGGGCCCGCCCCTCAGGTTTCAACCTCAAACGATGCATTCTTTCAGATTTTCACGATTCGATTATTTGCAAACAGGAAAAACCCTGTATATATTCACAGCAACTGTATACATCAACAGTATCCAGACAATTTTCAGAGAGTCTCCAATCCTGAGCGGAGGTTATCGGCATGCTCACACAACTTACGGTCTCCAACTACGCCATCGCTGAACGGGTCGACCTGCATTTCAGCAAAGGCATGACGGCCCTGACCGGTGAAACCGGCGCCGGCAAATCCATTGTTCTGGATGCGCTCAGCCTGGCCATGGGCGGCCGAGCGGATGCCGGTGCCGTGCGCCACGGTGCAAAACGAGCCGATATCACCGCCAGCTTCGACATCTCACGTATTCCGATTGCCCGGCAATGGCTGGAAGAACACGAACTGGATGACAAAGACGACTGCATCCTGCGCCGGTCCATCAGCAAGGATGGTCGTTCAAAAGCGTTTATTAATGGCCAGCCCTGCCCACTCTCCCAGCTCAAGGATCTGGGCGGCCTGCTGATGGACATTCACAGCCAGCACCAACATCAGTCACTGCTGCAAAAAGACACTCATCGGAAGCTGCTGGACGAATTCTCCGGCGCCGAAGACCTGGCAGAGCAAACCCGGGATGCCTGGAAAGCCTGGCATAGAACCAGCCAGAAACTGGAACAGCGGCGCCAGAACGCCGACGAGGCGGAGGCAAAACTGCAACTGCTCCGGTACCAGGTGGAGGAGCTGGACCGGCTCGCACTGGGCGACGGCGAACAGGAAAACCTTGAACAGGAACAAGCGCAGCTGAGCCAGGCCGACGCGGTACTGCATAGCAGCCATCAGGCTGCCCTGCTGTGCACTGAGGACGAAACCAGTGCCGCCGATCTGGTGCGTCAGGCACTTCAGCAACTAGAGCAGCTGCCCGTGGAGGTGCCGGCACTGGCTGACACCATCCAGATGCTGACCGAAGCACAGATCCAGATTTCAGAAGCCGGGGACAACCTTCGGCACTTTGTTGAAGACTACGAAGCAGACCCCGCACGGCTGGCCGAAGTCGAGGAGCGCCTGAGCGCCATTTATCAAATGGCCCGAAAGCACCGCATCACACCGGAGGAATTGCCGGAACTGCACCAACGCCTGTCGAACGAACTGGCAGAGCTGGACGGCGGCGAAGGCAGCCTCGAGCAACTTGAGGCAGAGCAGCAATCCCTGCGCAAACGGTTTGATGAACTGGCCGGGCAACTAACGGCCAAACGGGAGCAGGCGGCGGCGGAACTGGATCAGCGCATTGCCCAGGAGCTTGCACAGCTGAGCATGCCGGCCGTCCAGTTTGTTACCAAACTGGGCCGTAACCACAATGATGAGCCGGCCCCACATGGAATGGAAGACGTCGAGTTCCTGGTCAGCGCCAATCCGGGGCAACCCGCACGTCCACTGGCCAAGGTTGCCTCGGGCGGCGAACTGTCCCGCATCAGCCTTGCCATTCAGGTGGTGGTCGCCCAGACCTCCACCACGCCCACACTGGTGTTTGATGAAGTGGATGTCGGTATTGGCGGCGGCACGGCCGAAGTGGTCGGGCGCTTGCTCAGGTCTCTGGGCAGCAATGGCCAGGTATTGTGCGTTACCCATTTGCCCCAGGTGGCAGCTCAGTGCCATCAGCACCTGTTCGTCAGCAAATTCACCGAACAGGACGCAACGTATTCACGCATTGAAACGCTGGATGACCAGGGAAGAATCGGCGAAGTGGCAAGAATGCTGGGCGGCGTAGACATGACAGAGCACACCATTGCCCACGCCCGGGAGATGTTCGTTAAGGGTCAGGCGACCCATCACTGAATCCCCCTCTCGATTCGGAGAGCTGTTGGGGCCGGCGCTTGCTGGCCCCTTTTTTTGACTTATTTCTTGGAAGAGCCCAACGGCTTAACGTAGAGGATCAGGCTGTGATCAACAATCTCATAGCCGTGCTCCCTGGCGATCTTCTGCTGGCGCTCTTCGATGATCTCATCCACAAACTCGATCACTTCTCCGGTTTGCGTGCATACCATGTGGTCATGGTGATCATCACCCGCCATTTCGAAGACGGCGTGGCCACCCTCAAAGTTATGGCGCAACACCAGGCCCGCGGCCTCGAACTGAGTCAGCACCCGGTAGACGGTTGCCAGCCCCACGTCATCTCCCTGATCCAGCAGCTTCTTGTAAACATCCTCGGCACTCAGATGGTGCTCTTCGGCGTTCTCCAGAATATTGAAGATTTTGACTCTCGGGAGAGTAACCTTCAAACCGACCTTTCGTAATTCGGCGTTTTCAGATGACATGTTACTATTCACTCTTTGGTGTGCCTCACGGCTTCCGGTATGATGAAGCCGCCGTTCAACGGACTACCCGATTCACACCTGCTTGATGCAGGCGATTTCAAGATAGAGGATTTCCCCCGGCGATGCAAAAGCTCACCGCTATCGTTCTTATTAGCATTTTATCCTTGTCCGGTTGCGCATTCCCTGGCGTTTACAAAATCAATGTGCAACAGGGTAATATCGTGACCGAAGACGACCTCAAGAGCCTCTCACAAGGCATGGCCCGCAGCCAGGTGCATGCGGTTCTCGGGTCGCCGCTGATGCTCAATCCGGTGGACCCCTCACGCGAGTACTATGTGTACACCTTCCAGCGCCGGGGTGGGGATATCCAGGAGCAGCGCATCATCGTCTATTACGAAGGTGACGAGTTCAGCCATTACGACGCGCGACTGCTGGAAGAAACTCCCGCTTACTGATTGTTCAGGCTTTCTTTTTGGCCCGGTTCAGCCGGGCCTGCTTTGGATCTATCTTCAGCGGTCGGTATAGTTCAACCCGGTCTCCCTCGCGCAGCTCATGGCCAGCGGGGTCTTTAATGACTTTGCCAAACACGCCCATATCCGTTGCGTCCGGGTCGATTTCCGGAAAAATATCCGTTATTCCAGACAGTTTCACGGCCTCGATGGCGGTGGTTCCCTCAGGCACTTCAATCGCCACAATTTGCTGCTTGTCTGGCCGGGCATACGCTACCTCTACCTGCATCAAATTACCCCTCCCCGATAAATCTGATCTGCCCGACGGCAAAACGCATCCACCATGGTGTTGGCAGCCTGGTTGAATACCGGGCCAAAGGTCATTCGGGACAAGGAGCCCGAAAACTCAAACTCCAGGGTCAGGATCACCTTACAGGCCTGCTCGTTGAGCGCCTTGAAGTGCCACCGACCCCGCAGATTTTTCAGCGGACCATCCACCAGGCTCATCTCGATCGCCTCGGGCATCAACAGCTGATTGCGCGTGGTCAGGCGGTGGCGCACACCGCCCTTGGCAATCTCCAGAGACGCCATGATCTCTGCATCCGTTTGCTCGTGCACCTCTGCCCCGGCGCACCAGGGCAGAAACTCGGGATACCGTGCAATATCATTGACCAGATGGAACATGCGCTCTGCGGAGTGCATGACCAATGCGGTCTTATCAATCTGATGCGCCATGAAAACGGGGGTTCCTGCGTTTTTTGCAACAAAAGAGCCTGACCGGCCCGCGGAGGCCAACTACACACTATGATAAAGGATATCGTCCCCGTTGGGGGCGTTTTCCGCCGGCTGGTTTTCTGCGCCCCGACCAGACGCGTCACCTTCTGGCTCCGGCCCCTCGCTTTGCGGGCTTGCGGGCACGCCGTTAAGGTCATCGTTTGCCGTCGCAGGCATCGGGTCTTCCGGCGCGCCATCTTGTGTGCACCAGATGGCTGCGCCGCCGTTATCACACAGGTTTGACAATGAGAACACCGTGTATTGTATGCCAATCCAGGCCACCAGAACCGGCAGAACAAGGCGCATGACCCAATACCAGATCTTGCGAATAGCCACCGGGGTGTTGCCAAGAATCCTTGAGGCATAGCGCCGGGTCAGGCACCAACCGGCAAAGGTGGCAATCAGCAAGGCCACCAGCGGAATCAGGATGCCGCCCGTCGTCAGCTCCAGCCATCGGAACAGGGTGGCACCGGCAAACCGGTAGTCTGCCCAGAGATTGAAAGAGAATAGCGAACCCAGCCCGGCAGCCCACACGGCGACACCGGTAATAACCGCAGACCAACCCCTGGGTGCGCCAGTCCACTCACGAAACCAGCCCACCACAGGCTCCAACAGCGATATGGCGGTCGCCCATACGATCATGAGCACCAGCAGGAACACCGCCGCGATGATCAACTGACTGTGGGGCAACTGGGCCAGCGTTACCGGCAGGGAGACAAACAACAGCCCGAAGCCACGCTCACCATCAAGACTGGCACCATCCAGCGCCACCGAGAACATCATCAGCCCCGCCAGGATGGCCACCAGAGTGTCCATCAACACCACCGCCAGCAATGACCGCTTTAACCGGGTATGTGACGTGCTATAAGCGCCGAAGATCGCCCACACCCCCATCCCAAGGCCCAGAGTATAGAACGCGTGAAAAAAGGCCGCCTTGACGCTATTGAAGCCAACGTCGTCCGGCCGCAACGCCAGGATGTGTTCAATACCCGAATCCAGCCGCCCATGACTGGCCGACAAGGCAAATAACCCCAACATCAACAACAACGCCGCCGGCACCAGAAACCGCAGAGATCGCTCCAGCCCTTTTACCACGCCCTGAGCAGATACCCAGACCACGAGAACCATGAAGAACGCATGCCAGGCCATGAACTCCCGATGCCCACCCGGCCTGGACACTAAGTCCGTCAGGATACCGGTCGCCGCCTCGGGCGTCGCTGCCCTGAAACTGTCTGCTGCCCCAAAGAAGACGTAGGCCAGCACGATGCCACCGAACACCGCGGTGAATGACAACACCAGGAATGCGGCAAGCACACTCAACGGGCCCGCCAGGCGCCACAGCGGCGAACAGCCTGCGTCTTTCACCATGCCGTCCATCGCCAGTACAATGCCATGGCGTGAGTGCCGCCCAAGCACCGCCTCAGTCACCATCAGCGGCAGGGTTACCAGCAGCAGGCAGGCGAGATACAGAAAGATGAACAACCCGCCACCGTGAATACTGGCAAGGTATGGAAACTGCCACAGATTGGCCAGGCCCACGGTTGCGCCCACCGAGGCCCAGAAAAACGTGGATTTTCGGGTAAATGACCCGATGGACGTGTGATACTTGCTCGCCATGGCGATCCCTGACAGTCAAATGCGCCCCATTGTAGCCGAAGGCGGCATCCCGGAACGACTGGATCTACAAGCCCGGCGGTGAAATCGTGACCCGTCTGGCAGTCCTGGGCTACAATGCCCGATTTACCGGCCAACAGTCACCCGGCCGGCACACACATTCTTCCGATCCCGGACAGGATTCATGAGCAAGAAGAAAGCAAACGGACCAACCAGCAATACCATTGCCCTGAACAAAAAGGCAAAGCACGAATATCATATTGAAGAACGCTTTGAAGCCGGCCTTGCCCTGCTGGGCTGGGAAGTGAAATCGCTGCGAGCCGGCAAGGCTCAGCTGGTGGACGCCTACGTACTTCTGAAAAATGGCGAAGCCTGGTTGTTGGGCGCTCATATCACGCCGCTCAACACCGCATCCACCCATGTCATCGCCGACCCGACCCGTACCCGCAAATTGCTGCTGCACGCAAAGGAAATTGCCAAGATCATCGGCCAGGTCAATCAGGCCGGGCATACCTGCATTCCACTCGCCCTGTACTGGAAAGGCAATAAAGTGAAATGCGAGATTGCCCTGGTGAAAGGTAAGAAGCTGTTCGACAAGCGTGCCACAGAAAAAGAGCGTGACTGGAATCGCCAGAAACAGAGAATCATGCGCGAGGCCAATACCTGAGCCTCGCTCGCACTGTCGCTTTTACCGCCTCTTTCCCGGCCTCGGAATCCCTCCTATACTCAGGTGTTCACACCTGCTCCGACCCCACAGGCAGTAACTGGAGCCCCTGTTAGTTGGCAAACAGCAAAGGGAGGGCTTATGTCATCTGAACGGACTGCAATGACGTCAGTCGACCGATCCTGGCTGCGTATGGACACCCCGGAGAACCCCATGATGATCTCCGCGGTGCTGATGTTCGAGCAACCGATTCCGATCAAACGGCTAAAACGCACACTCGAAGAACGATTTCTGAGATTCAGGCGCTTTCGCCAACGAGTGGTTGAGAAGGGCGACAGATGTTACTGGGAAGACGATCCCAACTTTGATCTCGACAACCATCTGCACCGCATTGCACTGCCAGGACAGGCCAGCAAGAAAGAGTTGCAGGAACTGGCCAGCGATTTCAACAGCACGGCGCTCGACTTTCGCCGGCCACTCTGGCAAATCCATTACATCGATAACTTCAACGGCGGCTGCGCCCTGCTGATCCGCATTCACCACTGCATTGCCGATGGTATTTCACTGGTTCGGGTTCTGCTTTCGCTCACCGACCGGACACCAGAACCCAAACTGGAACGCATCGCCAAGAAAGTTGCCATTCCCACACCTCAGGGCAACGCTGCCACCCGGTTTTTGCACCGTTTGGTGGACAGCAGCCAGGCTGGCTGGCAACAGGCGCAACTGTTCCTGGATTCCGTTCGGCAAGAGGCCAATTACCCCCTGAAACTGGCGCGGACCGCCGGCGGCATCGCCATGGACCTGGCGAAACTCGGGCTGGCCCCGTTTGAGCCGAAAACCAGCCTGAAGAGCCAGTTGGTAGGCCGCAAGAAAGTGGCCTGGGCGGAGCCCCTGGCCCTGGATGACGTAAAACACTGCGCCAAGACCCTGGGTGGAACGGTCAACGACGTATTGCTGTGCGCCGCCACCGGCGCCCTGAGCCGGCACTTTACCGAACACAAGCAAACCATACCCGATTGCGGTATTCGCGTTGCAGTGCCGTTCAACCTTCGGCCCCTGGACCAACCCATTGAATCATTGGGCAACCAGTTTGGCCTGGTTCTGGTATGCCTGCCCGTGGAAGTCCATGACCCGTTGATGTGCTTCCGCCAGGTGCAGGAAAACATGAACAGGCTCAAACAGTCCTACCAGGCTCAGGTAACCTACAGCCTGTTGGACCTGTTTGGCCGGGGTCCGGATATTCTTGAGCGCCGGGCCCTGGACCTGCTCAGCAATAAAGCCTCTGCAGTACTGACCAACGTGCCCGGCCCGAGGCATCCGGTTTACCTGGCCGGCAGCAAACTGGTGCAACCCATGTTCTGGGTGCCCCAGAGCGGCAACATCGGCATTGGCATGAGCATTTTCAGTTACGCCGACACCGTGCAGTTCGGCATCACCGTCGACAAGGGCATCCAGGCCGATCCGCAAGCGGTGATGAACTACTTCCGGGACAGCTTTCAGCACCTGTACGACGCGGCCATGTCTCACGCCCATGGCCTGTACATTGCGCAGGCCTCGTGAACAGGATAAGTACAAATAGTGACAAACAAGCCTTGAAGTCCGGCAAACCGGACACATATACTGGTCATAAGGGGACGACATGGCTTCGACGCTGGTGGCGAACCCTTGGGTGCATGTCGAGATGGCAGCCAATCTCGTTAATCCAAAGCTGCAACGCAATAGTCGCAAACGACGAAAACTACGCACTAGCAGCGTAAGCTGCTAGTCGTCCTGACCGGGTCGCCTGTAGCCCGGAAGCAACATCTCAGGACGTCATCGCTTACGGGATGCTCCTTTATCCAGAGCTCACTGGCTAAAGGCTAAGATTTAAAGAGCTCGCCTCTCGCACCCTGGCCTTCGGGTCGCAAGAGGTTAAATTAATAGAAGGACACTAAACATGTAGATCTCAAGGCCTAGTGCTGGCGGACGCGGGTTCAATTCCCGCCGTCTCCACCAACTTCCAAGAGAAAAGCCCCGGATTTTCGGGGCTTTTTTCGTTTTCATACCCCCGCCCCTTGCCAACCCTTCACCAATCCGTCATGCAATCCTCACTCATTCCCGTTATGGTCGTGTCATTCCAAGCCACACAACCAACGCTATGAACCAACCCAACGACCCAGACAACCTGCAGGAACTCATCGCCCGTATCCGCGACCACACACGCGAGATGGACGAGGTGTCCGTGGGTGACCTGCTGTCAGCTGCAGGCGAGCGCTCTTTTGGTCCGGTGGTGCTGGTTGCCGGGCTTATCACACTGGCGCCGTTGATTGGTGATATTCCGGGCGTCCCCACGCTGCTGGGGCTTCTGGTACTGCTAACGCTGGGGCAGTTGCTGTTTCAGCGGGAGAGCATCTGGATTCCAGCGCGGCTTTCAGAACGGCGGATATCACGGGACAAACTGTTCAAGGGGCTGGACTGGATGGATAGGCCCGCACGCAAGCTGGATGACTGGACTCGCCGGCGGCTGACCGTTCTGGTGCGCGGCCCAGGGCAGTTGGCCATGGCAGTGGTGTGCATGCTGGTATCAATGGCCATGCCGCTAATGGAATTCATACCGTTCAGTGCCAATGGCGCCGGGCTGGCGCTGATGGCGTTCGGGCTGTCGATCGTTGCCCGGGACGGCCTTCTGGCTCTGCTGGCACTAGCCTTCACTGGCGGTACCGCCTGGTTCGTGCTGACCAATCTGCCCGGTTGAGACGGCCTCCGTCGGCCCCCTGTCGTGATCACCGGCCTGTCACCAATTGATACAATTACCCTCACCTGTCCGTGTTGGGAAAACTGCTACTATAGAGACAGGTTATCGTTCGGCGCTCCATCTCAGGAGCATTTTTGTCGGTAAGGATGCATGCATGTCCAGCAAAGCGAAGCAGTCCCAGAAACTCCTACTGTTCCGCCTTTTCGGATCGCGCCTTTTTGGTCTGGGTACGCTCAAGATTCGGGAAATCCTGCCCTTTCAACGTCTGACCAAGCTGCCCCACAGTCATCACGCGGTTATTGGCACCGCGACGTTCCGGGGTTCAGCGGTTCCTGTTATTGATATGTCGGCTGCCGTTGGTTATCCGGCACTGACAAAGGAAGAGCAGGCCAAGGGCTCCATCATCGTGACCGACATTCAGCGCCAGGAGATCGGCTTTCTGGTGCGCAGCGTTCAGCAGATTATCGAGACCGACTGGAAGAGTGTGATGCCGCCACCCAAGGCGCTGGGCACCAATGCCTTCATCACGGGGCTACTGGATGTGGAGGGCGACATCATTCAGCTGTTGGATGTGGAGCTGTTGCTGGCGAAGGTGTACCCGGAGTCTCTGGACGCCGGCGAGGTGGTGCTGTCAGATGTTCAGAGCGAAACCCTGCGGTCCCTGAACATTCTGCTGGTGGATGATTCACAGGTGGCCCGCAAGCAGCTCAGCGATGTGCTGGACAGCAAAGACATTACCTACCATGTAACCACCAACGGTGACGATGCCCTGCAGGTGCTGCTCAGTCAGCATGAGCGCGGCACGCCGATCGACATTCTGGTCAGCGATATCGAGATGCCTGGGCTGGATGGCTACGAACTGACGTTCAATGTTCGCGACAATAACGCCCTGAAGCAGCCATACATCATCCTGCACACCTCGCTGAACAGTGAGATGAGCCTGAGCTATGCCAACCAGGTGGGTGCCAACGAGGCGCTCACCAAGTTTGATGCCGAGGAACTGATGGAGGCGATGCTCAGAGGGGCTGAGCAGGCCAGTTAAGGCCGAATGTCTTCGATGAAAGCTTCGGCATCGGCCCGCATTGCCGCGAGTTTTTCGTTCAGTTCTTCCTGATAGCGGTTGAGCGTTTCCCGGCTCAGTCGGCTGAAACGCTCGGCGGTTTCGGCAACCGTACGGCTGGCGTTCGCCAGGGCTTCCATGGTGGGCTGGCTCAGTTCATCTGCCTGGCGCTCAAGGTCCCGGGCGGCCTGTTCCATGATGGCCTGATCTTCGGCGGATTCAGGCTGATCATCTCTCAGTGCCCCGTCAAGCGAAAGCTCAAGGGCGCGCATGGATTCCTGCGATCGCCTGGCAAAATCCTCCATGGCGCTCTCGGCCCTTCGGCTCATCTCGTCTGAGTAGGTTCCCAGGTCTCTGGCCAACTGCTCCATTTTGTCTTCAAGCTCGCTGCTTGAAGAGGAAAAGGTCGCACTGAGCCTCTGCCCCAACCGGCTCAACTCACCCATGATGTTACTGAACGGGAACGGGTTCAGTATGGCCTCCCCTGTGCGCTGATAGTCAACCAGCCACTGGTCCTGCCCCCGCACCAGATAGGTGGTCAGTTCCAGACGTTCTCCGCCGGAGCGTTCTTCCGCCGGTAGGCGGGTAACGATCGTTGCTTCACGCTCATCAATAACAACCCGGCCAAAGGAGGGAACGGCATTGGCCCAGCTTCGCTGGTAGCCGTCAACGTCACGGGGGTCGTCCAGGGTGGAGAATCTCACCACGTCACCTGCGTCGTTGTCGGCCATGGCCTGCCAAAAGGCCGCGGCCACTTCCTGGGGCGTTTCAGGCTTGCTGCAGCCGGTTATCGCCAGCACAACGAGCGCCATCACAAATCCACGAACACCAAGACGAATCATTCATCAGCACCTTGCATACAATACTTTCTCGCATCATACACGCGTCACAGCCGACAGGTCAGTTCCGCCAGTTCCTCATCAAACACCCGGCGGTTCTCACTGTAATCCACCGGCACTTCCACCAGGTGAACACCGCCTTCGGCCAGGGCACTTTCCAGGGTGGGGCGAAGATCTTCTGTCCGGTTAACGCGGTGTCCTCTGGCGCCATACGATTGTGCATAGGTTACAAAGTCCGGGTTGCCGTAATCCAGACCATAATCGGCATAGCCTTCCTGTGCCTGCTTCCACTTGATCATGCCGTAGGCGCTGTCATTAATGATCAGTACCACCAGGTTAAGTTTGAGGCGAACCGCGGTCTCCAGTTCCTGGCTGTTCATCATGAAACCACCATCACCGCAGACGGCCATCACTTTCAGGTGCGGGTAGAGCATGGCCGCCATCATGCCGCTGGGCAGACCGGCCCCCATGGATGCCAGGGCGTTGTCCAGCAGTACGGTGTTGTTATCGTAGGCAGGGTAGTTGCGGGCAAACCAAAGCTTGTACATGCCGTTATCGAGGGCAATGATGCCGTCGTCGGGCATCACCTGGCGCACATCGTGGACGATCCGCTGAGGAATCACCGGGAACCGGCCATCTTCCGCCCGTTCCTGCAGATGCGCATCCACAGCCTTTTTGACCTTCATCAGGCCGGAGAAGTCATGGTTCGCACACTGGCCACAGTGCTCGGCCAGATACTCGACGCTGTTGGCGATATCGCCGACCACCTCATGCTGGGGAAAGTACACTGGGTCGACATCCGCAGCACTGAAATTCACGTGGATGACTTTTTTGCCGCCGGGGGTCATAAAAAATGGCGGCTTTTCTACCACATCGTGGCCCACGTTGATCACCAGGTCCGCCCGGTCTATGGCGCAGTGCACAAAGTCACCGGCAGACAGCGCAGCGTTGCCCAGGTATCCGGGGTGGCGTTCGTCGACCACGCCCTTGCCCATCTGGGTGGTGAAGAAGGGAATGCCGGTTACGTTCACCAGGTGCAGCAGGGCCTGGGATACCCGTTTTCGGTTGGCCCCGGCACCGATCATGATTAATGGGTGTCTTGCTTCGCGCAGCATGTCGCAGGCCATTTCCAGGCTCTTCCGGCTGGCCGAGGGCCGGCGGGCGTCACTGGGCTGGAAGATGTGGGTGTCGCGGGCCGGTTGCTCCGCTGCGATGTCCTCGGGTAACTCGAGATGAACGGCCCCTGGGCGCTCTTCAGAAGCAAGACGGAAGGCCTCCCGGACTTTCGCGGGAATGGTATTGGCGTTGCTGATTTGCCGGGTGTATTTGGTCAGGGGGCGCATCAGGTCCACCACATCCAGAATCTGGAACAGGCCCTGTTTTGAGGATTTGATCGGCTTCTGCCCGGAGATCATCATCATCGGCATGCCACCCAGCTGGGCGTAAGCAGCGGCGGTCACCAGGTTAGTGGCGCCTGGGCCAAGTGTGGACAGGCAAACGCCCACCTGCCCGGTAAGCCGCCCGTAGGTGGCCGCCATAAAGCCTGCGGCCTGTTCATGGCGGTTGAGCACCAGTTCGATGCTGGAGTTTCTGAGGGCATCCAGGAAGGCCAGGTTTTCCTCACCTGGCACGGCGAAAATGTACTTAACGCCTTCATTCTCGAGCGCGCGAATAAACAATTTGGCGCCGTTACCGACCGGTCGTTGATCTTTAGCCATGCTCGCCCTCGCGATCAGTGGGTGTCTGTGTCTGGATCAATCAGTTCTCGGTGGCTCCGCCTGCAGGGTATCTGCGGGCACCCGGTCTACGCACCAACTGCGATAAACGCCGTCAATAACGCGACCGAGCTCGTCATCGTTCACTTAAGCAGGCTCACCACGTTCCAGGGGATCGTAATGGTATATGTACAAACGCGATGTGAACTGTTCGAAAAGCAGCGACGATTCCCCGAAGCGCTCACCAAAGCCGGAGGTACTTACCTGCACACCGTCGCCCCAGTTCTGCCCGCTGTCGTTGTTCGGGTTAAAAAAATACACCCGCATCTCGCTGTCCGGGTCCAGGGCCACCCGGAGAATGGTAATCGCATGCCAACCGATGAAGCGGGCTGCGCTGTCTGTGACCGCAATACCCGCCGGCTGCGGGTGTATCAGCGGCTGGTTACCATTGTAATACGGGTGGTAACTGGCATAGAAGTGGCGAATAAAGCCTTCGAGGTCGGTCAGTTTGCCGGTGGCCACATCGACATTGATGGCAAAGCCCCGACCAGCAGACCAACCGTGAAATTCCGGGTTAACCCATTTATGGGGGTCGCCTTTACGGCCTATGCATAACCGCCCCATTTCGGCATATATGCGGTCAAGATGTGGCACAACAATCAGGGATACCGGGTCCAGGTCCAGAGTCACTTCAGACGCCACGCCAGCCATGCTCTGGGCGGACGAAACCGGCTGCCCCTCAAAGTGCATGACAATCTCATTATCCCTGGCGGCCCAGGCCACCATCTGCAGCAGATAGTCCGGATCATTTTAGGCCCACATGGATAACGCCCGGGCAGACTGACAGGTGGGGTTCTTGCCCTGCCCCACGCCCAGCGGCTGGCCCAGCATGTTCAACACCCCCTGAATCAGCCAGGCGGAGGGATTAGGCTGATAGCCATAGGCAAACTGCAAACGTTCAAGGGCTTGCGGGCACAATGTCAGCCGTACCTGGCGCCATAGCGCCGGTGCCACCGGGGGCTGATAAAGAATTCCCCTTTCCAGCAACAGGGCCAGGCCGTAAAGGCCCTGGGCGGTTTTTGGGAACAGGGATTCCTGGATCAGCGTGTGCACCAGATCCCGGTAACACAACAGACAGTCGCGCCCCGTAGTGGACAGCCCCAACGCCTCGCTCAGCAGGGAATCCAGACGCTGCTGGTAGATCGCGGTGCCGGGGTCCTCGCTACAGGCGCGGGTTGGAGCATAGAGGCTGGAAATCAACCGATCGGCACCCCGGCCGGCACTTCCCAGGTCAGCACTCGGATCGGCCCGGCAAATGGCAATCTGGGTAATCATTTTGCGAACGTCGCTGACACGGATCGGCCGCTGCTCGAGTATCCGCCAGATTTCTTCAATCAGGCTGTCGATCACATGCTCGTAACCGATGTGCCCGGCCACATATTGAACCAGTGCCTGCGCAATGAGTGCCAGCTTGCCTTGTTCCCGCTCGGCTTCGCCGGTCATGCCAAACAGCAACCCCAGATTGATGGCCAGCACCTGGGTCAGGTAATGGTGCGCCTGTTCGGCTGACACGCTGGGGTGCTGGTATTCGCCACGGGCCACGGCCAACAGGCGCAGCTCACTCAACGCCTCGATCACTACGGTATCGGCGTTCGGGCTTTGCAGGGAATAAGTGGTCAAAGAGGGTAAGAGAATAGAAGGGTCGGCCCAGTCGGTACCCACAAAAATGCCCGCCTCTTCCATTGACCGGGCGCGGGCTTCGATAGCCTCACAACCACCCGGCTGGAGCAGTACCCGCCGGGCGAGGTCAAACAGTTTCGGGAGCTTGCCGGCCTTTGCAAAGGGCCGGCTCTCCTCGAGAGCCAGAATGGACTCGTCCAGTTTTTGCACCAGCCTGTCGATATTGACGGCTGGCGCCTGGCTGGCCGGTTGATGATCACTCAAACGAGGTTCCTCAGGGCCTGCATCAAACCCTTTTTGTTAATGCATGGCTCGATTATACATAGAAATCGAGCTCTTCCTGATGTTTGAGCAGATCCCGCAGCATAGGGATCCTCACCGAAGAAATAGACCAGCCCCCAATGGGTACCAAACGCTGTTCGCTTGGTCACCGTTTCCTCTACCGGCGGCGTCAGTTCGTGGGATTCAAAGTAATCGTGGTTCTCGGTTTCTTCGGGGATCTCCAGACGGCTGACCACACGGCGGCGCGGGTATACCCCGAAACAGCCGGCATAGCCCTTCGCGTCCACCACCTCTTTCGGGAAGAAGGCCTTGATCTCCTCTTCGGTGGTTTTCGGGTCAAAGGCCATGATCAATCCCTGATAGGCATTGAAGCCGTATGCGCGCTCAAGCAGCTCGAACACTTTGAAGCCCGGAGGGCGATAGGCCACTTCACCAAAGTACATGGTGCCGTCGCTGGTCACGAAATACTCGGGGTGAACAAAGCCGAAGTCGATATCGAACGTCTTGATCAGTTTCTCGATTTCCGTGGTGATCTGGGCCCGGTATTTCTCAAGATCCGGGGTGGCCGGAACGAACACGGAATAGCCGAGGGTGACGTACTCGGAAATATTGAGGAAACAGATCTTGCCATTATGGATCCAGGCCTCCACGGCAAACTCCCAGCCATCCAGGTGGGATTCCATCAACACCGGAAATTCTTCGTCAGGAATGGTGTCCACTTCATCCGGGGTACGAATAACCCGATGGCCCAGGCAGCCGGCCTTGTCGAAGGCCTTGAGGTGGATTGGGTCGTTGGGATCGCCGTCCAGCTTCAGCAGGGTCTGGTTGACTCGCTTCAGGAAACGGACCACATCTTCCCGGTCGTGGGCTTCCTCAAAGATACCAACACGAATGCCACCGAGCTGGGCGCGCCGCTTCATCAGGGCCTTGTCACGCAACAGCATGGCCTGCCCGAACAGCCTTGGATTAGCCATCAATACCGAATTGATGGCGCCGGCCCACTCTACGGTTTCTTCAAACAGAGGGATGGCGACGTCGACGCCCATATCCTTCAACGTCTGGGCGATCTCAAACGAACGATCATTGAGGCGTTCAAAGTTCCAGGGAACGTATGGAATGTTGTGTTACTGGCAGTAGGGTTCTGCCCAGTCCGGAGCAACCACCGCATAGCGTCGGTCGAATTTGTCCGCCGCTTCTACGGCATTCAGGCTCCAGCCCAGCAGGGCGACATACCCTTTGTCGGGATTGTAGTTCTGTTCAGTCACAGCGCTCTCCTCGTCAGGGTTGGCCTTTCAGACTGAACCTGTTAGCTGCAAATCGCAACTTTTGGGCAGAGAGTCCTCAAACAAAAACGGGCGCCAGAACCACGTCTGGAGCCCGTTAAAGAGACATCCTGCTGTATCAACCTCGCCGATCAACCCAGCTTCAATGTCGAGAGAGTGCGCTCTCTAACCCGATTGAGCAGTTGTTCATCGTTCACCAGGGATTGTCCGTAGGAAGGCACCAATTCCTTCATACGCTCCTGCCATTGGTCCGTTTTCAATTTCTCCGGGAAGCAACGCTCAATCACGTTCAACATCGCGTTAGCTGCTGTCGATGCGCCAGGAGAAGCGCCCAACAGGGCCGCCAGCGTGCCATCCTTTGCTGCCACGATTTCGGTACCGAACTCCAGTTTGCCGCCACCTTCCGGGGTTTGCTTGATGATCTGCACCCGCTGGCCAGCCATCTGCAGCTTCCAGTCGTCTTCCCGGGCATCCGGGAAGAAGTTACGCAAAGATTCAACCCGGTCGCCGTGGGACTGGAACACCTCACCAATGAGGTAACGCGTCAAATCCATATTGCTTTTGCTCACTGAGAGCATCGGACGAAGATTCGTGGCACGAACGGAGCCGAACAGATCAAATACCGAACCCTGCTTCAGAAACCGGGTAGTGAAGCCGGCAAACGGGCCGAACAGAAGTGCCGGTTCGCCGTTAATAATCCGGGTATCCAGGTGAGGAACGGACATCGGCGGGGCGCCAATGGGCGCTTTGCCATATACCTTGGAATCGTGTTGTTCAACGATATCTGGCTTCTGGCACACCAGCCATTGGCCACTGACCGGGAAACCACCATAGCCCCGGGCCTCATCAATGCCGGACTTCTGCAGCAGCGGCAGGGCACCACCACCGGCCCCCAGGAATACAAACCCGGCTTCCAGCTTGGTCAGCTCGCCGGTTTTCTGATTCTTCACCCGCAGCTTCCAGCGACCATTATCCCGCTGATCAATATAGCGCACCGGGCTGCTCAACATCAGTTCGAAATTAGGCTGGGTTTCCAGCCACTTGACCATGCTGCGGGTCAGGGAGCCGAAATCCACGTCCGAACCGTGCTTGATGCGGGTAGCCGCAACCCGCTGCATCGGATCCCGCTGATTGACCACTAAAGGCATCCATTCAGCCAGATCTTCCGGGCTCTCGGTGTATTCCATCTCGCGGAACAGATGATGGGCCTTCAGGCGTTCAAAGCGGCGCTTGAGGAAAGCGACGTCTTTCTCGCCCCAGACAAAGCTCTGGTGCGGCGTGCGGTTGATGAAAGAGGACGGTTCCGGCAGAATGCCCTGCTCCACCAGGTACGACCAGAACTGCAATGAAACCTCGAACTGGGCGTTAATTTGCAGCGCTCGTGCAATTTCAACGTCACCGTCGTCGGTTTCGGGGGTGTAGTTGAGTTCGCAGTAGCCGGCGTGGCCGGTGCCTGCGTTATTCCATCCGTCTGTGCTTTCATGGGCAACGTGGTCTAGACGCTCCACCATGACGATGTCCAGAGACGGGTCCAACTGCCTGAGCATCATGCCGAGGGTTGCGCTCATGACGCCCCCTCCGACCAGCACTACGTCTGCCTGTCTAACGGCCATTGGTTTTCACCCTAACTAGTATTGAGCCTGTTGCCACTCCACGATCAGCGAAAGCGGCCTGTCGGAAGCCAGCGGGGCGCGAGGTAGACGGCGCTGCTGTGTGCCTCCGGTCTGAAATTGAGCGCATTATCCCGATTTTTTCCGGAATAATAAATTGCGATTGTCAATCGATGTGTGTCGGACTAACTATTATGGTTTGCCACGATTTTCGCGCGTTTTGTTAACAATATCAGCGCCACTTTAGTCTGATACCTTTTTCCGGGTAGTGCGGATCAGTGCCGGAATCAAAAATTTCATCTCCATCAGGGCTGACCTGAAGCCGTGACTTGCGGTATCTTGTGCGCCACCTGCCCCGCCGGCCGCCCGGTGCGGAGTTACATCACATTCTGATTGAGGTCTGTTCTATGTTGATGGCAATCGGTGCCATTCTTGCCGGTCTTGTCTTGCTGGTCTGGAGTGCTGACAAATTTGTTGAGGGCGCAGCAGCCACCGCCAAGCATCTGGGCATGCCGTCACTGCTGATTGGCATGGTGATTATCGGCTTCGGCACCTCGGCACCGGAACTGGCGGTATCTGCCATGGCTGCCGCAGACGGCAATCCCGGGCTGGCACTGGGCAACGGCTACGGCTCCAACATTACCAACATTGCCCTGATTGTGGGCCTGACTGCCCTTATTGCGCCTATTACCATGCACTCTCAGGTTATCCGTAAGGAACTGCCGCTGCTGGTGGTATTGACCCTCATCGCCGGTGCCCAGTTAATAGATGGTGAACTAACGCGACTGGATGGCTGGGTGTTACTGGGCGTTTTTGCAGCGGTGATGGGCTGGTCAATCTATCAGGGCATCAAGAATAAAGACGACCCACTGGGCAACGCTGCCGATGCCGAGTTGATCGAACATCCCATGCCGCTAAAGCACGCCGTTATCTGGCTGATCATCGGGCTGGTTCTGCTTATTGCCAGCTCCAGATTGCTGGTTTGGGGAGCCGTCACCGTGGCTCAGACCCTTGGCGTAAGCGATCTGATTATCGGGCTGACCATTGTAGCCATTGGCACGTCGCTACCGGAACTGGCCTCGGCCATCGCGGCGGTGCGCAAGAATGAGCACGATCTGATTCTGGGCAACATCCTTGGCTCGGGCATCTTCAACACCCTGGCCGTGGTTGGCCTGGCCACTGCCATTCAGCCATTATCCGTAGACCCGGAAGTGCTTTACCGGGACTGGACTCTGATGCTGGCACTTACCGTTGGCCTGCTGTTGATGGGCTTCGGCCTGACCGGCTGGCGCAAGCTGGTCTCGCGGGTGGACGGCACAATACTGGTGACAGTGTACTTCGCCTACACTGGCTACCTTTTCTACACCGTGGTGGCCGCCAATACAGGCGGCTAGAAAACACAGGGCCCGGTTACTCGGGCTCTCCGTCACCCAACAGTTGTTTCAGGCTCTGGCGTACATCTGACATGATCTGCGCAAGGTCTTCTTTGCTTTTACCCGCTGTTTCAATGGGCGTCCCGACTCGAACGTCGACCGGCTGACCAAGATTGATTTGCAAGCTCCGGGCCGGTAGCACCTGATGTATACCGCGAATGGCTACCGGCACAATCACCGCCTCAGTATCCAGTGCCAGGTGAAAACAGCCTTTCTTGAACGGCAACAGTGTGCCATCGGAGGAGCGGGTGCCCTCTGGAGCCGCCCAGAGCACAATACCGTTTTCCATCATCTGCTTTGCCCGCTCCAGGTCCCGGACGGCGCGGATACGATTAGACCGGTCGATCGAGGGAAACTCCGCTGCCGCCATCGCCTGCCCCAGCAGGGGAATCCGGAACAGTTCCTTTTTGGCAAGCATCCGGATGGAGCCAGGCAAAGACACAAAACTCACCGGAATATCATAGTGGCTGGCATGGGTACTCATAATGATGTAGCGACGCCCGTCATTGAAGTCCGGAACCTCGCCCCGCACCGTCAGGCTTGCCCGAACCAGCTTCAGCAGCGCGGCAGACCACTCCCGGCAGTATTTGTCGACAATCGGCCGATTCAAACGACCAAACAACGCCCTCAGCAGTACCAGCAAGGAGTAGATGGCGGTAAGCCCGACCGAGCCCAATACAACAGCGGCACGTCTTAGCAGCGTTGCAGACTCCGTCAGGGGGCTCAAGTTCAATCGTTTCATGCACACATCCTTTCCGCTATGGGACGGGCGCCGTGGGCCCGGAACAACAGAAAGGGATTATAGCGGCTCAATCGTCCCCTGAATAACCGCCAAAGGGAGAACAAGGAGGGTGCCTGAGTGTTACTCCTGTTCCTCAAACACCATGGCAATGGAGTTCAGGCAATACCGCTGACCGGTGGGCGCCGGACCGTCCGGGAACACGTGCCCGAGATGACTGTCGCAGCGGGGGCAGCGGATCTCGGTGCGACTCATACCCAGGCTGTGATCTTCAAGGTACCGGATATGCTCCGGGTCGAATGGCTGAAAGAAGCTTGGCCAGCCGGTTCCGGAATCGAATTTGGCGTCCGAGCTGAACAACGGGAGATCACACAGCCGGCACAGATAAACCCCGGCTTTCTTGTTGTCCAGCAAAGTGCCACAGAACGGATGCTCGGTACCATGATCCAGCAGTACCCGTTTCTCCTCAGCAGTCAATCCCGCCGCTTTATCGTCCACCTCTGCTTTGCTCAGGGGGGTCAGGTCATAGCCTTTTGCCGATACCGTCATTAGGGAACTCCTCAGGCCAGGTCAGGATCATCGTCACTGAATTCGGGTTTCAGGTGGTCTGGCCAGGTGCTGACCAGCTTGGCCATCTTGGGTGCTGCCACCGCCAGAATGTAGGGCTGCCTGGGATTACGAGCTGCAAAATTCTGATGGTATGCCTCCGCAGGGTAGAACGCGGTGAGCGGCTCCAGTCGGGTAACAATCGGATCGGAATACACGCCGGCGGCATCAAGCTGGCGAATGTAGGCCTCAGCCACCTGTTTCTGGTCATCCGTCTCGTAGAACACCGCTGAGCGGTACTGGCTGCCAATATCATTGCCCTGGCGATTCAGTTGCGTTGGGTCGTGAGCCACGGAAAAGAACACTCTCAGCAGCTCGCCAAAACTGACCTTCGCCGGGTCATAGCGAACACTCACTACTTCTGCATGTCCGGTGCTACCGCTGCAAACTGCCTCGTAGTTCGCCGTCTCGGCCGCACCACCGGCATACCCCGATTCCACATCGGTTACACCGTCAATCGCCACCAACACCGCTTCAACACACCAGAAACAGCCTCCGGCCAGAACAATCCGGGACTCGCCCGCCGGCTCATGCAGGTCTTTTTCAGAGGACGGAAACCGGCTACGAGGCACGGTCAGTCCGGGGATGTTGCATGCGTCACTCATCAGATTGCTCCAGCGGATTTCTGTTTACTCGATTGTGGCGGTTCTGGTTCAGAATTCCAAACGAGGGATTCACGCTTTTATACGCACAGTTATTGCAAAAAGACCGCTCCGACCAGCGCACTGGCTGGTGCCAGCAGCCATACCGGCACCCTCAGGATGGCCAGTGCCAGCCAGAACACCAACGCCAGGGCGAAATAGCCGGCACCATGAATGGCGGAGGTCCAGACCGGATCGTACAGCGCCGCGAGCAGCAGGCCCACCACCCCGGCGTTGACGCCTGCCAGTGCTGCCCGGGCTTTTTCGTGCCTGCGCAACCATTGCCAGAGCGGTAACCCGGCGAAGACCAGCAGGGTGCCTGGTAGAAACACCGCAACCACCGCAATCAGACCCCCTGCCATACCGCCCTCGGCTCCGCCAAGAAACGCCGAGAAGCTGAACAGCGGCCCAGGCACGGCTTGCGCTACGCCATAGCCAGCCAGGAAGGTGTCGGCAGACATACCACCGGAAACCACAAACCCCTCCTGGAGCCACGGCAGAACCACGTGGCCTCCGCCGAACACCAGGGCTCCAGCCCGATAGAGCTCCGCGCCTATCCAGGCGAGGGATCCCGTTGCCTGAGGCACAAAAGAGAGTGCCAGCAACGCAACGAACAGCAGAGCAAATACCTTGGGTTTTCGGGATTGAAGTGGTACCTGCAGTGATTCCTGCTTGCTCGGGGAAGGCAAGCCCAATGCCGCTCCAGCACCGGCGGCCATCGCCAGAACCAGAACCTGCATCCAGACGGCGCCGGCCACCAACAGAACAACCGCCACCAGCATGGCAATCACGATGCGAAGCCGATCAGGACACAGCGACTGCCCCATCTGCCAGACGGCTTGTGCCACCACCGCCACCACAAAAAGCTTCAGGCCGCTGACCCAGCCACCCTCACCCAGGTCCGGCCAGAGCGAGAGCCCGAAGGCAAAGAGCGCCATAACCAGTACCGAAGGCAAGGTAAAGCCTACCCAGGCCGCCAGGGCGCCGCCATAATGCCCCTGCAAGAAACCGATGGTCAGCCCCACTTGGCTAGAAGCAGGCCCCGGCAACAACTGGCAAAGCGCCACCACTTCACCATAGGCGCTGTCTGACAGCCATTTCCGGCGTTTGACGAACTCGTCATGAAAGTACGCCAGATGGGCGGCCGGGCCACCAAAAGACGTCAGGCCCAGCCGAAGAAAGATCAGGAATACCTGCCAGCGGCCTGGCCGCACCGACGTCTCGGATTCGGTCATTACTCGTTGCCTCTCCTGTATCCGGGGTCCGTCAATAAAACATGAACATTGTGTCTATCCGGTTGCACTACCCTGCTGACCATCCATAATAAAAGAAGGAATCAATTATAAGATTCCGCTCGGCATCAGGACGATTCACATGACCGCAAGGGTTCGCGCACCAGAAGATCAGAACGAACTTCTCCAGTACCGACTCAGCCTTCGGCTTGGCCCGGTGCATGCCCGCCAGCGATTGGGGATTGAACAGGAAGCCGAAGCCCGGGTGTTCGGGCGCGACAGCCGCTCGTTCCACCTGGAGAACATCACCACCGCACCACGGCTGATCCGGTTTTGCCTGCAAGCCGTTGGCCTGTTCGGCCGGGCCCGGGCGAACAGCCGCAAACTGACCACTGCCCACAACACCTTTACCCTGCCCGATTTACCCGAGGCGTTTGAGGGCTTTCGCATCCTGCACCTGACCGACTTACACGTCGATATGGATGAACAGAACCTGAACGCAGTGATCAATCAGATCACGCCTCTGGACTATGACCTGTGTGTGCTGACCGGCGATTACCGGAAGCTCACCTGGGGGCCGATAGACGAGGCCCTGGCTGGCATGGCCCGCCTGCGTAATGCCATCAAGGGTGAAGCCTACGCCGTTCTGGGCAACCATGACAGCGTTCGCATGGTACCGGCCCTCGAAGACATGGGCTACCGCTTGCTGATGAACGAGATGGCGCCGCTGACCCGCGGCCAGAACACCCTCTACCTGTCCGGTGTGGATGATGCCCATTACTACAAGGTTCACAACCTGCACCGGGCCGGTGATGACATCCCTCCCGGTGGCATCAGCCTTCTGCTGAGCCACACGCCCGAAATCTGGCGGGAAGCGGCCCATGCCGGCTACGACCTGTTCCTGTGTGGACATACCCACGGCGGGCAACTCTGCCTGCCCGGAGGCATTCCAGTGACCCTGGATTCCGACTGCCCCCGCCGGCTTGGCCGTGGCTTCTGGCAGGTCAATGGTATGCAGGGCTATACCTCTCCCGGCGCGGGCACTTCCGTGCTGAACGTACGCCTGAACTGCCCCCCGGAAGTTACCCTGCACACCTTGTCCAGGGGACCGGGATAAAACCCGTCAATGGGGCTGTTTGCGAATACCGAGACGATAAAGCACTGGTGAGAAGAGCATATTGCTCAGCGCAAACAGCAGCGCCACGGCAATCGCTTCCCACAACGGCAACGATAACCAGAGCCACGCCATGGCCATGGGCAACAGGGCCTCCGGCAACTGGTCCAGCCATAACGCCCTGGAACTGGACTCAAGCCCCAACCGCCGCTTGATAAAACTGCTGATGAGATCCCCCAGTAGCGCCACCAAACCGAACAGTGCTCCGAATAACCAGCCCAGGCCAACCCAGGCCGAGAACAGCAGGCAGGCCACCGTGCCCGATAACAATCCACGCCAGGTCTTGCTGGGGCCGAACACCGGGCGACCGTCTCGCCAGACCTGACCGCCATCCACTGGCCTGTTACCAGTCTGATGCAACAGCCTCGCCACGACCACCGGCGAGCCGTTGGCCAGAATCAGCATCACAAACAGCTCCAGGGACAACAGCAAGAATGACTCCTCCGGTCCTGCCGGCTCAGGTCAACCCGCCAAGGGTCAGCTGGAGCGGGTCCATCAGTTTTTCAAGGCGTTGACGGCTCAGGCCGCTGCGCTCTTCAGCCACATCAATCACGGGCCGACCGGTGCGGTAGGCCTCTTTGGCGATATCCGCCGCCAGGGTATAACCGATTTCCGGATTCAACGCCGTGACCAGTACCGGATTACGCCCAACACCGGCATTCAGATTATCGGCATTCACGGTAAAGCCTTTCATCGCTTTGTCGGCAAGAATAGAAGAAGCCCCGGTTAACAACCGAATCATATCCATCAGATTGCCACCCACCAGTGGTAGCATCACATTGAGTTGAAAGTTCCCGGACTGGCCGGCGATTGCCACCGCATTGTCCAGCCCCATCACCTGCGCGCCCACCATGGCGACCGATTCCGGGATAACCGGGTTCACCTTGCCAGGCATGATGCTGCTGCCAGGCTGCAACGCCGGCAGGCTGATTTCCGCCAGCCCGTGAATTGGCCCGCTGTTCATCCAGCGCAGATCGTTAGCAATTTTGGTGAGCACCACCGCCACGCCCCGCAACTGGGCCGACAGAGCCACCGGTGCATCCACGGCACTTTGCCCGACAAACTTGTGCTCCATGGAACGAAAAGGATAGCCGGTATTGCTGCGCAGGAACTTGATGAACTGACCGGGAAATTCTGACGCGGCATTAACCCCGGTACCCACTGCGGTGCCGCCCTGGGGCACATCCGCTAGTTCATCCATCACCTGCTCAAGACGCTTCTCAGCCGCCGCCAATTGCTCCCGCCAGGTTCGTAGTTCCTGGCCAAGGGTCACTGGCATGGCGTCCATCAGGTGGGTGCGACCGGTTTTGACCTGGGCGCTCAATTCGGCTTCCCGCTCATAAATCACACCGCGAAGGTGCGACAGCGCCGGCAAAAGCTGTTCCTTCACCGCCAGCAACGAACTCACATGGATAGCGGTTGGTATCACATCGTTGGAGCTCTGGCTCATATTGACATGATCATTGGGGTGCACATCGACACCCTGATTCCCGGCGATGGCCGCGATCACTTCGTTCACATTCATGTTGGTGCTGGTACCAGAGCCGGTCTGGTATCGATCCACCGGAAACTGATCCGCGTGTTCACCCTGGATCAACTGATCACAGGCCTCGGCAATAGCATCCCGCAAACCGGCATCCAGCAATCCCAGGGAGGCGTTGGCTTGGGCTGCAGCCCGCTTGATCTGAGCCACGGCCACAATGAACTCTGCCGGCATCGGCTGGCCACTGACCGGAAAGTTATCGATGGCCCTCTGGGTTTGCGCGCCCCACAGGGCATGCGCTGGTACCTTCACCTCACCCAGGCTGTCTTTCTCCGTTCTGAACTCGCTCATTGCGTCCTCCTGTTTGCTTGGCAGCCTCGCCACCGAGGCTGGGGGGGCGCTATGCTCCCCGGTCCTGCGATCTTAGCCTGACATGGTCGCAAATGCCGGTGACTTGCTCAAAGTTGAGAATCAGTGTGTGGACGGTGTTGGTATAGGTATCGTGCAGGTGAAATTTGTAACGGCGCTGTTTCTCACCCTGCAGGAAGGCATCGTATTCCCGCACAAGCTCCCGCACGTCGCCACCTTCGTCCTGGCTCCAGGTGGCATTGAAGGGGCCCAGCACGGCGCCGCCGGCCAGGCAAACCGTCACTTCGTGGTTGGTGAGCGCATGTTCTGTTTGACTCATGACTTTCTCCCGAAACAAGGAATGGTTCAGGATTAAGTGTAGTCGGAAAGCAGGAGAACGAGAGTCAGTTCAGTGGTGGTGCGAGACTCGCCAGCAATGCCCGCAATCGATTGGGCTTTACCGGTTTATTGAGCATTGGCAGGTACTGGGCGCGCATCAGCGTGCGGATATCGTCGCTTCGGTCAGCCGTGATAATAGCCGCTGGAACGTCCCGCCCCAGGGCACGGCGAACCGCGTAAACGGCTTCGCAACCCGTTGAATTATCATCCAGATGAAAGTCTGCAAGAATCACATCTGGCTGCAGGCCCGCTTGCAGCATGGCCAGAGCCTTTGCCTCTCCGTCAGCCGGAAACACGTTGCAACCCCAACGTTTCAGTACGGCAGCCATGCTCTCCAGTACCGCCGGCTCGTTGTCGATTACCAGTACGGCCAGCCCATCGAAGTCTCCCGAAACGCTGCCCATGGTCCCAGGTTGGTTCGGCAAGGCTTCGGGAACCTGATGCTCGAGCGGTATGGAGACTTCGAATTTTGAGCCCCGTCCCGGCCGGGACGCAACCCGGATGCCATAACCCAACACCCGCACCATCCGCTCGACAATCGCAAGCCCCAAGCCTACACCTTGGCGGCCGCCGGTGCCCTGAGGCAGAAGCTGATGAAATTCGGTGAAGATATCCTGCAGTTTGTGAGCTTCAATACCGACACCGGTATCCCAGATTTCAATGCAGAGCCGATCACTGCGTTGCCGTAAAGCCAGCACTACTCCACCCTCGCGGGTATACCGGAACGCGTTGCTGAGCAGATTACGGACAATGCGCGCCAGCATTCGGGGGTCGGTTCGGAGCGATACTGGCTGAACCCTGAGCCGGAACTGCAACCCGGCATTGGCAGCGACAGCCTCAAACTCCTCGCCCAGCCCTTTCAGCATGGCGGCCAGATTAAGGTAGGCCAAATCCGGCTTCATTGCCTGCTGGTCAAGTTTGGAAATATCCAACAGATCGGCCAACAAATCCTCGGCACCTTCCAGGGCCCGGTGCACCTGATGCACCATCCGGTTTTCCGCCTCGGGTAACTGACTGTCCTGCAGGGCCGAAATCATCAGCCTGGCAGCATTCAGGGGTTGCAGCAGGTCATGACTGGCCGCCGCAAGATACTTGTCTTTACTGCGATTGGCTTCTTTGGCGGCGTTCACCGCCACTTTTAACTCCTGCTCAACCTTTTCCCGTTCCTCGATCTGGTAACGAAGGTCAACGTTGGCGTTCTGGAGCGCTTCGGTGCGTTCTTCCACTCGTTTCTCCAGCTCCTGATTGAGCTGCTCCAGCTTCTGCCGTGCCTGCACCCGGTCGGTAATGTCGGCAACGAAGGTTTCCACGACTTCCGGCCCGAGGTCTGGCCGGCGAAGCATGGTTAACGCCACATACACCGGCGTCTGGTCCGATCGCCGAAGGCGGGTTTCGCGAGCGCTCAGGCTGCCATGGTCGAGCAGTTCCTGGCGAATCTGATCAAACTCAGCCGCGCTGCAGAACAGCTGCTCCCTGAGTCGGATAACTCTGTTTTGCAGTTGCTCCGGGTTGTCATAGCCGCAGATTCGGGCCATCGCCGGATTGCAGGCCAGAAAGCCACCCCGCAGGTTGGCCTGGAAGATACCATGTAGGGCGTTTTCGAAAAGCCACTTGTAGCGGTTGCGTTCCTGCTCCAGTTCCTCCAAGCGTTCCTGCAACGCGGGGTAGTAGCTTTTACGGGCAGACTGACTGCTGAGCCCCAACAGATCGCCAATATCGTAATCGGTGTTAGCTGGGTCAGAGGGCTTCTTCATAGACCACCTGAACATCCCGAAGTGACGACTTCCTTGGGTTGGTCAGTATGCAGGGGTCCTTCAATGCATAGCCCGAAAGGTACGGAATGTCGGAGGTGGTCACGCCGAGCTCCTTGAGCCGCGCTTCCAGGCCAACGGTTTTCTTGAGTTCCACAATCCGGGTCATCAGTCGCTTCTTGATTTGAGCCCCGTTCATACCTCGGGTATCAATGTTCATAGCCTCGGCTACACGGCGGAATCGGTCCTCGGCAGAGGGGAAGTTATAGGCCACCACATGTTCCAGCAGTAGCGCATTGCAAAGACCATGAGGCAGGTCCAGAAAACCACCCAGGCTGTGGGACATGGCGTGGACCGCTCCCAGAATAGCGTTGGAGAACGCCAACCCTGCCTGCATGGAGGCCAGCATGATCTGCTCCCGCAATACGGGGTTTAACGGGTTCGCCACGAGTGCTTCCAGGTTGCCGTTGATCAGCCGGACCGCTTCCAATGCGTGGGTATCGGTCAGCGGGCCGCTGCCGGTGGAAACAAACGCCTCAATGGCATGCACAAGGGCATCTACCCCGGTGCAGGCCGTGAGGTAGGCGTCCATGGTTTCGGTCACTTCCGGATCAATCAACGACACATCCGGCACCACCGCTTTACTGATAATGGAAAACTTGAAGCGCCGGTTCGGGTCGGAAATGATGGCAAACTGCGAGACGTCTGCTGAGGTGCCAGCGGTGGTGGGAATCAGAATCAGCGGCGGCGAGGGATTACGGATGGTATCCACTCCCTCAAACTCCAGGATGCTGCGGCCATGGCTAGCGACAATGCCGATGCCCTTGGCGCAATCCATCGGACTGCCACCGCCGATAGCCACAATGACATCGCATTCGCTGGCCCGGTAGAGCTCGGCACCGGCCATCACCTCATCAACCTTGGGATTGGGTGAAACCGCGGTAAAGGTGGTACAGCGCAGCCCCGCCTCCAGCAACAACGTTTCCACCTCGGCAACCCATCCGGCGGCGACAACGCCAGGGTCAGACACAAGAAACACGTGGCGGGCACCGAAATTACTGGCAAAGTTGGCCACCGACCGTCGAGAACCGGCACCGAACACAATCTCGGGAGAAACAAACTTACGCAGCGCAGAAATATCGTAGCTCATGACGCTCAGGGACAACCGTTTGTTGTTATAGGAATAGCTGAGAGTTTAACTCAGTTTGTGCGCTGGTTCATTGTCCTTTTGGCGTATCTGAGAGCCGTTTGAGGCCAGGTTTCCATAAAACCGGTACAGCGATTCAAGCATGTGAGCCTGATTATCTGCCTTCTGAAACCCGTGGCCTTCATCTTCATAGCAGTGCAGTTCCACCGGCTGCCCCTGAGCCCTAAGCGCGGCCACCATTCGTCGGGTCTGATCAGGCACCACGACGGCATCTCTCATACCCTGAAAAAAAATCGCAGGGCCGCTTATTAGGCCAGCGTGCAGCGACGGTGTGCGCGCCTGCCAGCGGGCATGATGTAATTGCGGATCGCCCAGCAACCAGTCCAGGTAACCGGATTCAAACCGGTGGGTCTCTGCACGAAGGCGCCATGGATCAGTCACGCCAAACAGGCTGCCAACGGCCTTGAAGCGGTCAGTCTGAACCGCCGCCATCAGCGCCGTATAGCCCCCAGAACTTCGACCCTGAATGAATACATTGTTGGCACAGACCAGCCCTTGCGTCGCCAGATAATCCGCGCAGCGCACCATATCCTGCACATCAGCCTCGCCCCAACGGCCGGCAAGGCGAAGGCGAAAATCCCGGCCTGCACCGGTGCTGCCACTGTAGTTCACTTCCGCAACGGCAAAGCCCCTCTGGCACCAGAACTGCACCTGGGGGTTGTAGACCGCATAGGCGGCTGACGTCGGTCCGCCGTGCGCAATCAGGATAACCGGTGGGGCAGCAGCGGGCGCCAGTGCCGGAGGGTAGAGAAAACCCTGAACCGGCGGCGAATCGGGTGCTTCTGCATCCACTACAAATGCAACGGGTGCCATCGGCGCCATGGTTGAGCGATCCGGCATTTGCCCGCCAGCCAGCACGGTTACAGAGCCGGAGTCCGCACACACCTTCAGCACCGCATCGTGCCGGTCTGCAGCACGCCCGATGCACACAAGGCCATCGACTGACGGACTCAGATCCCGGAAATCCGTCCAGCCCTCAGCCACTCTCTGACACTGGCCGGCCCGCTCCAGCCAAAGTTCACCGATACCCTGACAGTATTGAACTCTGGCCCAGCCTCCCTCACGCAACGGACAACTATGGCGCTCACCCAGTTGCCATGGGGCGTTGGCGTGATCGAGCATGGGCGCCGTGCTTTTCAGCCACTGGTCGTGGCCACCCTGACGCGTTACCTGCCAGGGTTGCCACCAGCCCTCATGGTCGGATATGACCCACAGATGTTCACCGGCAAACTGCGGTTGCTGAACCGAGCCGGAAACCGGCGGGGACTGCCCTGACGCACCTTCAATATTACCGTCAGCAGTGACCGTTGCCTGCCAGAGCGTTGACTGCAACCAGGGCATATCCGGCAGTTGCCAGCTGCACCAGGCCACTCGAGTACCGTCCTGGCTGACCGTCGGCGCGCCGTAGAAATCCAAGCCCTGATGTAACACCCGAACTTGCCCCGTAGCTTCCAGTGCCAACAGCGCCTGATGATCGCGCTGTTCACGCACCGCCAACACCCGATCCCGTTGTGGATCCGCCACCAGCCCACCCCAGGTATTGTCATCGTCCGGCACCAGCAAGGTTCGTTTACCCGTTATGCGGTCCAGCTGCCAGACTCGTTGGTCATCCGCCACCCAGATCACTCGCCCCGGAAGTACCGCATAGGCGCCACCCCCGTAGCCATTCAGGCGACTCCTGATACTGCCCGGGCCGATGTTGACCTGGCAAATACCAGAGTGATCGGCTTGCCAGAGGGCAACAGAACCGGTTTCAGGATGGGAGGCAAGCCAGAAAATGGTGTCGCCGCACACTCTCAACTGGGCGTATTGGGAGAAACCAGCGCAGGCGTCAAGCGCGGAAATCAGCTCAGCCACGGTAAAGCAGTTTGGAGTTCCGGGCATTGCGGTATATCAGGTCATCCAGCCCAGCCGTGGCGTGATCAGCGGCGGTGCGGGCCGCCAGAATCCGACCATGGTGGGGTGATTTGGCGCAGACCGGGTCGGCGTTATCAGCATTACCGGTCAGCAAATAGGCCTGGCACCGGCAGCCGCCATAATCCTTGTCTTTTTCATCACAGGATTGACAGGGTTCTGGCATCCAGCTGTCGCCCCGGTAGTGATTGAAGCCAGGGCTGTGATACCAGATGTCCTTCAGGGACTGGCTTTGCACATTGGGAAAATCGATCGGTAACAGGCGGGCACTGTGGCAAGGCAAGGCGGTACCGTCCGGCGCCACGGTCAGGAACAGGTTTCCCCAACCATTCATGCAGGCCTTCGGGCGCTCCTCGTAGTAGTCCGGGGTTACGAAAATCACCTTCATGGGGCGACCACGGTGATGGAGATCGTGCCGGTAGTCATTGACCTCCTGTTCTGCCTGGACCAGCTGGGCCTTGGAGGGCATCAGTCCTTCCCGATTTTTGAATGCCCAGCCATAGTATTGGCAGGTCGCCAACTCCACGTAATCCGCATCCAGATTTTCGCACAGGGCCAGTATGTCGTTCATCTGGTGGATGTTGTGCCGGTGGATGACGAAGTTGAGCACCATCGGGTAGCCCGCTGCCTTAACCGCACGGGCCATGGCCAGCTTCTGCTCGAAGGCTTTCCGGGAACCGGCCACAGCGTTGTTGAGTTCCGGATCTGAGGCCTGAAAGCTGACCTGAATATGGTCCAGCCCCGCTTCGGCAAATGCCTGTACTTTCCGTTCGGTCAGACCAAGGCCCGATGTGATCAAATTGGTGTAATAGCCCAACTCCCGGGCTCCAGCAATCAGCTCCGGCAGGTCCTGGCGCACCAGCGGTTCACCACCGGAGAACCCCAGCTGGGCGGCTCCCATGGCTCGCCCCTGGCGCAACACATCCAACCACTGTTCGGTGTTTAGTTCCTGTTGCTGACTGGCGTAATCCAGCGGGTTGGAGCAATAAGGACATTGCAGCGGGCAGCGATAGGTGAGCTCCGCCAGCAACCAAAGCGGTGGCCCCACCGGTGCTTCCGAGGGCGCCGTCATGACCACTCAATCCACTGCTGCTGAACCGCTTCCGCCAGAAACGCTTCCACATCGGCCGCGAGCGGGCCTGCATCCGGGAACTGCTGCTCCAGGGACTGGATAATCTCGTGTACCGGGCGAATGCCATCCACTTCTGCCAGGATGGCGCCGGCGCTGCCGTTGAGCTTGACCATACCTTCCGGATACAACAATACATGGCTTTCCTGAACCGGTTCCCATTGGAACCGGAAACCACGGCGGAGTCTGGGTGTTTTCTCCAGGGTCATGGTAACGCTCCTTACAGGCCCCGATGCCAGACTGGCTGATCAGTGACCGTATGGTACGGTGGTGTCTGGTGAACGTAAGCCATGGTCAAGGCGTCCAGCAACGACCAGAGAATGTCCAGTTTGAACTGCAGGATTTCAAACGCCCGCTGTTGCTGGGCTTCGGTGGTGAAATGGTCGAGAGTAATGGCCAGGCCATACTCCACATCCCGCCGGGCTTCCGATAAACGCTTCCGGAAGTAGCGATAGCCATTCGCCTCAATCCACGGGTAATGCTGTGGCCAGCTGTCCAACCGCGACTGGTGGATTTCCGGCGCAAAAAGCTCGGTCAGTGACGAGCAGGCGGCCTCTTGCCAGGTTGCCCGGCGAGCGAAGTTGAAATAGGCATCCACTGCAAAGCGCACACCCGGGAGAACGTGGCGCTCGTCGATCACCTCTTCCCGGCTCAGGCCCACGGCTTCGGCCAGCGTCAGCCAGGCCTCGATGCCACCCACATCTCCTTCATGACCATCGTGATCCAGAATGCGCTGCAGCCACAGGCGGCGCACCGAGGCATCCGGGCAGTTCGACATGATGGCGGCGTCTTTCTGGGGAATCCGCACCTGGTAGTAGTAGCGGTTGGCCACCCAGCCCCGAATCTGCTCTTGCGTGCACTGGCCACTGTACATGGCACGGTGATAAGGGTGATGAATATGGTAATAGGCACCTTTGGCCCTCAGGGCCTGTTCGAAATCCTGCCGGTTCATGGCGGTGTTGGCTTTGGCGTTCATGGCTGCCCCGTCAGTTCAAAATGCATTCCGTCCCGGGCGACTTCGATGCCGTGAGCGCTCAGCTCTGCCCGCTCCGGCGAGTCTTCGTCCAGAATCGGATTGGTGTTGTTGATATGAATCAGCACCTTGCGAGAAGCTGGCATGCTGTCCAGCAGTTCGATCATGCCGCCCGGCCCGGTCTGAGCCAGATGCCCCATGGCCTGGCCGGTTTTGGTGCCGACTTCCTGACGGATCATCTCGTCGTCATGCCAGACGGTGCCGTCGACCAGAAGCACGTCCGCCTGCTGCATCCAGCTGCGAATGCGGGCATCGGGTTGCCCCAGGCCGGGCGCATAAAGCAAGGTCTGTCCGGTGCGGGTGTCGCGAGTGAAGAGACCGATATTGTCGCCCGGATGGGGGTTGTCCCGGCGCGGGGAGTATGGCGGTGCGTTGCTGAGCAACGGAATGGCGGTCAATTCAAGGGAAGGCGCGCAAGGCAGACTGAACGGCTGCAACTCATCCGCCGGAATCTCGCGCCAGTTCAACCCGCCGTTCCAGTGGCTAAGCATGGTGAATAACGGAAACCCGGAACTCAGGTCGTCGTGTACCTGGCGGGTACACCAAACATCCATCGGAAGCCCTTCGCGCAGGGACAGTAGGCCCGTGGTGTGGTCCACCTGGCTGTCCATCAAGACAACAGCGGCGATACCCGTATCCCGAAGTGAGCGGGCCGGCTGCATGGCCGGGAAAGCCGCGAGTTGGGCACGGATATCCGGTGAGGCGTTGAACAGAATCCAGCGTTCGCCATCCTCGGAGATGGCAATCGATGACTGGGTGCGGGCATGAGCGTTCAGTGTACCGGCGCGAAAGCCAGCGCAGTTTCGACAGTTGCAGTTCCATTGAGGAAACCCGCCTCCGGCGGCCGACCCCAGAATATGCAGGTGCATCAGCAGATCTCCCGAACGGGAACGACCAGCCGGAAGACTGGTCGGCCAGGTTTCAACGGTTAGCGAAGTACATGGTTACTTCAAAACCGATACGCAGGTCTTCATAAGCTGGCTTGGTCCACATGATGCTCACCTCTTGTCGTGATTATTAGTGCGTTGCATGTTGGTGCGAACGGGCTTTTGCCAGATGCACACTTCCATCGTAATCACAGACGCTGGCACCCCATATGGTACTTTGGAACTGTTTTCCGCCGGCTGAAAGTAGCAGTGGATTGCCCCCGAGGTTGAATTGAGCCTGCCTCCCAGCGGCATAGCATGGGAGAATGACAATAATAACTTCAGGAGACCACCATGGCCGGGCGAATTCTGCTCTCGCTACTGCTTTGCTGTTTCGCTGCCACACCGGTAGGGGCAGAGCTCTCAGACGACACTCGGCAAGTCATTCAGGAACTGTTTCCCTCCGCCACGGTGATTGAAGACCAGTTGGCCGATTTCCCGGTGTATCCGGTGTATCAGCTGCAGGAACTGCTCGGCTACGCTTACCTTTCAACAGACTTCAGCAAACTGCCGGGCTTTGCCGGCAAACCGATTACCATGATGATCGGCCTGGATACCCGGGGCCGGTTTACCGGAGTCAGGGTGCTGCACCACCACGAGCCGGTATTCCTTCATGGTCTGGGCGAAGAATCGCTCTACGAATTTGTCGACCAGTACGAGGGCCGCGCGCTCACAGAGCAGATTGTGGTCAGCTCATCCGGCCGATCAGGCCGAACCTCATCCGGCAACGTGGTGTATTTTGACGGTGTCAGCAAGGCCACCGTTTCGGTTCTGATCATCAACGATTCGGTGTTGTCCTCAGCCCTTCAGGTGGCCCGCAACAAACTTGAGGGGTTCGCCCAGGCCGCGCCCACCCGGGCTCGCGAGGACATCTACGAGCCTCTCACCTGGGAGCAGTTGCTGGAACGAGGTTACGTCACCCGCGTTGAGATCACAGCCGGGGACGTGGAACAGCAACTGGGGCGCCCGCTGTCAGATTATCCGGGCAACCTTGAACCGGACCATGGCGAGCCCTTCTCGGAACTCTATCTGGCCTACATGAACTCCCCCATGGTCGGCCGCAACCTGCTGGGCGATGAGCGATACCAGGCCTTCCGGGAGCGGCTCGGCGACAATGGCAAAGTAATGCTGGTGATGTCACAGGGCAGCTATCCACACATCGGCCCCGATTTCGTGCCAGGCAGTACGCCAGACCGGTTCGGCCTGAGTCAGAACCAGCTTTCTATCGAGATGCGAGATCTGAACTGGCTGGAACCGGGCCAACGCTTTGCGGCTGCGGGTGTTCCGGACATGACAGCCATCAATCTGTTCCGGGTCGGTGGCAATGCCGGCTTCAATCCCGGAGCGGAATCCACCCTCACCCTGAACGCGGTGCTACCCCGCAATCATCTGATTTCCGATACCGCCCGTTTCGAGCTGCCGGTCACATTCCCTGAAGAGCTTTTTGAAACGGTAGACATCGCTGCCGGGCCGGAACAGACCCGGGAGCCCATGTGGGTGGGACTGTGGAAAGAGCGCTGGTGGCAAATCACCTTGCTGGTGCTGGGCCTGACGGTGTTGACGATTTTCTTTGCCCGCCAGAAAACCCTGACCCGGTACCCGAAGCTGGTCCACCGTTTTCGCTGGGGGTTCCTGTTCTTCACCCTGTTTTTTATCGGTTTCTATGCCCAGGGCCAGCTGTCGGTGGTGAATATCTACACCTTGCTGTTGGCCATCAAGGATGGATTCAGCCTGAACATGTTCCTGCTGGATCCGGTGATTTTTATTCTCTGGAGCTACACGTTTGTAACCCTGTTTATCTGGGGGCGAGGTTTGTTCTGCGGCTGGCTTTGCCCTTTCGGCGTGTTACAGGAAATGGCTGCCTGGCTGGGCCAGAAGCTCCGGTTTCGGCAAATCAAGGTGCCCGAGCGCTGGCACAGGAAGCTGATTCTGATCAAATACCCGCTGCTGCTGGCCATCGTCGCTTCGTCATTTTATTCACTGACGCTCGCCGAGCAGCTATCGGAGGTGGAACCCTTCAAAACCAGCATCACTCTGTTCTTCGTGCGCTACTGGCCCTTTGTGGTCTACGCCGTGGCCCTGCTGGCGGTGGGCATGTTTATCCACAAGTTCTACTGCCGTTACCTGTGCCCCCTGGGGGCAGGCCTGGCGGTATTGGGCAAGTTCCGGGTTTTCAGCTGGCTGGAGCGGGTTGATCGTTGCGGACAGCCCTGCCAGCACTGCAAGAATGCCTGCGGCATCAACGCCATTCGCAAGGATGGCCGGATAGATTACAACGAGTGCATCCAGTGCTTGGAATGCGTGGTAATCCTCCGTGACCAGAACCAGTGCGTGGATGCGATTGTGCGCAACAAGCAGCAACAAAAGCAGGCACGGATTCTGGCCACGGACGCCGCCGGGGCCTGAATCAGCCCGCCACGGAGATAACGATACGGCCGCGGATCTTGCCATCCATCAAACGGCCGGCGGCATCGATGGCATCATCGAAGGCCACTTCGGTGATCATGCTGTCCAGCAGTTCCGGAGAAAGATCCTGCGCCAACCGCTTCCAGGCGTGCAATCGGTCCGCCTTCGGTGCCATCACACTGTCGATGCCGCACAGGGTCACGCCGCGCAGGATGAACGGCGCCACGGTGGCCGGGAAGTCCATACCGGCGGCCAGGCCGCAAGCCGCGACCACACCCTGGTATTTCATACCGGCGCAGACATTCGCCAGCACCTGACCACCGGCCACATCGACGGCCCCAGCCCAGGTTTCGCGCGCAAGGGGTTTACCCGGTTCACTCAGCTCGGCGCGATCCATGATCTGTTTGGCGCCCAGCGACTTCAGATAAGCTTCTTCTTCCTTGCGGCCGGTCACCGCGGTCACGGAATAACCCAGCTTGGCCAGAATGGCCACCGCCACACTGCCTACACCACCGGTGGCACCGGTCACCAGAATGTCGCCAGACTCCGGTGTTACGCCATGCTTCTCCAGGGCCAGGACACACAGCATCGCCGTGTAGCCAGCGGTGCCAATCGCCATTGCCTGTCTTGCCGTGAACGGAGCCTGTAACGGGATCAGCCAGTCACCGGACAACCGCGCCTTCTGGGCCAGACCTCCCCAGTGCTTCTCGCCAACACCCCAGCCGTTCAGGACCACTTCATCCCCTGGTTTGAATTCCGGATTGGACGATTCGGTCACCACACCGGCCAGGTCGATGCCCGGCACCATCGGATAGCTTTTGGCGATGGGCGCACGGCCGGTAATGGCCAGGGCATCCTTATAGTTCAGGGTGCTATACGCGACATCAATGGTGACGTCGCCTTCCGGCAACTGCGCTTCATCAATGGATTTGAGGGATACCTGCTGGTCGCCCCGGCTACCTTCAATCAGAATACCTTTGAACATATGCCCTCCTGGAATTAATCACTGAGGCAAACGCCAGATCTCCAACGATACGCTCAGCAGAAAACAGTTAACGAAATCACCCTCACTGTAGCGTAAACGGCTGTAAAAATAGAGGAATAAAAAAGGCCCTGGGAAGGGCCTAAGGAGAGTGTAGAAGATCCCGCGCTCCGCGAAGGAGCTACCTGACAAGTGCCAGGCCAACAATGTGCACCGTCCCTGTGCGGTCACACGAAACGGGGCCCGTGTGGATGGGCCCCAACTGCCACTTGCAGATCAGAAGAACCCGAGCGGGTTGGTGTCGTAGCTGGTCAACATACACTTGGTCTGCTGGTAGTGCTCCAGCGCCATCTTGTGGGTTTCGCGGCCAACACCGGATTTCTTGTAACCACCGAACGCGGCGTGAGCCGGATACGCGTGGTAGCAGTTCATCCATACCCGACCGGCCTGAATGTTACGGCCCATGCGGTAAGCCAGGTTGGTGTCGCGGGTCCAGACGCCGGCACCCAGGCCAAACTCGGTGTCGTTGGCGATCGCCAGAGCTTCTTCCTCGGTCTTGAAAGTGGTTACACCCACCACCGGCCCGAAGATTTCCTCCTGGAATACGCGCATCTTGTTGTCGCCCTTGAACAGGGTCGGCTGGATGTAGAAGCCGTTGTTGAACTCGCCTTCCAGGTGCTCACGGTCACCACCGGTCAGCACAACCGCGCCTTCCTGACGGCCGATTTCCATGTACGACATGATCTTGTCGAACTGTTCCTTGGACGCCTGAGCGCCTACCTGAACGTCGGTATCCAGCGGGTTGCCGCGCTTGATGGCCTTGGTGCGTTCAATCACTTTCTGCATGAACTCTTCAAACATGTCTTCCTGAACCAGTGCCCGTGACGGGCAGGTGCACACTTCACCCTGGTTGAAGAACGCCAACACCAGACCTTCCACGCACTTGTCGATGAACTCCGGCTCGGCCTTCATCACGTCAGAGAAGTAGATGTTCGGGGACTTGCCGCCCAGCTCAACGGTAGACGGGATGATATTTTCCGCCGCGCACTTGAGGATGTGCGAGCCAACCGGGGTGGAGCCGGTGAAGGCGATCTTGGCGATGCGCTTGCTGGTGGCCAGAGCCTGGCCGGCTTCGATGCCGTAACCGTTAACAATATTGAGTACGCCCGGCGGCAGCAGGTCGCCGATGATTTCCATCAGTACCAGGATACTGGCAGGGGTCTGCTCGGCAGGCTTGAGCACGGTACAGTTACCGGCCGCAAGGCACGGGCCCAGCTTCCAAGCCGCCATCAGCAACGGAAAGTTCCAGGGGATAATCTGGCCAACCACACCCAGTGGCTCATGGAAGTGATAGGCCACGGTGTTGTGGTCGATCTCACCCATATGGCCTTCCTGGGCGCGCAAGCAGCCAGCGAAGTAACGGAAGTGATCCGCCGCCAGAGGAATGTCGGCATTCAGGGTTTCGCGAACGGCCTTGCCGTTATCCCAGGTTTCCGCAACGGCCAGTTTTTCCAGATTGGCCTCAATGCGGTCAGCGATTTTCAGCAGTATGTTGGAACGCTCGGTAACGGAGGTCTTGCCCCAGGCCGGTGCAGCCTTGTGCGCGGCGTCCAGCGCCAGCTCGATGTCTTCAGCGGTCGAACGCGGAATCTCACAGAAGGCTTCGCCGGTGACCGGCGTGATGTTCTCAAAATACTGGCCTTTAACCGGCGCTACCCATTCTCCGCCAATGTAGTTCTCATAGCGGGATTTAAAAGAAACGACGGAGCCGTCCTTTCCTGGTTGTGCGTAGATCATGATATCGACCTCTTTGTTGTGTTTGTCGCATGGCAACGCGGCCTTTCGCGTTTACCTATTCAATGTAGACCCCATACCGGATTCCGTGAATGCGTCGTTGGGGGCGAAAAACTCGTTCCTTGGTAGTAGATGACGCCACCCCTGACGCTCGGCCCAAACCAGCATGGCCACCGTGCACCATTGCCGGCGCACACACACAACCCTCGCACCAAAACAGGGCAGGTGCACGATAGCGAATCACGCCACTTCCTGACGCAACAAATAAGCACATTAAAAACAGCCAGTTAGGTTTTGGCACAAACCCTGCTAAATACGGTTTACGCAACGAGAAGTCGGTGATTGAAGCCACCATCGAAGCGCAACAATCTGACCAATGGTCAACTAGGGTTCCGGTCTGTACGCCATCAAAACAGATGCCTGGTCCGAGAGTTGACGACCTTTTCCAAGGTTACACGGCGGGACAAAAGCCCGGGAGAATCGTTCAGTGACTGACGTCTCTCGTTTTTTGACACCCGACCCAGAAGGAAAAGGTTATGCTCGAAACAGCAGCCCCCCTCTACGACGATCTGATTCCCGGCGGATCCCACTGGTCGTTCATCATGCGTCGCGGCCACGTGCTGCGGCTGATTGACGAAACCGGCGGAGCCAACGTCGGCATGTTGATGTACAACCCCGAGAATCCCCTCGAGCGCTACAACATGCCGGATACCCTGAAAAACCAGCACACGTTTCTGCTCACCAAAGGTCATGTGCTGCTGTCCGATATGGGACGGGTATTTGCATCCATCATTCGCGATGATCTGGGCTGGCACGACACCGTCAGTGGCACCTGCAACGTCGATCTGGTGGAACAGCGCTGGGGCAGGAAGACCTATCAGGAAGCTCATAACCATTATCACCGCAATGGCTTCACCAGCTTTCTGAACGAACTGGCCAAGTATGGCCTGGGCAAGAAAGATCTGACTGCCAACCTGAACTGGTTCAGCAAGGTGAAAACCGATGACGACGGCAATATGGCGTTTGTCAGCGACCACTCACACGCCGGTGCCACCCTCGATCTGCGTTTTGAAATGGATACCCTCGTGGTGCTGCACACCTGCCCGCACCCGATGAACCCTGCCACCGAGTATCCGCGCAACCCGGTGCGCTACCAGCTGTTCAAGGCCGCACCGGTGACCGATGCCGACCCGTGCAAGACCTCGTCGCCGGAGGCCACCCGTGCCTTCGCCAATAACGCCCTGTATCACCTGTTCCAGTAACGGAGGCCGGACATGATCAAGCAAAGCGCACTGAAGCCCGAACACGCCGCCTTCCGCGAAACCGTACCGGCAGGCGAATACTTTCTGAAAGTGGTCAAGGCCGGCGAGACCGTCCGGATTCTGGATCTGGAAGGCAACCAGGCCGCCGACACCCTGTTCTACAACGCTCACAATCCCACCGAGCGTTACAGCGCCGTGGACACCATCCGCGAGCAGGGCAATGTGTACCTGACCGCCGGCTCGAAGCTGATGTCCTCGGAAAACAACGTGATGCTGGAAATCACCGCGGACACCTGCGGCCGCCACGACACCCTGGGCGGCGCCTGCGCGGCAGAGAGCAACACCACCCGTTATGCCCTTGAAAAAAAGTGCATGCACGCCTGCCGGGACAGCTGGCTGGTAGCCGTCACCGAGCATGAAGAGCTGGGCCTGACCAAGCGGGACATTACCCACAACATCAACTTCTTCATGAACGTTCCGGTCACCGCCAATGGCGGCCTGACCTTCGCCGACGGCATTTCCGATGCTGGCAAATACGTGGAGCTGGAAGCGAAGATGGACGTGCTGGTGATGATCTCCAACTGCCCGCAGCTGAACAATCCCTGCAACGGCTGGAACCCGACACCGATCGAGGTGCTGGTATGGAGCTGAACGGAAAATTTGAAAAGGTTCTCATTGCCAACCGGGGCGCCATCGCCTGCCGGGTGATCCGCACCCTACGGGACATGGGCATTACCTCGGTGGCGGTCTACGCCGAGGCGGATGCAGATTCGCTGCACGTGCGTCAGGCCGATGAGGCGTATTCCTTGGGCGAGGGCCCGGCGGCAGCCACCTATCTAGACCAGGACAAGCTGTTTGCCGTCATCCGCGAGAGCGGAGCCGGCGCCATCCATCCGGGTTACGGTTTCCTGAGTGAGAACGCCGACTTTGCCCGCCGCTGCGATGCCGAGGGCGTGGTGTTTCTTGGCCCTACTCCGGAGCAGATGGAGCAGTTCGGCCTCAAACACACCGCCCGGGCCCTGGCCGAGAGCGCCGGCGTACCCCTGCTGCCCGGCACCGGGCTGCTGACCGATCTGGACGATGCCCTGCACGCCGCCGAAGCCATCGGCTACCCGGTGATGCTGAAAAGCACCGCCGGCGGGGGTGGAATCGGCATGTCCCGCTGCTACGGCCCGGACAACCTGAGCAAAAGCTTCGAGTCGGTCCAGCGCCTGAGCCAGAACAACTTCAGCAACAGCGGGGTATTCCTGGAGAAGTTTGTCGAACACGCACGCCATGTGGAAGTGCAGCTGTTCGGAGACGGCCGGGGCCAGGTACTGGCCCTCGGCGAGCGGGATTGTTCGGCCCAGCGCCGTAACCAGAAAGTCATTGAGGAGGCCCCCGCACCAGGGCTGTCGGATGACGTTCGCACCCGAATGCACACTACCGCCCGCCAGCTGGGTGAAAGCATCAGCTACCGCAGTGCCGGCACCGTAGAATTTATCTACGACCCGGAGACCACCGAGTTCTACTTTCTGGAAGTGAATACCCGCTTACAGGTGGAACATGGCGTCACCGAGCAGGTGTACGGCGTCGACCTGGTGCGATGGATGGTGGAACTGGGCGCCTGCACCCTGCCCGACCTGTCAGAACTTGGCAGCAACCTTGTGCCTTCCGGACACGCCATTCAGGCCCGGATCTATGCAGAAGATCCCAACAAAGACTTCCAGCCCGGCGCCGGACTGCTCACCAACGTGGCCTGGCCCCAGGATGATGGCCTTCGTATTGACACCTGGATTCAGCCGGGCACGGAAGTGTCGCCACTGTACGACCCCATGCTGGCCAAGGTCATCGTGCACGAACAGGATCGGGAGTCCGCCCGCCAGCGGCTGATGCAGGCACTGGATAACAGCCAGCTTTACGGTATCGAGACCAATCTCAAATACGTGCGCCAGGTTCTGGACGACCCGCGCTTTGCCGAAGGTCGTCTGTTTACCCGCACCCTCAATGAATTCAATTACCAGCCCGCCACCGTGGATGTGCTCAGCGGCGGCACCCTGACCACGATTCAGGACTACCCGGGCCGAATCGGCTACTGGGAAATCGGTGTTCCGCCCTCCGGGCCGTTCGACAGTTATTCTTTCCGGCTAGGCAACCGCTTGCTCGGCAATCCGGAGGGGGCACCGGGGCTGGAGATTACCCTCAAGGGCCCGGTGCTGACCTTCAATCGCGCCAGCCAGATTACCCTGACCGGTGCCCCGCTGGAGGCCACGCTGGACGACGAGCCGGTCGATTTCTGGCAGGTGATTGATGTGCCCGCCGGCGCCACCCTGAAACTCGGCGCCACCACCGCCGACGGCGCTCGGGCCTACGTGTTGTTCCGGGGTGGGCTGGATTGCCCGCAATACCTGACCTCATACAGTACCTTTACCCTCGGGCAATTTGGCGGGCACTGCGGCCGGGCACTGCGGGCCGGTGATGTGCTGGCACTGGCAAACGCTGAACCCACCAACCCGCTCACCCTGCCCGCAGATCTGAAACCGACCATCGGCAAGACCTGGAAGCTGCACGTTACCTATGGCCCCCACGGTGCGCCGGACTATTTCACCGGTCAGGACATCGACACCTTCTTCGACAGCGAGTGGGAAATTCACTACAACTCCAGCCGCACCGGCGTGCGCCTGATTGGCCCGAAACCGGAATGGGCTCGCAGCGACGGCGGCGAGGCGGGCATGCACCCGTCCAATATCCATGACAATGCCTACGCCGTGGGCACCGTGGATTTCACCGGCGATATGCCGGTGATCCTGGGGCCGGATGGCCCGAGCCTGGGCGGTTTTGTCTGCCCGGTCACAGTGATCAGCGCCGACCTCTGGAAACTGGGCCAACTCAAGGCCGGCGACAGGGTGCAGTTTGTGCCGGTCAGTCAGGACCAGGCCGTGGCCCTGCGGGAAGCCCTGGACGAATCGGTCGCCACACTGACCGCGGCCACCGTGCACATCACGCCCATCAACCCGGAAACTCCGATTCTGGAGAGCCTGAGAACGGACGTGCATGAAACCGGCGTGGTGTACCGGGCTGCCGGCGACAACTATGTGCTGGTGGAATACGGCCCGATGGAGCTGGATATCCGCCTGCGTTTTCGCGCCCATGCCCTGATGCTGTGGCTGCGTGACCAGAACCATAAGGCCATTCTGGAACTGACGCCGGGCATCCGTTCCCTGCAGGTGCACTACGACAGCCAGAAGCTGAACCAGCGTACTCTGCTGGACCTGCTGATCCGCGCCGAAAAAGAACTGGAAAAGCAGCCGGAATGGGACGTTCCCGCCCGTATCGTGCACCTGCCCCTGTCCTGGGACGACGAGGCCTGCCAGACCGCCATCGCCAAGTACATGCAGTCGGTGCGCAAGGATGCCCCCTGGTGCCCGAGCAACCTGGAATTCATTCGCCGCATCAACGGCCTGGACAGCATCGACGAGGTCAAGAAGACCGTGTTCGACGCCAGTTACCTGGTGATGGGGCTGGGCGATGTCTATCTCGGCGCCCCGGTAGCCACACCCCTGGACCCGCGCCATCGACTGGTGACCACCAAGTACAACCCGGCCCGTACCTGGACCGCAGAGAACTCCGTGGGCATCGGCGGCGCCTATCTGTGCATCTACGGCATGGAAGGCCCCGGCGGCTACCAGTTTGTCGGCCGCACCCTACAAATGTGGAACCGCTACCGCACCACGGACTTTTTCGAGGAAGGCAAACCCTGGCTGCTGAGGTTCTTTGACCAGGTGCGCTTCTACGAAGTCAGCGCCGAGGAACTGCAGCAGATTCGCCGGGACTTCCCCAACGGTGACTACCCGATCCGCATTGAAGAAACCCGGTTCAACCTGAAGGACTACAAACAGTTCCTGGCGGACAACAACGAGGAGATCGAAGCCTTCACAGGCAAGCGCAAACAGGCCTTCGACGAGGAACTGCAGCGCTGGATCGAGTCTGGCCAGATCAACTTCAGCTCTGAAGCACCGATCGATGAAACCGGGGAAGACGACATCGCCAACCTGCCCGCAGGCCAGCACGCGGTGGAAAGCCACATCGCCGGCAACGTGTGGGAGTGCCTGGTCAAACCCGGCGATGTGATCAGCGCCCAGCGCCCGGTGGCGGTGGTTGAGTCGATGAAAATGGAAATCGAACTGCTGAGCCCGATTGCCGGGAAGGTCATTGAAGTTCGGCGAGAGCCGGGCCAGGCGGTCGCCCCGGGCACCCCCGTGGTGATCGTGGAAGAAATCACCGAGTAATCAGGAAACGTGACAAATCGAAATAATATCAAACCCGAAAACACGGGCATGGCCCGAGGAGAGACACCATGAAAACACGCACTTTCACAAAACGTCTTGCGGCCGGTCTGATGACCGCCTCCCTGTCCATGGGCGCCCTGGCCCAGGAAAAGGATTCCTTCAGCATTGCCTGGACCATCTACGCTGGCTGGGTGCCCTGGCAGTATGCCGAGGACTTCGGAATCATGAAGAAGTGGGCAGACAAGTACGATATCGAGGTGGATATCGTGCAGGTGAACGACTACATCGAATCCATCAACCAGTTCACCGCCGGTCAGTTTGACGGGGTCGTTGCCACCAGCATGGATGGCCTGTCGATTCCCGCAGCCTCCGGCATCGATACCACCGCGCTGATTGTGGGCGACTATTCCAATGCCAACGATGGCCTGGTATCCAAAGACGCCAAATCCATTGAAGACCTGAAAGGCGAGACGGTGCATCTGGTGGAGCTGTCGGTGTCCCATTACCTGCTGGTACGGGCGCTGGATACCGTGGGGCTGGAAGAGCGTGACATCCGGGTGGTGAACATTTCCGATGCCGATCTGGTGTCTGCCTTCCAGACCAACGACGTGCGCCATGTGGCTACCTGGAACCCGCTGCTGACCGAGGTAGCCAACTACCCCGGTGCCACGGCATTGTTCGATTCCAGCCAGATTCCGGGGCACATCAAGGATCTGACGTTGGTGAATACCAAAACTCTGGAGGATAACCCGAAGCTGGGCAAGGCGATGGTGGGTGCCTGGTATGAAACCATGAGTATTCTGGCGTCTGACTCGGAGCAAGGTCAGGAGGCACGGGCATTCCTGGGTGAGATTTCCGGGACGGATCAGGCCGGTTATGAGGCGCAGTTGGCGGGTATGAAGATGTTCTGGAAGCCGGAGAATTCGGTGGAGTTTATTCGCAGCGATGAGGCCCGGGAGGCGATGGATAGCGTTCGTCAATTCTCGTTTGATAAGGGGTTGCTGGGCCAGGGTGCGATGAGTCCGGACTTTGTCGGCATCGAGTTTCCGGATGGCTCGATCATGGGTGACTCCAGCAATGTGAAGCTGCGGTTTAACGATAGCTACATGCAGATGGCCGCTGACGGCGAGATCTGAATTCGTTGTTGCTTGCCTTACCAGGAAGCCGAGGGCACGATATTCGTGCCCTTTTTTGTTGGATCCAGAGTACGGGTGCAGCGGCAAGGGCTTTCCGAAACACGCCGTGAATACATCCCTGTAGGCTCCGCTCCGCCATCCATGGCTCCGCAGGGTTTCGGAAAGCCCTTGCCGCTGCACCCTGCGGACTTGTGAGTATGCAAACGAGTAAAAACAACTGATGCGACGTACCAAAGAAGATGCCGAGAAAACCCGCCAGACCGTCCTGGAAGCCGCACTCACCCTATTCAGCCGGGACGGCTATTCCCTGACAACCCTGAGCCGGATTGCCAAGGAAGCCGGTTGCAGTCGCGGGCCGATTTACTGGCATTTTCAGACCAAGGACGACCTGTACGAGGCGGTGCTGGGCTACTCCCAGGAACCGCTTGAGGTGCTGGTTGCCGAGTGTGCGGCGATGCGGGATACGCCGATTGAGGCAATGGACCGGTTTATCGAGCAATGGCTGAGCCTGTTGGCCAACAACCGGCAGTATCGGCAATCGTTCGAGATTCTGTTGAACAAAACCGAACTGACGGACGCCATGAGCCGGACGTTGAAGCGTGAACGGGCTTTGACTAAGTCGATCATCGGGTTGTTTCAGGATCTGGTGGGGCGGGCTGTTGAGGATGGGATGATAACGACGCAGGAAGATCCGAAGGATCTGGGCTTGCTGTGTTACACCTATCTGATGGGTATTACCCAAACCTGGCTGTTTGCGCCGAAGTTGTTCTCGCTGAAGAAGGAAATGCCGTTTTTTCAACGGCAGTTCTGGACCCTCCTGGGAAGGAAATCGCAGTAAAGCGTTATGGGATTGGCACTGTAGCCGCAGGCAATACCGGGGTAGCGATGGTGAGTGGGTAGCCTGTCAGGGACTGTCGAAAACAGGGATGTTTTCGTCAAGCGTACACGGACGTATTCACAGCGTGTCCCTGACAGGCTACCCGCTTGCCAGCGCGGGCGCCTGTCTCTATGAGCAGGGGCGACTCAGAACATCTTCAGGTACCGCTTCACCTCCCACTCAGACACGTGGTTCTGGTAGCTCTCCCACTCCCCTTTCTTGTAGTCAACGAAGCTCCTGAACATGGCTTCGCCGAAGACTTCCTTGGCCAGCGGGTCGGCCTCGAAGGCTTCCACCGCTTCCCCCAGATTCCGGGGCAGGTACTCGATGCCCTGCTCCACGATCTCGGCATCGCTGTAGTTGTACATGTTCTCGTGGTGCGGGGCTCCGGCATCCAGGCCATCACGAATGCCCTCTAGGCCAGCGGCCAGGATCAGGGCGCTGCCCAGGTAGGGGTTGCAGGCAATGTCCGCTGCACGGCATTCGATGCGGCCGCCCACGCCGGGGATTCGAACCATATTAGTGCGGTTGTTGGAGCCATAGCACATGAACACCGGCGCCCAGGTAGAGCCAGACATACTGCCCTGTCGCACCAGGCGTTTGTAGCTGTTGACCGTGGGGGCAATGACGGCGCTGATGGCGGCACCGTGTTTCAGCACGCCGGCGATGAAGTGATAGGCGATCTTGCTGATGCCGCAACTGTACAGATCGTCACCGTTGGGCTCGAACAGGTTCTCGCCGGTTTTGATGTCCGCCAGCGACATGTTGAAGTGGGCGCCGCTGCCGGTGCGGTCAGCGAAAGGCTTGGGCATAAAGCTGGCGAAGGCACCGTGTTTGCGGGCGATTTCGTTGGCCATCATGCGGAAGAACACCAGGCGGTCTGCCATGGTCAGACCATCGGCGTATTTGAAGTCGGTCTCGAACTGGCCGTTGGCGTCCTCATGGTCGAAGGAATACACATCCCAGCCCAGCTCGTTCATGGCATCCACCAACTCGTTCATGATGGTGAAATTGTCCATCAGGGTACGCGGGTCGTAACAGGGTTTGCCAAGGGTGTCGCGGTCGCTCAGCGGGGCAAAACCACCGTCTTCGGTGTCCTTGAACAGGAAGAACTCGGTTTCAATACCCAGATTAAAGCGGTAACCCATTCCGGCTGCCGCTTCGAGCTGGCGCCGAAAGATGTTGCGGGAGCAGGCTTCAAACGGTTGTCCGTTCAGGTACAGGTTGCCGGGGAACCACGCCAACTGCCGGTTCCAGGGGCAGATGGCGATGCCACTGGCGTCTGGCATGGCCGCCACTTCATCATCGGAGATGTCCTGGGGCACGCCGTCCAGGGCGGCGCCGGTGTATAGCTCCGAGCCCTCCATCATCTGGCCGAGGTGGGCCACCGGGACGAATTTGCCCTTGCTGATACCGTGAATATCCACATAGCTGGCAATGGCGTATTTCACGCCGGCATCGGTTAATTGCTGTTTCAGGGCCTGGGTGTTGGTCAGGTCAGTCATCTTGATTCCTCTTGTACCCGTTAACACGGGCTGTCGTTGTGTGTTCTGGCACGTTTCTTTCTACGTTTTCCCCATTCAACTTACATGCCAGCATGTATATATAAACTGAATAGGCGGAATTCCAGAACCTGAAAACATCTGGAATTAGGAGAACCAAAATGACGAAAAACCAATGGCTTAAAGATGACTTCGAGGCAGGAGACCTGCCGTTATCCAGTGGCGAGACCCTTCGTTCGGCTCGCCTGCACTATCATCAGACCGGGCACCTCAATGCACCAAAAGACAACCTGATCCTGCTGCCCACGTACTATGGTGGTGCAGCGGCGGGCAACCACCCCTGGGTGGGGCCAAACAGCCCGCTCAATCCCGACAAATACTGCATTGTGATCCCCGCCATGCTTGGGGCGGGCGAATCTTCTTCACCCTCTAACACGCCAGGGTCGCAATCGGGCAGCCGCTTCCCGGCCATCAGCCTTTACGACAACGTGATGCTGCAAAAACGGCTGGTCGACGAGGTGTTCGGTGGTGCCAGCCTGGCGCTTGTAAAGGGCTGGTCCATGGGTGGTATGCAGGCATTGCAGTGGGGCTGCCTGTTCCCGGAGCAGGTCCGTTCCGTGCTCGCCACCTGCTGTACCGCCCACTGCACCCCGCACAATCAGGTTTTTCTGGACGGTGTTAAAGCCGCCCTGACATGCGACCAGGCTTTTCAGGACGGCCGGTATCAACAACCGCCGGAACGTGGGCTGCGTGCCTTTGGCCGGGTCTATGCGGGCTGGGCGTATTCCCAGGCATTTTTCCGGCACGAGCGCTGGCGCGAACTGGGATTCCAGTCGATTGAAGAATTATTGCAATTCTGGGAACAGGACCACCTGGCGCAGGATGCCAACAATCTGCTCACTGTGCTCAACACCTGGCAGCAGGGAAATATCAGCAACAACCCGGTGTTTGAGGGCAACTATGGGGCAGCACTTGCCACGTTAACCATGCCAACGCGCGTGATGCCGAGCGCGACCGATCTCTATTTTACCGCCGAAGATGCCGCACAGGATGCTTTACAGATGCCGGGTGCCAGGCTCGAGGTGCTGGCATCGGAGTGGGGCCATATTGCTGGTGGTGCCGGGCGGGAATCACAAAGCCATGGAAAGATTCTGGCCGCCGCCGCGGATCTGCTGTCAGGGTCAGCATCATAACGGTGCACTCTTTGCAGCCACGCACCGGGATGGCGCAGCCCGGCGCTGGCTCCAGCGTCGCACGGCACCGGAAATGCGGTATTGCAGCATCTGGCACGCCACCTGCAAAGGCTTCTGATGAAACCGATAAGCAAACGCTGTTTTCAAAAAGCCAGTCCGTTCACAGCAACACCGTAATGTGTGCGGCAACACAACGAAGACAAATGGGTGACTAGGGTTCCGGTCCTGGCTGTTGTCAGCAACAGCCTGGATGGCTGGTCCGAGAGTTACCGACCTCTGGGAGGTTACACGGCGGGACAAAAGCCCGGGAGACCGAATCGCAAGGGATGCCAACCCGCGATCACCTTGCCGTGTTGTGTGACCAGAGGAGACCGACTATGCGATTGATCAACCGCCACCCCGGGCGCTTTTCAGCAATTCTGCTGGGATTATTGCCCTTTCTGTTGATCATGCTGATATACAGCCTGGCCTCCCAGCAGCGCCTGGCAGACAACCCCAACGACAAGCTCCTGCCCGGCCTTGAGCAGATGACCGCCGCCGTTGATCGTATGGCGTTTCAGGAGGATCGCCGCAGTGGCAATTACCTGATGTGGGAGGACACCGCCGCCAGCCTGAAACGGTTGGGTATGGGAGTAGGTATCGCGGCGTCACTGGCGCTGGTGGTGGGTTTGCTGAACGGCATCCTGCCTCTGGTGCGAGCCAACCTCGCACCACTGGTTTCCTCGCTGTCCATGGTGCCACCACTGGCGATACTGCCCATTCTGTTTATCGTTTTTGGTCTTGGCGAGCTGTCCAAAGTGATGCTGATTGTCATTGGTACGGCGCCGGTCATGATGCGGGATGTGGCACAACGAGTCCGGGAACTGCCCGGCGAACAGCTGATCAAGATCCAGACCCTGGGCGCCAATTCGTGGCAGGTGATCACTCGCATGGCCCTGCCGCAAACCCTGCCCCGCCTGATTGACTCGGTTCGGCTCAGCCTGGGCCCTGCCTGGCTATTCCTGATTGCCGCTGAAGCCATCGCTTCAACCGAAGGCCTCGGCTACCGCATCTTTCTGGTGCGGCGCTATCTGGCTATGGACGTGATCCTACCCTACGTCATCTGGATCACCATTCTGGCCATCGTGATCGACCAGATTCTTCGCTTTGCCAATCGCAGCCTGTTCCCGTGGTACAACGCCGGAGGCCATTAATGAGCTTTATTACTGTTAACAATCTCTGGAAAGAATACGGCGACCAGGTGGTTCTGGAGAACCTGAACCTGTCGGTAAAGCAGGGGGAGTTCTGCACCCTGGTGGGGGCGTCCGGCTGCGGCAAGTCTACCTTCCTGAAGATGCTACTGGGGCAGGAAACCCAGACCCGAGGCGAGCTGCTGCTGGACGGCGCGGCCTTTCCTGCCGAGCCGGATCGTAACCGTGGCATCGTATTCCAGCGCTACTCGGTCTTCCCCCATCTCACCGTTCGCCAGAATGTGCTGATGGGGCTCGAACTGGAACAGAAACCGTTGCTCGGCAAGCTGTTCGGCAGCGCCCGCAAGGAGGCTTTGGCGCGGGTAGACGCCATGCTTGAGTCGGTTGGGCTGACCCCATCTGCCCACAAGTGGCCACATGAACTTTCCGGCGGCATGCAGCAGCGCCTGGCCATTGCCCAGTCCCTGATCATGAAACCCCGGGTGTTATTGCTGGATGAGCCATTCGGGGCACTGGACCCGGGCATTCGCAGCGACATGCACAACCTGCTGCTGAAGCTGTGGCAGGAAACAGGCACCACCATTTTCATGGTAACCCACGATCTGAGAGAGGGTTTCTATCTGGGTACCCGCCTGCTGGTATTTGATAAAACCCGACATGACCCCCACAGTCCTGACGCTTTTGGTGCCACCATTACCTATGATTTGCCGATCGGGCAAACGGACCGGACGGTGCTGGAGGACATCGATCATTCGGTTACAAAAACCGCTCGCTACCAGGCGGCCTGATACAAAAAGGGCTGCCCGAAGGCAGCCCGAAGGTCGATATGCAGAACCGCTTACTTAGCAGCCACCCGATCTTTTGGCAGCTTGAAGGTCCAGACCGAGCCACCCTGGTTAAAGTCTTTGACCACTTTGGCGACTTCACCACCCCACAGCGGCACCGCACCGCCCCAGCCAGAGGCAACGGACACGTATTGCTCGCCGTCCATTTCCCAGGTTACCGGGGTGCCGACCACGCCGGAGCCGGTGTTGAACTTCCAGAGCTCTTCGCCGGTTTTGGCGTCAAAAGCCTTCAGGAAACCTTCCGGCGTGCCGGTGAACACCAGGCCGCCAGCGGTCGTCATAACGCCACCCCACAGCGGAGCCGGGTTATTCTGGCGCCACACTTCCTTACCGGTTTTCGGGTCCATGGCACGCAGTACGCCGATGAAGTCGTCGTTGGCCGGCTTGATGGTGAATCCGGCACCCAGGTAAGCCGCGCCCTTCTTGTAGGAGACCGGCTCGTTCCAGATATCCATGGACCACTCATTGGAAGGCACATAGAACAGCTCGGTTTCCGGGCTGTAAGCCATAGGCATCCAGTTCTTGCCACCAAGGAACGCCGGGAAGGCGACCACGGTTTCGCCCTTCTCGCCGTCCATGTCTGCCGGGTTACCCGGGCGACCACCGTCTTTCAGAATCGGACTACCGGTTTTCGGGTCCAGGCCGGTGGCCCAGCTGATGGTGTCGACAAACGGGAAACCCCGGATAAAGGAGCCATCTTCACGGTTCAGTACATAGAAGAAGCCGTTACGGTCAGCCGTGGCCGCTGCTTTGACAGTTTTTCCGTTCTCCTTCAGATCAAAGGAAATCAGTTCGTTGACACCGTCGTAATCCCAGCCATCATTCGGGGTAGTCTGGAAATGCCACTTGATGCTGCCGTCGTTCGGGTCGATCGCAACCCGGGATGCGGAGTAGAGGTTATCACCCGGGCGCAGGTGCGAGTTCCAGGGGGCCGGGTTACCGGTGCCGAAGAACAGGGTATCGGTTTCCGGATCGTAAGTGCCGCCCAGCCAGGTTGCCGCGCCGCCGGTCTTCCACATGTCACCAGGCCAGGTTTTGCCAGCCTCGCCACCGGAAATGCCGTTCTCAACCTTCTTACCGTCTTTGTAGACGTAGCCCATGTGGCCTTCAACGGTCGGGCGGGTCCACAACAGGTCACCGGTGTTGGCGTCGTAAGCTTCAACCTTACCCACAATTCCGAATTCACCGCCGGACACGCCGGTAATCAGCTTGCCATTAACCACAATCGGGGCGGCTGTGATGGCATAGCCTTCTTGGTAATCGGCTACTTTCTTGATCCAGACCACCTTACCGGTATCTTTATTCAGCGCGACCAGCTTGGCATCCAGGGTACCAAAGTAGACCTTATCGCCGTAAATCGCGGCACCGCGGTTGATGACATCACAACAGGGCATGATGCCATCGGGCAGGCGGGCGTCATATTGCCAGAGTTCCTCGCCGGTACGGGCATCCACCGCCCAAATACGGGAATAGGAGCCGGTCACGTACATCACACCGTCTTTGATCAGCGGTTGTGATTCCTGGCCACGTTGTTTCTCTCCGCCGAAGGAGAACGCCCATGCTGGCTGAAGATACTTAACGTTGCTGGTGTTAAGGGCTGTCATCGGGCTGTGGCGCTGCCCTTGATAGCCCATGCCATAAGTAACAATACTGTCAGTGGTTTGATGGTCTTTCAGCAAGTCATCATCAGTAACCGCATGGGCCCCGAAGGAAACGGCCAATGCCAGGGCACTGGCGGCAAAGGTCTTGCCGATGTCGAGTGATCTCATGGTTGCGTTCTCCAATTCTCTTGTTTTCAGATTCGATGGCGAACCGGGAACTTTTCCCGCCTCTGTACCCATTCTTGTTGGCACCCGCATTTGCAACAATTAACCCCACGCACAGGTTTTCTCATCACTTGGTAGTACGACTCCGCGAGAAATGAAAAAGCCCGCTCCGGGGCGGGCTGAACTCACGGCAAAATAGTTACTCGGCCTCTTCCGACCCGAGAATCGCGTCGTAGTATCCTGGGCGGCTAAAGGACAGCCCATGCTGCTGATACAGCGCTGCTACCTCGCCATTGCGGATCATTCGGTCAACAGCGCCTTCCACCGCGTAGCCGAGGGCGCGATGGGTATGGCGTATGGCTATGCCGACATCCCAAGCCGGTTTACTGATGCCTGGAAAGCCATTGCCGGCGTGTTTAAACGGCCGATCCGGGTAGGCCTTCAGACTGTGCTCAAGTTCCGCCCGCATCCCCATTACCGCGCTGACCTCACCAGCCGCCATAGCGTCAAAGGCTTTGGCAATGTTCTTATAATGATGCACCTGGTCACGCATGCGGCCAGCAAAAGACGACGTCATATAGGTTGCAGGCAAGGTATCGATCTCTACACCGATCGGGTGATACTGGAATTTGGCAACGGTATTGACTTCATCCAGCTTGTCGGCATCGAACACAATCTGCCAACGTTCCTGCTGATACGGTGCCACAAACACCACCTGCTCGTTGATCATCTCGCCCGTGGAGTCCCGCATGTACTTGAATACACTGTCGTAGGGCACCCGCATCATGATGTCGGCCACGCGGGTTTTAGAGAGGTAATGACCTTTCCAGATGTGGTTGCGAAGGTCGTCGCCCAGGTTTTCGTCGGGGATAATCCAGTAGGGTCGGAATTCCACTCCCAGCGCTTTCGCAATCTGACGCCCGAGTTCTGCGTCCACGCCTTTCGCCTCACCATTCTCCTCATAGGAATACGGTGGAAAGTCCTTGTACATGCCGACGTTCAGATAACCCGAATCCTGGATAATATCCAGGGTACGGTCCGGGATAAGCAGGCGCGGCTGCTGGCCATGCGCCACTGCCGCCAGCATCGCAAACACCACAAGCACTACACGAAACGCAGTTTTCATCACTTACCCTCCGGGCGACAAATCGTGATCAAACCGGGTTATTCAGGTTTGGGCAGCGATTCAACGTAGGTACGAATGGCCCAGATCGCGGTCTGATCCAGGTTATCCTTGAAGGACGGCATACCGCGGCCAGTGCCATTGGTGACCCGGCCAATAAAGTATTCGTCGTCCCACTCTTCCAGTTCCCGCAGATCCGGTGTCAGGCCGCCAGACATGGCCTCAATGCCGTGGCACACAGCACAGTTACCGGCATAGCCACTGCGGCCGACTTTGATGGCTTCTTCATTAAGATCGCCATGTTCGTTACCGGCCCGGAACGGATTTTCAGCGCGCAGCTCTTTGCCAAGATCCGGCAAGGCACCGGTATCAACCGGTTGTGGCGTCACGTCCCCGTGGGACCAGGCGGATGAAGCGCCAACAGCCAAAGTGGCAGCGAGCAGGGTTCGAATGAAAACGTGTGTCAGCATGGGTAGACCACCTCTTGTTTTGAATCACGATGGCTGGCGCTATTTTGTGTGACGTCAACCAGCAGCTTCCCACAAGTATGGTGAGGCCGTGCTAGCGATAGAATGCCACTTTCGCTTTCAGACACTAGTTCCTTAGTAGTAAACGCTGAGAGTCAACGCCAAAGCATGAGTTTCCCCATTGCCCACAGAGAACGCCCGGTTTTTCATGATGATGGCCATACCCTGGGAACTTTTCCCGAATCCTATTGGTTTCATCCCATTGATCCGATGCTTTTTTCCGTCGCCACAGCGTCCCCCCAAGCCAATACTCGTGGCGTCGATGCCTTGAGCAAGACGATGGGTACAACAAAAAACAAGGGGAAAGACAATGAACTTCAAGACACGCAAGCGCCCGCTACTACGGGGGATAGGACTGGCTCTGGCCGTCGGATCAGCGGTAGGTCTCGCCAGTCAGGCAAATGCCGGAAACGTAACCTGGGAAGATATCGCCAATGATGCGCAAACAACCGAGAACGTGCTGGGCTATGGCATAGGCCCCAAGGCCCAAAGATACAGCCCGATGACCACCATCAACCGGGACAACGTGGAGCGACTCGTTCCGGCCTGGTCATTTTCGTTCGGCGATGAAAAACAACGGGGGCAGGAATCCCAGGCACTGGTTCATGACGGTGTTATCTATGTAACCGGCTCCTACTCTCGCATGTGGGCCCTGGATGCAAAAACCGGAAAACGGCTATGGGAATACAGTCACCGGTTGCCAGAAGGCATTCGCCCCTGTTGCGATGTGGTCAACCGTGGCGCTGCCATTTTTGGTGATAAAGTCTTCTTCGGTACTCTGGATGCGGGCATTGTTGCCCTGAACAAGGATACCGGTAAGGTCGTCTGGCGAGAGAAATTCGGTGACCACGAAGCTGGCTACACCATGACCGGCGCACCCACGCTCGCGAAGGATCAGAAGACCGGTAAAGTTTTGCTGATTCACGGATCCTCAGGTGATGAATTTGGCGTTGTAGGCAAGCTGTTTGCCCGAGACCCGGATACCGGCGAAGAAATCTGGATGCGCCCGTTCGTCGAGGGCCACTATGGCCGTCTCAACGGTAAAAAAAGCACGCCAACCGGTGATCCTCGCGCGCCCAGTTGGCCCGACGACGCCTCCCGTGACACCGGTAAGGTTGAAGCCTGGAGTCATGGCGGCGGAGCCCCCTGGCAAAGCGCCAGCTTCGATGCAGAGACCAACACCATTATCATAGGTGCCGGCAATCCCGCACCCTGGAACACCTGGGCCCGCACATCACCGGGTGGCAACCCTCAGGATTACGACAACCTCTATACGTCGGGACAGGTTGGCGTAGACCCCACAACAGGTGAGGTGAAGTGGTTCTACCAACACACACCGAACGATGCCTGGGATTTTTCCGGTAATAACGAGCTTGTGCTGTTTGAGTACACAGATGACGGACGCGAGGTAAAAGCCACCGCGCACGCTGACCGCAATGGCTTCTTCTACGTGGTCGACCGCACGAACGGTAAGCTCGAGAAAGCGTTCCCATTTGTTGACAACATTACCTGGGCCAGCCACATCGATCTGGAAACAGGCCGCCCCGTGGAAAGAAAAGGCCAGCGCCCACCGCCAGTCCCGAAGGGTGAAACCCGTGGCGAATCCATCGAAGTCTCTCCGCCCTTCCTGGGTGGCAAAAACTGGAATCCTATGGCCTACAGCCAGGACACCGGCCTGTTCTATATACCCGCCAACCATTGGAAAGAAGATTACTGGACCGAGGAAGTTACCTACAAGAAAGGGGCTGCCTACCTGGGACAAGGCTTTCGAATCAAGCGAATGTATGACGACCACGTAGGCATCCTTCGAGCCATGAACCCGCTCACCGGCGAGATCGAATGGGAACACAAAGAGCGGTTGCCACTTTGGGCCGGCGTTCTGACCACCAAAGGCGGCCTTGTATTCACAGGCACTGGAGACGGCTACCTGAAAGCGTTCGATGCCAAGACCGGTGAGGAACTTTGGAAATTCCAGACCGGCTCGGGAATCATCTCTTCGCCGATCACCTGGGAGATGGACGGCGAGCAATACATAGGCATCACCTCCGGCTACGGCGGTGCAGTTCCGCTTTGGGGCGGCGATATGGCCGAACTGACCAAACCTGTCTCCCAGGGAGGTTCGTTCTGGGTATTCAAGATGCCCTCCTGGGCACAGGCCTCCCGCTAACCTTCCTCCGGACTGGGCCTGGCAGTTCGCCGGGCCCTTTTTTTCTGCCTATGAGTCAGAGGTGAAATCATGAAACCTGTTATTACCGCCTCATTGTTACTGTTCACCGCATCGGCACTGGCCAGTGACTATATGGCCGATATGGGTCAAATCCCCGTCATCAACGGTTGTAAGCTGGAACGCAAAGCTAGTTGCGCCGGCGCTGACCTACAGGGGGCGGATCTGTCCAATATGGACCTGCACTCAGCCAACTTTCGCGGTGCCAACCTGTCTGGCGCAAATATAAGCCATACCAGCCTCCGCGGTGCCAACCTTGATGGGGCGACTCTCGACAATGTTACCGGATATCGGCTCCAGGCCTACCGGGCCAGCATGAGGGGCGCGTCACTGAAGAATGCCCAGTTACAGGGTATGCAGGGCGAGTATCTGTTCGCCCAGGGAGCGGACTTCAGCGAGGCAGACCTGACCGGAGCCAACTTCGACTTCTCGCGGTTTTCCGGTGCCACTCTGGTGAACGCCACCATGCCCTTCAGCAGCTTCGAGATCTCCTGGATGCCAAAGGCCAACCTGAAGGGCGCCAACCTGAGGGGGGCAAACCTTCAGGAAGCCAAGCTGGGGCTGGCAAACCTTGCCGATGCCGACCTGACCGGAACCCGCATTCACTACGCCACGTTCGAGGGAACCCATATGGAGGGCTGCACAGCCTGCCCCTTCGACTGGTGAACCAGGGCGGGCTCAGACCCGCCTTGCTTCCTCCAGCTGACCATAACGAACAAGGCCAGCATCCACCGCCAGATGAATCAGCTCCACTGACGAGGTAACCTGAAGCTTGCTCTTCAGGCCCGCCAAGTGGTTAGACACCGTCTTGTTGCTGACGCACAATCGACCAGCGATACCTGAAACACTCTCGCCCCGGGCATACATCAGAAGAACCTCCATTTCCCTTTGGGTCATATCCCTGAGCCGATGGTCTACCGGCCGCTCCTGATTCATTGCCAGACGGGTCGCAATCGGATGCTCGATGTAGGGCTGACCAGCAGCGACCCGTTTCACCGCTTCAGCCAGCTCCTCAGGGGCGCAGCTTTTTGAGACAAACCCCAAACCGCCAATGTCCAGAGCCTGCCTGACCATGGGCAGCTCGTCATGCATGGTGAAGAAAAGAATGGCCGCACCACGCCAGCGCTGGCGCAGTCGGCGCCCAACCTCCAAACCAGAGATATCGGGAAGCCCCACATCGAGCAACACCACATTTGGCCGCAACCCTCCATAGCAAGTGACCGCATCCTCGCCGTTGTCGACTTCAGTGATCGCCACCGCGGGCAGCATTGAACGCAGGAGATTCGCAATCCCCTGGCGAACGACCTGGTGATCATCCACAATCATGAGCTTCACACGATGCTCCCCGGAATTGGGCACAGTCGGGTAAGCGGGACGGCAAGCCGGATTCGGGTGCCCTCGCCTATTCGACTGAAGAACTTTACTTCACCACCCAGGCATCTGGCACGCTCACGCATGGACCGCACACCGAGGCCGGCGTTATCGGGCAGACAATCGTTTCCGACGCCATCATCACGTACCTCAATGCTCAGTTCCGTGGCGTTTAGGGCTACCGCCAATGTCGCGCAGGATGCATTGGCATGACGGGATACGTTGTTCAAGGCCTCCTGGAGAAACCGGTACAGGTGTGTCTGCTGCTCACCGGTAAATTCTGGCAAGCGGTCGTCCATCGCAAGGCGACACTCCAGGCCGCTAAGCTGTTGCCATTGTTCGGTCAGATGCCGGATTGCGCTGCCCAGACCCAACTGCTCCATCACCAGAGGATGCAAATCCTGGAGCAGGTGACGGAAATGCCTCTGGATGGTCTCACAGTTTTCCGCCAGGTCACTGGCCTGTTTCTTCTGCCGATCGCTCAGGCCGGGATCGTACAGCAGGCTTCGCGCCTGGGCACGAATGCCCGTCAGGTATTGCCCCAGGTCATCATGGAGTACACGGGCGATATGTTCACGCTCCCGGTCCTGCAACCGAAGCAGTTCGTTGAGCAGTCGACTGACGGTCTGCTGTTCCGACTGAAGCGCCTCGGCCATGGAATTGAAACGGCAAATCAGAGAGTCCAGCTCTTGTTCTTGCTGACGCGGTAGCCGGGAAGTGAGTTGACCCGCCGAGATTGCCCCCATGGCTTCAGAGAGGCTGGCGAGGGTACGCATGCCGCCCCTGACCATAACAAACAGCGCGAGGAAGCACAGGCAGGTACCAATCGCGTAGGCACCGGAAACCAGCAGGAACCCTTCCCAGATTTCCTCAACCTCATCGGCGGGATCAACCTGCCAGCCATTAACCACTGGCCGGTGGAATTCTCTGGCAATTAGTGCTGAGAACCAGGCAGGCACATCCTTGCTTACGCCAGAACCTGTATCACCCACCGGCGTCAGGTGACGCATGCTGATAACGACAGATTCCGGGAGATCTTCGGGGCTTTCCAAACTCTGTGCAAGGCCCGCAACACCGTCAAGTTCCCGCTGGACATCATGGCGGGCCTGCTGGATGTAAAACAGCGCTCCGAGCAGATAGATGAGCAGAAAAACCGCCAGCATCAATAGAGATATCTTCCGATATACCGTCATTGTTTCTATCCATTACGGGTAAACAGCCTATCCACACTCATGCTAAACCCGCCAGCTTTAACCGGAATAGTTCTTTAGTACTGGCACTTTCCTACTTTCTGAATATTTCACCGGCATTGCCCCTTCTCTAAGCTGGAATCACAATAACAAACCGGAGAATCCAATGTCTTTGTTATCCAGGACAGCGGCAGCAACTCTTGTCATCATGCTCGGCGCCAGCCCTCTTCAGGCGGAGTCACTCGACGTTCGTATTGGCTATCTGCAATGGGTGCCCGATAAAGGGCCGGTGCTGTCTAACGTTATTCCCGAGCCCGAGGATGCTGGCTTACGGGGAGCCGAGCTGGGGCTGGCCGACAATCAGACCACCGGTCGCTTCCTGGGGCAAAACTACGAGCTGGACAGTGAAGTTGCCGGTTCACATGAAGAGGCCCTGACAGCGTTCGAGTCCATGCAAGCCAACGGCACGCGCCTGTTTGTGATCAATGCACCAGCGCAAACCGTGCAGGCCATCATGGGTCAGGCTGATAACAACACACTGGTCTTCAATGCCGGCGCCAAAGACGATGCGCTTCGCACCGCCGAATGCCACGCTAACCTGCTTCATACCGTGCCCAGCTACGCCATGCTGACGGATTCACTGGGCCAGTGGCTGAATATGCGGCGCTGGAACAATCTGTTCCTGATTACCGGGCCAACCGAGGACGACAAAGCCTGGGCTGACGCGTTTCGCCGGTCTGCCAAGCGCTTTGGCCTGAAGATTGTTCAGGACAAACCCTGGACGTTCGACGCTGACCTGCGCCGCACGGCTGCCAAGGAACTGCCCGCCTTCACCCAGGCCCGCGCCTACGATGCGGTAGTCGTGGCCGATGTGCGCGGTGATTTCGGCGAATACGTTCCGTTCAACACCTGGCTGCCCAGACCGGTAGTCGGCACCCAGGGCATGATGCCGGTTACCTGGCACCGGGTGGTTGAAGCCTGGGGCGCGGCACAGCTTCAGAACCGGTTCCGGGCCCTGGCCGAACGGGATATGACTGGTGATGACTACGCCGCCTGGGCCGCTGTCCGTTCCATCGGTACTGCGGTCACCGACCTGAAAGTGGCCGACGCCAACGAGATTCGCGACTTCCTGTTTACCGACAAGTTCCAGCTGGCCGCCTTCAAGGGGCGCAGCCTGAGCTTTCGGGACTGGAACGGACAGCTGCGCCAGCCTATCCCGCTGGTTCATCCCAGAAGTCTGGTCGCACAAGCACCCTTCGAGGGCTTTCTGCATCCCAATACCGAAATGGACACCCTCGGGTTCGACAAACCCGAAAGCCAGTGTCGCATCAACGGCTGACCCTGAGCGGCGCCAACCTGAAAACAAGAAGGAGCAACACCGTGAAATCAATATTCAAGAAAGCCGCACTGGCAGCCATGATCGGGCTCTCTGGGCCAGCAATGGCCAGCCTGGCCTACGTATCCAACGAGAAAGACAACACCCTTTCGGTCATCGATACCAAAACCCACGAAGTTATTGAAACCATCGACGTGGGCGCACGCCCCCGGGGCATACTGCTGTCCAAGGACTTCACCAAGCTCTACATCTGCGCCAGTGACGACGACACCGTTCAAGTGCTGGATCTGGCCACTCGCAAGATCATCGACACTCTGCCCTCAGGCGAGGACCCCGAGCAATTTGCCCTGCATCCGAACAACCGGCACCTGTATATTGCCAATGAGGACGATGCCATCGTGACGGTGGTAGACGTGCAAACCAAGGATGTGTTGGCGCAGATCGATGTCGGCATTGAGCCGGAAGGCATGGCCGTGAGCCCTGATGGCAAGTGGGCGGTGAACACCAGTGAAACCACCAGCATGCTGCACTGGATCAACACCGAGACCTATGAAATCGAGAAGAACGTGGTGGTTGGCCAGCGACCCCGCCATGTGGAGTTCACCAAAGACAGCAAGATCGCCTGGGCCTCTGCCGAAATCGGCGGCACCGTGCACATTTTTGATGTCGACACCATTGAAGAGATCAAGCAGCTTGAGTTCAAGATTCGCGGCGTTCCGCAGGATCGCGTTCAGCCGGTTGGCATTCAGCTGACCTCAGACGGCAAGTATGCCTTTGTGGCCCTGGGGCCGTCTAACCACGTCGCTGTTGTGGATGCCCAGACTTATGAAGTGCTGGATTACCTGCTGGTCGGTTCCCGGGTATGGCAACTGGCCCTGGATAAGGATGAGAAGTTCCTTTACACCACCAACGGTGTCTCTGGCGATGTTTCGGTGATCGATGTGGACCAGCTCAAGGTCGTCAAATCCATCAAAGTGGGCCGCTACCCCTGGGGTGTGGTGATCGATCCGACTTCATGAGCATTGAGGCCCGGGACATCAGTTTCCGCTACGGTGACAAAGCGGTTCTTAAGGAGGTCAGCTTCACGCTGACCTCTGGCCGTTTCCATGCCCTGCTGGGCCCGAACGGAGCCGGTAAATCCACCCTGTTCGGCTTGCTGACCCGACTACTGGCGCTGCAGCAGGGGGACGTACTGCTGTCTGGACAGTCCCTGAAAAAGCAACCCGCTGAAGCCATGCGCAAGATTGGCGTGGTGTTCCAGCAGAATGCCCTGGATCTGGACCTGACCGTGCGCCAGAACCTCCACTACCATGCGGCCCTGCACGGCTTGTCCCGCAAAGACGCCCGGGCACGAGGCGATCGGGAACTCGCGCGCTTTAATCTGCTCGATCGTGCCAATGACGCGGTTCGCCAACTCAATGGCGGGCACCGGCGGCGGGTGGAAATTGCCCGGGCGTTGCTTCATCAACCCTCCCTGTTACTTCTGGATGAGCCCACCGTAGGGCTGGACGTCGCCAGCCGCAAGGCACTCAACGAGCACGTTCGGACCCTGTGCGAACAAGACGGGCTCACCGTGCTCTGGGCCACCCACCTGATCGAGGAGGTTCAGGAGCAGGACAAGGTGCTGATTCTGCACCAGGGCCGCTTGCTGGCAAACGGTACCGGCCAGGTGATCTGCGAGGAGCAAGGCACACAGAATCTGGCAGACACGTTCCACAAACTGACCGGAGCCGGCTGATATGAAAGCCATCGATTACTGGCACTGTTTCGTGGGTATCCAAGGCCGGGAATGGCTCAGATTCTGGCAACAGCGCACCCGATTTGCCAGTGCCCTGGTAAGACCCCTGCTCTGGCTGGTGGTATTTGCCGCCGGGTTCCGGGCAGTACTGGGCATTTCCATCATTCCGCCCTATCAGACCTATATCACCTATGAAACCTACATCGTGCCGGGGCTGTGCGGCATGATCATCCTGTTCAACAGTATGCAGGGCGCGCTCTCGATGGTATACGACCGGGAACTGGGCAGCATGCGGGTGCTGTTGATGAGCCCATTGCCAAGGCCGTTTCTGCTTTTGACCAAACTGCTGGCAATGGGATTTGTGTCAGTGGCTCAGGTCTATGTATTCCTGCTGATCGCATGGCTGGTGGGTGTGGAGCCCCCCCGCTGGGGCTATCTGGCCATTCTGCCGGCGCTGATTCTCACCAGCCTGATGCTGGGCGCACTGGGGCTGCTGATTGCCACCTGGATAAAGCAACTGGAGAACTTCGCCGGAGTGATGAACTTTGTCATCTTCCCCATGTTCTTTATGTCTTCCGCCCTGTATCCGCTGTGGCGGATGAACGAAGCCAGCCCATGGCTGTACTGGATTTGCCAGTTCAATCCATTTACCCACGCGGTCGAAGCGATCCGGTTTTCACTCTATCTGGAATGGAATCATCTGGCCGTCGGCATTACCGCCGGGGTAACCATCGCGCTTTCGTTGTTCGCGACCGCGGGTTTCCGCCCCCAGCGAACGAAGATTCTGGGTAATAAGCCAGCCTGATCAGGCTGGCTTACCCGGGTTCAGGCGCCGGTCACGTCTACTCGTCGCAGTTGCTCCAGTAACTCCGGCACAGCACCGGACTCCACAACCCGGTCATCCCATTGCAACCGGGCAGGCTTACCATCCAGATACCAGAGCCGGTTTGCCAGTAATTTTGCATCGCCACTGTCGTGCGTCACGCAGATCATGGCCATTGCCGGGCTTTCGTCCAGTATGCGGGCAATCAGCTGTTTCAGGTCACCGGCCATGACCGGGTCGAGCGAGGCGAAGGGCTCATCCAGCAGCAACAGATCCGGCTTGACCGCCAGACACCGGGCCAAAGCGGCACGGCGGGCCATACCCAGGGAAAGCTGATCCGGCAGGTACTTGCCATAACCGGCCAGGCCTACCTGACCCAGGAGATTCTCCGCCTCTTCATGACTTGCACCCACCAGGCGGAGGTTGGCATTCAAACTGCGCCAGGGCAACAGCCGATGCTCCTGAAACAGGTATCCCACTCGCAATGAGTCGCGGCCCCGCACGGCGCCGGCCGGCATTGTGCGGTCCAGGCCGGCAATGGCATTGATCAGCGTGGTCTTGCCGATACCGGATGGTCCCAGCAAGCAGATGCGATCACCACGCTCGACGGTGGCAAACACTTCGCCCAGCACCGGCTGGGCATAGTCTCGCCCGCGTATTCTCAGCTCAAGCATGGGCTTGCTCCGGTTGTCGCCAACGGTTGGCCCGTCGCTCCACAGGCTGCAACAGCCCCAGCTCAATCAGTTGCACAACGGCGATGAACGCCAGGCTATAGGCCAGAATGGCTGCAACGTCGAACACCTGGAAAGCCAGGTGCAACTGAAAACCGACACCACTGGAACGCCCCAGCAGCTCCACCACCAGAACGATTTTCCAGATCAGCGACAGCCCGCCCCGGGTAGCCGCCATCAGATAAGGGAAAAGCTGCGGCACCCACACCTCACGGAGCCTCTGCCAGCGGGTAAATCCGTAGACCGTGGCCATCTGCTCCAGACGGTAGTCCAGGCTGCGGGCTCCCTCTCGCACGGTGACGGCGACGTTCGGGATCTTGTTGACGACCACCGCCATCACTGCCGCCACCTCCACCAGCCCGAACCAGACGTACATCAGGATGATGGTAACCAGCGCAGGCAGATTCAAAAGCAACACCAGCATCGGGTCAAACAGTGCGTTTGCGGTGCCCGAACGTCCCATCACGATGCCAATAAACGTCCCCAGCAGCATCGCCAGGGTAAACGCCACGGCAACCCGCGCCAGCGTGGCCCCCAGATGAAACCAGAGCTGACCACCCCGCGCCTCCTCCATCAAGGTGTCCAGCACCTGCATTGGCCCGGGTAACAATGGCGTTGCCAGGTGCCAGGCAAACAGGCCCCAGAACACGACAAACAGCGGCAGCACCAGCCAGTAACTCCAGACAGGCGGGCGACCTGTCCGGTTGCTCATGGCCGGCTCCGGTAGAACAGTTCTTCAGGCATCAGAGCCCCGGCATCAGCGCCCGTCAGCACCAACAGCCTCTGAAGATCGGCACGGCGTTGCGCGGTCATAGGCGCCGGAGTTCCCGCGACAAAGCCATCCCGAAGTGCCTCGAACACCGCGTCTGTGGATTGTCCCATTAGCGGCCGCAAACGCTGCCAGTGCGATGGTTCACCGGCCAGCTCGGCTTTTGTCTGTTGCAACGAACGGGCAAAGCTTTCAATCAGCCCGGCATGCTGTTGTGCCCACGCCTCGGGAAACACATACCCCAGCACCGGCAGGTTCGGATCCAGGTCCAGCGCTCCGAGGAGATCGGCCATTCCGAAGGCCGAGCGCCAACCCCCCTCGCCTCTGAGCCGGGCAGAGAAGTGCCAGTAGGTAACGATAGCGTCAACCTGGCCACGTTTTAATGCCTGGTTCAGCAGTGGCGGGGCCGCATACTGCACCCGGGCATCCTTGCTGAGATCAATGCCTTGGTTCGCCGCCACCCGGTTCAGCAGCACCCAACCCTTGCTGTCCGGGCCACCGGCTACCCCGATGCGTTTTCCGGCCAGGTCTGCCACCGAGCGGACAGCCGACGTTTCAGGCACCACGATATCGCCAATCTGGGATGAGAAGGGCACATACCGGTAAGGGGTGCCGGCTGTGAATCGCGACTGCGCCCAGAGCAAATCAGCCACCGCGCCATCCACGGAACCACTGGTGACCGCCAGGCGGGACGCCGGCAGATTGGCTACCAGTTTCAGATCAAGCCGGTAGCCGTTCTGCTGGTCCAGTTTCCGGTGCTGAAGATGATCCAGCTCCCAGTGGGCGGTACCAAACTGGAGCACACTGATGGTAACAACCGGCAAATCCGCCGGTTCACTGGAATAGCCATTGTCGGGGGACAGCAGCAAAACCGTGGCGAACACCAGGCTTAGGGCGCGGGAGGTTCGGGCTAACCACCACCTGAGGCCCGGCTGTGCAGTTTGGGTTATTTTTGTGTGATGCTTCATAGCACCACGATACGAAGCCGTCAGCCCTTCAAGAATAGTACTTTGGTGCCTGTTTTTTGGTGCGATGGTCGCATTCAACCCCAGGTTAATATGGCGTGTAATGAGATCATCACAATAATAAACGGAAGGTGCTCTTGCCCAGGCAGACACCTTCTGCACAGGAGGCCGCCATGTTAACCGAGCTTGATGCCGCACTCTCGTCGGAAAAACGCTATGATGATCCCGACACCATCCCCGATGACGACAACAAACAGGCAGAAACATCCATGGAGCCGGCGTACAAGATTCTGATTGCCGACGACCACCCCCTGTTCCGGGAAGCGATCAGCAGTGTGATCGCCTCAGGATTCGAGGGCAGTGACATTATCGAAACTGATGACCTGGACAGCGCGCTGGAAATCACCCGGGAGAACGACGACCTCGACCTCATCCTGCTGGATCTGAACATGCCTGGTATGCACGGCCTGAACGGACTCATCACCCTGCGTAACGAGGCGCCAACCATTCCGGTGGTCATCGTTTCTGCTGAGGAAGACAAACAGGTGGTTCTGCAGGCGATCACTTACGGCGCGGTGGGTTTCATCACCAAATCCTCACCCCGGGCCCAGATGACTGAAGCCATCCAACAGATCCTGAATGGCAATGTATACCTGCCGTCAGACATCATCCGCACCGGCAAGGAAAGTAACAGCCGCAGAGCCCGGCACGAAGATAACCCCATTTCTCCGGAACTACTCAATTCCCTGACCCGCAGGCAGTTACTGGTGCTGGAAAGAATGTCTAAAGGCGAGTCCAACAAGCAGATTGCCTACAACCTGAACATTGCCGAAACGACGGTGAAGGCCCACGTCTCGGCGATTCTGCGCAAACTCGGTGTGCACAACCGGGTACAAGCCATTTTGTCCGCCACCGACGTGGATTTCAGCCAGTATCTGAAGCGTTGATCTGTCTTGTGGGGCTCAGCCACTCAAGACATGATTAAGCACCGCTCTTAATTTCAATGGCTTGACCGGCTTGTTCATCAACAGATACCCCAGCTCGCGGATGTGCTGCTTCAGTTCGTTGGAGTAATTGGCAGTAATCATCAACACCGGCGCAGGCTGACTGCGCCGGGCATTGATCTCGGCAACCGCATCCACACCATTCTCATCGTTATCCAGGTGGTAATCCGCCAGAATCAGGTCTATCGGTGCCCCGGCAATATCCACTTTGGCGTCAAGATCCGGCACAGATACCGCAGTCACTACCCGGCAATCCCAACCCTCCAGCAGGGTTTTCATACCCTCGCAGATGGCCAGATCGTTATCGATAACCCACACCCTGGCGCCGGACATGCCACGATCCACCTCGAGCGCCTGCGTGTCAGTGGCCGCCGCCGGTGAAGGCTGCAATTGCCCAAGCGGCACTCGCACGCTGAACACCGAGCCTTTACCCTCTTCCGACGCCACAGACACCTCGTGCCCAAGCATCCGGGATATCTTGTCGACGATCGCAAGTCCCAGCCCAAGCCCCTTGTCGGCCTGGGAACCACTTGGGCGAATACGCTTGAACTCCTGGAAAATCTCGGTCAGCTTGTCCTCGGGAATGCCCGGGCCGGTGTCACACACCTGCAGCAAGACGTGATCATCCCGGCGGCGAACACCCAGCAGGATGCGCCCCTGGCCAGTGTAACGGATCGCATTGGTCAGGAAGTTTCTTAGGATCCTGGCCAACAGTTGGGAGTCGGATCTCACCACCGCCGAAGACGGCACGAAATCCAGCCTCAGCCCCTCTGCCAGAGCCATCTGACGAAATTCCCGGGCAATATTGTTGAGCAGATCGCGCAGGTCAAACGCGGTCACGTCTGGTTTGATCACCCCGGCGTCCAGTTTGGAGATATCCACCAGTGTGCCCAGCAAGTTCTCGACGTCGTCCAGCGAGGTGCTGACGGAACGCACCAGGCCCTCCGCCCGGGGGCCGAAGCTTTGCTCCTGCAAGGCGCTGGTAAACAGACGGGCCGCATTCAGCGGTTGCAGCAGATCGTGACTGACGGCGGCCAGAAACTTGGTTTTCGACAGGTTGGCACGTTCAGCTTCCAGTTTGGCGTCCCTGAGGCGCGCCTCAACTGCTGCGCGTTCCAAGATCTCCTGGCGAAGCTGGGCGTTGAGACCGGTCAGTGCCGCCGTGCGCTCCCGCACCCGCTTCTCCAGGTTGTCGTAGGCCTGTTCCAGAGCCAGCGCGGTTCTCCGGCGGTCGGTGATATCCCGAATCAGTACAAAGAAGCCGACCACTTCGCCATTGTCGTCAACGTTGGGCACGTAGGATCTGAGCATGTACCGCTGCTCACCCCGAACACCGGTTTCGTCGAACTCAAAAGTCACACTACGGCCTTCCATAACCTCCAGAATCTGGGGCAGCAGCCGCTGGTAAAACTCAGATTCGTGCACCTCGTCCAGGCGCATACCCAGGGGCGACTGCCCGGGGCGGCCGTACCAGGCCTGATATACCTTGTTGCAGAACTGCACAGTTAAATCCGCACCCACATACGCAATCAACGCGGGCACATGATCGGTCACCACGCGAATCCAGCGCTCGCTTTCTTCCAGCGCCTTGATACGACGAGCCATTTCGCTGTTCTTGACGTCGGTGATATCAGAATACAGCACCACCAGCCCGCCTTCCCGGGTGGACCTTTCGGTCATCTGAACCCAGCGGCCGTTGGATAACAGGAACACGGTGCCCTCGGCATCTTCGTGGCTGTGCTCCTCCACGATCAGCCCGGAGCTCAACGCCTTCGATTTCACCTCGTCTATCGGAGTGCCTGGCTCGGGCACCGGCACGCCGGCGTGCCGCCAGTAACTCCGGAAACGGCTATTGGTCTGAATCAGGCAGTGGTTGTGGTCGAACAGCACAAAGCCGTCGGCAATGCTTTCAATGGCGTCGTTCAGACGCTGGCGCGAAGTTTCGGCCTCTTCCCGGGCCCGAATCAAGGCCTTGTTACTGGCCTTCAGTTCTTCCATGGTCAGGTTCAGGGCTTCCGTGCGCTCACGCACCTGCTCGGCCAGAATGACCGAATGCTCAAACGCCGCGTAGGGCTCTGGCTTGTGGGCTGAACCAGACTCCACGCGAACAATCAGAGCATCCCGAATGTCCCGCAGGCGCCGGTTCTCAGCTTCCAGTTCCGCAATTCGCTGGTCTTTGTCGGACTGACCGGGAGCCCCGGGGAGGTCAGTTACTGAGCTCAGGCTGGCCAATGACCACCCCCGTAAAAGTCTGGTTGATGTGCATACCGTTAAACTGCTCGCCGTAGGTGTTAAACCCCACCACACGGTGCGCCCTGAGGAATTCGGAAACCGCCTCGCCCTGGCCGGTCAGCTCCGCCTCGAGCCGGCGCAAAAAGCAGTCACAACCCAGGGTAATCAGGGGCGTACCCACGACCCGCTCAGAGGCTTCAATCTGGGTCCGGACACTGTCCAGAAGCGAGCCTGGTGCCATGGCGGTCATCACAATGCCAGTCTCCACGGCGCAATAGAATGTGAGACTGCGATCAGGATTGACTCTCTGGATGGAGCGAACGAAATAGTTCCCTCCCACACGAACACCCAACGGCCGCAGGGCAAACACCTTGCGGTCCAGCTCATCCGGGGAAACTCCCACAGCCCGGGCGTATACTTCTGCGGCCGGTTCCGCGTTTAACTCGTAAACGGTCCGACTTTGCGGACAAGCCCGGGTAACCACCAGTTTCTCATCCAGTGGTTCCATGTGGTGGGTCGAGAACACCCGGAAATCCAGCGGGGTATTGACCAACATGACGGTTGCCGCCCCGCAGTGAAATTCACCATCGTAATAAACGTGGGTATCGGCCAGGCGCTCATCATCCCCTGCAGAACCGCCAAACTGGGGAATAGTGCCCAAGGCCGCATTAAGGGTCGCCAGTACCAGCTCTTCACGACTGGAAAGCCCGTCGAGCAAGGTAATGGCGAAGGTATTGCCTTTGACCGGCGCCAGGTTTGCATCCCGACAGGTGGTCAGCATCTGGTCAATAACACCCTGGGCATCCTGCAGGGTGAACCGGTCCAACTCGCGAATCAGCGCGCAATCGATCGCAAAATACCGTGCGTCGAAGCCGATGGCACTGATGCAGCCACGGCCATATCCCTGTTCGGTAATCTCACCGGCCGAGGTGCAGCCATAGACGCGCACGCCAGCAAAGGCTTTCTGTAGAGCAGGGCCCAGTTTCCGCAGGTCGTACTCAACCGAGCAGAAAAACAGCACGCAACCCAGGTTGTCGTGCATGAGCTGTTCGGCAAGCTCAGCAGCTGCCAGCTCTGGCTCGCGAACACTGGAACTGGCCACTCGCACGGCGGGTAACTGACTGACTGGCTTCATCGGTAGCCTGCTCGGAGTACGGGAATCTGATAACGATTCTACGCCTCCTGAACTACCAGCCAATGCAACTTCAGTGCACTTTGTCGGCGCGCCAAATCTTCCGTAAGCCATTGATTATTTACCTCTTGAATCAATGTCCGGCGACGCAGCCAGGTTTTGGCAAGAGCAAACCGGCACTTTAGTCTGAGACGGCCATCGCAAGCACACCGGCATCCTGCCAGGTGCCTGCGATGCCAACTACAGGAGGCAAGCCCCTCAGAACATTACAACGGCGCCTAAAGCCAGGGTGTTCGCATCTTCCGTTTTCGCACCGCTGGGTTTGGCCTTCTGTTCAAACATGTTGTACTCGGCCACCAGCTTGAAGTTGCTGTTTACATCGTGGAACACGGCCACAGACATGTTCTCGGTCTCGAAATTGCCCTGATCGGAGTCAGTCTCACCGTAAGACAGTACAAACCGGTTCGCGCCCAGCGTGTAAGACGCCTGAGCCAGGTAGCCATCAGCGTCTTCTTCGGATGCAAGACCAGCAGGAATGGTAGCCTCGTTGATCAGAATTGGCACATCACCCTTGGAGGTAAAACCAGAAGCCGCCAGCGATATTCCAGCGATAGACGCCTTTACACCATAACCAACGCCCTGGCTGTCGATCTTGGTCGTGGCGTTTTCCGAGCTCTGGTGGCGACCGTTCACCCAACCGGTCAGTGCCACACCATTCAGGTCAGCGCTATAGGTCACTTCCGCTTCAAAACGAGGGGCGGACTGCTCAGACTGGGCGCCCGGCGTAGTATTGGCAGGCTCAAAGATACCCGCGGCAACATTCAGCCCACCCATATCCGGTGAGCGATAGGTGATCTGCGCTGAAGGATTCGGGTAAGGGTATCCAGTACGAATATTCCCAAAGGACACACCAGTAGAGGCGGCTCCTGGAGAACCGAAGCCCATCAGAATCTCATCGAGGAAAATGTTAGAGCGAGCGTAGAGGCCAAAATCCTTACCAATCAATACCTGACCAAAACTACCGTCTACGGTAGCGTACAACTGACGCACGTCAATCGCGGTATCGGTTGGCGACTCCAAACCATCATTGATAGTACTCCAGAACGATGAACGCCCGCCCAATGTCAGGTCGCCCATCTCCTTGCTGAAATTGAAGCCGATGGTGTTCGGAAGAAAGCCCATCTTGACGTCTGAATTACGTACATCAGCCACTTTGTCATCACGGTTCACGTAAAACGCGTTGAAATAGCCATCCACCGAAAAACTGGTGCCGTCTTCGTTGTAAAGTTCAATCGCCGCATTGGCTCCGGCACTGACTCCCATGGCCGCCATCATGGCAATGGCCAACCCTGACTTTCTGAAGTTGTTGTTTTTCATACATCCCCCGGTTGTTTTTTTGGAAATCTGGGATCGGAGGGCCGGTTATCCGGCCGCTCCAGGCGAGGTCTGACGCCTGATTTCCATGGTCGGTGATGCAACAACAGGGTGGAATGCTTCCAGCGAGCAGGTTTTCTGCTCATTTGGGAGGCATCTGAAATGAAACTTTGGGAGTACGACTACGTGGAAAAACCACCCGGGAAGTGGTCCAGTTCAGACAAGCAGTCATCAAGAAATTCACGGGGGTTGGCCAGAATGGCCTCGTCCGCCACCACACCAAACTGCACCTGACCGGCATAGCTGACAATACTCACACCCAACCCGATATCGCCAGCCTGGGGTACCCAGAACATCTGCTCGGTGATGGCGCAACCGGCCAGGTAGCGGGTCTCCGGCGTGCCAGGCACATTGGAGACCACCGCCGAGGCCTTTCGGAAAAACAGGTCGGCCAGTGGTTTGCGGCCAACCTCAGGCAACAGGGCGGCGCTGGCGGCAAGCCCCCAGGCGATCCCCGGCTGCCAGCTCTTCTTGAGTTTGCGGGTTTCATGCTTGATGCGGAACAGCCGCTCAAGGGCGCTTTCGCCATCCACCGGCAAGGGCACAAACACCGTACCGAAACAGTTGCCGGGCTCGCCCTCTTCCGGTCGGATTCCCTCCGGCAACCGGGACCGTATATCCACCGGCACCGCCGCATGCATAACCGCATCATCCAGTTGTTGCGATGACATTCCAAGGCGCGGGCGTACCGCTGCCGCCACACAGGCCAGTAACACGTCGTTGATGGTGGTGTGGGTGGCCGAAGCAGCCGCACGAAAACGCTCAAGGGGTACCGGCTCAGACCACCGACAACTGCGCCGGCCCAGCAATGGCCGCCGAAGCTCCGAGGGAGTATCGGCCGGCTCCACCAGAAACTCGCTGAGCTCATGCACCATCCGGGCACTGACCTCCAGCACCCTGGCCGCTTGCCCCGCTCCGCCGGTGGGGCCTTCACCCGGTGTCGCCCCGGAACCCTGGCTTATCTGCCCAGCCATATTCCCCAACCATTGCTGGGCCGATGTTTTCCATCGCTCCAGTTGCGGCACCTCGGCGGCGCCATAAATGGCTGGATACTGCCGGGGCGATGGCGGGCAAAGCGTTGCGAAGATGCCCAGCAGGGACAAACCGTCGGCATAACAATGGTGCAGGCGCAGCAGCAGGGCCGCGCCCCCCTGGGCATTGGGCGCCAGCCAGAACTTCCAGCCCGGGCGATACCGGGGCAGGGGCTCGTTCAGCCGCGCCGACACCCAGTCCTGCAACTGATGCTGATCAAAGCGGTCAATCACCACATCAAGGTGGTGGGAAACGGAAAAGGTGGGGTCTTTTTGCCAGTACCAGGCCGGCGCTTTCCAGACCGGGCGACAGAGAAAGCGCTCCCAGGCTGTCCAGTACACATCCAGAAACTCCCGGAAGCGGCTGGCAGTGAGGCCGTCAACCCGAAGCATGATGGTGATGGTCATGGGGTTTTCCGGGCGTTCCAAAGCCAGCCAGGCCGAATCCGAAGGCAGCATGAGATGCGATTGCTCCTGGTTCAAACCTGATAGTCCCCGATGAATAACGTGCCCGGTAAGTAAAAAGCCAATCCCGCATTGTGCCAGAGTCCTTTACGGGGCTCCATCACCGTGCGTCGCCCGCAGCGTTACAAAAAATTACCTGTAAGTAACCCTTCGGCTCTATACTGGTTATATGTAATGATGCAATGGTTATAGAGAAGGACCACGATGCTGCGCGATTGGCTACAGATCTCCGGATATCCCGGCGGTAGTGCCACTAACTCGCCCAGCCAAACGCGGTACAAATGAAAGACCGGCACAACCAAAACCAATAACAGTCCATTGCAATGCCGGGGGAGATGAATCATGAAAGCCAGTCATGTTCGCAAACTGATCAAGCCTATCGAGAGCGCCTATTCTGAGATGTTCTCAGGCCGGGTTTACCGTGTTGGCAAAGGCGCCGTGTCGGTGCGTAATCACAGTGGCGCTGCTGAGCATACCGTCATTGGCGTACACGGCTTTCTGGAAAATCACTGCTACTTCACTCAGGCCTATGACGGCCCGACCACCGAACTGATTCTGCTCACCTGCAGCAACTACCACATCCCGGTAAACGGGGTAACGCCGGAGAGCCCGGACTGGGAAGTGCCCATAAAGCACCTGGAAGGTACCATCGAGTACGATGCCTGTATTCTGAACCAGGCACTGCAAAACCTGCCCAGCACCCGCAATATCCGGATCCACGGCCACTCCAGGGGTGGTGCGGTGATTCTTGAAGCCATCAAGCAGTGGCCGGAATTGTACGAAGATGTCGAAATTGTGCTGGAAGCGCCGGTGCTGCCCCAGGGCAAACTGCACGCCCTGGTGACCACGCTGCTGGAGCCGGTCAGCCACGGCATGTGGCCCTGGCTGATCCGCCTGATCAACAGCGCGCCGCAATCCGCCTACGGCCAGACTTTCTTCGGCAAGATGAACCCGCGAAAACGGCAACTGCTGAGTAAGCTGTTCTACGCCACCAAAGATCACCTGACCATCGTGCGCAACATCGAAAACATCATGGAATGGATGGTGCGCACAGACACTTCGGTGTACCAGCACGTGCGCCATGGCACGTTCCTGATCCCTGCCACTGATCGTATTCTGGACCGTAACGCCATGCTGGCCAGTGCCCGTACCAGCCCGACCAACATGCGCATCATCGAGACCGAAGCCCCCAGCCACTTCATCACACTGGACAGCAAGGAATGGGTGCCCGGGCTGGAAACCCTGCCCATTGCCGCCGAAGGCTGAACCTGAACAGGTGCAGCCCGGTTTCTGCTCCGCTAAACTGAGCGCCTTTTTCTGAGGCAATGCCTCTTGTCGCCCGGTTTTATTGGAGCCCCTGCATGTATCGTGAGCGCCTGGTCACAACGGAAGTGCATTCAGAAAACGCCCACCGGCTCAAACGGCTTCTGCTGGAATACCACGACTTTCGCCAGCTCAAGGCCACCCACCCATTGCTGGAAGACACCCGCCGCATCGCCGACTGGCAGGCAAAACGGCTTAAAGCCACGCACCAGGATCTCTACCAGAACCCCGGGTACCATACCGGCCTGGAATTTCTGCTGACCGATCTGTACGCCCCGGCCGGCATGACCCAGCGGGACGATAACATCGACCGCATCTTCCCGAAGATGGTGAAGTGGCTGCCCGACCACCTGCTGGGCACCTTTGCCGGACTGGTTGAACTCAATCTGGTGACCCAGAGCCTGGATCTTGAGCTGGCACAGTGGTTTGACCAGCAAAACCTGAGCACAACCACGATCACCACCCGCCATTATTGCGACGCATACCGGGCCAGTGGCCAGATGGCTATCCGCCACCGGCAACTGGAACTGGTGGCAGACACCGGCCAGCAACTGGACCGTTACGTGCGCAACCGCACCCTGGGCTGGCTGCTGTCGATGAGCCGGGGGCCGGCAGAGATGGCCGAACTGGGCGACCTGCACAGTTTCCTCCACCGGGGTTACAGTGCGTTCCGCAAGATGGAGGGTGTCGATGTGCTGATTGAGCGGCTGATTGGCCGGGAAAAACAGGTGATGGAGAACATACTGGCCGGCCACCCGGAACCCTTCTCGGTACCGGGCGACCTGTAACCCGGCTCAGGCCGTGAGAATCTGGTCCAGCTGGGAGTGAATTTCCTGCTCGATACGGGACTTGAACGGGCGAAGCATCAGCCCCAACTCCAGGCGGATGTGCAAATCACTGTCAGAGAGGTCCAGGTGGCCTTTTACCCCACTGCGCTTGAACGTCAGCAGGTCACCGTCCCACTGGTAATTGACATCGAACTGCTTCGACAGGTCTTTCGCCAGGGTTTCTGCCGCTTCTCGTGCGTGGGCTTTGTCCAGGGAGTGGGCGCGATGAATATCAATGACAGACATGGATCAGTTTTCTCGGTTGTTTGGAGACAGAATTACAGTGTAAGTCGGCAATAAACTTGTAGCCAACCCCTCAAAGGTTAGAATACCAACCTGAGATTCTGACAGGACCAACACCCATGAGCGAGCAGCAAGCACCGGGCACCCCCGGCAACGGCCAGGACGACGTCACCCACTTCGGGTTCCGCAACGTACCCAAGAGCCAGAAAGCCAGCCAGGTGGCCCAGGTTTTCCACAGCGTGGCCGGAAAATACGACCTCATGAACGATTTGATGTCGATGGGCATTCACCGGCTGTGGAAGCGGTTCACTATTGAGCTCAGCGGTGTTCGCCCGGGCCATCAGGTGCTGGACATTGCCGGCGGCACCGGTGACCTGACCATGAAGTTTTCCGATCTGGTCGGCCCCTCTGGCAAAGTGGTACTGGCCGATATCAACGCCTCCATGCTGCAGGTGGGCCGCAGCCGGCTGACCGACCGGGGCTACGCCGGCAACATCGAGTACGTGCAGGCCGACGCCGAGCACCTGCCGTTCCCCGACAACAGCTTCCAGGCGGTGTCCATCGCCTTTGGCCTGCGCAACGTCACCGACAAGGATCAGGCCCTGCGGGACATGGCCCGGGTACTGAAACCCGGCGGCAAGTTGATGGTACTGGAATTCTCCAAGCCCACCAATCCGCTGCTGAGTAAAGCCTACGACACCTATTCTTTCACCGCCCTGCCGTTGATGGGCCAGTTGATTGCCGGCGACAGTGAAAGCTACAAGTACCTGGCCGAGTCCATCCGCATGCACCCGGATCAGGAAACCCTGAAATCCATGATGGAAAAGGCCGGCCTGGTGAACTGCAAGTACTACAACATGACCGGCGGCATTGTTGCCCTGCACGTGGGAATCAAACCCTGATGTTCCCCGGCCCGACCCTTCTGTCCGCTGCCAGCGCCATCGTAGAGGTCGCGCTGAACCGGGCACTGGAGCTGGATACAGCGGGCCGCCAGGCTTTGCTGAATGCCCTGACCGGGCCGGCACAATTCAACATCAACGCACCGGTCTCGTTGACCTGGACCCTGGAGCGCGTAGGGGAGCAGGTTCAGGTACGCAGCCAGCCTGCCGACGCCCCGGAGCTGGTCATAACCGGCCGGCCCCTGGCCTTCGTTGCCCTCGCCCTGGGCGATGACCGGGTGTTTGCAGACGATCGGCTGAGCGTGCAGGGCAATACCGCTCTTGCTCACCAGCTGCAGCGCGCCCTGAACCAGCTGGAGCCAGACTGGGAAGCCGCCATGGCCCGGCACCTGGGCGACCTGCCCGCGCACTTTCTGGGCAAACGCATCCGCAGTGCTGTGCAATGGAGCCGGCAGGCGGCCAGTACCATGAACGCCAATCTGGAAGAGTATCTGCACGAAGAAAGCCAGGCTCTGCCCGGTCGCAGGGAGCTGGAAGCCACGTTCCAGGACATTGACCAGCTCAACCTGCGCACTGAACGCCTGGAAGCCAGACTGACGCAACTGGAAAGTACCGGCAGCGATAACGATACGGAGACCCTGTGACCCGCCTGCAACGCCTGTTCCGAATTGCCTGGGTATTCTGCCGCTACCGGCTCGACACGTTTCTGCCACTGGCGGAACTGCCTACCCCATTGAAGATTTTCTTCCTGCTGGCGCCGTGGCACCTGTTTCCCCAGCCAAAACTGAGCCGCGGTGACCGCCTGCGCCTGGCGCTGGAAGAACTGGGGCCAGTGTTTGTCAAATTCGGCCAGATTCTCTCCACCCGCCGGGACCTGCTGCCGGACGACATGGCCGAATCCCTGAAACAACTGCAGGACCGGGTGCCGCCCTTCCCCAGTGACCAGGCACGGGGCATCATTGAGAAGTCCCTCGGCGCATCGGTGTCGAAATTGTTCGCCGAGTTCAGTCCGGACCCGATGGCCTCTGCCTCCGTCGCCCAGGTGCATGCCGCTACCCTGCCCAATGGCCAGAAAGTGGTGGTCAAGGTACTGCGCCCGGGTATCGACAAGGTCATCCGCCAGGATCTGGGCCTGATGTACCTGATGGCGGGCCTGCTGGAGAAATACTGGTCCGAGGGCAAGCGCCTGCACCCGGTGGATGTGGTGGCCGATTACGACGCCACCATCCACGATGAGCTGGACCTGCAACGCGAAGCCGCCAATGCCAGCCAGTTGCGCCGCAACTTCGACAACTCACCGCTGATCTACATCCCGTTCATCGACTGGGACTACACCAGCAAATCCGTGCTGGTGATGGAGCGCATTCACGGCATCCCCATTGCCGATGTTGATAAACTGGAAGCGGCCGGCGTCAACATGAAAGTGCTGGCCGAAAAAGGCGTCGAGATTTTCTTCACCCAGGTGTTCCGGGACAGCTTCTTCCACGCCGACATGCACCCCGGCAACATTTTTGTCGACGTCTCCAACCCCGCGGACCCGAAATACATCGCCATTGACTTCGGCATTGTGGGCACCCTGGCGCCAGACGACCAGAGCTACCTGGCCCGCAACCTGCTCGCGTTCTTCCGCCGGGATTACCGCCAGGTGGCCCAGCTGCATATCCAGTCCGGCTGGGTACCACCGGATACCCGAGTGAATGAGTTCGAAGCGGCCATCCGTACCGTATGCGAGCCCATCTTCGAGCGCCCGCTGAAGGACATTTCCTTCGGCCACTTCCTGCTGCGGCTTTTCCAGACCGCCCGCCGCTTCAATATGGAAGTGCAGCCGCAACTGGTGCTGCTGCAGAAAACCCTGCTGAATGTTGAAGGCCTGGGCCGCCAACTGTACCCGGATCTGGATCTGTGGAGCACCGCCCAGCCCTTTCTGGAGAACTGGATGCGCCAGCGCATTGGCCCCGCTGGGCTGATCAAATCACTGCAAACGCACCTGCCCGCCTGGCTTGAACAGTCGCCGGAGATGCCGCAGCTGGTTCACGATACGCTATTGCAGCTTCGGGGGAGCGGCCCCACAGAAGAGCAGAACCGCGCTACTCTGGCGCTGATGAAAGAGCAGCAACAGCGCAGCGACCGCCGGTGGCGCCGGGGTTTCATTGCCGCCGTGCTCGCTGCCGCAGCCCTGGCTGGCACTCAGGAGCAGGCCACGCAGCTGATGGCCGATGCCCCCCTTTGGAGCTGGGCCTTGCTTGCACTGGCCGGCGCGGTCATGCTCCGGGGCAGCCGTTAAACGAATGGATTTATCAGGATTCACAAAAATGCAAGATTCCCCCGCTAACGTCGTACAGCCTGACTGGCTTAACGAGATTCGCTGGACAGACGACGGCCTGGTACCGGCCATCGCCCAGGATGCCGACAATGGCGACATTCTGATGATGGCGTGGATGAATGCCGAGTCGCTGAAGCTGACCGTTGAGGAAGGCCAGGCGGTGTACTGGTCCCGATCCCGGGGCAAACTCTGGCGCAAGGGCGAAAGCTCCGGGCACCAGCAGATACTGAGGGATATCCGGCTCGACTGCGACGCCGACGTCATTTTGCTGAAAGTGGAACAAAAAGGCGGTATTGCCTGCCATACTGGTCGGCGAAGCTGTTTTTACCGGACCCTGAAAGACGGCCAATGGGTCAGCGCCGAACCGGTTTTGAAAGACCCGAACGCCATCTACGGCAGTGATTGAGGAGCAGAGACCGTGAGTGATGTACTGGAACGCCTGGCCCAGGTACTTGAAGCCCGCAAGCAAGCCGACCCGGAAACCTCCTACGTGGCCAGCCTGCACGCCAAGGGGCTGAACAAGATTCTGGAGAAAGTGGGCGAAGAGTGCACCGAAACACTGCTGGCCGCCAAAGACGCCGAACAGTCCGGGAACACCCGGGATGTGGTGTACGAAACGGCCGACCTGTGGTTTCACAGCATGGTGATGCTGTCCCGGCTCGGGCTTGGGCCGAAAGATGTGATCGATGAACTGGCCAGTCGTTTCGACCTGTCAGGCCTTGAAGAAAAAGCGTCACGGAACTCGTAGAGAGGTACCCCTAACGGGGATTTCCGCGAACGGCCGCCGTTGGCGTACAATGTCATGGAACAGCAACAATTGAACGAGGAACCCTCATGGGTATCAGCATCTGGCAACTTTTAATCGTACTCGGCATCGTCATCCTGTTGTTCGGAACCAAGAAACTGCGCAACATCGGCAGTGATCTGGGCGGCGCGATTCGTGGTTTCAAGAAATCCATGAGTGACGAAGAAGAAAAATCCGCCGATCAGAGCACGCTGGAAGGCCAGCAGGCCGGGAAAACAGAGGCCTCGGCCGAAGAAAAGCCCCGGGAAAAGCAAAGCTGAGTACCGTCTGAATGTTCGATATTGGCTTCATTGAGCTGCTGATCTGCGGCATCATCGCGCTGCTTGTGCTTGGGCCCGAGCGCCTGCCTACCGCTGCCCGGGCTGCCGGCCGGTGGATTGGCGGCGCCCGGCGCATGGTGGGCCAGTTCACCTCGGAACTGGATCGCCAGCTCAAGGCAGAAGAACTGCGGGAAGAGCTCCGCAAGGCCGGCGACGTCGGCCTGGAGGATATGGAGAAAACCGTCCGCGGTGCACTCGATGAAGCCAGGAAATACGAGCACATGATCCTGCCAGACAGCGAGACCCGAAAACCACGGCCCGCACCGGCAACCCGAAGACTCGCCGGCGAGGATGGCACAAACCAGACTGCCGCCGAGTCTCCGCAACCCGCTCCGCAAGGCGACAGCGCCGATCACGAGACCAACGGCGAGGCCAGCAGCACAACATCAGAACGGCCTTCGGATAATCGTTCATGAGTGGTAACCCAGGCAGTAACCCGATCCCCCCTGAACAACAGGAAATGCCCCTGATCGAGCACTTGCTCGAATTGCGCAACCGGCTCCTGAAAATGGTGCTGGCGGTAATTGTGTGTTTTGCCTTTGTCTACCCGTTCGCCAACGACCTGTACCTGTGGCTGTCGTTACCACTGCGTGAACTGCTGCCGGTGGGCCAGACCATGATCGCCACCGACATCACCTCGCCGTTCTTCGCGCCCCTGAAACTGGCCCTGGTACTGGCAGTCTTTGCCGCCATTCCGGTGATTCTGTATCAGATCTGGAGCTTTATAGCGCCGGGCCTGTATGCCCATGAAAAACGCCTGGCGTTTCCTCTGCTGTTCACCTCAGTCATCCTGTTCTACGCCGGCGCCGCGTTTGCCTACTTCGTGGTGTTCCCGCTGGTGTTCGGTTTCTTCACCGCCATCGGGCCCGAGGGCATTGTCGAGCTGCCAGACATCAGCAGTTACCTGAACTTCGTTCTGAAAATGTTCTTTGCTTTCGGGGTGGCCTTCGAGATTCCCATTGCCACGGTGCTACTCATCCTCACAGGTGCCACCACGCCCCAGGATCTCGCCGCGAAACGCCCCTACGTGGTGGTAGCCTGCTTTATCATTGGCATGCTGCTGACCCCGCCCGACATTATTTCCCAGACCCTGCTCGCGGTGCCCATGTGGATTCTGTTTGAGTTCGGCATTCTGTTCGGGCGCCTGGCATACCGCCGTGTCGATGACGCCTCCGAGGGCGAGTCCGACTCCGCATGAATCTGGCGCTGCTGTTCGACGAAGACTTTACCGGAACAGACCGGGTGCTGCTCCGCGGTCGCCGCCTTGAACACCTGAGGACCGTACTCAAAGCCAGTACCGGCCACCAGATTCCGGTCGGCCGGGCCAACGGCGCCATGGGCACCGGTGAAATCCTGACCCTGACAGACACCGAAGCGGAGCTGAAGGTCACGCTAAGCCAGCGCCCACCACAGCCTCTGCCACTGACCCTGATCCTGGCCATGCCGCGGCCAAAGATGTTCCGCCGCGTGCTGCAGACCTGCGCGTCCTTGGGCGTGAAGGATATCTGGCTGATCAACAGCTACAAGGTGGAAAAAAGCTTCTGGCAAACTCCGTGGCTGTCAGACGACAACCTGAAGGAAAACCTGACACTGGGCCTTGAGCAGGCTAAAGATACGGTGATGCCACAGGTGCATATCCGCAAGCTGTTCAAACCCTTTGTGGAAGACGAACTACCGGCCCTGCTGGCAAATAAAATCGCACTGGTGGCGCATCCCGGCACCACCGCACCCTGCCCCGTTCACCTGAACGAGCCGGCAGCCCTGTGCATCGGGCCGGAAGGCGGTTTTACCAATTACGAAGTGGGCAAACTGGAAGAGGCCGGATGCCAGGGTGTGCATCTGGGGCCCCGCATTCTGCGGGTGGAAACGGCCGCGCCAGTGTTGATCAGCCGGCTGTTTGACGCCTGCGGCTGAGCTACCCGCAAAGCCGTCTCTTATTCCGTGATACCCATGGCTTCTGCCGCCACCCGATTCTTCAGCATGGGCAACTGGTTGAGCCAACGCATACCGGTATTCCGCAACCATCTGACTGGCAGTTCATCCCGGGCAAACAGCTGCTTGAAGCCTTCCATCGCCGCCATCATGGTGAGATTCTCCCCTTTCCGGCGACGCTGGTAGCGGGCCAGCACCAGGGCATCGTCCGGGGCCAGGTTGCGGGCCTTGGCCCGGGCCAACTCTTCCAGCAGGGCCCTCACATCGCCATAGCCCAGGTTGGCACCCTGGCCCGCCAGCGGGTGAATGGTGTGGGCGGCGTCCCCAACCAGTGCCAGGCCGTCGGTAACATAGTCCTTGGCGTGGCGCTGGCGCAGCGAGAAGGCAAAACGCCCGGAGACCTCCAGTACCTCACCCAGTTGCTGCTCAATGGCAACGCCTAACGCCTGCCTGAACGGTTCGGTGTCCAGCGCCATCAGGCGTTTGGCTTCCAGCGTATCCTGAGACCAGACAATCGAGCAGAAATGGTCATCGCCGGCTTCGTTCAGCAGCGGCAAAAAGGCCAGCGGTCCTGTTGGCGAAAAGCGTTGCCACGCGGTATAGCGGTGCGACTGACGGGTGCGAACCGTGCACACAATGGCCTGCTGGTCGTAATCCCATTCCCGCGTGGCCAGGCCACTCCATTGCCGCAAGCGTGACAGGGCGCCGTCGGCTCCCACCACAAGGCGGGCATTCAGATGCCGGCCGTCTTCCAGCTCAACGCCGTCACGGCCATGCCAGGCTTTCACCCGGACACCGTCAAACAGGGTAAGGTCACTGTCGGCCAGCTCTTTAAACAGCGCGCGCACAATGTTCCGGTTCTCAACAATGGTTCCCAGTGAACTGGCGTGCAGCTCCGCAGCATCAAAATGGATACGCCCGGTGCCGTCACCATCCCACACCGTCATCTGGCGATAGCCACAGTGGCGACTGCCCTGCACCCGCCGCCAGGCACCCAGCTCATCCAGCAGACGCTGGCTGGCCAGGGAGATGGCGCTGACCCGGGGCTCAAAGTCGTGCACATTCGTTGCCGGGGCCGCCGGTGCGAGCAACTCCGCTACCGGGGCGCCTTCAATTAAACCGACCTGCCAGCCCTGGCGGGATAGCCCCAGAGCCAGGGCCGAACCAATCATGCCACCGCCGACAATCAGGATGTCCATAGGCTGATTACCGGAATTACTGGTCATTGCGGGCAGGCTCCTTCAAACAATCAGCGCGGGAAACAACGGGTTTGCGGCCACCGGTGCCCATGGCTTTGCGGGCAAACCAGCGCTTGGCGCCGGGTAACAGATCAAGGCCCACCAGGCCAGCGTCCCGGGCGGCCGCCAGAGGTGGCAATGATTGCCCGAATACACGAATCAGGGAATCCGAAAACTGCACGGTTTGCTGCCAGTCCTGCCGGTGCAGGCGCTGGTACTCTCCCAGAATCGACAGATCACCCAGAGGCGTGCCTTGGTCCACCGCCCGCCGGAACTGCTCCACCAGAGTCATCAGCCCACGCAGGGCCAGGTTAAACCCCTGCCCGGCGACCGGGTGCAGCGCGTGGGCGGCATTACCCACCAGGGCAACGCCCGGGCGCACGGCTTCATCCACAGTGGTCAGTTTCAACGGGTAATGATGACACTCGCCTATCCGGGTAAAACGCCCCAGGCGCCAGCCAAAGCGCTCCTGCAGGGCCTGGCATCGCTGATCATCGGACAGCGCCAGTATCTGCTCCAGTGCGCTGTCGGTGAGCGTCCATACCAGGGCGGACTGGTTTGCCGCCGTCACCGGCGAACCATGGGGCAGCAAGGCCATGGGGCCCGCCTCGGTGAAGCGTTCGAAAGCGGTAAACCCGTGTGCGTCACTGGTGGAGACGTTGGCAATCAGGGCATTCTGACCGTAGTCCTCGGTGCGGGTCACAAACCCCAGCTGTTCCCGCAGGCCAGAGCGGCCGCCATCAGCCACCACCAGGCACTGCCCGGTCAGACTGTAATGTTCGTCACCCTTACGAATCTCGACACAAACACCACCAGGTATCGGCGTCATACCGGTAACTTCCGCCGGTGCCTGCCAGCTCACGCGGGTATCCAGCAGTGCCCGCATCAGGCTCAGACCCATCCAGCGGTTATCGGCAACATAGCCCAGGGCTGCCTGACCATGATCCTGCGCATGCAAACGGGTTGCGCCAAATCGCCCCCGGTCCGACACGTGGATGTGATGGATTGGTGTCGCATGTTCCGCCAGTACCGACCAAAGCCCAAGGTTTTCGAAGATCAGCCGTGAGCCCCAGGCCAACGCCGTGGAGCGTGCGTCGTAACTGGGCTGGTAGTCTTCGGGCAAAGCATCTGGCGATAGTGGAAAGGTTTCTACTACCGTTACCCGTAACTCCGGCACCACGCGCGCCAGCGCCAGCGCCAGGGTGGCCCCGGCCAGGCCGCCACCGGCAATGATCAGATCAGTATCGGTACGGGTGTCTGTCACAGTGTCAGTCCGCCATCAGCGCTTCGATCTCGGCAATGGTCTTTGGAACATCGCCGGTCAGAACACGGCAACCTTCTTTGGTGACCACCACATCGTCTTCAATGCGAATACCAATGCCTCGCCATTTGGCGTCTACATCGGCGTTGTCCGGCGCGATGTAGAGACCGGGCTCTACTGTCAGCGCCATGCCCGGCTCCAGTTCGCGCCAGGCATCGCCCACCTTGTAGTCGCCCACATCGTGAACATCCAGGCCCAGCCAGTGGCCGGTCCGGTGCATGAAGAAGGGCTTGTAGGCCTCGCCGGCAATGGCATCCTCAAGGGAGCCAGACAGCAGCCCCAAATCAATCAACCCCTGGGTAAGCACCTTCAGTGCCGCTTCGTGGGGATGGTTCCAGTGATTACCGGGCCGTACGGCATCAATCGCCGCGTACTGGGCCGCCAGCACCACTTCGTACAGGGCTTTCTGTTCCGGGCTGAACCGGCCGCTGACCGGGAAGGTACGGGTAATATCCGAGGCATAGCATTCCAGCTCGCACCCGGCATCGATCAACACCAGGTCTCCATCTTTCAGGGGCGCGCTGTTCTCAATATAATGCAGGATGCAACCGTTGGCACCGCCACCTACGATGGAAGGATACGCCGTCGAGCGGGCCCCGTGTTCCATGAAGGTGTGAATCAGCTCGGCTTCCAGGTTGTATTCATAACCGCCCCGGCGCGCCCGCTTCATGGCACGGCAATGAGCCTCGGCACTGATCTGACCAGCCTTGGCCATCACTTTCACTTCTGCCGCGCTCTTGTACAAACGCATGTCGTGCAGCAGGTGTTCCAGGGCCACAAACTCACCGGGGGGGTGGGCGCCTGCACGCACCTTGCTGCGGATAACCTTGACCCAGTCCATCACCCGGTTATCGAAGGCGTGGTCCTTGCCCAGCGGGTAATAGACCCGGCTGCGGCCTTCAATCATTCCGGGCAGGATGTCGTCGATGTCGGAAATCGGAAAGGCATCGTCCATACCGAAGCGCTCAATGGCGCCCTCCGGCCCCACCAGGAAACCATCCCACAGTTCTTTCTCCGGGTTCCGCTCTTTGCAAAACAGCACGGTTTCACCGTGCTCACGGCCGGGAATCAGAGCCAGCACTGCTTCGGGCTCACCGAAGCCAGTCAGATACTGGAAATCGCTGTCCTGGCGGAACGGATGCAACACATCCCGGTTTCTGACCCGTTCCGGGGCCGCCGGCAAAATAGCGATGCTGTCTGGTGCCATACGGTCCATCAACTTGCGCCGACGCTCAGCAAACTCTTTAACGGAAATCATTGAGGTCATGATGTCTCCAGGTCAATGCAGGGTCGGGGTGTTGGCCGGTTTTTCCGGTTCGTTAAACTCGGTAAATACCGCCAGGGCACCCAGCCGGATGTATTCGGTTATCTCCAGCAACTGCTGCTCGCTTTCTTCATCCGATTCTTCATCTTCCGACAACTGGCTGATAGCCACCATGTCTTCAATCAGCTCGCGAATCTCGTCCGGAGCCTGCCCCAGGGATGCTCCGGCCGCCAGTGCCATGCCTTCCAGGAAACCCCGAACCCAGGCCACCAGTGCCTCAAGGCGCTGATCAATGGCGTAATCGTCATCCGGCAGCAACGGGTGAAAACTGAGGTCTGACGACTGCAACTGCGCCAGCGCCGTCTGGTAGGCGCCGTTCATAAAGGGCGCCAGATCCCCGGACTCTTCCACGGCCTGGATGCCAAGCCCCATCTGTTCACAAACCATGGCCAGCCATTCGTCTTCCTGAATACGGGAACCGGCCGCCAATCGACCACACAATGCACCGTGCAGCTCAGAGGGGTGGCTGAACGCCTTGTGTGTGGTGTAAACGTTGGCCCAGCGTTCAAATTCAGCGGCGCGGGCAGCACCTGTGCTATCGGTGTCAGACATGAAACCCTGTGTTCCTGTGTCAGGGGAGCCTGGCCGTTCTACCAGCCGGGTTCCGTATACATTTGAGCAAGCCTCTATCCTAGCATTCCGGCAGACAAGTGGCACTTCCGGGTACCGGCAGGCTTGCTTTTGCACTGGCAAAAATCAAAAATGTTATAACGTATCAAAGCTGCGAGAGGTACCAACCATGTTTTACCCACGCGCATCCGCACGTTCTGCAACCCTGCTGCTATCACTCAGCCTGGCCGCATGGCCGGTTCTAGCCTCCGACAACCCGGGCGCACACCAGCATGGGCACGCCGATCTGCAAATGGCGATTGATAACGAGCGCGTAGATCTGCTGCTTCTGTCACCCGCCTACAACCTGATCGGCTTCGAGCACAAGCCCCGCACTGATGAACAGCAACAACGGGTGAACGACACCGAACAATGGGCCAGTGAAACTGCCATGATCAATACCGTGGCCGGCAACTGCACCCTGGTCTCCAGCGCCATGCACGTGGGCTGGGGTGAAGCGAAAGGCGACGGCCAAAAGCATGACCATGGTCACAGCCATAGCCATAGTCACAATCATGACCACGACCATGACCACGACTCCGGTCACGCAGACATCGAAATTACCCAGACGCTCAACTGCCCGAATCTATCGGAGTCCGCTCAGTTCGAAACCGGCCTGATGGCCCGCTTCCCTGAACTCCAACACCTGAACGTGCAGTGGGTCGGCCCACTGGGACAAGGCGCCACACGTCTGTCACCGGGTAACATCCAGTTCCGGCTGACCCGGTAGAAGCCCGGCGAACTACTCGCTGTAGGGTTTGACCGACGTCGCTACCAGCGAGTAGGAGGACGTACCGAGATCATTCTCGGTACGTTCGATGACCAATTCGCCTTCTATCCACACCGGGTCATACAAAGCCCGGAGCGTGAATCCTTCTTCATATTTGACGTGAATAATCTGGTTCGGTGGTGGCGGAGGCACATGAATGCAGGCGCCGTAGTAGGGGACCAGGAAGAACTCGAGGATACGCATGTCGTTGGTGACTTTCAGGGGCACGACAAAACCCGGAATCCGACCTTCAACGTTACCCATCTCCGGAACAACCCGGCCGGTCATGATTTCATCCGGCAACAGGGCGGGGCCGTCTCCTTCGTGTTCAATTTCCGGCATACTCTCCAGCAACGCCAGATCCTCGGCCGGCATCAGTTCCAGCCAGTCGATCTCCCGCGGCTCTGCCAGGGCAATGGATGAAACCATCAGCAGTATCATCGGTCCAAGCCGCGCAAGCAGGTTCCGGGTTTGCAAGGTATCGAACATGTACAACCACTCCCCATGGGGTCAACCGTGTAACGGACGCCATCATACAACGGCAAAGACAATACGGATATGAGCACCGAGACAGCAAGAAACCAATCCGGTTCCAGTATACCGGAACCTGCAATCGTGACACGCCAACTGGCCTTTCGATGGCCCGGCCAGACAACCGCCACGGCCTTTCCCGATATCCGGCTTGCCCAGGGAGAGCATCTGTTCCTGCATGGCCCCAGCGGCACCGGCAAGAGTACTCTGCTGGGATTACTGGCGGGTATGCTGGCCCCGGAGTCGGGCACTATCGAACTTCTGGGACAGCCGATGTCCAGCCTGAAGGCCGGCGCTCGCGACCGGTTCCGGGCAAATCACATGGGCGTGGTCTTCCAGCAGTTCAACCTGGTGCCTTACCTGAGCGCGTTGGCCAACGTGACCTTGCCCTGCCGCCTGTCTGCGGTACGCCGCACCCGCACCAGCCCAGACCCTGAGACATCGGCAGCGGACCTGCTCAGGCAGCTGGCGATCCCGGATGACCACTGGCACAAAGGCGTGACCGAACTCTCCGTTGGCCAGCAACAGCGGGTGGCGGCTGCCCGGGCACTGATTGGCGCGCCGGAAGTCATCCTGGCTGATGAGCCAACCTCGGCACTGGATGCCGACAACCGGGACCGTTTTCTGGACCTGCTACTGGCGTTGGCTGAACAGCGGCGCAGCTCGGTTGTCTTTGTCAGCCATGACCGCGCACTGGCCAGCCACTTCCATCACCAACAAGCTTTGGGAGCGACCCCATGAGCAAAGTCACACTTGCCCTCTCCCTAGCTACCGCCAGCCTCTGGTATCGCCGCCGGGTGCTCGTTCTGGTCTGCCTGACACTGACCCTGAGCGTGTCTCTGCTGCTGGGCATCCAGTACCTGCGCACCGAAATCCGCCAGTCTTTCACCAGCACCATCAGCGGAACTGACCTGATTGTCGGCGCCCGGAGTGGCCAGCTTAACCTGCTGCTGTACACGGTGTTTCATATTGGTGATGCCACTAACAACATCCGCTGGTCCAGCTTCCAGAAACTGGAGCAGGATCGCCGCATTGACTGGGCCATCCCCATTTCACTGGGGGACAGCTATCGTGGTTATCGGGTGGTCGCCACCAACGACCAGTTTCTGGCCCGGCTCCAGTTCGGCAACAACCAGTCTCTGGAACTGGCCCAGGGCGAGTGGTTTGACGACCTGTTCGACGTGGTCCTCGGCGCAGGTGTTGCCAGGCAGCTCGACCATCACCTCAACGATGAGATCGTCCTGTCTCACGGGGGCGGTCGCACCAGCTTCTCCAATCACACCGACCTGCCCTTCAGGATATCCGGCGTGCTTGCACCCACCGGAACGCCGGTCGACCAGGCCGTCTATATCAGCCTTGATGCCATGGAAGCTATCCATGTTGGCTGGGAATCCGGTGTCGCCATCCCTGGCCGGGGTTTATCCCCGGACCGCGCCAGAGCCAGGGACTTTACACCAGACGCCATCACGGCAGCCTTTGTCGGCCTGAGCCAGCCCATCCTCACGTTTCAGGTACAACGGGAACTGAACCAGTCCCGGGATGAGCCGTTATCCGCCATTCTCCCCGGTGTCGCGCTGAGTGAGCTTTGGCGCATGATGGGGCAGTTTGAAAAAGCGCTGCTCGGCATCAGCGCCTTCGTGGTTGTTACCAGTCTGATCGGACTGGTGGCGGTGCTGCTTACCTTGCAGGCTCAACGCCAGCGCGAAGTGGCAGTTTTAAGGGCCACGGGTGCATCCCCGGCGCTGATCGCATCGCTCTACAGTTTCGAGTGTGTGGTATTGGCCCTCACCGCCTGTCTGCTCGCCCTGATTGTCGGGGCTGGCGCAATTGCCGGCCTGAGTCCCTGGCTGCTGGAGCAGTTCGGTATCCAGATCAGCCTGCGCCCGTTGAAACAGGACGAATGGATATTGCTGGCTGCGGTTCCAGCGTCAGCCCTGCTGGTTTCTTTGGTGCCAGCCATCAGTAGCTGGCGAAAGAGTCGGAAACAGGGCTTCGGTGCAGCCAACGCAGACTGAATCTGAACCAAAGGTGATCGCCATCACGAGAAACAGTGCCATGACAATGCGTTAAATTGACCGGTCTGGCGTCGGCACTTATAGTTACTCACACTTACATCACCGTTGTTGGGCACGTCATGGAACAGTCCGAAGTACAGGCATTAGCGGACAAGCTGGACAAGCTGATTGAACGCTGCGAAAAGCTGGAGAAGGATAACGCCCTGTTGCGCGAGCTGCAGGACGACTGGAATCGGGAACGAGCCCAGCTAATGCACAAGAACGATCTTGCCAAAAACAAGATTGAAGCCATGATAGGCCGCCTGAGGGCGCTGGAGCACCACTGATGTCAAAGTCATCAACCACCGTTGAAGTCAGAATACTCGACAAGGAATACCTGGTGGCTTGCCCGCAGGAAGAGCAAGAGGCGTTGCTTCGTGCGGCCCGGCATCTGGACAACAAAATGCGGGAAATTCGCTCCAGTGGCAAAGTATTCGGAACCGAGCGCATTGCCGTGATGGCCGCGCTGAACATTACCCACGAACTGCTGGAGCGCGACACCATGTCTCACGCAACCAGCAATTTGCTCAGAGCCATGGACAACCGGCTGGACGAAGCCATCGGAGAATCGTCCGGAAATTGATTTCGGAAAGATTCCGGGAAATGGGGTTGCAATCGGCCCCGACCCTGCCCGTATAATGGGATTAACTTCCTGGGCTGTTCGCTGGTCGGGTACGTCCTCGAGCCGATGCGCACTACCCAGGTGGCCACTTCAGGGCATTGTGAGCACGTCCCCCAAGGGGGAAAGCCTAATATGTCACAGCGGCCACCGACCTTGAACTTTGGGTTCAAGGGCTACATCCGATAACGGCAGCCCGGGAAGCTTTATTTTGAGTCAGTTTCACTCTCCCCAACCGTTTGAATCCCATCCGGACACCCTGTCCAGGACGGAGCTCCGCAGGCACCTCAGGCAAAAACGCCGAGCTTTATCCCTAGAGCAGCAACAACAGGCCTCGGAACGACTGGCACTGAATCTTCTGAAACATCCGGCCCTTCACCGCGCCAGGCACATTGGCATCTACCTGCCCAATGACGGCGAGATCGACCCAAGCCTTTATATCGACTTGGGCCGGCGCAAGGGCATACGGTTTTACCTGCCGATTCTGCACCCGGTGTATCCGGGCAAACTGGTGTTCAGTCCGTACTTTGACGGTGTTGAACTGACCGCCAATCGGTTTGGTATTCCGGAGCCGGCGTTTCCGCGCTCAAGGCGCAGACCGGCCTGGGCACTGGATGCGGTACTGTTTCCGCTGGTAGGTTTTGATGAGCAGGGGGGAAGGCTCGGCATGGGCGGTGGGTTCTATGACCGCACGTTCGCCTTCAGCCGGATAAGGCCGGCCATGGCGCCCAAGCTGATAGGGCTGGCCCACGATTTTCAGAAAGTCCGTGAATTACCGATAGAATCCTGGGATGTGCCCCTGCACGGCGTGGTTACGGACCAGCGCTGTTACCGGTTCAGACCCTGATTGGCAGACTGGATAAACCCGACCGCTGGCGCAGCCGCTCGGTCGGCACGTTTGTCTTCTGAGGCCTGGATGGAAGTGAAGCCGGTAATGACAAGGCCGACAGCAAAGACTAGCACGATGGCGCGGATGATGTCAGGCTTGTTACCCATTACGTGTTTCCCGTTTCTTCTTGAATTGAATTAGTTGGAAAATCAGCCAGCTATTCTCGAGTTCGAGAATTAGACGAAAGACTAACACGTAACTTAGATTTTACAATTTTTGACTCGTTACAGTTATGTAAGGGTTTTTGGCGCCGGTGTGTCTCGCAGCTGATAAATGCCCGAAACCGGTACAACAGTTTGGCGAAAGCAGGCCGAATCGCTCCTGGGGCTCCTTTCCGGGAACCGCTACGAGCACATCCATGTGCGCTTCTCTCAGGCCATCCTTGGCCTTCGAAATTCCCGGAAAGGAGCCCCAGGACCGATTCTACTTGGGTGATTTGGCCCGATTTCTACTTTTCGTTTGCGCTTCCGTTACCTGAGCCCAGGAACAGCCGGTAGGCTTCGTTGTCGGTCATGTTCTCGTAGCGGAAGCCCACCTTCTCCAGCATCTTTTCGAAATCCGGAATCTCATCCTCATTCACCTGCGCGCCCAGCAGCACGCGGCTGTACGCAGCGCCGTGGTTGCGGTAGTGGAACAGGGAGATGTTCCAGCGGGTGCCGAGGGACATCAGGAATTTCAGCAGGGCGCCCGGGCGTTCGGGGAATTCGAACTGAAACACCACTTCGTTATCCACCGATGGCGCATGGCCGCCGACCATGTGGCGGATGTGTTGTTTGGCCAGGTCGCTGTCGGTGAGGTCGATCACCGAGTAGCCGTTTTCGCGGAGTTCCTTCACCAGGTCTTCCCGGCCGTGGCCGCCGGCCTGGATCTGGATGCCGACGAAGATGGTGGCGTCGTCAGAGTCCGAATAGCGGTAGTTGAATTCGGTGATGCTGCGCTTGTGCAAGGCGTTTATGAAGGTCTTGAAGGCGCCCGGGCGTTCCGGGATGGTGACCGCCAGGATGGCCTCGCGCTTCTCACCGATCTCCGTGCGCTCTGAGATGTAGCGCAACCGGTCGAAATTCATGTTGGCGCCGCTGAGCGTGGCAATCAGGTTTTCGTTTTCGATCTGTTCACGCTCGATGTATTTCTTGATGCCGGCAACACCCAAAGCCCCGGCGGGCTCGGCGATGGAGCGGGTGTCTTCGAACACATCCTTGATAGCCGCGCAGATTTCATCGGTGGATACCGTGATCACTTCATCCACGTAATCCTTACAGATTTCCCAGGGGTATTTGCCAATCTGCTTGACCGCGACGCCATCGGCAAAGATGCCCACTTCGTCCAGCACTACCCTCTTGCCAGCTTTCATAGCCGCTTGCAGGCAGTTGGAGTCTTCCGGCTCGACCCCGATCACCTTGATTTCCGGGCGAAGGTATTTGATATAGGCGGCCATGCCGGCAATCAGGCCGCCGCCGCCCACGCAGATGAAGATGGCGTGGATGGGCTGGCTGAACTGCCACATGATTTCCATAGCCACCGTGCCCTGGCCGGCAATCACATCCGGGTCGTCGTAGGGCGGGATGTAGGTATAGCCGTGTTTCTTGATCAGTTCCTGGGCATGGGCCGCAGCTTCATCAAAAGCATCGCCTTTGAGAACCACCCGCGCGCCATGGTCCCTCACAGAGCGCACCTTGATTTCCGGGGTGGTCTGGGGCATCACGATCACCGCCTTGATGCCCAGCTTCTTGGCTGCCAGCGCCACGCCCTGAGCATGGTTGCCGGCGGAGGCACAAATCACCCCTTTGGCTTTCTGCTCTTCGGAGAGCTGTGCAATCCGGTTGTAGGCGCCGCGAATCTTGAAGGAAAACACCGGCTGAAGGTCTTCACGCTTGAGCAGAATATTGTTGCCAAAGCGCTTGGAGAGGCTACGGGCTTCAGTCAGGGGTGTTTCGATGGCGACGTCGTAGACCCGCGCATCGAGAATCTTCTTGATGTAGCGTTGCGGCATGATGGTTCCGGTTGCTGGTGATTGGCTTGGAAAAACCTACAGTGTAGAAACTTTGCACGGCAGCCGTCTATAAGCAGAGACACTGGGCGCGTATAATGCGTGAAAAATCATCTTTTTTCTCCCGGAGCCCACCATGACGCAGGACGAACTCAAACAAGCCGTTGCCAAAGCAGCCGTGGACTACATTGCCCCGAAACTGGAACGCAGCAGCATTGTGGGCGTGGGCACTGGCAGCACGGCTAACTTTTTTATCGACTTCCTCGCCCAGTACAAAGATGAATTCGACGGCGCCGTGGCAAGTTCCGAAGCCACTGCGGAACGCCTGAAAAAGCACAGCATCGAAGTCTATGACCTGAACAGCGTCAGTGAGATGGAGTTCTATGTCGACGGTGCGGACGAAACCAACGCCAACCTGGAACTGATCAAAGGCGGCGGCGCCGCGCTGACCCGGGAAAAAATCGTGGCGGCGGTGGCGAAAACCTTCATTTGCATTGCGGACGACTCGAAAATGGTGAGCATCCTTGGCGACTTCCCGCTACCGGTGGAAGTTATTCCCATGGCACGCAGCCATGTTGGCCGGGAAATCGTGAGGCTCGGCGGTGATCCCGTGTACCGTGATGGTGTTACCACAGACAACGGCAACATCATCATCGACGTCCACAACCTGGATATCTCCCGCCCGATCCAGATGGAAGAAAAACTGAACAACATCGTGGGCGTGGTCACCAACGGTCTGTTCGCCCGCCGCCCGGCGGACCTGTTGTTGCTGGGCACCAGCGAGGGCGTGAAGAGCATCCCTCGTAACAGCGCCTGACAGGTTACGGACTGCCTCCAGAAAGCTGGCCAACCGGGCCAGCTTTTTTTGTGCCCGGCGAAATGCAAACCAAGCGCTTGCTTGGTGGCGGAGATTGCGCGACACTTCTTCCATCGAAAAACAAGTACACCGGGAGCGAATCCGTGTCTGACTACTTCAACGAAACCCACGAGCAGGTGCGCCAGACCGCGCACAAATTTATCGAAACCCACGTACGCCCTTACATAGACGACTGGGAAGAAGCCGGCGAATTCCCCCGGGAAATCTACCAGCTCGCAGGCAACGCAGGGCTTCTGGGCATTGGCTTCCCTGAGGCTCTGGGCGGCATCGCTGAGGGTGACATTTTTATGAAAGTGGCGGTTTCCGAAGAACTGATGCGTTCCACCTCCGGTGGCTTTGTGGCCAGCATCGGCTCCCTGGACATCGGCCTGCCGCCGGTGGCCAAGTGGGCTAAAAAAGAGATTCGGGAGCAGATCGTGCCTCCCGTTCTGCGCGGTGAAAAAATTGCCGCCCTGGCCGTCACCGAGCCCGGCGGCGGCTCCGACGTGGCGAACCTGAAGACCCGGGCGGTAAAAGATGGCGATCACTACATCGTCAACGGCAGCAAAACCTTCATCACCAGCGGCATCCGCGCCGACCACTACACCGTGGCCGTGCGCACCGGCGGCGAGGGCCACGCCGGCATCAGTCTGCTGTTGATCGACAAGGACACCCCGGGCTTCTCCACCGGCAAAAAGCTCAAGAAAATGGGCTGGTGGGCGAGCGACACTGCCGAGCTGTTCTTTGAAGACTGCCGGGTACCGGCAGATCGCCTGATTGGCGCCGAAAACGCCGGGTTTATCGCCATCATGAGCAACTTCCTGGCCGAACGCCTGAGTCTGTCCATCATGGCCTACATGACCGCCCAACTGGCCTACGAGGCGGCCCTGGACTACACCAAACAACGCCAGGCCTTCGGCCGCAACATCGCCGGCTTCCAGGTCACCCGCCACAAACTGGTGGACATGGCCACTCAGATCGACATCGCCCGGGAATACACCTACCGCTGCGCCGCGTTGATGCAGGCCGGCAAGAACCCGATCAAACAGGTGGCCATGGCCAAGAATTTCTCTGTGGACGTGTGCGAAAAGGTTACCCGTGAGGCGGTTCAGCTGTTCGGCGGCATGGGCTACATGCGGGAATCCGTGGTAGAGCGGCTGTATCGGGATGCCAAGATTCTGTCCATTGGCGGCGGCACCACGGAGATCATGAAGGAGCTGATTGCCAAACAAATCAAGCTGTAGCCCTCTTATTCGGTGCATGGGGCATGTTGGGAGCCTTTCCCAAAACACGCTCCTTCGGCACGTCCATGTGGCGCTTGGGCTCCGCCATCCATGGCTCCGCACAGTTTTGGGAAAGGCTCCCAACACGCCCCCTCTGAGCTTGGAGGGGTCTCTGAAGGTATGTCTGAGACTTTGGGCGCCGGTGAGGTGGGCCTTCCCAAAACCCTTGAGGGCCAGGGATGGCCCGAACGGAGCGCACACGGACGTGCTTGTAGCGTGTTTTGGGAAGGCCCACCTCACCGGTGCTTGCACCACAGTTAAGCCACAGACCAAGGTTTAGTTTCGAATGGCAGGAGACTTCCGTATAATTGCGCCCACTTTTTGAACGCAGTTAAACGTACCTTAACGTAGCAGGAAGGATCGCACATGCAATTCGACAACATCCCCGCTGGCAAGAACCCGCCAGAAGACATCTACGTAGCCATCGAGATTCCGGCCAACAGCTCCCCGGTCAAGTACGAGCTGGACAAAGACATGGGCGCCCTGCTGGTTGACCGGTTCATGGCCACCCCCATGTTCTATCCGGCCAACTACGGCTTCATCCCCCACACCCTTGCTGATGACGGCGATCCCATCGATGTGCTGGTTGTTACCCCTTACCCCATCCAGGCCGGCTGCGTTATTCGCTGTCGCCCGGTAGGCGTGCTGAACATGGAAGACGAAGCCGGTGGTGATGCCAAGCTGGTTGCGGTACCCCATGACAAGCTGACCACCACCTACCACGATGTCAAAGAGATCGACGACCTGCCGGAGCTGCTGCGCAACCAGATCCGTCACTTCTTCGAAAACTACAAGACGCTGGAGCCCGGCAAGTGGGTGAAGGTACAGGGCTGGGGCAACGCCTCCGAAGCCAAAAAAGCCATTGAAGACGCGGTTAACGCCTACAAAGGCTGATCGCACTTCAGGCAAAGAAAAGCCGGGCAGTCATCACAACTGCCCGGCTTTTTTGTGCGCGAGATCTGGTCTCTTAGCCCCTGGACAGCAGATCCCGCATATCACTGATGGCCGCGTTCGCCCGCGACAGATAGGCCGCCATGGTAAGTGAGTGATTTGCCAGCACTCCGAAGCCACTGCCATTCAGAATCACCGGGCTCCACATGGGCTGTTGCGTGCCCTCAAGCTCAATAATGATCTGCTTCACGCTGGCCATGGCATTTTTGTCCTGCAGTACCTTGCGGAAATCCACCTCAATGGCCTTGAAGATGTGCAACAATGCCCAGGCGCTGCCCCGGGCCTCATAGAACACGTCATCAATTTTGGTCCAGGGCGTTTTCACGTCATCACCACCCGTGTCTTCCGCCAGCGGATCATCCGGGTTGACGTTCGCCAGGGCTTCCGAAACCGAGGCTTTCCCAACACTCTCGCTGAGCGTTCGTGACAGGCTGCCCAACCGGGTTTCAAGGTCTGCCAGCCAGTTATTGAGGTTGTCAGCACGGGCAAAAAACTGGGCGTTGGGCTGCTCCGGATGAGACAGCCGGTCCAGGTATCGTTTCAGCGCATTAATGCCCCGACGGTACTCCCGCTCCGTGGAGGGAATGGCCCAGCTACCGCTGTCAAAATGAAACTGCGGCTCGGCGATGATCAGGTCCGCGTCTTCAGCAGACTGGCTCTGAGAACGGCTGATGTCCTTACGCATGGCTCTGGACAGATCCCGCAACTGTACCAGCACACCAAACTCCCAGTTGGGCATGTTATCCATCCACAACCCGGGCGGGAAAATATCGTTGGAAATATAGCCACCGGGTTTGTCCAGCAAGGTTTCGGCAAGCTGGATCATGGTGGCCGTGGTGGCAAAACCGGTCACCGGCTCCCGGCCCATGTCATTGGCGAGGGCGCGGGTATGCTCTCGCACAGAAAAGGTATCTGGCTCACTGCTCCAGTACATACCAAGAATGGTGGTTATTACCAGATATACCAACAGGATCACCAGAACAAATTTGCCAATGACACCGTTGCCTCCGGTGTAATCCTGCATATCGTCTTTCTTGTCCCTGAAGTACTGTGTGATTTTGCCTGGCATAAGGCTGCAAGTCTCCCGTCAGTTGTCAGTCAGCGGCAAATGGCCTGCCAAGATGGTATCCCATGGCTCCATCAATACCCAACCTACAGAGTACCGAGTATTCTGCTGCCGTTTCCACTCCTGTCGCAAAAACCTTCACGCCCCGGCTGCGCGCAATGGCCAGCACGGACTCCAGCCAGAAGCGATTTTCATCATGGCTGTCGAGGTTATGGATGAAGCTGTTATCGATACGCATGGCCCGGAACGGCAGATTCTTCAGGTAGCTGAACGGCACGCCCCCCACCCCGAAACGATCCACCAGAACCGGCACCCCGAGCCGGACGAGCTCTCGAACCAGCGTGCTGACATCCTTGCGGTGATGGTGAATGGTCTGCTCGGCCACCCCAACCCAAAGACGACTGACCAGAGGCCCTGCCTGCCCAAGACTCGCCAGCAGATCCCTCCGGAACTCCGGGTCAGCAACGGACGCACTCCCCAGGGATACCGCCAGGCGCTCCCCCGGATGGCTCGCCAGGCGCTCCAGAACCCGCTCGATCAGCAGCCGGTCGATGTCCTTGATTAGCCCGAGGCGCTCGGCCACAGGTACAAACAAACCTGCCTTGAGAACCCCTTCAGGACTGTTGATACGGGAAAACACCTGATAGTGAACCACCGACTGCTCACCACCCTGAACCATGGGCTGTAACCACAGCGACAAACTGCGGTCACGTATCGCCTGGCTGATGATCACCCGCCAGGTTTCCATGTTGTGGTGGTTCTCCAGGCCGGTTTCGGACAGCCAGCAGCAGGATTCATTCCGCTGCTGGGCCGCCACCAGGGCCTCATCGGCAGCTGCCAGCAGGTCCCGGCTACCTAACCCTTCGGCTGTCACCGCGAGCCCGGCATGCACGATAGTATCCATCGGTGCGGCATGATCCGCATAAAGCCCATCAAGTTCCGCCACCAGTTCTTCCGCCCACACCCGGACATCTGCCGCGGATGCGCCCGGCAGGAAAACCGCGAATTCAGCCCCCGTCCTGCGCCCAGCGAAAGATTCAGTGTGCCGCTTCACAAAGCGCTGCAGACACCCGGCAATCTGCTTCAGGAGCAGGTCGCCCTCGCTGCGGCCATAGGCCCTGTTGTAGTCAACGAAAAAGCCGAGCTGGATCATAATCAGCACGCCCGGGGCAGCCTTTTCCTCGGATTCAAGCTCAGCCCGCAGTCGCTGATCAAAGGCACTCCGACTGGCCAGGCCGGTCACGGGATCTTCGTTGTTCACCTTGCGCAAATGCTGGATCAGCTTGCCTTGCCCCTCAAACAACTGGCCGAGGTCATCCGCCATCTGATTCATGGCTTCGGTAACCTGGTTCAGTTCCCGGGTTGACTTGATGTCGACCCGTTTCCGAAAATCCCGCTGTCCCAAAGCCCTGGCCTGAGCTTCCAACGCTTTCAGCGGGCTGAGTATTCGCCCCAGCAACAGGTGCAGGACGACCAGACCGGCACCGCCGATGGCCAGCACGCCCACCAACAGTCCCACGGTAATGCGCCAGAGATCGTCGTAAGCCCGGCCCGGATGACTGACCACACGAACCTTGCCCAGACGACTCCAGCCACGCACGACTTCGGCCTCAGCCATTGGCCGAGGCAGGGAGGCCAAACGGATAAACCAGCCAGGGGCGGCAGTACCCTGAAGCGGCATTCTTCTGCCCGCAATTAGGCTATCACTGTGATCAAGGTATTCCACAGACAAGTACCGGCCACTGTCGAACACGGCATCAATCAGCGACGCAGCTGCCACCGGATCTGAGCCATCAATGGCGTTCGACAAGGATAAGCCCGTGGCCGTGGCGCCGTCCCGGGCATGGTCACCGAGCTGATCGGCTACGTAGCCCCGAAAATAGCCGAAACTGGTGATGAACGCCACCGTGAGAATGAGCAACAGCAAGCCACCGGTAAACACCAGTAATAGCCCCTGAAGCGTAATCACGCCGTGCTGCTGATCTCTCTTTCCAAGCATCCCCGCCATAGCTGCTGGGGCTCCGGTCCGATAATTGGTTTGATAAGTGTCTGTGACCTGTACCGCAGAGTTGACAAACATTTACATAGCGCAACCTACGCCGACAACATTAAACACTATAGACTCTGCAAAAGGACTAAGGTTAAAAAGTCAGTCCTGCCGGATCGGACCATCAAAAAATGAAAACAGACAGGCCGGAGCACAATGAACGACGAAAGCCAGAAAGAAAAACTCAGGCAGCATTTCGCCCGCCGTGTGACCACCCAGGCCAGGGTGGTTCTGGATACCTGGCAGAAGATTCGCGAAGACAGGGATCAAGCCGCGGTTTACCGCGATGAGCTGGTCTCGGCAACGGACAAGCTGGTCCGCTATGCCAAACGGTTCGAAATGGAGAGCCATGCCGCCGCTGCGGAGCACATCCTGGGACTGCTAGAGCACTGGCACCAGAGCTCCCCCCTTGAGGATGACCAGGCGCGGCAACTGGAAGATGCCACCGAGACTCTGCGCCATTGCACCCAACGCCGTACCGACCAGGAAACCTCCGACACACCCCAGCAATACCGACGCACACCGGTCTACATTGCACTGTCCAACGGTGAAATGGCCGCCCGCCTGATCCGCCAGCTGGAATTTTTCGGGTTCCGGGCGTCCGCGTTCAGCAGTGCCTCTGACCTGATTGAAGCCTGCGCCCTGAGCAAGCCGGAAACCATCCTCATGGATGTCAACTTTGGCGGCGACACCAACAGTGGCATTGCCACTGTGGAGCAGCTACAGGAGCAGCACGACACGCCCATACCGATCATCTTCATGAGCGATGAAGACGGCAGTATTGAAACCCGCCTGCGAGCATCCCGGTGTGGTGGCGAGGAGTTTTTCTACCCGGCGGTGGACCCCGGCCAGCTGATCGAAAAGATCGAAACCTACACCCACGGCAATACGGTCGAGCCCTACAAGGTGCTGGTTCTGGATGACTCCCGGGCCCAGGCCAAATACATGGAAACGGTGCTAAAGAAAGCGGGCATGACCGCCCACATCATCACCGATCCGATGCAGATCATTCACGCCCTGGAAGAGTTTTCTCCGGAAATCATCATTCTGGACATGTACATGCCCGGCTGCACCGGCATGGAGATCGCCCGGGTGATCCGTCAGCAGGATCGCTTCCACAGCGTTCCCATCATTTACCTGTCCGCGGAAGAAGACGTCAGCAAGCAGCTGCACGCTATGAGCCTGGGGGGCGACGATTTCCTGACCAAGCCCATCGACCCCAAGCACCTGATTGCCACTCTGCACAACCGTGGCCGCCGGGCCCGGTCATTGCTGGCACTGATGATTCGCGACAGCCTCACCGGCCTGTATAACCACACCCATACCCTGCATCTGCTGGAGCAGGAAATCGTGCGGGCCCGGCAGAAAGACCAACTCCTGTGTTTCGCAATGCTCGACATCGACTACTTCAAAAAGGTTAACGACACCTTTGGCCACCCCATTGGCGACCGGGTGCTGCGAAGCCTGTCGATGTTTCTCAAGCAGCGACTGCGAAAAACGGATCACATCGGGCGTTATGGTGGTGAGGAGTTTGCGATCATTCTGCCCAACACACGGCCCGGTGACGCCCGCAACGTATTGAATGAAATCCGCGAGCGCTTCTCCGAGCTGGTACAGCCGGCCGGCGACCGGGAATTCAACGTCACCTTCAGTTGCGGCATCTCCGCCTGGCAGGGTGACAGCGCCCAGTCCCTGTGCGAGCGCGCAGACCGGGCGCTTTACACGTCCAAGGAACATGGTCGTAACTGCGTTACCCTGGCAGACGCCTGATCCCTTCGGGCCGGGCGCCCTGCCCGGCCCCATGAAACCAATGTCGAATACCGGCACAGCCCTCCTTCATCGACAATAATTGTCATCAACGAAATGTCATCGCGTGTACAGCAATTGCTGTGTACCCTTTTTAAGACCAATGTACGACAGGCAAGATTGTCAAAAAGTGTTGATCTGAGGCTAACAAGTACGCACCATTGGGGTAACGTGCCGTTATCTTCGGCGATCCTGTAAAACACCAAGGCAGACAGAACCATGTCGACCATACTTGTGCTCCATGGCCCTAATCTCAACATGCTCGGCACCCGGGAGCCCGAGGTCTATGGCTATGAAACACTGGCCGATATTGACGACCGCTTGCACCAGAAAGCGGCCGAGCAAGGTCACCACCTGCTGCATTTGCAATCCAATGCAGAGTACGAACTGATTGAACGGGTACACGAGGCCCGGGTTGAAGGTGTGGATTTCATCATTATCAATCCAGCTGCCTTCACCCATACCAGTGTCGCACTGCGGGACGCCATGCTGGCCTCCGGCATACCGTTTATAGAAGTACATTTATCGAATGTGCATGCGCGGGAACCTTTCCGCCATCACTCCTATTTTTCAGATATCGCCGAAGGGGTTATCTGCGGGCTGGGCAGCCAGGGCTACGACCTTGCCCTGCAGGCTGCACTGCAACGAATTCACCGATAGACCAGAGACAACGGGACTGGAACAGTTATGGATATTCGTAAAATCAAGAAACTGATTGAACTGCTCGAGGAGTCAGACGTCGAGGAGCTGGAGATTCACGAGGGTGACGATTCAGTTCGTATATCGCGCCGTCGGGAACAGGCCTCCGGTGGCCATTACGTGAGCCATTACTCAGCACCCGCGCCCCAGGCTCCGGCACCGACCCCAGCACCCGAGGCAGCGCCGGCTGAACAAACCTCTGCACCAGCCGCCATCAATGGTCATGCAGTGAAATCTCCGATGGTGGGCACCTTCTACCGCTCACCGTCCCCGAGCGCTGCAGCGTTTGTCGAAGTTGGCCAGAAGGTAAACGTTGGTGATGTCATCTGCATTGTGGAAGCCATGAAGATGATGAACCAGATCGAGGCTGACAAGGCCGGCACCATCACCGAAATCCTGGTCGAGAATGGCCAGCCGGTGGAGTTTGACCAGCCCCTGGTCGTCATTTCCTGAATTCGGTGATTGTTAACCATGGCCATGTTAGAAAAAGTTCTGATCGCAAACCGCGGTGAAATCGCCCTGCGAATCCTCCGCGCCTGCAAAGAGCTGGGCATCAAGACGGTAGCCGTGCACTCGCAGGTTGATCGCGACCTTATGCACGTTCGTCTCGCTGACGAAACCGTCTGCATCGGTCCCAACAGCGCGACGGAAAGCTACCTGAACATCCCGACCATCATCAGCGCTGCAGAAGTAACGGACTCCGTAGGCATTCACCCGGGTTACGGCTTCCTGGCTGAAAATGCCGACTTTGCTGAGCAGGTCGAGAAAAGCGGCTTTCGCTTTATCGGACCGAAGGCGGAAACCATCCGCCTGATGGGCAACAAGGTATCTGCCATTGAAGCCATGAAGAAGGCCGGCGTACCCACCGTGCCCGGGTCTGACGGCCCGCTGACGGACGACGACGAGCGCACCCTCCAGGTGGCCCGCCAGATCGGCTACCCGGTAATGATCAAGGCCGCTTCCGGTGGTGGTGGTCGTGGCATGCAGGTGGTGCATTCCGAGGCTGCATTGCTGAAAGCGGTACAAATCACCCAGACCGAGGCCAAGAACGCTTTTGGCGACCCGACGGTCTATCTGGAGAAGTTCCTGGAAACACCACGCCATGTGGAGATTCAGGTACTGGCGGACATGCACGGCAACGTGATACATCTTGGCGACCGGGACTGCTCCATGCAGCGGCGGAACCAGAAAGTCATCGAGGAAGCCCCGGCCCCGAATGTTGACCCGGTATCCCGGGAACGCACGCTCAAGGCCTGCGTCGACGCCTGCAAGGAAATCGGCTACGTGGGTGCCGGCACCTTTGAATTCCTGTACCAGGACGGCGAGTTCTATTTCATCGAGATGAACACCCGAGTACAGGTTGAGCACCCGGTCTCGGAGATGGTGACCGGTGTTGATATCGTCCGTGAGCAGCTGCGCATTGCCAGCGGCCTGCCGCTGCAATACAGCCAGGACGAAATCCATATCTCCGGCCACGCCATCGAGTGCCGGATCAACGCCGAAGACCCGCAAACCTTCGTACCCAGCCCGGGCAAGGTCAAGCATTTCCATGCTCCGGGTGGCAATGGCATTCGTGTCGATTCCCACCTGTACAGCGGCTACACCGTTCCGCCGTACTACGATTCCCTGGTGGCCAAACTGATCACCTGGGGCGACGATCGGGAAATCGCGCGCCGGCGTATGAAGAACGCGCTGGACGAAATGCTGGTCGAGGGCATCAAGACCAACCAACCCCTGCATCGAAAACTGGTACGCGATGGTGGCTTTAAACAGGTAGACTTCACCATCCACTACCTTGAGAAACTGATGCGGGATTAACCATGCCCTGGATACAACTCCAGATTCCAGCTGATCCGGACACCGCGGATCAGCTGGAAGACCTGTTAATGGAAATGGGCGCAGACGCCGTTTCCATGGAAGACGCAGCCGACCAGCCCCTGTACGAACCCGACCCTGGCACTACCCCCTTATGGAGCCAGACCACGGTTACCGGCCTGTTCCAGTCCGACCGCAACACCGAGCAACTGTTAGCGGATATCCGCGACGCCTGGCATCAGCAAACCCAGCAGTCCCTACCCGAAATCGACGTTACCCTGGTAGAAGACAAAGACTGGGAACGGGCCTGGATGGACGACTTCCATCCCCTACAGTTTGGCAAGCGCCTGTGGATTGTCCCCAGCTGGCACGAAGCGCCAGACCCGGATGCGGCCAACCTGCTGCTGGACCCGGGCCTCGCCTTCGGCACCGGCACCCACCCCACCACGGCGCTGTGCCTGGAATGGCTTGACGGCCAGGATGTTGCAGGCAAGCAGGTGACAGACTACGGCTGCGGTTCCGGCATCCTGGGCCTGGCCGCCCTGCTGCTCGGCGCGGACCATGTCATTGGCGTGGATACCGATCCGCAAGCGCTGGAAGCCAGCCGGGACAATGCCCGTCGGAACGGCGTGGAAGACAACCGTCTGGATCTCTTCCTGCCCGGTAAGGATCCGGACACCCGAGCCGACATCATGCTGGCCAATATCCTGGCCCAACCGCTCATTGGCCTGGCTCCGAGACTGGCGGAACTGACCAGGCCCGGCGGGGATCTGGTACTGTCCGGCATCCTGTTCAATCAGGCCCGGGAGGTGATGGACGCCTACGAGCCCTGGTTCACCATGGACGAGCCGGAACAGAAAGAAGACTGGATGCGCCTCACAGGACGGCGCAAGGACGGATGACGAGCCCGGGCTTTACGACTAAACTGCCTCCTTTGTAGTGACAGATGTAGTGATAGATCAATGATCGAGAATCGATCTATCCGCGATCAAGCTTTCAGGAACGAAGCATGACCCAAAGCAGCCTGCAGACTCAGTGCCCTAATTGCGAAACCCGTTTCCGGGTGACTGACGAACAACTCAGTATCGCCGGGGGAAAAGTCCGTTGTGGCAGCTGCCTGAAAGTTTTCAACGCCATTGAGCACCAGGTCGTCAAATCCACCGGCAGCGCTGCGCCAGCCGCCACAGGTGGCAAAGCAGCAGGGGAAACCCCTCCTCCGCCCGCAGACACCCACGCAGGGCAAGATGAAGAAGACTTTATCTTTGCCGACAACCCGGAAGAAGATGCCACAGAAGGTCGCTATGCCGGCAGCAAGCTGACGTTTTCCGATGACGAACTGAGCGACAGTTTCCGCTCATTTGATGAACCGGAAGAGTCCGGCTACCACGATGACGACCTGACCCCGGAAAAGCAGGACGTTGACGAAAGCTGGGCGGAAGCCATGCTGGCGGACGATCAACCGGCACGGGCGCCGAAAGCACCGGCCAAACCTGAACCACAAACGCCAGAACCGGAAAACAAACCTGAGCCGGATCTGCAGCTGACACCCCAGGATTCGCCATCATCCGGGACACCTGACGCCGCCGACAGCCAAGAAACACCCGAGCCGCCAGCGCCAGGCAAAAGCAAGTCAACCAGCCCTGCAACCGCTCCCGAAGAGCTTACGCTGGCGGCAACCGATGACGACCGGCCTGCGGCCCCGAACGAACCGGCACGCAAGGCTGATCAGGCGCCCGACACCCTGTATCGGGACCTGCGCCGCGACCCGGTATCGATTGGCCAGGGCCGCAGTCGCCTGAGAACCGCCCTGTGGACGCTCGTCGTTGTAGCCTTACTGGGCGCGCTGGTTGCCCAGGTAACCTGGTTCCAGTTTGATCGGCTGTCTGCCATTCCCCAGCTCCGGCCATTCTACGAGAAAGGCTGTGAACTGGCGGGCTGCCAGCTGAAACCGCTGATCAACGTAGAAGCCATCCAAAGCAGGAAACTGGTAGTCCGGACCGACCCTGACAACCGCACCCAACTGATTGTCGACGCCGTCATCATTAACCGGGCCACCTTCGAACAGCCGTTCCCGGCCATCGCCCTGACCTTTTCCAATCTTAACGGCGATGTGGTTGCGCAAAGCACCTTTACCCCGGCGGAATATCTTGCCGGTGAGGCGGAATCTCTCAGCGCCATGCCCTCTGAGACCCCGGTACGGATTGCGATCAGTATCCGCGATCCGGGCCGCGACGCGGTCAATTACAACCTGAGCTTTCGGCCCTGGACACCCTGATGAGGGGCCGGGGCGACAGTTGACAGCGCAAAAGTCAACCAAAAAGCACGAAAAATAATCAATTTTTTCAGCACTTTTCCCCTTCAATCAGACCCCCTCCGGCGGTATCATTACCGCCCTTCGGAGACTGAAGCGGTCATAATTTAACCAGCCGCTTCCGGCCGAATCTTGCTTAAATCGCTGTGACACGGACTCAGATCATGCTGCCGACGGCAAAAATCGGGCCGTATACCCTGCCCAACCCATTGATAGTTGCACCCATGGCCGGTGTAACCGATCGACCCTTCCGGCAGCTTTGCCGGCGGATGGGAGCCGGCCTGGCAGTATCAGAAATGGTCATAGCAGACAGCAAACTCTGGCATACGCGCAAATCCCAGACTCGCCTGAACCATCAGGGCGAACCGGAACCCCGGTCTGTTCAGATTGCCGGTGGCGATCCGGACATGCTGGCCGATGCGGCGCGGCAAAACGCCGCCTTCGGGGCCCAGATTATCGACATCAACATGGGCTGCCCTGCCAAGAAGGTCTGCAATAAAGCGGCAGGTTCTGCCCTGATGAAAGACGAAAAGCTGGTCAGGGCCATCCTGGAAGCAGTAGCCAGTGCGGTGGACATTCCGGTCACGCTGAAAATGCGCACTGGCTGGGATCAGGACAACCGGAACGCACCGGTGATCGCGAGAATGGCCGAAGATGCCGGGATACAGGCCATAGCTGTCCACGGCCGTACCCGTGCCGACAAATACAATGGCGACGCGGAATACGACACCATCGCAGAAGTGAAGGCCAGCGTTGGTATTCCGGTATTTGCCAATGGCGACATCACCACGCCGGAGAAAGCCCGGCGGGTACTGGCACACACTGGCGCGGATGGCCTGCTGATCGGCCGAGGCGCCCAGGGCCGGCCCTGGATCTTCCGGGAAATCCTGCACTATCTGGAAACCGGTAAACATCTTCCGGAACCACCCCTGAATGAGGTGGAGCAGATCTTGTCGGAACACTTGGCAGAGCTACACGCTTTCTACGGCGAAAAAATGGGCGTGCGTATCGCCAGAAAACACGTGGGCTGGTATCTGCAGTCCCACGACCAGAGCAAACAGTTCCGCAAACGCTTCAACGCCATCGACGATGCGCTGGAGCAGAAAGACAGCATCGAGCAGTATTTTTCAGGCTTACGAAATGGAGAGGTATTCGCAGCATGACCGCTGAGACTTTGGCAAACGACACTCTGAGCACACCGGCCAATGATGATCTGCATCAATTGCACACGGTGAACAACAGCGGCAACAGCGTCACCCTGCGTGACAGCGTGGAAGTTGCTCTGAAGAACTACTTCGCGCAACTGGACGGCGCCCCAGTATCCGATGTTTACCAGCTGGTACTGTCGGAAGTGGAAGCCCCACTGCTGGAGCAGGTGATGAAATACACCCGCAACAACCAGACCAAGGCTTCGACCATGCTCGGACTGAATCGCGGTACCCTGCGCAAAAAACTCAAGCAGTACGGTCTGCTATAATCAGACTCGTCCCTGAAGGGCCTCCCGGATGCGTTCGCGAGGCCCTTGTTCTTTATATCCAGGCTATCCCCGGCTTATCTGAACAGCGAAGAAAGTGACCCATGGCAAACCAGGTTAACACCCCCGTCCGTCGCGCCCTGATCAGCGTGAGTGATAAAACCGGCATCGTCGATTTTGGCCGTGCCCTGACTGAACGCGGCGTTGAGCTGCTCTCCACTGGCGGCACATTCCGCCTGCTTCAGGAAAACAATGTGCCGGTCACCGAAGTGTCCGACTACACCGGTTTCCCGGAAATGATGGACGGCCGGGTGAAAACCCTGCATCCGAAGATTCACGGTGGCATTCTGGGCCGTCGCGGCACCGACGACACCATCATGGCTGAGCACGGCATTAACCCCATCGACATGGTGGTGGTGAACCTGTACCCGTTTGAAGAAACCGTGGCCAACCCGGACTGTGATCTGGCTACCGCCATCGAGAACATCGACATCGGCGGCCCCACCATGGTCCGCGCCGCTGCCAAGAATCACAACGACGTGGCCATCGTAGTGAATGCCTCCGACTACAGCCGTGTTATCAATGAACTGGATGACAACGACAGCCAACTGACCTACAACACCCGCTTCGACCTGGCAGTAAAAGCCTTCGAGCACACCGCCGGATACGACGGTGCCATCGCCAACTACCTGGGCGGCCGCACACCGGACAACGACAACGCCGACTTCCCCCGCACCTTCAACGCCCAGTTCGTGAAGGTTCAGGACATGCGATACGGTGAAAACCCGCACCAGCGTGCCGCGTTCTATGCCGAACGTAACCCGAAGGAAGCCTGCATCGCCACCGCCAGGCAGCTGCAAGGTAAGGAACTGAGCTACAACAACGTGGCCGACACCGATGCCGCCCTGGAATGCGTGAAGCCCTTCGCCGACCCGGCCTGTGTCATCGTCAAGCATGCCAACCCCTGTGGCGTGGCCATCGGCACCGATATTCTGCAGGCCTACGACCTGGCCTTCGCCACTGATCCGACGTCCGCCTTCGGCGGCATCATCGCCTTTAACCGGGAACTGGATGCAGCCACCGCCAAGGCCATCGTTGACCGTCAGTTCGTGGAAGTGATCATTGCCCCGAGTGTTGCCCCCGAAGCGGTTGAGATTGTCGCCGCCAAGAAAAACGTGCGCCTGCTGGCCTGCGGCGAGTTCGATGGCGAGCGCGCCCAGACCATGGACTACAAGCGCGTGACCGGCGGCCTGCTGGTGCAGGACCGTGACCTGGGCATGGTCGCCATGGAAGACGTAAAGGTAGTGACCGAGCGCCAACCCAGCGAACAGGAACTGAACGACCTGCTGTTCGCCTGGGAAGTAGCCAAGTATGTGAAATCCAACGCCATCGTGTACGCCAAGGCCGGCCGTACCATCGGCGTGGGCGCAGGCCAGATGAGCCGCGTTTACAGCGCCAAAATCGCTGGCATCAAGGCCGCCGACGAAGGCCTGGAAGTGAAAGGTTCGGTCATGGCCTCTGACGCTTTCTTCCCCTTCCGGGACGGCATCGATGCCGCTGCGGCGGCCGGCATCACCGCCGTTATCCAGCCGGGCGGCTCCATGCGCGACCAGGAAGTGATCGACGCGGCTAACGAGCACGGCATTGCCATGGTCTTCACCGGCATGCGCCATTTCCGTCACTGATCAAAGAACTCAGGAGCAACACATGAACATTCTGGTTATTGGCAGTGGCGGGCGTGAACACGCCCTGGCCTGGAAAGCCGCGCAATCCCCGCTGGCAGACAAAGTTTTCGTAGCGCCGGGGAACGCCGGTACCGCCCGGGAACCGAATCTGGACAACGTCGACCTGGACGTGATGGACCTGGACGGCCTGGCCAACTTCGCCGAGCAGAACAACGTGGGCCTGACCATCGTCGGCCCGGAAGCCCCACTGGTGGCCGGCGTGGTGGACAAGTTTGAAGCCCGCGGGCTGCGCATCTTCGGCCCCAGCGCTGGTGCTGCCCAGCTGGAAGGCTCCAAGGCCTTCACCAAGGACTTCCTGGCCCGCCAGAAGATCCCGACCGCCGACTACGCCAATTTCACTGATGTCGATGAAGCCCTCGCCTATGTACGTGAAAAAGGCGCGCCGATTGTGGTCAAGGCCGATGGCCTGGCCGCCGGTAAAGGCGTAATCGTCGCCATGACCCTGGCCGAAGCCGAAGACGCCATTCGCGACATGCTTGCGGGTAACGCCTTTGGCGATGCCGGCAGCCGCGTAGTGGTTGAAGAGTTCCTGGACGGCGAGGAAGCCTCCTTCATCGTGATGGTCGACGGCAAGAACGTGCTGGCCATGGCCACCTCCCAGGACCACAAACGAGTGGGCGATGGCGACACCGGCCCCAACACCGGCGGCATGGGCGCCTACTCCCCCGCCCCGGTGGTCACTGCGGATGTCCATCAACGCATCATGGACGAAGTGATCTACCCCACCGTCAACGGCATGGCCGCTGAAGGCCACCCCTACAAAGGGTTCCTGTATGCTGGCCTGATGATCGACACCAGCGGTGCACCGAAGGTGATCGAGTTCAATTGCCGCTTTGGCGACCCGGAAACCCAGCCGATCATGCTGCGCATGAAGTCAGACCTGGTGGCACTGTGCCTGGCCGCCGTGGATGGCAAGCTGGACCAGTGCGATTCCGAGTGGGACGACCGCGCCTCTGTCGGCATCGTGCTGGCGGCCGGTGGCTATCCTGCTGACTACAGCAAGGGCGATGCAATCTCCGGCCTGCCAGAAGGCGAAACGGAAGGCGAGAAAGTGTTCCACGCCGGCACCAAACTGGACGGGGACAATGTGGTTACCGCCGGTGGCCGCGTGCTGTGCGCCACCGCCCTGGGCAACACGGTGACCGAAGCCCAGCAGCGTGCTTACCAGCTGGCGAAGACAATCAGCTGGAACGGCATGTTTTACCGCAACGATATTGCCTATCGGGCCATTGCCCGGGAAAAGAGCTGACATTCAGCGACAATCCCACGGAAACAGCGTCAGCCCGGTCATTGACCGGGCTTTTTTCTGGGGTAGTGTTAGCGTTCATAACGACCACAACGAAAAGGAGTTCTCCGTGCCCCGAAACGCGCTCAACCTTGCCCTGCTGCTCGTCACCACCCTTCTTATCAGCGCCTGCTCCAAGCAAAGCATATACGACAGCGCCATTGGCTGGGAGCGCTCCAGCGCCGGTCTTGAGACTGCCGAGGTCACGGTTGGCGAGCTGGACATCACCTACCTGCGCAGTAAAGAAGCTGTAGAAGGTGACACCCTGGTGCTGATACACGGATTCGGCGCCAACAAGGATAACTGGACCCGGCTGGCCAAGGAGTTCAAGGGCGAGTTCAACGTCTACGCCATTGACCTGCCCGGCCATGGTGACAGCAGCAAACCCCTGGGCATCGGCTACCGGTTTGAAGACCAGGTGAGCTACCTGAATCGGATCCTGGACAAACTGGGCGTGAAGCAGTTCCACATGATGGGCAATTCCATGGGAGGCGCTATCACCGCGCTCTACGCCGCTACCCACCCGGAGCAAATCCAGACAGCGGTATTGTTTAATCCCGCCGGCATCTTTGAGTACGAAAGCGAGCTGGTAGACCGGGTCATGGATGGTGACAACCCTCTGATTCCGGAAAAAAAAGGCGATTTTGACAAGCTGCTGGACTTCGCCCTGGAAAATCGCCCATTCGTGCCCTGGCCGATTTTCGATGTGATGGAGGAAAAGGCCATTGCGAATCAGGAAGTGAACGAAGTCATCTTTTCAGCCATTCGGGACACCGGATTCGAGCCGGACTTCCGCAACGCCATCACCCACATTGAAGCCCCGGTGCTGGTGATCTGGGGCAAGCTGGACCGGGTAATCGACTACCGCAACGCCGATGTGTTTGTGGAGGCCATTCCGGTTGCCAGGAAGGTGATTCTTGATGACGTTGGCCATGCGCCCATGGTTGAGGTACCTGAAGAATCAGCACGACTGTTCCAGGCATTTCTGACTACCAGGCAACCCTGACACCAAGTGCTACTACATTTGAACGAGGAAAAAAGGTAGGCTTCCGGCTGTCTTTCCTGTTCCCGATAAGTATGGGTTATGCCTGAAGCCACCTGGATCACCTTTGCCTTTGTCCTCGGACTGTTTGTAAAAGCCGTTGGCCTGCCACCTTTGGTGGGCTACCTGGCTGCCGGCTTCGCCCTGAGCGGCATGTCAGTGATGACGGGCATACCGATAGAGGAAACAGCGGTTCTGCAGCATATTGCGCATCTGGGCGTTTTGTTACTGCTGTTCACCGTTGGCCTGAAACTCAAGCTCAGGTCCATCGTCAGCCCGGAAGTGATCGGCGGCAGCCTGCTGCATTTTTCCATTACCTGCCTGGTGTTCACCCCTGGCCTATACTGGCTTCTTGACCTGGACTGGACAACGGCGCTGATGCTGGCCATCGCGCTGTCGTTCTCCAGCACTGTGCTCGCCGCCAAGGTCCTTGAAAGTAAACGGGAACTCAGGGCGTTCCACGGCCGCGTTGCCATTGGCATCCTGATCATGCAGGACCTGATCGCCCTGGTGGTAATGAGTGTGGCCGCAGGCAAGTCACCTTCCGAATGGGCATTGATGATTTTCGGCCTGCCGCTGCTTCGGCCACTCCTGTTCAAACTGCTCGATGCCAGCGGCCACGATGAGCTGCTGGTACTGCTCGGTCTGTTGCTGGCTCTGGTCGTCGGAGGCCTGGGTTTTGAAGCTGTCGGGCTCAGTTCTGAACTGGGCGCCCTCATCTTCGGAGCCATGCTGGCCAACCACCCGCGCTCCCAGGAACTGGCCAAATCACTGTGGAGCGTCAAAGAAGTCTTCCTGGTGGGCTTCTTCCTGCAGATTGGCATTGGTGGCCTGCCAGACCAGCAGGCTCTGATGTTTGCCGTTGTCACCGCACTGGTTCTGCCGCTCAAGGGCATTCTTTTCTACTTCTTGCTGCTGCTGTTCCGCTTGCGAGCCCGCAGCAGCTTTCTGACCTCTTTGTCGCTGACCAATTACAGTGAGTTCGGGCTGATTGTTGCCAGTGTGGCACTGCCGCAATGGCTGGTACCCCTGGCCATTACCGTCTCTCTGTCATTCGTCATCTCGGCGCCGCTAAACCGCTTTGCCCACCGGATTTATGAGCGCATCGCACACCGGATCGCCCGCTTTGAAAGCCATAAACGCCACCCGGACGAGCAGCCGATTTCACTGGGCGGCACGAAGATTCTTGTTATGGGGATGGGGCGAACAGGCACAGCTACCTATGACTGGCTGCTGCCCCACGAACCTCGCCTGATGGGGCTGGATTCAGACCCGGCGAAAGCGGATAAACACCAGAAAGAGGGGCGCAACGTGGTGTTCGCGGATGCCGAAGACACCACCTTCTGGGAGGGCCTACATATGCCAGACCTGGAATCCGTGGTGCTGGCCATGAACGATATCGAGGGCAAGCTGATCGCCGCCAGGATGCTGCGCAAACTCGGTTTCGAAGGCTACATCGTGGCCCACACCATGTTCGCCGACGAGGCCGAGAAAATCCGCGAAGCCGGCGCCGACGACGCCTACCTGACCATGAGCGAAACCGGGGTCGCACTTGCCAGCCACCTGATGGAAAACACGATACGTCAGCCAGCGCAGGTGCGGAACCCGGTATAGACATCACTGCGAAACGGCAGGTAAGCCTGCCGGTAAGTGCCACGGATCAGATTGGATGACGTGGCGCAGCTGCCACCCTTGGTAACCTTGTGGGTGGCAAACTGCAAGGTGGACATAAACGGATACATGTCCACCTTGAACCCGTCGTAAGGCAGGAAATCGTTGGTAGTCCACTCCCACACCGCACCGATCATTTGCCGGCAACCATAGGGGCTGTCGCCGGCTGGATAATCCCACACCGGATTGCGGGCCATGGTGCGGCCATCCATATCGGCTCTCAAGGCATCCGGTACCTCATTGCCCCAGGGATAACGACGGAACGTGTCCCCGGGCCGGTTGCCCAGCGCAGCCACTTCCCACTCATATTCTGTCGGCAACCGACGCCCGGCCCACTTGCAGTAGGCTTCCGCCTCCCAGTAGGTGACATGGGTAACCGGTGCATCTGGCTCCAGGGGTAACCACTGGTCAAACACCCGCTCCTGCCAATGGCCGTCGTGCCAGCGCCAGTACAACGGGTGCCGGGGTGAGCGCATCAACGGCTCTTTTACCCCGTGCACCAGACTGACATCCTGCTCTGACTCCAGCCACTTCCTGCCTCCGAAAGACCACAGCTCCGGACGCTGGTAACCGCAATCGTCCACAAACGCCTGAAACTCCCGATTGCTCACCAGCGTGCGACTGATAGCAAATGCCGGCAGCTCAATCTCGAAGCGGGGTTTCTCGGCATCGAAGGCAAAGTCGTCTGTTGCGTAGTGTTGAGACTCGCCGGGCATGCCAATCACCCAACGCCCGGCAGGGATTTCCACATCCCCGGTGATTGCCTCACCAGGGGCTGGCCGGTCACCCTTGAAGTCCACAGGCGCCGAATACCCCACCGTCTGCCGGCACCAGATCAGTGATTCAATGTGCATGTTCTGGTGGTAAATCGCATAGCGGTAGAGGTACAGCTCCCGCTCGGTCAGTTCCCGGCTCTTGATGCGCTCTGCTACCCGGTCGTAAATGGTATTGAAATACGTGAAGGTTTCTTCCCGGCCGGGAAACAGATCCCGCCGCCAGCGCTCCGTATGTTCGACATGGAAGGAGTCCCAGAGATCATCCATGGATGGATCGAAGCTGGGTGTGCCACCCAACAGGTTGAACACGAAGACCTCGTAGAAGAACGCAGAATGCCCCATTTCCCAGAGAGGCGGGTTCACACCAGGATGGTAGGGAACATCCAGTTGCTGCTCCGGCAGCGTGCAGATCAGCTGTTTGGTGCGAGTCCGAGCCAGTTCCAGATCTTCCAGAACCTGTATTTTCTTGTCTTCAGCAACCATTTGTTCTAACTCCAGAGCGTTTCACTCCCACAGTCTGGGGATCTGTGATGGGGAGGGGCTTTCTGAAACCTTGCGGAGCCATGGGTGGAGAGCGAACAGCTCTTCACGGGCTAGCCATGGATGGCTATCACTGGACCCTTGGCGCGACGCAGGAGCAATTAGCGCCAAGGGGCGGAGCAGAGCGTACACGGATGTATTCACAGCGTGTTTCAGAAAGCCCCTCCCCATCACTGATTCCTGCACCCAAACAGAATAACAAAGAAAAAACCGCCGGGGGCAGAAACCCGCGGCGGTTCAGTCGCTATCAATGCGATAGGCGCAGAAAATCAGGCCACCTCAGGCAGCCTTCTTGCGCTTACGCCGCCAATCGGCCAGGTCTTCGATCAGCTTGTAGAACAGCGGCACGAAGAACAGCGCCAGGGTACTGGCCGCGAGCATACCGCCCACCACCACCGTGCCGATCTCCTGACGGGAAACCGCACCCGCACCGGTACTGAAGGCCAGCGGCATGGAACCCACGATGAAGGTCAGCGCCGTCATCATAATGGCCCGGAAGCGCTGGCGTGCAGCGGTGCTGGCAGCATCAAATGAACTCATGCCGCTTTTCCGGTTCTGGGCGGCGAATTCCACAATCAGGATCGCGTTCTTCGCTGCCAGGCCAATCAGCACCAGCAAGCCCACCTGGAAGTAGATATCGTTGGGGAAACCACGGAGTAGCGATGCCAGAGCAGCACCAAATACCCCGAACGGGACAGCGGTGGCCACCGCCACCGGCAAGCCCCATCGTTCATACTGGGCGGCGAGGATCAGGAACACCAGCAACAACCCCATGCCGAAGGCAAGGGTGCCGGAGTCGGCGGAGTCCTGCAACTGATAAGCTTCACCGGTCCAACCCAGCAGGGTGTTACGATCTAACTGTTCGCCAGCCACCGCCTGCAGGGCCGCCAGGGCGTCACCGGTGGTGAAGCCCGGCGACGGATCTGCCAGCAGTTTGGCCGCCGGGTACACGTTGAACCGGTTCAGGATATCGGGGCCGCTGACCCGCTCCAGCTCCACCAGGGAGCTCAACGGAATCATCTCGCCGTAGTTGGAGCGCACAAACACCCGGCGCAGGTCGTCCGGATGGCTCCGGAACTCGCCCTCAGACTGCAGGTTTACCTGCCAGTTGCGGCCCTGCAGGGTGAAGTCGTTCACGTACAGGCCCCCGAAGGTGCTCTGCATGGTGGTGAAGATCTGGTCAATCGGAACCCCGGCCGCCTGGGCTTTTTCCCGGTCCACATTGGCCTTGTAACGGGGGATGCCGGTATCCAGCGTCACCCGCACATTCTGCAGTTCCGGGCGTTCGTTGGCGGCCTGGATGAACTGGTCTGCCATGGCCTTGATCTCGGCCGGGGTACGGCCACCCCGGGCCTGGATATAGCCTTCCACACCGCCAGTGGTGGACAATCCCTGAATCGGAGGTGGGGTAAAGGCGATCACAAACGCTTCCGGCATGCCAAAGCCAATGCCCATGATCTTGTTGGCTATGTCGGCCGCCTTCTGGCCCTCGCCTTCCCGTTCGGCCCAGTCTTCCAGGGTCACGAACGCTACGCCACTGTTGGTTCGCAAAGCGCTGGAGATGATGTCGAAACCGGCAAAGGACACCACGTCTTTTACTTCTGGCAGCTGCATCATCTGCTCAACCAGCTGGTCGCGAGTGTCCGCCGTCCGGCTCAGGGCCGAGGTGGGGGGCAGCGAGTAGGCCGCCAGCACAAAGCCCTGGTCTTCCTGTGGCACCAGGCCGGAGGGCATTTTGTTCAGCAGGAAGGCAGTGCCGCCAAGCATGGCGGCAAACAACAGCACGCCAATCACCGCATGGCGCAGCAGCCAGTCCACCACGGCAGAGAAGCCGTTGGTGAGTTTGTCGAAGCCGGCGTCAAACCAGCGGAATACCGTCAACTGCTTGCCTTCATGGCCCAGCAGCAACGCACACATGGCCGGTGTCAGGGTCAGCGCCACGATGCCGGATATCACCACCGACACCGCAATGGTTATGGCAAACTGTCGGTACAGCTCACCGCTGAGCCCGCCCAGGAAGGCCACCGGGGCAAACACCGCCACCAACACCAGGGTGGATGACACCACCGCACCGGACACCTGCTGAATGGTCAGAACCGCCGCATCGTAGGGGGACAAGCCCTGTTCTTTCATCAGGCGCTCGGTGTTTTCCATGATGATGATGGCGTTGTCCACCACCACCCCGATGGCCAGGATCAACCCGAACAGGGTCAGCAGGTTGACCGAGAACCCCAGGGCCTGCATGCCGGCAAAGGTACCGATCAGCGACACCGGAATGGCAATCAGCGGAATCAGCGTGGCGTTGAAATGCTGCAGGAACAGGAAGGTCACCAGCACCACCAGCAACACCGCCACAATGAAGGTCGAGATCACCTCCTGGATCGAGATATCAATGAACCGGGTGGTGTCGTAGGGCACGTTATATTCCAGGCCTTCCGGGAAGCGGTCTGCAATTTCTTCCATGGCCGCGTTCACGGCATCGGCAGCGTCCAGGGCATTGGCCCCGGGCTGCAGGTACACCCCCATGGGCACTGTGGCGCCACCATTGTAGACTGCTGCGAAGTCGTAGTTCTGGGCACCCAGCTCGATTCTGGCTACGTCTTTCAGGCGCAGGGAGGCACCCTGTTCATCACTGCGCAGGATCACCTCGCCGAACTCTTCAGGGCTGGTAAGCCGGCCCGGGGCCGATACGCTGAAAGTGAACGCCTGCCCTTCAGGTGCCGGCTCTGCTCCGATTCGGCCTGCGGCAAACTGGGCATTCTGGGCACGTAAGGCAATGGCTACATCGTTGGGAGTCAACTCGTACTGAGCGAGTTTGTCAGGCCTCAGCCACACCCGCATGGAATAATCCTGTGCCCCGAACAGCGAGGCATCGCCAATACCGGGCAACCGAACCAACTCATCCAGCACGTTCAGCAAGGCATAGTTGGAGATCTCCACCACATCCATAGTATTGTCGGGAGAAGACAGGGTAATGACCTGGAGGATGGACGTGGAACGGGCTTCTACTTTCAACCCCTGGTTACGAACGGACTGGGGCAGGCGTGCCAGCGCCTGCTGCACCCGGTTATTGACGTTGATGGTGGCCTGGTCAGGATCGGTACCAATCTCAAATGAGACGGTCACCCGGAAGCTGCCGGAATCCGTGGCGCTGGATTCCAGGTAGATCATGTTGTCCACGCCGTTGATTTCCTGCTCCAGCGGAGCCACCACCGAATCCGAAATCACGTCCGCGCTGGCACCCGGGAAGCGGCCATCCACCACCACCTGAGGCGGCACCACGTTCGGGTACTGCTCAACGGGCAGGCCAATCAGCGCCAAAAGGCCACCAAGGGTGATGATGATGGAAACAACCGAGGCAAAGATCGGCCGATCAATAAAGGTACGGAGCATCAGTCATCGCCTCCCTCATCATCCTCGTTGGTTACGTCAACCTCGGCGCCATCACGCAGATTGACGAGACCGCTGACGATGTAACGGTCACCTTCTTCCAGGCCGCTAAGAATGATCTGACGACCCCCACTCACAGGGCCAAGCTCTACCCGACGCGCCTTTGCCGTGCTTTCACCATCGACCACATAAACCACCGGGCCGTTCGGCCCCTGAGTCACGGCTCTTTCCGGAATGGCAATGGCATCTTCAAAGCTCTGCAATTCAACCCGCACCCGCACGAACTGGCCCGGCACGATCACATTCTCAGGATTGGCGAAGATCGCCCGGGCCGACACCGTGCCGGTGCGCGGGTCCAGGGTGGAGGCAGTGAAGTCGATCTGGCCATCCAGTTCATATTCCTGGCCGTCGGCCAGTATCAGGCGGGCCGCCACTTCCTGCTCGCTGGCACCGCGCATACCTTCCCGGGCAGCGCGGCGAATGTTGGCGTCGTTCTCAGGCAAGGCAAAGCGCACATGGATCGGATCAAGCTGGACAATCGTGGTCAGCAGGGTACCGGAGCTGATCAGACTACCCTCGGGAAAATCCTCCAGACTGGTGACACCACTGACCGGCGCGGTTACCGAGGTATAGCCCAGGTCCAGCTCGGCTTGGGCAACGCCGGCATTGGCCACCGCCAGATTGGCCTGGGCCAGCTCCAGTGCGGACTGAGCAGCATCCCGCTCACGCTCACTCACCGCGTTACGCTGGAACAGGGAGGATATCCGGTTCCACTCCCGCTCAGTCTGGCGCCGGTCGGCCTCGGCCACCTGGCGCTGAGCCTGAGCCCGTTGCAAGGCGGCTTCCGCAGGCTTGCGATCGATCCGGAACAGCGGGTCGCCTTCCTTTACCATCTGGCCTTCTTCATACAGGCGCTCTTCAAGGATTCCCTGAATCCTTGCCCGCACTTCCACCTCACGGGCACCCCGCGCGCGGCCGGCATAATCCTGGCGCACACTGATGTTTTCGGCCTCAGCTCGCTCAACCACCACGGCGGCCGGCGGCATACCACCGCCCTGCTGACCACCGGCGTTGTCATTACTGCAACCGGCCAGAAGCAACAGGGATGACAAACCTGCAACCAAAAGCCCTTTGTGAACCATCGGCCGATGAACGTTATCAATGCGCATGGCGCGGTCTCCTGAAACCGGTTTAAAGACATAAGGGCGAGCCGTGATGAGATAACGGGCCCGGGATGATACTTAGCGTTAATTGGGCGCTAAAATACATCCATTCATGTATGTATGTAAACTGATTTCCTTTATACTCCGTTTTTTCCCATCAGATGACGGCGATTAACCATGGCCCGAAAAACAAAAGCCGAAGCTGAAGCCACCCGGGAAGCCATTCTCGATGCGGCGGAATGCGTTTTTATGGACAAAGGCGTTGCGAAAACCTCACTGGAGGAGATCGCCCGCAAGGCTGGTGTTACTCGCGGCGCTGTGTACTGGCATTTCCGTAACAAGGCAGACATTCTGGATGCCATGCTTGAACGGGTAAGAGCGCCCCTGGGCGAAATGATGGATGAAACCGCGGAGGCCAATCGAAGCCTTGAGAACCTGAAAAAACTGTGTATTGTCGCACTGCGCAAACTGGCCCAGGACGCCCGCTACTTTCGCGTGTACATGATCCTGTTCCATCGCAACGAATCTGACCAGGCCATCGCCAAACACCGGGAACTGGCCCGGGAAGCCATCGGGTTTGTCACGGAAATCCTGGAGCGTCCGGAAAACCGGGTAAGACTGCATCCGCAACTAACGCCCGCACAGGCCGCCTACTTGCTGCATACACAAATGTTGGGGCTGTTTTTTGACTGGCTGGCCGAGCCGGAGCAATGGCCACTGGCGGAGATGGCCCCTACGTTTGTTGAGAGCTATTTTCGGGGAGTGCTGGCCTAAGGTTGATCAGCCCCAGACCCACAGGATCATCGGCACTCCGATAACCGTAACCAGCACTGACAACGGCAAGCCAAGACGCCAGTAATCACCGAAACGATAACCTGCAGGCTCCATTACCAAGGCATTGGACTGATGCCCGATCGGGGTAAGGAAGGCACAGGAAGCCCCCACTGCAACCGCCATCAGCACCGCGTCCGAAGCCAATCCGAGCTGACTGGATACCCCGAGGGCAATCGGGGCAACCAGGATAGCGGCGGCCGCGTTATTGACCACGTTTGACAACAGCATGGTGCCCACCAGAATGATAGTCAGCGCCACCCAGGCCGCCTGCCCCTGAGCAATAGTGAGAATCTGCTCCGCGATTAACGCCGCACCCCCCGTGGCTTCAAGGGACTGCCCTACTGGAATCATTGCGGCAAGCAACACAATCACCGGCCAGTCAATGGCGCGGTAGGCATCGCCGGGGTCCATCAACCGAACCAACACCATGGCCACGGCACAGGCCACCAGCGCCACGGGTGGCGTCAGCAGACCCGAAACGATGATCACGATGGCCGACAGAAATAACCCACCTGCCAGCCAGAGGTTGTGTTCCCGGCCCAGCGTCAGACCCCGCTCCGCCAGCGGCAGGCAACCCAGGGTTTGCAGTGTCGATGACAGATTCTCTTCATAGCCCTGCACCAGCAGAATATCGCCAGAGCGAAACTGGATATCGGCCAATCGCCGTTTCAGTCGATGCCCCTGGCGGGCAACGGCCACCACGTTCAAGCCGTATCGCTCCCTCAAGTTCAGACGGTTGGCGGTGCGCCCGATCAAACGGGAGGAAGGTGAAATCACCGCTTCCGTCAAGCGAACGTCGCCGGTTGCTACTTGCGCCTCGGTACCCTCACGGGATTTCCCCGGCGCAGCCTCCTCGTCCTCCTCATCTTCTTCGTTCACTGCATTGGCAAGGACCAGCCCGGTATGCTCAACAAATTCCTGCAAGCTCTCTGTGTCGGCTTCCACCAGCAGCACATCGCCGTCTCTGAGCACACTGAATGTTGATGGCGCTGACGAAGTCTCCTCTCCCCGAATCAGCGCCAACACCACCAGGCTCTGTTCGGTGCCACCGGAGGTAAGCAGGTTGTGCAAGGTGCCACCAGCAAAGGGCGAGTCTTCCGGCACCTTCAACTCCGTCACGTACTCCCCCACACTGAACAGTTTGTCGCCACTGGCCGGGTCGTCACGCTTCGGCGTCAGGCGCCAGCCAACCAGGCCGATGAACACGATGCCAACCGCGGTAATGGCGAGCCCGACAGGTGCAAAATCAAACAGCCCGAACGAGCCTGCTTCGCGGTAACTGGCAATAATGATATTGGGGGGGGTACCAATCAGAGTAATCGTGCCACCCAGCAAGGAACCAAAGGCAAGTGGCATCAGCAGCAAAGACGGTGAGCGGCCAGACTGCCGTGACATCCAGATGGCCACGGGCATCAGCAGCGCCAATGCACCCACGTTATTGACAAAGCCGGAACACAAGGCAATCACCAGGGTCAGGGTGACGACCTGCAACATGGCGTTCCGGCCAACCTTGCCGAGCAATCGGGCGACCGCATCCACCACCCCGCCATTCACCAGCCCCTGGCTGATCACCAACACGGCGGCCACGGTAATCACCGCCGGGTGGCCAAAGCCGGAGAACAGCTGGTCGGGGGCAACCAGCCCGGTAACCGCAACTGCCAGCAAGGCCAGCATGGCCACGATATCAAAGCGCAGGCGGTTCCAGACGAAGAGGGCGAGGGTAGAACCCAGAATAGCAAATACAATCCATTGATCAGCGGGCATAAACGGGCGTGCGCCTCCTTGACAAAATATCGCGATAGTCGACCGGAAACCATGAGACTACACCAACCAACAAAACCCGCAACACCAGGTAATCCATAAAACAAAACCCCGCAGGGCAGGCGCCATACGGGGTTTTCGGGGTCGGCAAGCTCCCGGGGGGAGCCTGCCGGACAACCTGAACCGGTCGATTAACCGAACTGGTTCATGGTGTTGTCTTTACCACCGGCTTTCAGAGCCGCTTCACCAGCGAAGAACTCTTTGTGGTCATCACCGATGTTGGAACCGGCCATGTCCTGGTGCTTCACAGTCGCGATGCCCTGACGGATTTCCTTACGCTGAACACCTTCAACGTAGGCCAGCATGCCTTCGTCACCGAAGTAGCCCTTGGCCAGGTTGTCGGTAGACAGAGCCGCAGTGTGGTACGTCGGCAGAGTGATCAGGTGGTGGAATACACCAGCTTCACGGGACGCATCACGCTGGAAGTTACGGCACCACTCGTCAGCCAGCTGACCCAGCTCAGTGTTGTCGTACTCGGCGCTCATCAGCTTGGCGCGGTCGTAAGCAGATACATCCTTGCCTTCTTCCTTCATGGCATCGAATACCTGCTGACGGAAGTTCAGGGTCCAGTTGAAGGACGGGCTGTTGTTGTAAACCAGCTTGGCGTCGGGCACCACTTCCTTGATGCGGTTAACCATGGCAGCGATCTGACCAACGTGCGGCTTCTCGGTTTCGATCCACAGCATGTCGGCACCGTTCTGCAGACTGGTGATGCAGTCCAGAACAACACGGTCTTCGCCAGAGCCCGGCTTGAAGCAGAACAGGCCAGAGGCCAGACGCTTCGGCTTCAGCAGCTTGCCGTTGGACTTGATCACAACGTCGCCGTTCTCGATCTGGGAAGCGTCTTCGATGTACTCCCCGTCCAGGAAGCTGTTGTACTGGTCGCCCAGGTCGCCCGGCTCGTTGGTGACAGCGATCTGCTTGGTCAGGCCAGCACCCAGGGAGTCAGTACGGGCAACGATAACACCGTCGTCCACACCCAGCTCCAGGAACGCCAGACGAACCGCGTTGATCTTGGACAGGAAGTCAGCGTGCGGAACCGTTACTTTACCGTCCTGGTGGCCACACTGCTTCTCGTCAGATACCTGGTTCTCGATCTGGATACAGCAAGCACCGGCTTCGATCATCTGCTTGGCCAGCAGGTAGGTCGCCTCAGCGTTACCGAAACCAGCGTCGATGTCGGCAATGATGGGCACAACGTGGGTTTCGTGGTTGTCGATCTGCTTGATCAGCTCTTCAGCCTTGGCAGTGTCGCCAGCGTTTTCAGCTTCTTCCAGGGCACGGAACAGGTGGTTCAGTTCCCAGGCATCCGCCTGGCGCAGGAAGGTGTACAACTCTTCGATCAGGCCAGAAACCGCAGTCTTCTCGTGCATGGACTGGTCAGGCAGCGGGCCAAACTCGGAACGCAGGGCAGCAACCATCCAGCCAGACAGGTACAGGTAACGACGCTTGGTGGTACCGAAGTGCTTCTTGATGGAGATCAGCTTCTGCTGGCCGATAAAACCGTGCCAGCAACCCAGAGACTGGGTGTACTGGGAAGAGTCGGCGTCGTACGCGGCCATGTCTTCACGCATGATCTTGGCGGTGTACTTGGCGATGTCCAGACCAGTCTTGAATTTGTTCTGGGCGCGCATGCGGGCAGCGTGCTTCGGGTTGATGGCATTCCAGGTCGGGTTCTGCTTCAGGATGGAAGCGATTTGGTCGACGTCTTGTGCGTAGGGCATGGTCTCTATCCTTTCTACGTTAGTGTTCAAAAGGTTCGGAAACGCTGCTGCCAGCAGCCTCCGGAGCCAACCGCCTGCTCATACAACCCGGCAGGGGATGACGTTGGGCGTAACTTTAGTGCTTTCCGATTTATAATTGAAATTTATATGGTGTATTTTCAGCATTTTTTCAGTGAATACCAAAGACACCCCTTAACTACTTTGAGTTGAGCAGGATCATGGTGGGCATGATCGGGCATGCTACTATTTAACGCATCCATGACTTTTGTCATACGCTGGCACCGCCCCAGGACAACAGGACACCGCTGTGTTTTACCTGACATCTTTTGGCCACGCCCTGCTCCACGCACTCAAGAATCTACTGCCCATCGTGGTCGTGGTTGTATTCTTTCAGCTGGTCATTCTGCAACAGGTGCCGGATAACCTGGCCAGCATGACCATTGGCCTGCTGATCGTTGCCGTAGGGGTTGCCCTGTTCCTTCAAGGACTTGAGCTTAGCATTTTCCCAATTGGTAAAAGCCTGTCCAACCAGTTCGCCAAGCGCGGCTCCATGGCGATACTGCTGAGCTTTGGCTTTGCCATGGGTTTCTCCGCCGTGATCGCCGAGCCGGCCCTGATCGCCGTCGCCGAGCAGGCCCAGAGCATCAGTGGTGGCCGCATCGATGCCTTCACCCTGCGGATGCTGGTGGCGCTGTCAGTGGGACTGGTTGTGGCTCTCGGTATCTTCCGCACTATTTTTGGATACCCTCTGCACTGGTTCATGATCATCGGCTACATCACGGTGGTGATTGTGACCTGGTTTGCGCCGGAAGAGATTGTCGGCCTCGCCTACGACTCCGGCGGAGTCACGACGAATGTGGTGACCGTGCCCCTTATCGCCGCGCTGGGCATCGGCCTGGCGGCGTCTATCCGGGGGCGCAATCCGCTGACGGACGGCTTCGGGCTGGTTGCACTGGCGGTGATGGTTCCGATGATTACCGTGCAAATCTACGGCATGGTGGTTTACACCAGCAATCCCGACAGCGGCGAGCTGAATCTGGCCGGCGATGGCGATACCAAGACGTCTTCCGGTCCTGTCGCCATGCTGATGGATCTCGCGGAAATGGTCCGGGATGTCCTTCCAATTATTCTGACTGTGGTTATTTTTCAATATCTTGTATTGCGCAGAAAACTGAGCAACCCGCGAAAGATCATCTTTGGCTTTGTATTGGTCATCCTCGGTTTGTACGCCTTTGTCGTGGGCCTGAAAATGGGGCTGTTCCCGATCGGAACCAGTATGGCCGAGCAACTCACGGCGAGAGGCAATTACACCTATATTTATCTGTTTGCCCTGTTGATCGGTTTTGCCACGACCATGGCGGAACCCGCCCTTATTGCCATTGGCAAGCAAGCTGAAGAAGCCGCCGGGGGGGCGCTCAACGGGAACGCCATACGAATTCTGGTGGCTGTCGGGGTAGCCATCGGAATTACCATCGGTGTCCATCGCATTTTTACCGGCGACTCCATTCACTACTACATCATGGCTGGCTATATTCTGGTGATCCTGCTCACCGTGCTGGCTCCCAGGTACATTGTTGCCCTGGCTTACGATCTGGGCGGGGTAACCACTTCGGAGGTAACGGTTCCGCTGGTAACGGCCCTGGGTATCGGACTTGCATCCAGCATTGAGGGCAGGAATGTGTTGATTGATGGTTTCGGGCTGATTGCTTTTGCGTCTATCTTCCCCATCGTTACGGTGATGGCATACGCCATCGTGTCTCAAATAGTTTCAGATCACAGGAAGGCAACCCAATGAAATTTTCGGCACTGGTCGCAATCGTTCCCGAAGATCTCGAACAGGATTGCGTTGATGAAGCCCGTGAACTGGGCGCCGGTGGTATCACGGTGATGTCTGGCCGGGGGATCAGCAACACCGCAAAGAAGACCTTTTTCGGGCTGACTTATGACGGCAGCCAGAGCGTGTTGCTGATGGTTCTGGAAAAGGGGCTGTCGCTGGAGATACTCAAAGCCCTGCAAAAGGTAGTCATGCCCGACTCCAAAGACTCCCAGGGGCTGATCTTCACCGTGCCCCTGGAACACCTCGGGGGCATCGATATGGCCCAGGTCGAAAAATTCGAACAACACCTGAAAGACTCACTCTGATCGGAGCGCTGCAATGAAACTGGTCAAAGATGTCATGGTTACCGAGATTATCAAGACTTCCCCCTTCTCAACGCTGCGTGAAGCGCTGTCACTGATGAAACGGCACAACGTGAAGTCGCTGGTGGTCGAGCGCCAGAACGAGCACGATGCCTGGGGCCTGATCACCTATACCAACGTACTCAAGGCCGTCATTGCCGAGGACGGGGATATTGATCTGCTGAATGTTTACGACGTGTGCGCAAAACCCGTGATCAGCGTTGGTGAGAGTCTTTCAATCCGGCACGCCGCCAGCCTGATGACAGAGCACCGGGTAAAGCGTCTGCTGGTTCTCGCGGACAACGAACTGAGAGGCTTCGTGGTGATGGACGACATCATGCAAGCGCTGCTGGACACCATCGACTGAGCGCCACATCACAAGGTTTTCAGTGCCTGGCGAGAACCAGCAACTGGTCACCCTCACCGAGGTCCAGATAGAGGTTCCGGGGCGGATTCATCAGCACGTGACGACCACGCTCATCGGCCGTCTTACGAAAGAGGCCGAGCGCGATCTCACCCTTGTCCGCAACGATTTTCTCAAGTAGCTGGAAATCTGTGCTGGCGGGCAGCGGATAATCGTGAGGATCACGAAACTGAATCTCGGCACCACCCACCGTGAATAATTCATCCAGCACCACCCGAAGCTCGCGACGCAGAGCTACCTGGGCCAGAACATGGCTCAGGATCATCGGGCTGATCAACATCTCACTCTGGTGGCCGTAGAGCAGCTGGCGGTTGTTGGGATCACTCAACTCCATGATCACCTGCGGGCGCCGGGGCGCCTCGGCCAGAATCTCTTCCAGCTGCAGGTAACCAACCATGGCCCTGGCATCTGCCTCTTCCCCGGAACCAAGGCGGTCACTGCTCAGCAGAATGACCGTATCGTAGCTGGCGGGGTTCAGTTTTCGCAGATCGTCTTCCACCATGTAGTCAGCTTCCAGCAACTGACCGTCGATGGCTTCAAGATCAACGCCGTAACGGTCAATTTCTCGCTGGCGTTCTTTTAATGGGGTAGCAGACACCATGTCCAACATGAATTTGCGCCCTTTGTAGCTGCTGAACTCCGCCGCCAGGCTTGGTACCCGGCGGTTCCAGCCCAATACCAGCACCCGATGAGTCCCCGAACCGCCAGTCACGTGGGGCCGTGCAGTGCTCCTTTGAACAACCGGCAGCGGTTCCGCTTTCGGGTTTGCGCCCGTATGCTCGTAATCACTGGCCAACAGCACCACGCGGTCTTCGCGGCGAATAATCGTGTCTGCGGGTGCCAGCAGGTTGACGTTCCAGCCGCTACCGGCAGGCTGCAACAAACCAAGAACAATGGCATTCGGGCGTTGGGCCGCCAGTTCGCCCAGACTCAAGCCTTCGGCGGTTTCACCGCCCCGGACAAAAATTTCACTGCCTTCTCCGGCCGTCAGCAGTTCGTTATAAACCTCAGAGAGATGGGGATGCAGAACGTTCTGCACCATCAACCTGCTGATGGTGACATCGCCCGCAACCACCTCTACCGCCCCCGGATAAGCACGTTCAATCACCGACAGTTTGCGCATGTCCTGTATCTCAGCCAATACAAACGGCAAAGGCGCATTCAGATGGCGCGCCTGGGCAGCGATGGACAGCAGCGCTTTGACGGTTTCAACATCCGACGTCACCAGACTCCCGGCGTCGTGAATCTGGCTGGGTACAATCACTGCAGCGGCATCCAGGCAGGCCACCCGATGCAGGGCATCTGGCTGAATCGCTGAGCCACTGCGAAGAATGACCTCCCGGGCCCGGCGCCCAACGCCGGGCTCATTCCCCAGCTGATGCACCTGCGCGGCACTGGCCTCCTCCGCCAGGACCACCAGCCGTAACTTCTGTGTGTCGTGTTTCTCCAGGAAACGCTTCATCCGCCCGGTTGATCCGAACAGCTCTGCTACCAGTGGCGGCGTTTGCGCTGTCCAGCCAAGCACCACAAAGTGGTTTTTGAGCGTGACAGGTGTCAGGCCTCGCTCCAGCTCCTCCATCTTGGCAATCAACCAGCGGGTGAGGATGGCCACCAGGGTACCCATAAACACTACGTAGCCCAGCAAGGTCAGCAACGTGGAGACCACCCGTTGCCAGGCGCCCACGTCATCGCCTAGATAACCTGGATCGGTCAGCCTCAGAAACGCCCACCAGACAGCCGAGCCCGGGTCGTCGAATTCCCCCCCCTGGGGCACCACAAGCATCCCGCCGATCAGCGAAATAAGACCAATAAAGAAGCCGACAACCAGTAACTGGAATCCAGCCCCTTTGACGAGCTGGCGCTCTATGATGAACTTCAGACGGTCAACAACCCGGAATGGCAACATGGTGGTCCTTTTTGCGAATCGTCAGTGTTGGACATAGGATAGAACAAAGCCTGTCAGGAAGGTGACCTCAATCCATGACGACAACCTCAACTCGAAGCCCTGCCTCCCGTCGGATGATCGTGGCACTGGCAATCACTCTCTCCAGCACCGCAAGCGCCAGCAATGGCCATATCCCGCAACCCTGGCGGTCTGATGCGGTGGTACTGGGCCGGGATGAGGCTTATGACACAGAGCGTTTTCTCCATGAATTGACGTTTGATCATCGTCAGACCTTACCGACCGCAACGGACGACGGCATTCGTGGTACTGGGGGCAGTGTCAGCAGCCGGAGACTGTATTTCGATTTTCGCTACCGCCAGGATTTCGGCTTTCGTGATGACCAGAACGGCTTTCTGCTGGATATTCAGCGGGCCGAGGATCTCGACGGTTCCTACCAGCGGCAGTTGGTGGGCTTCAGGCAAAATCTTGGTGAACGCACGGAGGTGTGGCTGCAAGGCGATGTGTTTTCCGACAAGGCGGAATCCGACATTTATCTGGGCGCCCGGCACCGATTTACAGACAAAAGCTGGTTGCACGGAAGCGTAGTTCTTCCGAATTATTACTTCAATGAAAAAACCGATACCGCCGACCGTTTCGACAAGCAGCCCCGTTCCTATTTCCTGCAGTGGCATCGCCAGGGATCATCTGCCGTGGAAGGCACGACGGTCTCGCTCAATCTGTCCCCCGATTCCCGGTTCATCAGCCAGCAGCAGGAGCTGGCCGTCAGCAACGAAACCCAGCGCGGGGCCATCAGCCACCGCCAGCAAACCGGAGACTGGCTGATCGGGTTACACCTGGAAGGTGAGCGCACACGGCGGGATTACACGCTGCAGCGGAGCGATGAAAACAGGGCCACCGGATTCGAGCGGGATCACCTGAAGGCCCGGGGCTCCGCTACTCTGATGCGGCACCGGCTTACCCCCACAGTTGGCCTGGCCTGGCTGCAACTGGATGAAACCGGATTTTTCGGGCGAGAGCTGAATGATGAGGGGCGTATTCGGCGCCGGGAACCCACGGTTTTCGCCGAGATCACCCTGAGCGCCAGCCAGCACACCAGCATCAGCCCAGGCATTTACCTGAGTGCGCCCGAGATTCGGCAGACGTTCGAACAGGCGGAGGAACAGCGCCGGCATACCGGCTTTACCGGCAAGCTGGCCGTGCCTATTGAAATCCGGCTGCCCCCCAACAACCAGGCCGTACTAACCCTGAACCCCACCTTCTATCTGCACAAATTCGGGTTTGGCGGCGGCAACCTGCAGCTGCACTGGCCGCTGTAAGCGGATCAAACCATCTGCGGCGCGCTGCGGCGGGAACTCAGGAATTCAAGAGCCGAGGCCAGCGATGGATAAAAACTGCTGACGCCGGGTTCCGGCTTCAGCCCTGCCCGTGCCAAGGCCCGGAGGGGCTGAAACTGAAGGTCAGCGATCATGATTTCGGTGCCGTTTTTCCGGCACTGGTCAATCAGTTTGTTCAACGCCGCCAGGCCGCCGGCATCCAGCACGGTCACGCCATCCATATACAACACAAAGCCGCGGCTTTCCCGGGACAGATCCGCCAGCTCACCAAAAACTCGGTCAGCGGCGGCAAAGAACAGCGGGCCGTTGATCTTGAACACCCGCCAGCCTTTCGGCAACCCGGCCTGCACTACCCGCTTGTTATCGCTGATGTCTGTCACCTTGGTCATCTGAGCCATTTCACGCATGAACAGCACGGCCGCCAGTAACACACCGGTGGTAATGGCAATGACCATGTCCAGCGCGACGGTCAGACCAAAACAGGTCAAAAACACCAGCACATCGCTGCGCGGTGCGGTTTTCAGCAAATGCACGGCCTTGGGGGCCTCACTCATGTTCCAGGCCACCATGATCAGCAGGGCAGCCATGGCCGGCATGGGCAGGTAAGCCAGAATACCCGCCAGTGACACCAGCGCCAGCAACACCACCAGGGCATGCACCATGGCGGCCACCGGTGACTGGGCCCCGGCCCGATAGTTGGCAGCTGAGCGGGCAATGGCTGCAGTGGCGGTAATACCCCCGAAGAAAGGCACCACAATGTTGCCAATGCCCTGCCCCATCAGCTCACTGTTGGCGCTATGGCGTTTACCGGTCATACCATCCAGCACCACGGCACACAGCAAGGATTCAATGGCCCCGAGCATCGCAATGGCAAAGGCCGCCGGCAGCAACTCGCGAACCATATTCCAGGACAGGCCCACTGGCTCGCCCTGGGCATTCAGTTGCTGCCAGGGCCAGGCAAACTCGGGAAGGAACGGGGGAATGCCGGCACCGGTGCTGCCATCGGGCAACAGGTAACTGAAGCGGGAACCGATGGTCTCTATGGCAGCCCCATTGGCATTAAACCAGATCGCCAGCAGGCTGCCGATAATCACCGCAGGTAAATGCGGCGGCACCGGCGTTTTCAGCCGGGGCCAGAGCAACATCACCGCGAGGGTGATAACCGCCACCAGCGTACTCATGGAATCCAGGGCTGGTAATTGCTGGGCCAGCATCGCCAGTTTGTCCCAGTAATGCTCCGGCATGGCGTCGACGGACAGGCCGAAAAAGTCTTTCACCTGCAAGGTGGCGATCACCACCGCAATACCGCCAGTGAACCCCAGGGTGACGGATTCCGGGATATACTCGATAAAACGGCCCAGGCGCATCACCGCCATGATCACCAGAAGCACCCCGGACATCAGGGTGGCCAGCAGCAGGCCACCGAGGCCATAACTCTGGGCAATCGGGTACAGAATCACAACAAACGCCGCTGTGGGGCCAGAGATGCTGTAACGGCTTCCGCCGAACAGGGCAATCACAAAACCGGCAATGAAGGCGGTATACAGGCCATACTGAGGGGCAACACCACTGGCAATCGCCAGCGCCATGGCCAGGGGGATGGCAATAATGCCGACGGTCACGCCGGCCATCAGGTCTTTCAGGAAGCGGCCACCGGTATAACGCTCATCCACGCAGGCTTCACGGACTGCATGGGCCATTCTCAGTGAAAACAGATGCGCGCGATGCGACATGGGGCACTTCCCGGTTGCGGCTATAGCTCAGTCATTATATGCTCATCCTGATTACATTCAATGTTAACCTGATTAACATCAATGAGCGCTACGACCAATGTCCAAGGAAAACCGAACAGCCCGATTGACGCTACTGATCGATCCGGAAAAGAAAGCGGTCTTTGAGGAACTGTGCAAAGCAGAGGATGTCACTCCTTCCCAGAAAGTCCGCCAGTTTATCCGCGAATACGTTGAACAAAGACTGGGCGAAGACTGGCGCAAACGTCGCACCGACAAACCTGACTGAGCATCGCCGATGGCCTCACCCAAACGCTTTCGCCACCCTTTGCTGGCCATCTGCCTGGCGCTGATGGCCGGTTGTGCCCAGCTGCCCCAACCGTCCGATACAGAGTCAGCACAACTGAAAACCCTGTATGACAGCGCACTGGTCGACAGCCAATCCGGCCAGCTTTTAAGCCTGGAAGACCTCGCCCGCGCACTGGCCAAAGCCGATGTCGTGGTGATTGGTGAGTATCATGGCCACCAGGCCTCACACCTTCTGCAGGCCCGGTTACAGCAACGGCTTTACCAACAGCGTCCGCGCCAGGTGCTGACCCTGGAGCAGTTCAACCTGGACCATCAACCAGCGCTGGACAGCTATCTGGCCGGGATGACTGGCGAGACCGAAATGATCGAAGACGCCAGTGCCTGGGACAACTACCGGGGCTCTTACCGGCCGCTGGTGGAATTTGCCCGCCGCCACGATCTTCCCGTTTTAGCCGCCAACGCCCCAGCCGATGTCGTTCGTTGCGTGGGCCGCACCGGCCCGGACTACCTCGAGCGCTTGCCCGCCAACCAACGGCAAACGCTGCCTGAGCAGCCCTTCCGGGACACACCCGCTTACCGGGAGAAGTTTGTCGAAGCGATCAGCGGCAGCCACGGCCAGGGCGACCCCTCCATGGCCGAGCGCATGGATAACACCTACAAAGCCCAACTACTGCGCGACAACACCATGGCCATGCGCATCCTGCAGGCCCGCCAACAACACCCGGACCATCAGGTTGTGCACCTGACAGGCACCTTCCACAGCGAGCAGGGCCTGGGCACCGTGGCGTTACTCAAACAGCAGGCCCCTGAGCTTTCCGTGGCGGTGATCAGCCCGGTGTTCTGGCCAGACGACGAATCACAGGCACCGTTGGCCAGCAACCTCGACAAAGGCGATTACCTGTATCTGATCCAAACCCTGCCACCGGAATTCCGGGACACGGATCGGCGGAAGAACGCCATGCGGGAACGCTTTCGCAGTGGACCAGAGGTTCACTGCATCACAGAATAGGCATGTTGATACACACAAGAGACTGAACCATGAAAGTTGTTGTTGCCATTATTCTGGGCATAAGCCTGATTCTCTCTGCGTCGTTATTGAAAGAAGGGCTCACCGGCCTGAAAACCTCGGATCGCTATGTCACCGTCAAAGGCGTTGCCGAGCGGGAGGTGCAGGCGGACCTGGCACTCTGGCCAATCCGCTTTGTGGCGACGGGGAACTCCCTGGAGCAGGCCCAGGAAAAAGCACGCAGCAGCCGCGAAGCCATCTATGCCTTCCTGGAATTACAGGCCATCGACAAAAACGCGGTTGAACTGCAACGGCTGGATGTGACCGACACCCGCGCCAACCCCTATCAGGGTGAGGGCGAACAGAAGTTCATCATTAACCAGACATTGATGGTCCGCAGCACCCAGATTGAGCGCATTCGCCAGGCGGCCCAGAACGTCAGTGAACTGGTGGATTCCGGGGTACTGCTGACTACGGATTATGGGCCCGGCGGCCCTACCTACCTGTTTAGCGGCCTGAACGATATCAAACCGGCGATGATTGCCGAAGCCACTGCCTCCGCGCGGGAAGCCGCCCAACAGTTCGCCAGGGATGCCAACGCCAGCGTTGGCGGTTTGCGCCGGGCCAATCAGGGGGTGTTCCAGATTCTGGCCCGGGATCAGGCACCGGGGATTTCTGAGCAACAGCAGCCGGTGAAAACTGTGCGGGTGGTGTCCACCGTCGACTATTACCTGGAGTAATACCCGGCTACTGGGTTTGCACCATCTCGTCCGTCACCTGATAGTCACCGGCCAGCCAGCGCAGGATCTCGTTGGCGGCCGGGTGATCAAAAGCATCGTATGTGTGGATCAGTGCCCGCCTCTTTTCGTCACTGATCCGCTCCAGCCCGGCATCCTGCAGCACCAGCAGATCGGTTTGAAGCTGATTGGCAAGGTCTACCCCCAGCAACTCCCGGGCGGCATGATGAAACGCCTGGCCATACTGATAGTTCGGCCCCTGCCGGTACGATTCCGCGAGGGTGAGCGCGGGTATCGCCGTCAACGCCGGCTGTAATGCCGGGTTGATGGCGTGGCCGGCCAGATGAGCAGCATTGTTCGCGGGGCGGCCGGTGAAGGCCCGCAGGTGCAGGTGCCGGGACATCCGGTCGCCATCATTCACCGGGTAGTTATCCCACAGCACCGGTTTGCGGCCCAGGCGATCGCCCACCCGCTTCAGGTGACCCGGTGAAATCTCCCGGGAACAGACCTCCTCTCCGGTCCAGAACACCCGCACGTCTTTTGGCAATTCCGCGCCCAGGGTTTCCAGGTAATCCGCCGGGCGCTCACCAAATACCCGGTCGAGCACCGAATCGTCGGAATAGTAGGTGGGGCACATGCTTATGGTGGTGGCCTTGGTGTTATCCCGAATCCAGCAGACAATCTCGGCCTGGGTTCGGGCCAGCTCTGGCACTTCAGAGCGCATGTCATCGAACAGGATGGCCAGCTCCTGAATACCCGCCTTGTCGAGCATCCGGAGCTTGGCCGCCAGCGCTTCCCGGGCGGCATCATCAAACCGGTTGAAAATCTCGAATGGGCTGAGGCCCACCCCGAAACGCACGCCCTCACGACGGCACAACCGGGCAAAGGTCTCCAGCTCTGCCGCCTGGTCTGCAGGATGGGGTTCCTGCCAGCGACGGCGCAGATACGGATCCGCCTTGGGGGCATACAGGTAAAAACTGTACCCATGGGCGGCCAGTGAGGTGACCAGCCGCCCCCGCTCTGCCCAACTCCACATCGGACCATAGAAACCTTCGATAACGCCCAGCTCAACTGTCATGGCCTGCTCGCTCCCTGATTACCGTGTGTCTTCGTCATACCCCCAAGTGTACTCCGGATCGGGCGAATCACCATGAACGAAACGTCAGTGGCCGGCAAGGCAATCGTATACTCCGGCGATAGGCGCCCGACAGCCGGCAGGATAAACTGCTAGCTCGCTCACAACGGAACCCGGCTCACCATGCACGATGCCCGAAATCGCCTGACAGCTCTGGACGCCCTGCGTGGCCTCGCGGCTCTGGCTGTGGTTCTGTTCCATTACCTGCCTTACTACCAAAAGCTCTACGGCCATTCATTCAACAGCCCCGGTTTCCTGGATTTCGGGCGCTATGGCGTGCACCTGTTTTTTATGCTCAGCGGCTTTGTCATTTTCATGACACTGGAACGCACACAATCCTGGCGGCAGTTTGCCCTGGCCCGAGCGTTCCGGCTGTTACCCGCCCTGTGGGCAGGCATTGCGCTCACCTATCTGATGGTCCACTGGCTCGGGCCGGAGGATCGTATGGTTAGCTTCGATGCGGCACTGATGAACCTGACGCTGTTGCACGAATACCTGGGCTACCCCCACGTTGACGGTGCATACTGGAGCCTGGTGATTGAAGCTACCTTCTATGTGTGGATTGCCCTTCTGTTCTATGGCCTGGGCGATTGGCGCAGGATTCGGCCGATACTCTGGGCCTGGGTGCTGGTCAGTTATGCCGGCGTTATCTGGTGGAAGGCCATTCCGGATGCCCTGGATTTTCTGCTGAAAGATTTGCTGTTTGTTCGCTATGCGCCACTTTTTATCAGCGGCATGGTGATCTACCGGGCCTATCATGATCGCCGCTTGCCTGCCATCGATATTGTGCTGCTGGCCGTGAGCATCGGCCATTGCCTGGTCGCCTACAAAGCACCATTCAATATCTTCGCGCTGGCCTGCTACGGCATTTTCGCACTGGCGGTCGCCGGCCACCTGAATGTGCTGTCACGCCCCAGCCTGCTCTGGCTGGGAAGCATTTCCTATACGCTGTACCTGGTTCATCAGAACATTGGCTATGGGCTGATCGACCTGACCTATCAGGCAGGCCTTCCGGGACAACTGGGGGTAGTGCTGGCACTGGCTGTGGCGATTGCCCTGGCCGCTGTCCTGCACTCCGGCATCGAGAAGCCAGCCCTGGCCTATTACCGACAATGGCGCGCCAAACGGCCGACGCCGACAGCACGCACGGTCATTAGGGCGGAGCGCCCTCAAGAACAATCAGGACGGGGCTGATAGCAGGAAATAAAAAGGTTTTGAAGGATCCATCAAGCTCCTGATCCCGATCAAAAGTCCGCCAACATGGAAGGTGGAAAATATCGTCTAAACTTACAGGAAATTGTCGAACCACTTCATTTTGAAGAGAGTTTACTTATATGGAAATCAAAACCTTTTCAGACCTGATCGACTGGACCCGGCAACTGCACGCCCATTTGGGCCGCTGCCTGCACGAATCTGCCGCCCTGAATAAAGATGAGCGAGCCAGTGCCCTGCTTGATTACATAAGTCGTCACGAGCAACTGCTGGCAAAAGCCGTGGAAGAATACGAAAAGCAGGCCGATTCGAAAGCCATGAACACCCGCCTTTACGACTATGGCGTGCACAAACCTATCGAGAATGAACGCACCTGCGACACCCACTACAACGATCTGGATTTTGCCGGCATTGCGCGGGAAATTTTCGATTTCCACGACCAGGTAATGAACCTGTATGACAACCTGATTGGTAAGGCCGAGATTCCCGAGGCCAAAACCCTGCTGGAAGACCTGAAATCCCTCGAGGAACACGAGGCCATGCGCATGGCCAGCCAGATCGGCCGCATGCAGGATGTGTAAACTTCTCTCCTCCCAATGACCTTAGACCTATGTCGTACATAGGTTATTTTTTGCTGCAGAACGACCGCGGTAGTTGCTAACCTGAACTAGACTGTCCGGACGGTGGTTTCCTCAAGGGAACCGGGTCCATCGGAAACGACAAATACAATAAGACAAGAGGATAGAAGAGCAATGAAGATCCGTTCTGTTCTTTCCGCGGCTGTGCTGGCTGTGGCAACTACCTTTGCCGCCACTCAGGCGCTCGCCCAAGACACCTTCACCCTCAAACTTGCAGAAACCTGGGGACCTAATTTTCCGATATTTGGAGAGGCCACCAAAAGCATGGCCCAGATGGCGGAAAAAATGTCCAACGGCCGGCTGAAAATCCGCATCGATTCTGCCAATAAGCACAAGGCCCCGTTTGGTGTATTCGACATGGTTAAAGCCGGTCAATACGACATGGGCCACTCGGCTTCCTATTACTGGAAAGGCAAGGTACCCAACACGCTGTTCTTCACCAGTATGCCCTTCGGCATGACGGCCCTTGAGCAGTACGCCTGGTTCTACTACGACGAGGGCATGGATCTGATGCAAGAGGTGTACGAACCTCACAACATGCTGTCCTTCCCCGGCGGTAACACGGGCAACCAGATGGGCGGCTGGTTTCGCAACGAAATCAAGTCACTGGACGACCTGAAAGGCCTGAAAATGCGCATCCCCGGTTTTGCCGGCGAGGTGTTTGCGGAAGTGGGCGTTAACCCCACCAACATCGCCCCGGGCGAACTCTATACTGCCCTGGAGCGTAACACCATCGACGCCTTGGAGTGGGTAGGTCCAGCACTTGATCTCCGTCTGGGCTTCCACCAGATCGCAGATTACTACTACACCGGCTGGCACGAACCTGCCACCGAACTGCAGTTCTTGATCAACAAACGCGTGTGGGAACGCCTGCCAGCAGACCTGCAGGAAATCCTGCGCGTTGCCATGCGTACTGCAGCCTACGATATGCTGATTCACTCCCAGCATGAAAACGCCAAGGCGTGGGCTAACATCAAGCAAGACTACCCCAACGTGCAGATCAAGAACTTCCCGGACGATGTTTTCCAGGCCATGTATGACGCCAATCAGAAATTGCTCAAGGAAGCCGCCGGCAACAATGAGCAGGCCGCGCGTATCGTAAAGTCTCTTGAGGACTACCAACGGGATTCCCGTGCTTACACTCGCATTTCTGATAACGCCTATCTCAATACCATGGCTGAAATCGAGTAACGTTAAGGCACTGAAGTAACAGAGCCGGGATCGCTCAACGCAGTGATCCCGGTTTTTTCGTTTCACAGATACGCATCCGCTTTGCGGAGGACGACGTTCCATGTACTGGATAATCAAACTCGACAAGAGCCTGGCCTGGCTCTCGAAACTGTGCGGCGTGATCGCCTGCCTGGCCATGATCCTGATGGCCGTGAACGTTTTTTACGATGTCGTTGCCCGTTACGTCTTCAACGATGTGTCCATCGCCATGCAGGAAATGGAATGGCATCTGTATTCCGTGGTTTTTCTGCTGGGTATTCCCTACGCCCTGCGCACGGATGGCCACGTTCGGGTAGACGTGTTCTATACCCGCTGGGGCAACAAGACCAAGGCCTGGGTCAACATTCTGGGTGCCCTGATTTTTGTCATTCCCTTTGCTTATCTCATTGGCCGTTACGGTTACAGCTTCGCTCTCGATTCCTTTCAAATGGGCGAAGGCAGTGGCGACCCGGGCGGCCTGCCTCATCGTTGGGTGATCAAAGCGGTGATACCTCTCAGTGCCGTATTCATGGCCACCGCCGGTCTGAATATGGTGACCTATGCCATCCGGGTACTGTCGGGCGAGAAAGAATACGTCGGCGAGCATAGCGCGGGGGGCCTGGCATGATTGGTATGATTATGTTCGGCGTGGCCCTGATCATGCTGATGTTCGGTTTCCCTGTAGCCTTTACGTTTGGTGGTGTGGCCCTGGTGTTCGGCATCTATGCCGAGGGCATGGACCTGTTTGCCTTCATGCCGTACCGCATCATGAGCGTGATGCAGAATACGGTACTGATGGCGGTGCCCTTGTTCATATTTATGGGGGTAGTACTGCAGCGCACCAAATTGGCTGAGCAACTGCTCACCTCCATGGGTCGTCTGTTTGGCGGCTTACCGGGTGGTTTGGCTATTTCCACCATTCTTGTGGGCGCGCTGCTGGCCGCCTCGACCGGCGTGGTGGGCGCCAGCGTTGTGGCCATGGGCCTGATATCACTTCCGGTCATGCTGGCGCACAAATACGACAAACGGCTGGCAACCGGCACGATTTGCGCTTCTGGCACTCTGGGGCAGATAGTTCCCCCCTCCATCATTCTGATCATTCTGGGTGATGTACTTGGGCTGCCGGTTGGCGACCTGTTCCGGGCCGCCGTGGGACCTGGCGTGCTTCTTATCGGCCTGTACATCGTTTACATACTTATCCTTACCCGGTTAAAGCCGCAGACCGCACCTGCAATGCCCAAGGATGACGACAGCATTAGCCGGGGCAAAGAGATACGCGACGCCCTGCTGGCAATTATCCCCCCGCTTGCATTAATCATCGTGGTGCTTGGATCCATCTTCACCGGCATTGCCACCCCCACTGAGTCTTCCGCCCTGGGCGGTATCGGCGCGGTGGTGCTGGCTCTGATCTACCGGCAGTTCTCCTTCAAAATGGTCTGGGATGCGGCAAAAGACACCGTCAGCGTGACCGCCATGGTCTTTGCCATTCTGATTGGCGCGACGGCCTTCTCGATGGTGTTCAGCTACACCGGTGGCGACTACCTGCTTGAAGAGTGGCTGCTGATGCTGCCAGGCGAGCAGTGGGGCTTCATCATTCTGGCCATGCTGGTCATCCTGATTCTCGGCTTCTTCATCGACTTCGTGGAGATTTCCTTCATCATCGTGCCCATTCTGGCACCGGTGGCAGAGGCTCTGGGCATCAACATGCTGTGGTTTGCCATTCTGGTGGCCATGAACCTGCAAACCAGTTTCCTGACCCCACCCTTCGGGTTTTCGCTGTTCTATCTCAAGGGGGTAGCACCGCCGAATGTCCGAACCATCGACATCTATAAGGGCATCGTGCCCTTCATAATGATCCAGATTCTGGTGTTGGCACTGATCGTGATCTTCCCGGAGTGGTTCGGCATGAGCTCCACTTACTGACCCCTGTGCAGGGTCTGGCCAGCAGCCCGACCCTGCCCCTTCCTGCCTTTTTGCTTCAAACCTGACAAAGTCTGATCATTTCCTATACTGAATCAGAAACGCGACTCTCAGCATTGCATTCGGGAAGACGCCGAGTAACGCACTTTGAAGGGAGAAAGGTTTCATGGCACAGGGTACAGCCCCCAAAACGGACTATTCCGACAAACACTACAAAGCCCATGTTCTGAGCCTGCCGCTGGAGAATGGCCAGGTTGACCGGGAACCCCACAACTACGAGCGCTGGCTGATTGCCAAACTGATGCGCATGGCGGGGTCACCGCCGATCCGGTTCCTCCTTTGGAACGGCGATGTTATTGAACCAGAGCAGGGCCCGGCCCGGTTTACCTTGCACCTGAAGGACCACAAAGCGCTTTATTCCCTGGTCGCCAACCCCAACCTGGCGTTTGGTGATCTTTACAGTGCTGGCCGCCTGGAGATCGATGGCGACCTGCCAGACCTGATGGAAAGCCTGTACCGATCGGTCCACGCGGCCCGCCAGAAATGGCCCCGATGGCTGGATGCGCTCTGGCGCAACCACAACCCCCGCTCAACCGGCATTTCCGAGGCAAAGGAGAACATTCACCACCACTATGACCTGGGCAACGAGTTCTACCAGCTGTGGCTGGATCAGGCAGAAATGCAATACACCTGCGCCTACTATGAAAGCACAGACAAAACCCTGGAGCAGGCGCAACTGGCCAAGCTGGAGCATGTGTGCCGGAAACTGCGCCTGAAACCCGGCATGACGGTGGTGGAAGCTGGCTGTGGCTGGGGCGGCCTGGCCCGTTATATGGCCCGCAACTACGGCGTGAAAGTTCACTCCTTCAACATATCCCGTGAACAACTGGCATACGCCCAGGCCGAGTCTGAACGCCAAGGGCTCGATGATCTTATTACCTATGTCGAGGACGACTACCGCAACATCACCGGCCAGTATGACGCATTCGTCTCGGTTGGCATGCTGGAGCATGTTGGCAAGGAAAACTACCAAGCCTTGTCGGAGCTGATCAAGCGCAGCCTGAAACCCAACGGCATAGCCCTGCTCCACAGCATTGGGCGCAACCGGCCCATGCTAATGAATGCGTGGATAGAGAAGCGGATCTTTCCCGGCGCCTACCCTCCCAGTATCGGCGAGTTTATGGAAATCTGTGAGCGCGGCGACTTCTCGGTGCTGGATGTGGAGAACCTGCGGCTGCACTATGCCCAGACCCTGAGCCACTGGACGGAGCGCTTCGAAGCCAATGCCGAGCGCGTTACCGAGATGTACGACGAACACTTCACCCGCGCCTGGCGGCTTTATCTGGCGGGCTCCATTGCGGCATTCCGGGCCGGTTCTCTGCAGCTGTTCCAGGTGGTGTTTACCCATGGCGATAACAACCAGCTGCCCCAGAGCCGGCAGGACTTGTATGCGTTTCCGGCAACACCGGAGGGCAACTGATGGATCACTACGATGTGATCATTGTTGGTGCCGGTCCGGCCGGTTCCACCCTGGCACATAGCTTGGAGGATGCCGGGAAGAATGTACTGGTCATCGACAAAGCCAGCTTCCCCCGGGACAAAACCTGCGCGGGCTGGGTAACACCTACCGTTATGGAGAGCCTGGACATCAACCCGGCGAATTACGCCAATGGCCGAACTCTTCAACCCATTCGTCGTTTCCGCATCGGCATGATGGGGCAACCTGCCGTGGAGAATGACCACCACGGCATTGTCAGCTATGGCATACGCCGCTGCGAATTCGACGCTTTCCTGCTCGACCGCGTAAACTCTCCGAAGCAACTGGCCACACCGGTCAAATCCATCGTCCGGAACAACGGCAACTGGGTGATCAACGAGCAGTGGCAGGCGCCGCTTCTGATCGGCGCCGGGGGCCACTTCTGCCCGGTTGCCAGACTACTGGGCACTGGCCCCGGTAAACACGAGACGGTGGTGGCCGCCAAGGAAGTGGAGTTTGAGATGACACCGGAACAGGCCGATGCCTGTGAATCCCGGGGGGATACCCCGGAACTCTGGTTCTGCCGGGATCTCAAGGGTTATGCCTGGGTGTTCCGTAAAGGTAACTTCCTGAACATTGGCCTGGGGCGTGAAGACAATCTCCGGCTGACGGACCATCTCGAAGCCTTTGTGGACGACATGAAGCAGGAAGGACGAATTCCGGCCGACCTGCCTGGCCGGTTCAAGGGCCACGCCTACCTGCTCTATGCCCATGCCGACCGGCCACTGGTAGACGACGGCGTGCTGCTGATCGGCGACGCAGCAGGGCTGGCCTATACCCAGAGCGGTGAGGGTATCCGGCCGGCCATTGAATCTGCCCTGATTGCCGCCGACGTCATTCTTAACGCCTCAGACTTTTCTGCGGTCTCGCTCCAGCACTACGGTGAGCGCATTGCCGAACGCTTTGGCAACCGTGCGGGCAAGCAGGAACCCGGATGGGAATTACCGGAATGGCTAAAACAGCCGGTCGCCAGCACCTTGATGCGTTCACACTGGTTCACCCGCAAGGTAGTGACCGAAAAATGGTTCCTGCATCAGGATATACCCACCCTGAAACTGGCGGTCTGAAACGCAAAAAGCCGGGCCTTTTTGGGGCCCGGCGAAATGACGCTACATGAAAAGGGTATTACATGGAGAATTTGTGCTCGAAGCCGATACCGAAAGTGGTGTCGTCAGTCGCAAGACCTGTGTTCTTGTCCGCTTCAACCTTGGCGAAATAACCGAACATCTTGCTGCTCTTGCCAACTTTGTAATCTGCGCCGACGGCCATCAGAGTCAGGTCATCATCAGAAGCATCCATATCGGTCATGCCGTACTGGGCTTTCAGCTTCCAGCGATCCAGTTTAACCGCCGCGCTCAGAATGTAAGTGGTGTCCTCGAAATCACCGCCATCAAACGCAGAATCTGAGTTTTCAGACTGCTGGAACAGCGCACCCAACTCGAAGTTCTCAATATTCAGCTTGGCTGCAACGTGAAGGGCATCTACCAAGGTATCACTATCGCCCAAGTCAAAGAGATTCGTTTCAACTTCAGAATCGTAACCCATTGATGCGTAAAGCATGCCGTTGTCGAAGACTACAGAGGTTGAAAAGCCATCAGCAACGCCATCACGGCGATCTGCGAAGTCCTCGTCACCCTCACCCGGAATCATCGCCAGGTTCAGGGTAATAACTTCAGCCAGTTTCGGAGTGGTGTACTGAATGATGTTGCTGGGACGCTCAGAGCCACCCACGATTTCGTTGATGTCACCACGCAGGTCACCGAACTGGTCTACTTTACCCTGAGAAACCTTGAAAGGGGTATCAAACTTACCAGCCTTCAGAGTGCCCAGTTGGCTGTGTTTGAAGCCACCGAAGATATTACGCTGAGAAAATGGGCTGCTGTTACTTCCACCGCGATTACCATCATCCACGTCGACCTGGAATTCAGCTTGATAGATAGCAACGACATTCTCAATATCGAGGTCCAGTTCGCCTTTAACACCAATACGAGAGGCGTTGCTTTCCAGCTCCCACTGATCCTCAGCGCCGTTATCCTGATTCTCATAAGAAACGTTCACTTTACCGTATACGATCGGGCCCTTATCAGCCATCGCCACAGACGGCGCGACAACCATGGAACCGATAGCCAGTGCCAGCAATTGCTTTTTCATTACGTTCTTCTCCATCAGTGATCATTGTTGATCGGTGTTGAAATTCGTGATGTCACTATGGCGATGGTTTATGAACGATTTGTTAACCATATATGTCAGTTATGTGAAACCTGAACATTAGCAAAGGGTTGCGAGTAAAATGCACAAACCCCGTCCATGGGACAGGGTTTGTCAGGTCAGAATTTACCGAAGAAATAGAACCAATCAGTTCGCCGACAGCTCGATGACATCGATACCGAACAGAGTGGTTGTTCCACTGACTTCGTTCCCTACAACCAGAACGGGTTTTCCGTTCGGGCTGTTCTCGGCGGAGATAAATGTCAGTCCCTCCGCACCCAGATCACCCACCAGGCCATTCTCGATCTGGTCGTTGGCTACGCTGAAGTCCCGATTGTTGATGTACTGAACAAACTGGGGATTTTGGGGGTTGGTCACGTTGTACACCATGATACCGCCAACCCGCTCAAGACCAATGAAAGCGAAGGTTTGACCATTGATCACACCAACGGTGACACCCTCAGGCTCTGGCCCTTTGTCATCGGAGCGTGCTTCGAAATTATTGGCGCTGTTGTTACTGTTGAAGAACTCCGGAGCCACCCGCGCTGTAATCCGCTCAAACTCACTGCCGCTATCGAACACCAATCGACCCTCTTCCGACCAGATGGAGAAAGAGCGGGCGCCATACGCATACAGTGTGTCGTATTCACACTCGGCCTCCACATCTGTGGCAAGGTCAGAGGGATCACAACCATTACTGACACCCAGGGTGGAGGTCACTCTTAAACGACCAAGATTCTCGTCATCTTGCAAGCCCACCCAGTCTGCCAAATCACCGGAAAGGGTCAGGTCCTTGACCCTGAACTCTTCACTCCAACCCGCGTAATCACGCGCATCACCTTCATTAGCGGTGATATAGTAGGTCTTGCCATTGAACGCATAGCTGGCAATGGCGTCTGGTTGGTAGATCCCGAATACCGGCCAGTTACGGATACTGATCCGACCGTCACGGTCGCTGGCATCCAGCTCATTACCCAGGATGCTGAAATCTTTGAACCCGAAAGGCAGAATTTCCGTGATCTCCCCGGCTTCAATATCCAGTACCGCGGCGGCGTTGTTTTCCTGAAGCGCAACCCACGCGGTTTTACCGTCAGCGGAGAGCGCAATGTATTCCGGTTCGAAATCCTGAGCGGCACTGGCTCCCGGCCCGAAAATTCTCACACCACGCTCACGCAGAGCTTCTTCCTGGCCGTTAAACGCCGTGAAATCTGCAGTGGTGACCGTTGGATTCGCTGCCCCCTGAGAAAGGTCTATGATGCTGACGGATCCCTCAGGATCGATCAGATAGTCATCGCTGGGCTCCCCTTCGTTGGCAACGAGTACCTTCTGACCATCACGAGTAAACACCAGCATATCGGGCAGCGCTCCAACCGTGACTTCCGACAACTGCTCCAGAGTGACCGCATCGTAGAAAACCACCCGGCCGTTATCCGTGCGTAGTGGCGCGGCAATCGCTACGGCCACCAGGCCGTCTTTGACATCAACGCTGTTGGCTTCACCACCGTCAGAGGAGGTATCGATTGTGCTCAACAGGAGGGGATTAGCCGGGTCATTCACGTCAAGTACATCGATGTCGGCCGATGCGGCATTCACCACAAACAACCGCTGCGTGCCGGGATCGTGGGCTACGATCTCTGCTGCACTTTCGCCAAAGATGCCGCTGGCATAGGAACCGAGGACATTCAGCTCGATCAAGGTCTGGCTGGTGCCTGCCTGCCCGTCTAACCCATCACGGCCATCATCACCATCACAACCGGCAAGTCCAATCACGGACGCCAGCACTGCTGTACTGAGAAGAGTTCTGGAAAACATCATACAAACCTCATTTACTTTGCGAATGTGTCATTTCACGACACACCCTATAAAGGCTGCATGACAAGAAAGCGTCAGATTGAAGACAGTTCAGAGTAAGATTTGTTACACCGACACAAAAATGGCGGCCAACTGGCCGCCATTCGCTTTAAAGCGTGAACACAGGCTTTACTGCCCCAGGTAACTCCGGTACATCCACACAGTTTTTTCCTGCTGAGAGATATAGTCACTCATCAGGGCAACGGTGCCTTCATCTTCGGCTTCGCCAGCCAGATTCAGCAGATCACGCTGTTTGGCGATCAGCTTGGCAAAGCTCTCCACGATATTGCCCATGGCTTCTTTACCGTCAGACACGTCTTTGCGCTCCGGCACATCGGACTTCTCGATGTAGGTGCTGTATGCATGTGCCGGACGGTGGCCAAGAGTCAGTACCCGCTCGGCAATTTCATCAATTTTCAGCAGAAGGTCATCGTACAACTCTTCAAACTTGGCGTGCAGTTCAAAGAAGTTGGAGCCTTTGATGTTCCAGTGGTAGCCGCGAACATTCATGTAAAAAATCTGGTAATTGGACAGAAGCTCGTTGAGCGAGTCCGCCAGCTTCTGGGTTTTTTCGGTGTCCAGACCAATAAAATTCTTACCCATGTTGAACCTCCTGATTCGCGTTTGGGTTTTGATATTACTTACTCTATCCACTCATTGGGTATAGCTGAAGTTTAGTTCTTCAATACCTGCGATAGCGCCAGATTATATCATAAAGCCGAAGGCCATAGCCCTTCACTATCGACGACAATCACACGATCTATTTGGAAACAATTCTCGTTTAGTCTTTAATGAATCCATAGACGTTACATTTATGGAGTTGATCATGAGCGCGCTGAAACTGTTTGTTCACAACCACAGTGCCACAGTTGACCAGTCACTGGTGAAAACCATCACCTTTGCGATCACTCACTTTGTGGTGGCGTTCTCCGTGGCCTACCTGCTGACCGGGGATATCATGATTGGCAGCCTGATTGCCATGGTAGAACCAACCATCAACACCGTTGCTTACTTCTTCCATGAGAAGATATGGGCACGGCACCAGCGGAATGCAACCGCTAACGCTTTGAGCGTACGACAAAATACCGCCCAAAGCTGCTGATTCAGATCAACTGTGGGCCGGATCAGACCCCCGGCCCGCAGTCCATACAACCCTCTGCAGGCTCCGGGCCCAACTTCAGTTTCCGGTTCAGGTCTTTCAGGGCGGTACGCAAGCCTTCCTCAATCACCGGGTGGTAATAAGGCATTTCCAGCATTTGACTGACCGTCATCCGCTGCTGCGCCGACCAGGCAAGTAGGTGGGCGATATGCTCCGCCGCCGGGCCAAACATCTCTGCGCCCATGAACAAACCACTGCCGTGTTCACCATACACCCTGAGCAACCCCCGGTTCTTACCGATTACCTTGCTGCGGCCCTGATTCTCGAAGCTCACCTCACCCACGGCGAAGCATCCCTGGCACTTCTCATCCACCTGGTGCACGGTCAGCCCGACGGAGGCAATCTGCGGGTCACTGAACACCACGGCAATCGGGGTTTTGCGTAGGCCGGTCCGTACCTCCGGATACGCTGCGGCATTGTCGCCGGCGATCCGGCCTTCATCGGCTGCCTCATGCAGCAGAGGCCGATGGTTGTTCACATCGCCGGCGATGAAAACATGGCTTTCGCCACAGCGCAGTGTGTAGGGATCAAACTCCGGCATGCCCCGGTCATTCAGTTCAATGCCGGCATTCTGGATATTTAGGTTATCCACATTGGGACGGCGGCCGGTGGCCGCCAGCAGATAGTCAAAGGTTTCCTGATGCTCCTCGCCGTTCTCGAGCCAGGTAACGCGAACACCGCCCTCAGTGCGTTCGACCCTGCGGGTCTCCGCCTTCAGGCTCAGTGCCAGTTCTTCCCCGAAGACGCCCTTCGCATAGTCACGGATTTTCTCGTCCCGCAGGCCGCCAATACCACCGCTGACCCCAAACAGCCGAACCCGCACGCCCAGCCGGCTCAGTGCCTGGCCCAGTTCCAGGCCGATGACACCGGGGCCGAATACCGCTACAGATTCCGGCAGATCCTGCCAGTCAAACACATCGTCGTTAACGATTAACCGGTCCTTGGCTTCTTTCAGGATGCCCGGCACGTTAGGTCGGGAGCCGGTGGCAATGATAATGCGATCGGCATGCACTTCAGTGTGTTCGCCAACCACTAGCCGGTGGCTGTCGACAAACCGTGCATGGCCCATCAATCGGTGTTCCTCCGGCAGTTTTTCCATGGACCGAACCACCGGTGCCACAAAGTTGTCCCGCTCTGCCCGCACCCGCTCCATGACCAGCCGGCCATCAATCCGTACATCACCCGCCAGCACACCGAAGTCATCGGCGGTTTTCAGGTCGTGGGCTCTTTCGGCAGCGGCAATCAACAGTTTGCTGGGCATGCAGCCCACCCGCGCGCAGGTGGTGCCGTACTGTTCTCCCTCGATCAAAACCACTTTGTCGGTGGCTTTACGAGCCCGCTGGTACGCCACCATACCGGCAGTCCCGGCACCGATAATGGCCACATCCACCTCACGTTTGTTCATTTTGCCTCCCGGTAAGCTAGAATTCGGCAATCAGACTGAAAGTATAGAAACCCTATCATTGCCTGACAGGTGAAACCGGCAAAAAATCCTCAGCAGTGTGCAGGCTTACCTTCAGTACGTTCGTCTGGCAATGACAATACCCGGAGATCTCAGGTGCAGAATTACTGGCTGGAATTTATGACCGTGGCGCTGGTTCATTTACTTGCGGTGGCAAGCCCGGGCCCGGATTTCGCTATTGTGCTGCGCCAGGCGCTTACCCAGTCCCGACGCAATGCCTTGCTGAGCGCAGCCGGCATTGGCATTGGTATCTTGCTGCACGTGGGTTATTCATTGCTGGGCATTGGCTTCATTATTCAGCAGTCGGTGATGTTGTTCACCGTACTGAAGGTGGTGGGTGCCCTGTACCTTTTGTGGATTGCCTGGCACTGCCTGCGAGCAAAACCTGGCGGCATACATGTGGATGACAAGGGTAGCAACGGCCAGACGGGTTGGGCGGCGTTCCGGCTCGGGTTCCTGACCAATGTACTCAACCCCAAGGCCACCCTGTTTTTCGTATCGCTGTTCTCGGTGATCATTAACCCGGGCACGCCCGTGCTTCTGCAAGCGGGCTATGGCCTTTACATGGCTTTGGCCACAGGGATCTGGTTTGCCCTGGTCGCGATATTCTTTACCCACCCCCGTGTCCGCCGGGGCTTTAACCGGTTCGGACACTGGCTCGACCGGGCCATGGGGGGCATCCTGGTATTGCTGGCCGGGCAGCTGTTGCTGTCTACAGTGAGCGGATCAGAGCCTCCGTCTGCTCCCAGCCCAGGCACGGATCGGTAATCGAGCAGCCGTAGATCAGCTCTTCGCCGTCGTCCTGCCGGCCGAATTCCAGGAAGCTCTCCAGCATCAGCCCCTTGATGTGCCGGTTGCCGCTGCGCTTCTGGGCCATCACCTCCCGGGCGATATCCAGTTGCCGCTCGGCCTGCTTGCAGGCGTTGTCGTGGCTGCAGTCCACCATCACTGCCGTCGACAAGCCGGCTTTCTCCAGTTCCGCCACCGCCTTGGCGATGCTCAACTCATCGTAATTGGTCACGCCCCGGCCACCGCGCAGCACCAGGTGGGTGTCCGGGTTACCGGAGGTAGAGATCATCACCGGCGCGCCGTTATGGGAAATACCCATATGATGGTGCGGGTGCGAGGCAGACTTCATGGCATGGCTGGCCACGGTAATGCCGCCATCGGTACCATTTTTGAAGCCGGTGGGCATGGGCAGGCCGCTGACCATTTCCCGGTGGATCTGGGATTCGGTGGTGCGGGCACCGATGGCAGTCCAGCTCACCAGGTCACCCAGGTAATCCATCATGAATGGGCTCAGGGCTTCCGTCGCCAGCGGTAAACCCAGCTCGGACAATGCCAGCAGTAGCTTTCGGGAGCGTTCAAGACCCTGCTTCAGATTGCCCTGGCCGGTGCGATCAGGATCGTACAGAAGGCCTTTCCAGCCAACCGTGGTGCGTGGTTTTTCCAGGTAGGCGCGCATCACTATCAGGAAGCGATCACTCACCTCGTCCGCCAGGGTTTTCAGACGGGTGGCGTAATCCAGGGCGGCCTGTTCATCGTGAATCGAACACGGGCCCATCACAATCAGGGTTCGGTCGTCCTGACCGTGCAGCACGGCGCGGATCTGCTCACGGTAACTGGCAATGGCCCGAACCAGGTGCTCACCGGCAGGAAACTGCTGGCGCAACTCGCCCGCCGTTGGCAGTGTGGCTTCCTGTCGGTGCTGGCAAGCACTTGCGATTTGCTCGCCCAGCGTTTCGGATTTCAGCGGCATGTTCATGTCTGTGTTCCCGTTTCCCTGTGTCAGAATCAAAAAAGCCCCGGCTGGGCTACCAGTCGGGGCTTTTTGGAGTCCGGTGGCAGCCTGGGTTGCTTGCCGGGCTGCCTTCCTCGTTAAATTCGGTCGATGAAGATCTTACGGGCGGCCCGGGCTCTGGCTAAAATAAAAGCCATAACCAAACCACCAAAAATACACAGCAGAACCTGCGGCCTTCAGTTTCTCACCGAAAGCTTTCAAAACATTCAATTGACAGGCTGCGTGTGTGGTCTTCATGCTTTTCACTATAACCCCGCGGTTTTCAGATTGGCAACCCGCAATCCGGAATATTTTTGGCGGGTATGTGTAACGGCTCCGGAGGCCCCGATGACTGAACGCATGACCCACTCCATCACAACCAGCCTGTTGGCACTGGTGTTCGCCCTGTTTTCAACCCTTGCCCTCGCCCAGGAGTCTCGCGTTTACCAGCTCAACAACCGCACCTCTGCTGACGTTGCCAACCAGATTAAAGAACTCTATCAGCAGGCTCCCGTCTCAGTCTCCGCCCGGGGACAGCAACTGGTGGTTCGTGGGGAGCCCGGATTACTGGATGAGATCGGCACGCTGATTGAATCCATCGACGTACCGCCCGTGCAGATGCGCATCAGCGTTCGCTACCGGCAGGACATCGGCGGCAAGCAGTCCGGTGGCGGCGTGACGATTTCCGACAACCGGGCCGGCGCCAATGTCGAACGCCGCACCATAAGCACCAATTCCAGCACTGAACGGCAACTGGTGGTCCAGGATGGCCAGTCCGCCCACATCACCTCCGGCAATGTGCGCACCCTACCGTTTGCGGTCCAGGGCGGACGCAACCCGGCGGCGATACTCGAACAGGTAGAAACCCGCAGCGGCTTTATCGTGACACCCCAGGCCATATCCGACCAGACGGTAGAGCTGAATATCGTCTCGTTTGAGGAAAATCCGGCCAGTATCCAGGGCTATGAAACCGAAGCCCTGATGACCATTCGACGGGTTGAACCCGGTCAGTGGGTGTCCCTGGGTGGCACCAGCACATCCCAGAGCCACCGGCAGGATGGCATTACCTACCGGGTAACCGGTAACCGTTCTGAAAATCAGTCGGTGGATGTGAAAGTCGACATTCTGCCCTGATCAAGCTGCCCGTTTGCCGAGCAGCAGGTCCCGGGCCTCATTGAGCTTGGCCGCCAGGTAATCGTTACCACCCCGGTCCGGGTGTACCTTAAGCATCAGCCGCCGGTGGGCCGCGGTCACTTCCTCCCGGCTGCAGCCGGGCTTCACACCGAGGATGTCACAAGCTTCCTGTTCGGTCATCGGGCCCTGAGTTGCCACATTGGCTCGGGCACCTGACGCTCCACCCGGAGCTGGCCCTTCGTTATCACCCATCGCTCGGCGAACCAGGGGGGCAAACTTCAACAGCGCCGGCAGCTTGCGCAGCAACGGAATGATCGCGGCAACCGCTGCCGTCAACACATGGATCCGCCCGGTCAGCACCATAAACAACAACAGGGCGCCGCCTACCACCAGCACCGCTTTCCATATGGCGGCTTTCTGGCCTTCCGGTGACAGGGCACCCCATTTTTTCAAGATGACAAACACGGCGGCCGCCAGGGCCAGGCCGAGAATTAGCTGCATTCGATCCTCTCACCCGTTCACATCGTGACAGGAGCATAACAGATACACTCCCGTGCCATTATGTATGCGAAACTGCGATTTTACATCCGTAAAGCACAAGATCCGGCAAGACGACGTCATCGTAGTTTCATAGCAGTAGATATACTGAGATTTAGAGGCAAACTGGTGACAAACCGAAGTGCTTTTTGTAGCATCCTATTGGTTGTCGTTAAGCTGACGCATTCTCATTAAGCGTCCGCCTGTCGCCGCCCCCTGATGCGCAAGGAAAGCTGTCAGCCTTCCCATCCCGGCGACGTTATCCGTCTAAAGAACCCTAGCCCAGGAACAGACCTATGCGTACCGCATCCCGTTTTGTCATCGTCATCATTTTTCTGGGTGTCGTCCTCGGCGGCATCTTCGGTTACAAGTTCTATGAATTCGGCCAGATGCAGGAGATGTTCTCCCAGCCTCAGCCCCCAGCCATCATTTCCGTGACCGACGCCACCACGGAAAACTGGCAGCCGAGTATCAAGGCCGTGGGCAGTGTAAACGCCATTAACGGTATCGAGGTGGCCAACGAGGTGCCGGGGGTCATTGAGTCCATCAACTTTGAATCCGGCGATACCGTGCAGAAAGGTGACGTACTGATTCGCCTGGATGCCGCCATCGACGAAGCGGCGCTGCGCACTCGCCGGGCAGAGGCCCAACTGGCGGAGCAGGAATTCAAGCGGGTGTCTGACCTGTTGCCCAAACGCGCGGTATCACAATCACAGTACGATGAGGCCAAGGCCAACTACGATGCCGCACGAGCCCGGGTAAACGAAGCCGAGGCTCAACTGAGCAAAAAAGTGATCCGGGCACCGTTTGACGGCACCCTGGGCATCCGGATGGTCGACCAGGGGCAGTACCTCCCGACGGGTACACCTATTGTCGAGATCAATATGCTGAACCCTATCTACGTGGATTACACGCTGTCCGAGAAGTACCTGCCGGAGGTTGACCGTGGTTACCCGGTAACGGTCACGGTGGCCGCTGTGCCGGATGAGGCATTCAGTGGTGAAGTCAGTGCCATCAACACATCGGTCAACCCGGAGACTCGTACGGTTCGTATCCGCGCCACCCTCAACAACGAAGATGGCAAATTGCGCCCGGGAATGTTCGCAACGATTCAAACAGGCCAGCCCAGGGACAACGAAGTGGTCACGGTCCCCAGAACCGCCATCTCCTATAACACTTACGGCAACTTTGTGTTCGCCGTGAAGGAGAATAATGATGGCGAACTGGTCGTTGAGCGCCGTACCGTCACCACGGGCGAGGTCCGGAACGAACGGGCTGCGGTTCTCTCAGGCCTTGAATCCGGCGAGACCGTGGTCTCGAAAGGTTTGCTGCGGCTGCGAGCAGGCCAGCGGGTAGAAATCCAGGACGAGTCCGGGCAGGAGGCGTCTGAGTAATGAAATTCACCGACATTTTTGTCCACCGGCCGGTGCTGGCCACCGTGGTCAGCCTGCTGATTCTGCTGATCGGTGCCCGGGCAGCCATGGAAATGGAAGTCCGCCAATACCCGAAACTGGAAAGCACCACGGTAACGGTCACCACCGCTTACCCCGGGGCCAGTTCTGACCTGATCAAGGGATTTATCACCACGCCCCTGCAGCAGGCCATTGCCGAGGCCAGCGGCATCGACTATCTGACCTCTACCAGCTCCCAGGGCGTGTCAACGATTCAGGCCAAGATGGTTCTGAATTACGATGCCAACGACGCCCTCGCTGAAATTCAGGCCAAGGTTGCCAGCCAGCGCAACGTGCTGCCCGGCGATGCAGAAGACCCGGTGATCACCTCCACCACCGGTGACGACACGGCCCTGATGTATATTGCTTTCTACAGTACCGAGCTGGAAGTCCCCCAGATTACCGATTACCTGACCCGGGTGGTTCAGCCCAAGCTGCAGGCGCTGTCTGGCGTTGGCAAGGCCCAGCTGTTGGGGCGTGCTTTCGCTCTGCGGGTGTGGCTGGACCCGGAGCGGCTGGCCGCGGTGGATCTTACCCCGGTCGAAGTGGCAGACAAGCTGCGAGCCAACAACTATCAGGCCGCTGTCGGCACTACCCGGGGCCAGTACACCGAGATTGCCCTGACCAGTGATACCGACATTGCCGATCCAGAAGCCTTCCGTAACCTGGTGGTCAAGCAGCAAAACGGTACCCTGATTCGGTTACGGGACATTGCCGAGGTGGAGCTTGGCTCTCAAACCTACAATCAGCTGGCGCTTTATAAGGGCGAGCCCGCTACCTATGTCGCCATCGAACTGGCGCCGGGGGCCAACCCGCTGACCGTCGCCGGCCTGGTGAAAGACGAGTTACCGGACATCGAAAGCCAGCTACCCAGCGGCCTGAATGTGCGCCTGGCCTACGATGCCTCCGACTTCATTGAAGATTCCATCAACGAAGTCATCCGTACCCTGATGGAAGCTATGCTGATTGTTCTGGTGGTGGTGTTCCTCTGCCTCGGCTCGATTCGCGCTGCTATCGTGCCATCTGTGGCGGTGCCTCTGTCGCTGATTGGCGGCGCGTTTATCATGCTGATCTTCGGTTTCTCACTGAACTTGCTGACCCTGCTATCCCTGGTTCTGGCGATCGGGCTGGTGGTGGACGATGCCATTATCATGGTGGAGAACGTGCACCGGCACATTGAGCAGGGCGAATCACGGTTTGACGCTGCGCTCAATGGCGCCCGTGAAATGGCCACACCGATCATCGCCATGACCACTACGCTGGTGGCGGTGTATGCGCCAATCGGGTTTATGGGCGGCCTGGTGGGCTCGCTGTTTACTGAATTTGCCTTCACCCTGGCGGGTACGGTTGTGATCTCCGGCATCGTTGCCCTGACACTCTCACCCATGCTCTCCGGCAAGGTGCTGAAACCCCATGGCAATCCCGGGCGCTTCGAGGTGCTGGTTGAAAAAACCTTTAATGGCCTCGCCAATGCCTACAAAGCTGCGCTTACCTCGTTGATGCAGACCAAGTCGGTGGTGGTGTTCTTCGCCGTCGTGGTATTGGGTTCTATCTATTTTATGGTGATGATGAGCCAGAATGAGCTGGCACCCACCGAGGACCAGGGCATCCTGTTTTACCAGGGGCTGGGGCCGCAAACCTCGACGCTGGAGTATCTGTTTGATCATGGCCAGGAGGTTCAGGAGCGGATGTCCGGCGTGCCCGGCTACAACGAGGATTTCATGATTCTTGGTATCACCAGCCCGAACGCCGTGTTTGGTGGTTTCAAGCTGGCTCCGTGGAGTGAGCGGGAGATCAGCCAGTTCGAGGTACAGCCCATGCTGGATTCCGAACTCAAAAAAGTGACCGGATTGCAGACGGCGGTGTTCCCGTTACCGGCCCTGCCTGGTTCGGGTGGCGGCCTGCCGTTCCAGTTTGTAGTGACCACCGGTGGCACCTACGAACAGTTGAATGAAGTCGCCGACGAACTTCTTGGCAAAGCCATGCAGAGCGGCAACTTCATGTTCCTGCAGAAATCCATCAACTTCGACAAGCCCGTTACCCGCATCAACGTAGACCGGGACCGGGTGGCAGACCTGGGCCTGTCCATGCGTGATGTCGGCCAGTCGCTCGCCAGTATGCTCAGCGGCGGATACATCAACCGCTTCAATATGGAAGGCCGCTCCTATCAGGTGATTCCGCAGGTGGGTAATGACTTCCGTGCCAGCCGTGAAGCACTGGACGACTATTACATCCGCGCCGGCAATGGCCAACTGGTGCCACTATCCAGTGTGGTCAGCTTCAGTGAAGAGGTGGAACCTTCCAACCGGACCCAGTTCAACCAGTTGAACTCGCTGACTCTCGAGGGCGTGATCATGCCCGGCGTGGCAGCTGGCTCCGCCATGGACTTTATGGAGCAGGCCGCAGCCGAGGTATTCCCGCAAGGCTTCAGCTTTGACTATACCGGCGAGTCGAGGCAGCTGGCCACCCAGGGCAGCGCTCTGATGGTGACCTTCTTCCTGTCGTTGCTGGTTATCTACCTGGTACTGGCGGCACAGTTCGAAAGCTGGCGCGATCCGTTCATCATCCTGGTGTCGGTGCCCATGTCTGTTGCCGGCGCCATGGCGTTTATCGTGCTCGGCTTTGCCTCCATGAACATCTACACCCAGGTGGGGTTGATTACCCTGATTGGTGTGGTGTCGAAAAACGGCATCCTGATCGTGGAGTTCGCCAACCTGCTGCAGAAAGAGAAAGGCCTGAACAAGGTGGATGCGGTGATTGAAGCTGCGGCCATTCGCCTGCGCCCGATCATCATGACCTCCCTGGCACTGATCTTTGCCATGGTGCCGCTGCTGATTGCGGTGGGCCCGGGGGCCGAGAGCCGGTTTGCGATTGGCCTGACCATCAGTGCCGGACTGGGTATCGGCACGTTGTTTACCGTATTCGTACTGCCGGCCTTCTACATTCTGCTGGCACGAGATCATCATGGCTCTGCGGCCGATGAGGGCGACAACAATGCAGAGGCGGCCACCCTCGGCAGCCACTGATCACATAAAGCTGCGCCCGCGGCGGGCTATCGCCGTGGGCCGCAGACGATATCCGAAAACAGCAATTCCCCACACCGGCACAATAGGATAGTCTGGCGATCCAGCGGTTAGAACAACCGGCCAATCAACCCAAACATCGGGATTGTCAGCACTTTGACCCTCGGAAACCTCTTCTGGCTGTTTGTCGCCGGCTTTGCCATCTGGTACTGGTGGAAAGCCAAAGACATCAAAGACTTCGTGTTACAGGCGGCACACCGCTACTGCAAGACCATGGATGTGTTGTTACTGGATGACGCCGTCTACCTGCGTGGGCTCTGGTTCAAGCGCGACCGCAACGGCAAGCTCCGGGTATGGCGCAGGTTCCTGTTTGATTTCACCACCACCGGCGAAGAACGTTACACCGGGCGCATCATCATGCTCGGTCGCCACATAGAGCACATGGAGCTGGAACCCCACCGCTTCTGACCGCCCAGGAGGCCCTGGAAAACCACCTCACCCAAATGGGCGATTACCCCTGCACCAACGGCCGGGCAATACTTCCTGTTGCATTACGACAACCAAACAAAAACAACAGGAGTCTTTTATGCAAATTGCCATGCCTCTCCGGCTGATGGCCGCTGTCCTCATGCTGGTTTTCTCAATGGTGAGCCACGCCAGTTACACTCAGACCCGCCACCCGATCGTGCTGGTTCATGGGGTGACCGGCTTCAACACCATCGGTGGTCTGGTCAACTACTTCCATACCATCCCGTGGAACCTGGAGCGCAGTGGTGCAAAGGTTTACACCGCCAGCGTTTCGTTTGTGAACAGCAGTGAGCAGCGCGGTCAGCAGCTCGCGAACTATGTGAACAGCCTGGAGCATTCCAAAGTCAACCTGATGGCACATAGCCAGGGTGCGCCCACCTCCCGGGTAACCGCCTCCCTGATCCCCCACCGCATTGCCTCGGTCACCTCCATCAACGGCGTGAACAAAGGCTCAAAAGTCGCGGATGTTATCCGGGGCGTCCTTCCTCCCGGCAGTTACGTTGAAGGCGGCGTTGATGCCATCGCCAATGCCCTCGGTGGCCTGATCAACGCTTTGTCCGGTTCCAACAACCCTCAGGATGGCGTCGCCGCCCTCGAAACCCTGACCACGCCCGGCACCACCAACCTGAACAATGCCCTGGGCTGGAAAGGCGTCAATCGCAATGCCTGTGCCGGCACCGATGAAGACGTCTGGATCAACGGCAACCGGGTGAAGTTCTTCTCCTGGACCGGGCGCGGCATCTGGACCAACGTATTCGACATCACCGACCCGTTCCTTGGGGTAACCTCCCTGGCCTTCGGCAGCGAGCCAAGCGATGGCCTGGTGGGTGTTTGCTCCACCATGATGGGCAATGTCATCGGTACCCATTACGACATGAACCATGTCGATGCCATCAACCATCTGCTGGGCGCGCGTTCACTCTGGACCAACCCGGTCAGCCTGTACCGCAGCCACGCCAATCGTTTGAAGAACCGCGGATTGTGAGAAAACTATGATGAGAAAACCCATCGCATTGCGTCGATGGGTGCTTCCCGGAGCACTGCTGGCCGTTGTCGCCGGCAGTGGTCTCTGGTGGGCACTGACGCCGCAAGCAGAGACAGTCATTGCCAACACCACAACCCAGCCGGCCGACGAAGAATCCGCCCGCCCTTCTGGCTCAACACGCCATGAAGCGGCAGCCATCGGCGCCCCCAACACACCGGTTGCTGAAACCCGAACCCCGGCGTCCCTGGGCCCGAATCCATTTGCGCCCTCATTAGAGGGCACCGAGATAGATGGCGCTCTGCGGGCAGACGACAACGGTCAGCTGATCGTGAATCTGGAAGTCAGGGATTTCTTCGATTATTTCCTGAGCACCGTTGGCGAGGTGTCACCGGAAACCGCCATTGGCCAGATCCAGCAACTGGCTCGCCAACACCTGCCCGAGCGCGCGGCACAACAAGCCCTGGCGTTACTGGATCAGTACCTGGATTACAAACAGGCGTCCCTGGCGGTCATGCAAACCGAACTGGACCCGGCCCATCAGCATGAGCCTGCTTATCAACTGTCCGCCCTCGGCAATGCTCTGGCCCAGCTGAAAGGCCTGCGGCAGCACACCTTTACACCCGAGGCTCATCAAGCCTTCTTTGGCATGGAAGAAGCCTACAACGAATACACCCTGGCCACGCTCGCCATTCAGCAGCGTAGCGATTTGACTGATCAGGGCAAACAGGCCCTGGTGGAATGGCACCGAAACCAGCTGCCAGACACCTTGAAGACCACGGAACAGCAACTGGAGTCCAGCGCACAACAGCATCAGGAGCGGGTTCTGGCCGTAGAGTCCGCCACCTCCCCGGAAGCAGCAGGACAACGACTCACTGAGCTGGGGCTTGATCGCCAGAGCGTTGAGGGCGTAGTCAGCTATCTGCAACAACAGGAGGCATTCCAAAACCGGTTCGAGAGCTTCCGTAAAGACCTGCAAAGCAGCGTTACCAATGGTTTGGCCGATGAAGAACAACAGCAACATCAGGAGCAGCTACTGCAACAACACTTCCGGACTGAGCAGGAACAGACGTGGGCAAGACTGAAGCTGCTGGATCAAAGCTGATCAGAATGTGCGCCAGCGCCTGAACCCGGCGCGGCCACGTATTACAATCGGGTGACTACGCAGCAGGGCCCGATATGAACGCTGAACAAATCCAACAACAGCAAGCTTTGGGTTTCAGGTCGCTGAACTTTACCCCCGGGCTGGAGACGGTTTACCGGGATTCCAGATCCGCCATGATTCGGCAACGGGCGCGGCCCGTATCGATTGCCGGCCTGATGCTGTATCTGGTTTATGCACTCGTTGACATCCTCACCCTGCCTCCGGAGCTGGCCAGCATCACCGCCGGGGTGCGCCTGGGCTTAGTCTGCCCGATGATCATTCTGGTGCTCGTACTCGCCTTTCAGGACAAGCCTTCCGATCAGACGTTCGAGAGACTGTACACCACCGCTTATCTGGTCGGCGGTATCGGCGTGATTGCTATTATTCTGGCTGCCCGCCAACAGGGCTATCCACTGCCCTATGAGGGCATGATCCTGATGCTCATGTTCGGCTATTTCGCCATGGGGCTGCCTTTCAAAACCGCCACCATCAGTTCCGGCTTTCTAATGGTCACCTACCTGAGCGCAGAGGCCTTTGCCGGCACGCCTGTCACCGCCATCCTGAGTAACGGATTCTTTCTGCTGACCGCCAATGCCATCGGCATGATCGGCTCCTGGGTCAGCGAATACCGGCATCGCGCGCACTTTCTGGACCGCCAGCTGCTGGATCTGATGCACCAGGCCACCGAAGATGAAAGCCGGCGGAAAACCGAACTGATTACCGCCGCCAGCCACGACCTGCGCCAGCCGCTCAACGCCATTCACATCACGCTGGAGAACCTGAAGCCCGCCGGTCACAACGACCATCAGAGCATCGTTATAGCCCAACTGAAGGATATGGTGGCCCAACTGCGCCGCTTACTGGGTACCGTGCTCGACAGCGCCCGCCTAAGTGAAGGGATGATTCGGCCGGAGATACAGCCGGTCAGTCTGGAGGCGGTGGTTCAGGAGCTGGACGATTTGATGGCGGAGACACTGATACGGCGCGACATAACCCTCACCATTGCCGCGCCGCCCGCCGGTTATCCAGTCCTGGCCGACCCCGGCCTGTTACTGCGAATTCTCCAGAACCTGGTGATCAACGCAGCCGACCATAGCGGTGGCAATACCATCACCGTCAGCAGCCAGTGTCAGGATCACAGGGTAAGGCTGCTGGTGGCCGACAACGGCACAGGAGTAGAGCCGGAACTCAGGGAACAGCTGTTCCAGCCTTACATCCGGGGTTCCAGTCCGGCATCCTGCCCGGGGCTTGGCCTGGGACTGACCATTGTCCGGGAATTCACCGGCCTGATGGGTGGCCGCTGTGGTGTGGAATCCCCACCGAAACAGGGTAGCGTATTCTGGGTTGAGCTGCCCGCCGTTACAGCCAGCCGAGCTTGCGAGCCTTATTAACGCACTCCGTCCGGTTATGAACGCCAAGCTGGGTGAAAATCGCCTTCAGGTGGGTTTTCACGGTGTGCTCCGTCAGGTCAAGGCTTTGGCAGATGCGTTTGTTGGGGAAGCCCTGAGCCAGCAGTGACAACACTTCCCGCTGCCTTGGCGTCAGAGGAAGCTCATCAGTAGAGAAAGCCGTCACGCCACCGGGAAAGTAACTCTGCCCCTGCGCCACGGCCCGCATCATCCGCACCAGTGACGCCCTTCCGGCGGATTTGGCGAGGAACCCGCGGGCACCGGCGGCCCTGGCGGCTCGCACCGTTTCTTCATCATCACTGCTGGAAATAATAACAATGGGTGGCCTGGCGCGCTGATCAGACAGCCGGGCAAACAGAGAGAGGCCGACCTCACCGTTAAGGGCAACATCCAGCAGCACCAGGTCAATGCCGCCATCGTGCCTGAGAGCATCGGCGGCCACCTCAACCGACGAGACAATGTTCACCTGCGCTGCCAGCAGCTCCTGCTCAATCAGACCCGCCAGTCCCTGAGCAAACAGCGCATGGTCATCCACCAACAGCACCCTTTCAAAGAGCGATGCTGCCGATGCAGGGGTAGCTTCGGCACCCCAACCAGGCGTTGTCGCAATCATTCACAGTCTCCCGCACTGTTTCTTTTTGTTACTGCGGATACGCTACTATAAGCCAGTCAGGCCAGGCACTTTTTGGCCTGGTTAACAATTTTCTTATCCAGATTGAAAGATCATTCGACGAAGGTCTGCCCACAACCTTCGGCAATCCCCTATCCGCATCGGTATCGCAGATATGTTTGGGTTTCCTATACTGCCGTTGTCACCACCAACCAACAGACCGGGACAATGGACATCAAAAAAGACCACCGCTTCGCCATCAACCTGAACGTTCGGGGCATCCAGCCCTCTTCCACCCTGCGCATCAACGAGCTGAGTAACCAGCTACGATCCGAGGGCAAGGACATCATCAAACTGGGCCTGGGCCAGTCTCCGTTCCCGGTACCAGAGCGCGTGGTTGATGCCCTCAAAGAGCATGCCCACGAGAAAGACTACCTGCCGGTGAAAGGCCTCAAGGGCCTGCGTGAAGCCATCGCCGGTTACATCAACCGAGCGGAGCGCATGCGCTGCACCTGGGAAGACGTGCTGATTGGCCCGGGCTCAAAAGAGCTGTTGTTCATCCTGCAACTGGCCTACTACGGCGACCTGCTGATTCCGCGGCCGAGCTGGGTATCCTACGCCCCCCAGGCCCGCATCATCGGCCGTTCGGTACACTGGCTGCCCACCCATGCGGAAAACAACTGGCAGCTGACCGCGGAAGAGCTGGACATCATCTGCCGGGATGACCCGTCACGCCCGCGCATCCTGATCCTGAACTACCCGTCCAACCCCACCGGTTGCACCTACACCGAAGACCAGCTGCTGGCCATCGCCAACGTGGCCCGCAAGTACAACCTGATCCTGTTGTCGGATGAAATCTACGGTGAGGTTCACTTTGAAGGCCGGCACAAGTCCATCGCCCGCTATTACCCGGAAGGCACCATCATCAGCACCGGCATGAGCAAGTGGTTGGGTGCGGGTGGCTGGCGCCTGGGCACCTTCATCTTCCCGCCAGAGCTGCGCCCGCTGCAGGATGCCATGGCGATTATTGCCAGTGAGACCTTTACCTCAACCGCCGCGCCCATCCAGCACGCTGCCATCACCGCCTTTGACGGTGGCGAGGATATCGACGAGTACCTGAAGCAGTCCCGGCGGGTGCTGAAAGTGGTGGGTGAGTACGTTTATACCCGCCTCACCGCCATGGGCGCGGTGGTGCAGAAGCCAGAGGGCGCCTTCTACCTGTTCCCGGATTTCTCCAGCGTCAGTGACAAACTGGCCCGCAGGGATATCAAGACCGCCCAGGCGTTCTGCACCGCCCTGCTCGAAGACACCGGCGTGGCCATCCTGCCCTCCAGTGACTTCGGCTTTGTACCGGACCACATGGGTGCGCGCCTGGCGTTCGTGGATTTCGACGGCACCCAGGCCCTGGCTCTGGCCGGCGGTGACTATGCCGAACAGGAGCTGGGTGACGATTTCGTCAAACAAGCCTGCCCGCGCATCGTGCTGGCCATGGACAAGATGGAGAAGTGGCTGAACAGCCTGTAAGCCTGCCGTGTTAGACTGGCACCCTCACGTTTTCCAACCGGGGGTGCCATGTCTGATTCTGTTTCTCTGCGCGAAATCACCGATTTTGCCGAAGCCCTGGCCCGGGAGGCCGGCGAGCTGATCCGCCACGAGCGCGAACAAAATACTCTGCGCACCGACTACAAGCAGCAGACGGAACTGGTCACCCACGCCGATGTGATGGCCGACGAGTTCATCACCGGCGCCATCCGCGAACGCTTCCCCGATCACCGCATACTGTCTGAAGAAACCATGCCGGACCTGTCACAGGCAGAAGAACTGGACACCCCGCTGTGGATCATCGACCCCATCGACGGCACGGTAAACTACGCCTATGGTCACCCGCAGGTGGCGGTGTCGATTGCCTATGCGGAACGCGGTCAGGTGCAGGTAGGTGTGGTACACGCGCCGTTCCCGAATGAAACCTTCCGGGCCACCAAAGGCGAAGGCGCCACCTTTAACGGCCAGGCCATTAGCCACAGCGGCGCTACGGAACCCCGGCAAAGCCTGTTTGCCACCGGCTTCCCCTACACCAAGGACAACCTGGAACCGCTGGTAAGGCGGCTGGATGCAATGATTCACCAGTGCCGGGACCTGCGCCGCATTGGTTCGGCGGCCCTGGATATCTGCTGGGTGGCCTGTGGCCGGCTGGATATCTACTACGAGAACGTCAGCCCCTGGGACTTCGCCGCCGCCCGCCTGATCGCCTGGGAAGCCGGCGCCACGGTGGGCCACTTCGGCGACGTGCCCGATGACTACCCGGCCGATCTCTGGGGCCGCGATATCCTCATCTCCGCCCCGGCCGTATGGGAGCCCGTGCGTTCCATACTCCGTTCTGCTTCGGGGTATGACTGAAGCTGGGGTGTTTGTTTCTGGCGGTCTGGGTTGGGAGTTTGGGCACGCCTAGCCTGCGCAATTTGCGCGGTTGGGCACTGGCGGGAGGCCCTTTCCCGAAAACGCTACGAGCACATCCATGTGCGCTTCGCTCCGGCCATCCCTGGCCTCCGAGATTTCGGGAAAGGGCCTCCAGCCAGTGCCTTTCGAACTTCACGGAAATCGCATTAACAGCGCCACTTTTCTCTGTAAACCAGCGATAAATCCAGTTCGGTTTCAGTGAACTGGGTATATCACCGAAATCCGATCGTTGTGGGCGGGGGTTGCCTTCGCAGAATCTCGAAGGCCAGGGATGGCCGGAGCGAAGCGCACACGGACGTGCTTGTAGCGTTTCTGCGAAGGCAACCCCCGCCCACAACACTCCCAAAATCGACAGGCTAGGCGTAATAGAACTCCAAGGCTCAACCCCAGACGGCCTCGGAAACCAGACTCCAAGCCTCGTCGAAATCAGCCGAGGGCAAACGGGAGAATGAGGACCGCACGAACCGCTGGGTGCGGCCTTCCAGAAACACCATCACGAAATCTGCACCACGGGCCGCGCTGGTTCGAGGCCGCAGGCCCTGGCGGATTTCACCCTCTTTCAGAGTCTGGCGAAACTGGGTTTCCAAACGCTCGAAGAACTGGGATGCGCGCTTGCGCAGGGACTCATCCTCGCCCATCAGGGCATCGCCCGTCAGCACGCAACACAAACCCGGATTACGCTCAGCGAACACCAACACCAGATGCACCAGCTGCTGAAGGCGAACCCGCACATCTTCCTGCTCCTGAAGCACCACCTGGCAACGGGAGAACACCGCCTCCTCGGCAAATTCGATCAGGGCTTCGAACATTTTCCGCTTACTGGGAAAGTGCCGGTACAAGGCCGCTTCGGTGACACCCACGGTTTTAGCCAGGCCGGCGGTGGTAATCCGGGCCCCGGGGTCGTTTTGCAGCAATTCAACAACGGCCTGCAGGATGGTGTCCCGCCGGCTGGGTTTCTGAGTGGTCATATCAGTACTACAGCGCTCTGTTTTTTTGGCCACGGACAACACGGACCTGCACGGACACTGCGAGTAAGCTTTTTGTCCGTGCCGTCCGTGGCTAAGGTTTTATATTCTTTTAGAAGAAAGTGCCGTCAATCGGTGACGACGCACTGGCGTACAGCTTCTTCGGCATACGTCCAGCAAGGTAGGCCTCGCGGCCGGCTTCGATGGCCAGGCGCATGGCGTTGGCCATTTTGATCGGGTCTTTGGCCTGGGCGATGGCGGTGTTCATCAGTACGCCGTCGCAGCCCAGTTCCATGGCGATGGTGGCATCCGAGGCGGTACCAACGCCAGCGTCTACCAGTACCGGTACCTTGGCGTTCTCGACGATCAGCCGGATGTTGTAGCGGTTCTGGATACCCAGGCCTGAGCCGATGGGGGCGCCCAGGGGCATGATCGCCACGCAACCCATTTCTTCCAGACGCATGGCCAGCAGCGGATCGTCGGAGCAGTACACCATCACCTTGAAACCGTCTTTGATCAGCTCTTCGGCGGCGGTCAGGGTTTCCGGCATGTTGGGGTACAGGGTTTTGTGTTCACCCAGCACTTCCAGTTTCACCAGGTCGTGGCCGTCCAGCAGTTCCCGGGCCAGCTTGCAGGTGCGTACCGCGTCTTTGGCGGTGTAACAGCCGGCTGTGTTGGGCAGGATGGTGTAGGTGCTCGGGGAAATGACATCCAGCAGGTTCGGCTCGTCCGGGTTCTGGCCGAGGTTGGTACGGCGCACCGCCACGGTCACGATCTCGGCGCCACTGGCCTCAATGGCGTGGCCGGTTTCCATCAGGTCGTGATACTTGCCAGTGCCCACCAGCAAGCGGGACTGGTAAACCTTGCCTGCGATTTCCAGGGGTTTGTCTTCGGGGAGCTGGATTTCCGGGGTATCTGTCATAACCTACCTGAGTTCAGTGAAAAGAGGGGGCGCGTTCAGCTGAACGCAAACTTAACCGCCGCCGATGGCGTGCACCACTTCCACCCGGTCGCCATCGCTCAGGGTGAAACTCGGGTGCTGACTGCGGGGCACAATATCTTCGTTGACCTCAACCGCGACCCGTTTCCCGGCCAGCGTGAGGTGCTCAATCAAGGTCGCAATGGTTGCTCCACCGGGGAGTTCCATGTGCTCACCATTTACCTGGACCTGCATGGTTCGGATCACCTCCGCTACTTTTTCAGGGCCGCCGCAACCAGCAGGGCCCAACCAATCATGAAACAGACACCGCCAATCGGCGTAACCGGCCCGAGCCAGTGATGGCCGGACAACACCAGCAGATACAGGCTGCCGCTGAACAGCACAATGCCTGCGAGCCAGAAGCCGCAAGCGACGCCAAGTAGCCGCTGGGACAAGCCCAGAGCCGGCATCAGGCTCGCTACCACCAGCACCAGGGCGTGGTACATCTGGTAACTGACAGCCGTCTGGAACACTTCCAGGCCCCGCTCGCTCACCATGTGGCGCAAACCGTGGGCACCGAAGGCACCCGCCATCACCGCCAACAGGCCGGCCAAAGCCCCCATCATCAGAGCCCAGCGAATCACCGCTTCTGAGGGTTTAAGCGCAGTCACAGTGAATCAGCTCCCCGGAATCCAGATTCATCAGGGTCAGGGCGCCACCCCAGACACAGCCGGTATCCAGGCCGATAAACCGGTCACTGCCGGTGTTGCCTTCCAGCGCAGCCCAGTGGCCGAAGATCACCTTTACATCGTCTTTCCGGGGGTAGGTAAACCAGGGCGCGAAGCCCGGCGGTGCATTATCCGCCGACTCTTTGGTGGCCAGCTCCAGGCTGCCGTCTTCGGCGATAAAGCGCATCCGGGTGAAGTAGTTGGTGATCACCCGCCAACGGTCCATACCAGTGAGGGTATCACACCAGCGCTCCGGCTGATTGCCATACATTTGGCTGAAATATTCCTGCGCCTGCCCGCCCCGGATCACGGCTTCTACTTCCCGGGCACAGGCCACTGCCTGGTCCACGCTCCAGATATGAGGCAGCCCGGCATGGGCCATAACCAGGTTACGTTTTTCGTCGTGCACGCACAGATATTGTTGGCGCAGCCAGTGGATCAGGCGGTCATGGTCCGGTGCATCCAGGATATCGTGCAGGGTGTCTTTGCGCTTCGGGCTGTGGCCACCCAGGGCAACCGCCAGCAAGTGCAAATCATGGTTACCCAACACCACCACGGCAGCGTCGCCCAGGCTTTCAATGTAGCGCAGGGTTTCCAGTGAGGCCGGCCCGCGATTAATCAGATCGCCCGCCACCCAGAGCCGGTCCCGGGAGGGCGAAAAATCCACTTTCGCCAGAACATCCCGCAACCGGTCATAACAGCCCTGAATATCGCCAATGGCGTAGTCAGTCATTACTTACCTCATCCACCTCGACATTAAGCGGGCCGGAGTCCGCCAGCAAATCGGCTATCTTGACGTAATCGGCCAGGCTCAGGTTTTCCGGCCGCAGGCCGTCGTTGATGCCCACAGACTGCAACTGCTCCACCGTCACCAGGGCCGCCAGCGCCTTGCGCAGGGTTTTCCGGCGCGCGTTGAAGGCGGTGCGCACCACGGCCTGAAGGGTCTTCAGGTTCTTGGCCGGGTGCGGCAATTCCTTGTGGGGCACGAGCCGGACGATGGCAGAATCCACTTTCGGGGCCGGCCGGAAAGCGCCCGGGCCCACTTCAAACAGCGGCTGCACCTTGCAGAAGTACTGGGCCATGATACCCAGTCGGCCATAATTATTGTCACCCGGCGTGGCCGCCAGCCGCTGTACCACTTCTTTCTGCAGCATGAAGTGCATGTCCTGGACCACCCCGGACTGCGCCAGCAGATGGAAAATCAGCGGTGTTGAAATGTTATAGGGCAGGTTGCCGACAATTCGCAGTGGGCGACCATCGACCACCAGCTGGCTGAAATCGAAACTCAAGGCATCGGCTTCGTGAATCCGGAACTCCGGGTAATTGAAGAACTTGGTGCGCAGCACCGGAATCAGGTCCCGGTCCAGCTCCACCACCTGCAGGCGCGGATTAACCGCCAGAATCTCTTCGGTGATGGCACCCAGACCAGGGCCGATTTCGACAATGGCATCGTCCGGTTTCGGATTGATGGACCGGACAATCTTCTCGATCACGCCCGGATCATGAAGGAAGTTCTGGCCGAAGCGTTTACGGGCCTTGTGGCCAGGATGGTTACTCATGATGACTCTCCGGCAATAGCCGCCCGGCGGCAGCGGGCCATGTGTTCGCCTACGCGAATGGCGGTGTGCAGGCTACCGGCGTCGGCCTTGCCGGTGCCTGCCAGGTCCAGGGCGGTGCCGTGGTCTACCGAGGTACGGACAATGGGCAGGCCCAGGGTGATGTTGACCGCCCGGCCAAAGCCCTGAAATTTCAGTACCGGCAGGCCCTGGTCGTGGTACATGGCCAGCACCGCATCAGCGTTATCCAGCCAGTGGGGGGTGAACAGGGTATCGGCCGGCAACGGGCCGGTCAGTTTAATACCTTCGGCCCGGAGCTTATCCAGGGTCGGCTCGATCACTTCGATCTCTTCCCGGCCCAGGTGGCCACCCTCGCCGGCGTGGGGGTTCAGGCCCGCCACCAGGATGCGAGGCTGTTCAATGCCGAAGAAGGTCTTCAGGTCAGCATTGAGAATACGCGTTACCTGGCTCAGCCGTTCTGGCGTAACCGCCGCAGAAACGTCTTTCAGGGGTAAGTGAGTGGTTACCAGGGCCACCCGAAGCTCATCCGTGGCCAGCATCATCACCACCCGTTCAACACCACAGAGTTCCTGCAGGAACTCTGTATGGCCGCTGAAGGCAATACCGGCATCGTTGATCACGCCCTTATGCACCGGTGCGGTCACCATGCCGTCAAAATCACCGTTCAGGCAGCCCCTGGCGGCGGTGGTCAACGTATCGAGCACATACTGGCTGTTGCCAGCGTTCAATTGACCCGCCACCGTCGAGGTGCAGCCCTCCACGTGGCACACCGACACATGGCCAGCCCGGGTGTCCGGCGTCTGGCCCGGGCGCCAGTTATGCAGCACCACCGACAGGCCAAGCTGCCGGGCACGGTCAGCCAGCAGCGCTTTGCTGGCCACCACTACGATGCCGGCCTGGCGCGGTTCAAGGGCCAGCTGCAGGCACAGTTCCGGCCCTATGCCCGCTGGCTCGCCGGCGGTCAGAGCCAGAATCACCGGTGTCGTCATGACGCGTCGTTTTCCTCACTGTTCGGATTCAGGTCTGCATATTCTCCCTTGAATTCGACAAAGGCTTCATCGCGGATTTCCCTGAGCCAGTTCTGCAGTTCAGTTTCAAACTTGCGCTGATAGATAGCTTGCCGGGCCTGGGACTCCTGGTTTTCTGCAGTAACGTCCTGCTGCCGGCGCTCTTCAACCTGCAGAATGTGCCAGCCAAACTGGGACCGCACCGGCCCGTATATCTCGCCCACCTCGGCCTCCATCATGGCCTGCTCGAAAGCCGGAACCATCTGGCCTGGGCTGACCCACCCCAGGTTGCCACCATCAGAGCCGGACACCGGATCATCTGACAATTCCCGGGCCAGTGCCGCGAAGCTCGCACCGTCCTGCAGTTGCCGATAGATATCACGAATGCGGGTTTCAGCCTGCGCCTCGGTCACGGCTTCCGATGGGCGAACCAGGATATGACGCACCCGGTGCTGCTGGATCACCGTTACTTCCTCGCCGCCACGCTTGTCCATGACCGTCACCAGGTGGAACCCGCTGTTGTTCTCAAGCACCTCTGAGGGCACGCCTACTTCCATGTTCGGCACCACCGGCGCAACCAGTGATGGCAACTGACTCTCTGTACGCCAGCCCATATCGCCGCCTTCCAGAGCGTTGCCAGCATCCGATTCGGCAACCGCCACTTCCCGGAAGTCGCGACCATCGATGATCTGCTGGCGCAGGTTTTCCGCTTTTGCGCGAGCCTGCTCAACGGAATCCTCGTTACCGGGGTCATCTACCTGGATAAAGATATAAGCCAGGCGGTATTCCTCAGCATCCGGCCCCCGGCCGGCCTGGGCCTGCAGGTAATTCTCAACCTCCCGGTCAGTGATTCGGACCCGGTTGCCAACCCGGCGCTGCTGCACCCGGCCAGACAACATTTCATTACGGATCTGTTCCCGGGCCTGCTGGTAGGTAACGCCCTCTTCCGCCAGTTGCTCTTCAAACTGCTCCAGGCTCAAGCCGTTACTACGAGCAATATTGGCCAGGGTCTCGTTCAGCTCGTTATCGCTGATGCGCATCCCCATCTGGTCCGCCATCTGCAACTGGAGCGATTCGGAAATCAGCTGTTCCAATACCCGCTCTTCCAGCAATTGCCGGGGCGGCAGGCCAGTCCCCTGAGCACTGAGACGGCCAACGATTGTGTTCACCCGTGCATCCAGTTCGGTCTGGAGGATGACATCGTCGTCCACAATGGCAACCACCCGGTCCAGCACTTTTCGCTCGGCGTGGGCAGAAACCGACACAGCCAGCATGGCCATGGTCAGCAGCAGTGTCAGTCCGTGGCGTAACGTCGCCTTCATAATCACCTCTTGATGTGTACATTCCCAGCCAGGCCTTCAGAACAGGCTGGCTGATGACATTGGTTCGTTTTAACGGCGCGGAGTTCCAAAACGGCGGCGCTCGCGTTCGCCATAGCCGTAGATGGCATCAGAAATATTGTCGGAGGCGCCACCACTACCCCCGAGCCCTTTCAGTTCAATGCGGAACAGCACACGGTTATCCAGCTGTTCATCGTCCGTCAGGTAGTTCTGGTGAACTACCTGAACGCTCCAGCAGCAGTTGTTATATTCAATGCCCGCCAGGGTACCAACAGTACGCTCCAGGCCGGAATCATAAACCCAGCGGCCGATGCCGCTGATGCGGTTGGTCACCGGGAAAACAACGCCGACATCACTCTGTTCCAACTCTTCCGGTCGGCTGTAGGTGTGACCCAGGGTGGCAAGGTAACGATAATCCCGCGAGTGGAAGATAAGCTGGGTTCGGCCTTCTTCGGTTTGTTGGGTGTCGGGGTCCCACAGGCCGGCACTGCGAATCTCCAGGTTCTCCAGCGGATTCAACACCAGCTCACCGGCCAGCGGTGAGCGGCTTCTGTCGGAGGCACCCTGGCCGAACAGGTCCACTTCCCGGTCATCAAAATAGCGTACCTGCCCGATGCTGACCCTGGCACGCTCCGCCCCGGTCAGCAAGTCATTGAACCGGCTGGTCAGCGCCACGGTCAACTGGTTGGCGTCACCCACCCGGTCACCGCCAGTGAAGCGATCCCGCTCAAACAACTGGTCGAAGCGGAAGCTCTTGAGCCCGGTATCAAAGTCCGGGATGTGATTCTGGTCAGCATCGGCATCGGCCCAGGCGTAATACAGCCGGGGCTCCAAGGTCTGATTGTACGGCACATCGAACAAGCTGGAGCGGCGGTCAAAATACAACCCGTTATCCCACTCAAACACCGGCACCGTTCGGTCAAAGCTGCCGCTGCCCTGAGTGTAATCTTCCAGGTCATAGCGGGTGTAATCCAGACTGACCGACGGTCGGGTGAAACCCCAGAGCCTGCGCACAGGCAGGGCCAGCTCCGGAATGGCTCGAACCCGCTGGCCGTTGGCCCGGTCCAGGCCGGTCAGATTCTCGTTGTCGCGATAGAACCAGGTGTACTGGCTCTCGAGATTGGCCTCAACGTGCCCGAATTCGCCGGTTCCGGCGTAGAGAATCTCCGGCAACTGGGCGTAGGGCTTGTCGACATCGGCAATCCGGTCCCGGATGGTCTGGTAACCGTTCAGGTAGGCGTCGAAATACTGGTTATTGCCGGAATAACGCACACCACCGCGACGTTGCAGGTGCGTTGCCTGATCGATTTCCAGGGAGCGGTTGAGGTCGCTGAGGTAGTCCTGGTCAGAGACCACCGAATAGTCCCCGTAACCGGTCCAGCCGCTGCCAAACCGGGCTCGGGTGGTGAAATCCAGCGCCCAGCGATCGCCACCCTCGCCTGGATTGTCAGTCTTGAAGGCGGAATCGTTGTCGATATAACCCAGTTGCAGGACCGATTCACCAAAACGGCTCAGGTAACGCCCTTCTACTTCGGTGAACAGCCCACGGCCATGAATGTACTGGGGTGTCAGCGTGGCATCGTAATGGGGCGCCAGGTTCAGGTAATACGGTAAGGCCAGATAGCCGCCACTGCCGGCGCTGGAGGAGCCGAACTGGGGGTACAGGAAACCGGTTTTGCGGCGGTCATCAATGGGAAAGGTGATGTAGGGCCAATAGAACACCGGGGTATCCAGCACTTCCAGGCGAACGTGGCGGGCGGTGCCAAAGCCTTCCTCCTGATCGAGGGCAATATCGGAAGCGACAATAGACCAGTCGTTCTGATCAGGCCCGCAGGTGGTCAGCATGCCATCGGTGATCAGCATCTGGTGTTCCCCCACCCGGGACAACGACGATGCCCGGCCCCGCATCTCGGCGTCATGCAGCAGAAAGGTGGCGGTATTGATATCCAACTGCCCGGACTCCACCGAGTAGCGGGCACTGTCGCCGGTCAACAGGAACCCTTCGCCACGGCTGACCAGCGGGCCGACCAGATCCAGTTGCCCCGTTTGCTGGTTATAACGGGCTTCGGAGCCCGTGGCCTGGAACTCACCCTGGCGCAGTCGCACATCGCCCTGCAGGAACAACTCGGCATCCAGCTCATAGCGAGCGTTCAGGGCGCTGGCCTCAAGTGGTGCCTCACCCGTCTCCGCTCCGGACAGCAAGGGCATCTGGCCGCCAGCCGCCGACGATGGCAGGTATCCACCTTCACAAAATACCGGTAACCGATCCCTCACCTCGGGCGGCAGCTCACTGCGGGGGCGCCAGTCGATTTCCGCCGCACTGGGAGCCTGCTCCTGGGCATTTGCTACTCCGGAAACAGGCAAAAGCGCCATTGCCAACAGGAGCCTGGCGAACCGGTGCTGGGGCCACGACAGGTAACGGTAACGGCTGGGCACGGTAGCGAAGTTCCTGTTCCGGGTGAATAGGGGCTTGAAGAAAAACAGCTGCCTAGTTTACACGCGCCCCACGGGCTTGTTAACGGAAACACCGCTGCAAATCCGTTTTACGCTCTTTATACTGCTCTGCTAACGTTTGCACTCAGTCATTGAAATCAGGAAGCGCTGCATCATCATGGATATCCGCCTGCAACGGCTGACCGAACGGGTCAGGCACATACCCGGTTTCGAAACCGCCAGCCCCGAGCCGGTTTCCGGTGACGCCAGCTTCCGCCGGTACTTCCGGGTTTGGCAGAACGTCACGGGCAAAGCCGCCGCGCCGTTTATCGTTATGGATGCCCCGCCCGAGCATGAAGACTGCCAGCCCTTCGTCGCTATTGCCCGGCACTGGCGCCAGCAAGGCATTATGGTTCCGGCCATTGCCGCCGAAGACCTGGCCCTGGGCTTCCTGTTGCTGGAAGATTTTGGCGACCAGCTGATGCTGCCAGCCCTGGCCCAGACCAACGCCGAGACACTGTACCGGCAGGCACTGGATGAGTTGGTCAGGATCGGCCAGGCGTCCTCGCCGGGCAATTACCCGCTGCCACCTTACGATGAAGCCCTGCTGGACAGGGAGATGGCGCTGTTCCCCCACTGGCTGCTGGAGCAACACCTGCAACTGACACTCAGCAATCAGGAACGGGCACTGCTGGACACCACCTTTGCGCTCCTGAAGGAGAGCGCCCTGGCACAACCGGAGGTCACGGTGCACCGGGACTACCATTCCCGGAACCTGCTGGTACTTGCCGACTGCAAGCGCCCGGGGGTGATTGATTTCCAGGATGCAGTGCGCGGACCGGTCACCTACGATGTCGTTTCCCTGCTGAAAGACTGCTATGTGCGCTGGCCCGAACACCAGATCGCCGACTGGCTCGAATATTTCCGCACCGCCAGCCTCGCGGCCGGCCTGCATCGCGCCGATCCGGACACCTTCCGGCAATGGTTTGAGCTGATGGGCATGCAACGGCACCTGAAGGCCGCCGGTATCTTTGCCCGCCTGGCAATCCGGGATGGTAAAACAGGGTACCTGGACGACATCCCCCGCACCGTTTCCTACCTGCGAGACGCCAGCACCCGGCAACCGGCGCTCCGACACTTCCATGAATGGCTGTGCGACCGCGTACTGCCCGCCATTGAACAGCGTATCGGCCCCGTTCCCGGGCAGGAGAGCAGCCAGCAGTGAAAGCCATGATCCTGGCCGCCGGCAAGGGCGAACGCATGCGCCCTCTGACCCTGACCACTCCGAAACCACTCCTGGTGGCCGGCGGCAAACCGCTGATCGTTCATCACCTGGAGCACCTGCGGCATGCCGGCTTCCGCGATATCGTGATTAACCACGCCTGGCTGGGTAAACAGATAGAGCAGCATTTGGGCAATGGCAACCAGTTTGGCGTGAGCATTCGCTACTCGGCCGAAGGTGAGCCACTGGAAACCGCCGGAGGCATAGTCCGGGCCCTGCCGCTGCTGACCGACCAGGGAGACGACTGGTTTCTGGTGATCAATGGCGACATCTGGACCGATTTTTCGTTATCGGACCTGCAGCCGCCGCAGGATGACTGCCTGGCGGTTCTGGTGATGACGGATAATCCGGAGCACCACCCGGAGGGGGATTTTCACCTGGAAGCCGATGGTGCCCTGACCACCAATGGCGGCGGCAAACTCACCTTCACCGGCATCAGCCTGCTGCACCGAACGCTGTTCGATGGCCTCGATGACACAGCGGGCAAGCTGGGCCCGGTGCTCCGCCGAGCCATGATCAGCCACCAGGTACGCGGCATTTACCACAAGGGCGGCTGGGTGGATGTCGGCACCCCAGCACGACTGGCGGAACTGGACCGGCAACTAACCGGCGGCGGACAACAGGCATGAGCAAATCCAATACGCCACCGTTACCCGCACGACTGGAATCGGTGTTTTCCGACCTGCTGAGGGAGCTGTCCAGCTGCGGGCACCAGGCCAGCACCCTGATGGAGAGAGCAAGGCTGCCGCGCTGGTGCCGCAAACCCCTGTTCTTTTTCCTCGGCTACATTGCCAAGGCCGATGGCCGGGTGATGGGAGCGGATATCCGCTACGCCGAGGCCCTGATGAAAGCCCTTGGCCTCTCCAACCGCCAACGCAAGAAGGCCATTGACCAGTTCCAGCGGGGCAAGGCCGCCAGCCAGTTACCCCTGAGGCAGGGCCTGCTGTTCCGTCTGCTGGCAGCGATATGGCCCGGACCGGCCCTGAAGACGGCCATCTGCCTGTGCCACGGTGCCCAGGTACTGGGCCAGCCCGGCAAAGCCCGGCGCTACCGCTGCGAAGATGCCATCGACCACATCGGCCTGCCCGTGGCGGTCAGCGACGACATCTTTGAAAGCTACGCCAGCAAAGTCTGGATCCGTAACGCCGGCCCTGCAGCCAAACCGGATACCTATGAACAGGCCTGCCACATCCTCGGTGTGACCCGACGGGAAGACCTGGAATCCATCAAACGGACCTACAGAAAGAAGGTGTCCGAATGTCATCCAGACAAACTCGCCCAGCAGAAACTGACACCATCAGAACTGGCCATGGCCAAGGATCGACTGCTTCGCTACCAGCAGGCCTGGGAACTGATCAAGCAGCGCCACCGGCCGCTTTAATCAGATGTTGCGCCGCCGATGCTGTCCCGGTCATCGATTCATCCAGGCCTGAATCCGGCTGGCCACCCGCTCCGCATCGGCCCGTTGTGGTGGGTTTGACAATGCCATGGGTTGGCGCCGATAACCACTGACCTGCTCCCGCGCCAGGGCAGCCGCCCGCGCAACCGCCGGATGCCGGCCGGCGTCATCCATGGCGTGCAGGTCGAGAACCCGCCACGGCCTGTCTGCCGCCAACATACCCGGCAAATCTGACTGCCTTTCAGCTGAGAAACGCGGCGCCAGCCAGATCACCCCGGACAACGCCCCCTGGCCCAGTGCCCAGGCCGTCACATAATCGGCCGACCAGCCAATACCCGACACCGCCGGGCGCTCGTATCCGCGCCGCTCCAGCTCGCCAGCGGCGGCATCCAGCAGCTCGCGGATAGAGTTGCGGTAGTCTGACATCAGCTCCTCCAGGGCTTCTTCCTCAGCCACGTCAATCATCACCGAGGATTGCAGCTGGTCATCCTCAGGCGGAGCTGGCTCCCGAGGTTCTGGCACCAGCCGTTGTTGTCGGCGCCGAACCACACTTTCCGGAGGCGGCCGAAGCCCCAGTGTCATCACTGCCACGCCACGCTCCGCCAGGGTATCAAGAAGCCCGCCTGCCAGACCTTCAGCCGCGGTCTGCCCTTCGTCTGCCAGCACAATCAGAGCGCCACGTGCCGGTGTTTTCAGCTCTGGCTGGAACAGCGCCAGTGCCCGGGTCTCGTCATCCAGATCCAGCCACACCGCCCGCTCAGGAAACATCCGGGCCAACGACCACTCGCCCAGGCCGGTCACCGCCGTCGCCCTGCTTTCCATAGCCTGTTGTGTGCCCTGACCCGGTTCCGGCTCGCTCTCCTGGGCCGATACCGTCAATGCCAGCCCGGCCAACAGCAACCAGAGAACCCCAATACCTGCTCCACCTGTGATCAAAACCGCTTACCTCGCGCTGCGAAAATGCCTGGCAAACTGATAGACTAGCAGGGTTCCTGTGCCGCCGATAACTCACCTGATCAAGAGAGCCTTTGATGAACCCTTACCTGATTGCCCCATCCATTCTCTCCGCTGATTTCGCCCGCCTGGGCGAGGAAGTCGACAACGTACTGGCCGCTGGTGCCGACGTGGTTCACTTTGATGTGATGGACAATCACTATGTCCCCAACCTGACCATCGGCCCCATGGTGTGCGAGGCCCTGCGCAAGCACGGTGTGACTGCACCCATCGACGTGCACCTGATGGTCTCCCCGGTGGATGACCTGATCCGCATGTTCATTGACGCCGGTGCCAGCTACATCACCTTCCACCCGGAAGCCAGCAACCACGTAGACCGCTCCCTGCAACTGATCCGCGACGGCGGCTGCAAGGCCGGACTGGTGTTCAACCCCGCCACGCCCCTGAGCCACATGGATTACGTGATGGACAAGCTCGACATGGTGCTGCTGATGTCGGTGAACCCGGGCTTCGGTGGCCAGAAGTTCATCCCCGGCACCCTCGACAAGCTCAAGGAAGCCCGCAAGAAGATTGATGCCAGCAACTACAACATTCGCCTGGAAATCGACGGCGGCGTGAAGACCGACAACATCCGGGAAATCGCCGAAGCCGGCGCCGACACCTTCGTGGCCGGCTCAGCCATATTCAACACCCCGGACTACAAAGCCACCATCGACGCCATGCGCGAGGAACTCGAGCAGGCCCGCAAGGTGATTGGCGGATGAGCCTGAAAGGTCTGTTCAACGCCCGCTGGCCAGGCGTGGCCCTGTTTGATCTGGACGGCACGCTGGTGGACAGTGCACCGGATCTGGCCGCCGCCGTGGACCAGATGCTGGAGCACCTGGGGCGCAGCCCGGCAGGCCTGGACAAGGTTCGCAACTGGGTTGGCAACGGCGCCCAGGTTCTGGTGCGCCGGGCCCTGGCCGGAAAAACCGATTGGGAACCCGCCACCGCCAAAGACGACGCGCTGTTCAAAGACGCCCTGGCCATTTTCTATCACGCCTATGGCCAGATGAATGGCCAGCATTCCGTGGTATTTCCCGGCGTTCATGACTGCCTGGAACACCTGAAGCAACTGGGCTGCCGGATGGCCGTGGTCACCAACAAACCAGACCAGTTTGTTCAGCCCCTGCTGGAAAAAACCGGGCTGGCTCAATGGTTCGAACTCTCGGTCGGTGGCGATACCCTGCCAGTGAAAAAACCGGACCCGGCGCCCTTGCTGCACGCCATGGAAAAACTGGGCGGCACCCGGGGCACCACGGTGATGGTCGGGGACTCCAAAGCAGACGTCAATGCAGCCCTGGCAGCAGGTATTCCCTGTGTCGCGGTAAGGTATGGCTATAACTTTGGCGGCTCCGTTGACAGTCTCGGCGCAGATGCTGTTGTTGATTCGCTGGCCGAGCTTTTGTAATCTCGCAAGGAAGTTTTACTTTGAACACATCCATTCGGGAGATTCCTGCCGTGCAGGGACTGAATCTGACTGCAGCGCGAGGCATCCTGACAACCCGCGCAACACGATGGTGGCGATGGCGCACCGGCTGAGCAAGCCACGGGGCTGATGGCGCATGCCTGTTTGCCCGCACCACCGGTCACAACGGTGTAACACCGTTCTGACAAAACGCAGATCAGATTTCAGGAAACCGAACCATGACACCCGAGCAATTCCACGAGCTCGCTAACGCCGGCTATAATCGCATCCCTGTGTACCGCGAAGTTCTGGCGGATCTCGACACTCCCCTCAGCACCTATCTGAAACTGGCCAGCGGGCCATACTCCTACCTGTTTGAATCGGTGCAGGGTGGCGAGAAATGGGGCCGTTATTCCATCATTGGCCTGCCCAGCCAGGAAGTGCTGAAAGTCTTCGACCACCGCATTGAGGTCAGCCGCAACGGCGAAATGGTCGAGCAGGCCGAGGTGGACGATCCCCTGGCTTTCGTGGACGACTACCAGAAGCGATTCAACGCCCCGGATCTGCCCGAGCTGCCCCGGTTCAACGGTGGCCTGGTGGGCTATTTCGGCTACGACACCGTGCGCTACATCGAAAAGCGCCTGCGCAACAGTTGCCCGCCCGACAAGATCGGTACTCCGGACATTCTGCTGATGGTCTCCAATGAAATCGTGGTGTTCGACAACCTGCGCGGCAAGCTGCACCTGATTGTGCACGCGGACTCGTCAATTGACGGTGCCTACCAGACAGCACAGGCCCGCATCGACGAACTGGAAAGCCAGCTGCACCGCCAGACCGCCAACGCACCCCGCACCCCGGAACATCTGCGCGGCAAGGTGGTGGACGAAAGCGACTTTATCTCCGGCTTCAGCCAGGACAAATTCGAAGCGGCGGTGGACAAGATCAAGGGCTACGTTCTGGACGGCGACGTGATGCAGACCGTCATCTCCCAGCGCATGTCGATCCCGTTCGAGGCACCGCCGCTGAACCTGTACCGTTCGCTGCGCGTGCTCAACCCATCGCCGTACATGTATTTCCTGGATCTGGAAGACTTCCACATTGTCGGCTCGTCTCCGGAAATCCTGGCCCGGGTGGAAGACGAGGAAGTCACCGTGCGGCCCATTGCCGGCACCCGCAAACGCGGCGCCACCGATGCCGAGGACAAGGCCCTGGAAAAAGAGCTGCTGGCCGACCCGAAAGAGATCGCCGAGCACCTGATGCTGATCGACCTGGGCCGCAACGACGCCGGCCGGGTATCGGAAACCGGCACCGTGAAGCTGACCGACAAGATGATTGTGGAGCGCTATTCCCACGTCATGCACATTGTCTCCAATGTCACCGGCCGCCTGAAACAGGGCACCAGTTGCCTGGACGTGCTGCGCGCCACCCTGCCCGCCGGCACCCTCAGCGGCGCCCCGAAAATCCGCGCCATGGAAATCATCGACGAACTGGAACCGGTGAAGCGTGGCGTGTACGGCGGCGCCGTAGGCTACCTGTCGTTCAACGGCAACATGGACACCGCCATCGCTATCCGCACTGCAGTGATCAAGGACAACACCCTGCACATCCAGGCCGGCGCCGGCGTGGTGGCAGACTCCATTCCCCGCCTCGAATGGAAAGAAACCATGAACAAAGGCCGCGCGATTTTCCGTGCCGTGGCCATGACCTACAACGACTACGACCATTGAGGCGGAGGAACAGATTATGTTGCTGATGATCGATAACTACGATTCCTTCACCTACAACGTGGTGCAGTACCTGGCGGAGCTGGGTGCAGACGTGCAGGTATACCGGAACGACGAAATCACCATTGAGCAGATCGAAGCCCTGAATCCTGAGCGGCTGGTGATTTCCCCGGGCCCCTGCACGCCCAACGAGGCAGGCATCTCCATGGACGCCATTCGCCACTTCGCCGGCAAACTGCCGATCCTGGGCATCTGCCTGGGCCACCAGTCCATCGGCCAGGTGTACGGCGGCGATATCATCCGCGCCGGGCGGGTGATGCATGGCAAAGTATCGGCGGTGTACCACAATGATATAGGCGTGTTCCGGGGCCTGAACAATCCCTTGCAGGCTACCCGTTACCACAGCCTGGTGATCGACAAGGACACCCTGCCCGATTGCCTGGAAGTCACCGCCTGGACCCGCAACGAAGACGGTTCCATAGAGGAAATCATGGGCGTGCGCCACAAGACCCTGCCCATTGAAGGTGTGCAGTTCCACCCTGAGTCGATCATGACCGAGCAGGGCCACGAACTGCTGCGCAACTTCCTGAGAACATAACAAGAGGCCGACCCCATGGACATGAAACAAGCCCTGAACCGCATTGCCTCCAACCTGGACCTGTCCCGGGACGAGATGAAGGATGTGATGCGCATCGTGATGAATGGCGAGGCCACCGACGCCCAGATCGGCGCCTTCCTGATGGGCCTGCGCTTGAAGAGCGAAACCATAGAGGAGATCACCGGCGCCACCGAAGTCATGCGCGAACTGGCCACCGGCGTGACGGTTAACGCCGAGCCTTTGGTGGATATCGTCGGCACCGGTGGCGACGGCGCCAACCTGTTCAACGTATCCTCCGCCGCCTCGTTTGTGGTGGCGGCTGCCGGCGGTTATGTCGCCAAGCACGGCAACCGGGGTGTGTCCTCGAAGAGCGGCAGTGCCGACCTGATCGAGAAAGCCGGTATCAACCTGAACATGAAGCCGGAAGAAGTCGCCCGCTGTGTCGAGCAGATCGGTGTTGGCTTCATGTTTGCCCCGGCCCATCACGGCGCCATGAAACACGCCATTGGCCCACGCCGGGAACTGGGTTGCCGGACCATCTTCAATATTCTTGGCCCCATGACCAACCCGGCCGGCGTGACCCGTCAGCTGATTGGCGTATTCACCAGGGAACTGTGCCGGCCCATGGCGGAAGTGCTGCAGCGTCTGGGCGCCGAACACATCATGGTGGTCTGTTCGAAAGACGGCCTGGATGAAATCAGCCTGGCCACCGTCACCCATGTGGCGGAACTGAAAGATGGCGAAATCACCGAATACGACCTGACCCCGGAAGACCTGGGCATCAAGAGCCGGTCGCTGGTGGGCCTGTCGGTGGATGGCGCTGATGAGTCACTGGCACTGATCAAGGCCGCTTTCGGTCGCAACCACGACGAAACCACCGAAAAAGCCCGCGACATGATCGCGCTGAACGCCGGCGCGGCCATCTATGTCGCCGGCCTGGCCAAGACGACCAAAGAAGGCGTCGATATGGCACTGGATGCCATGGGTTCCGGTTTGGCGGCTGGCAAGATGTCGGAGCTGGCTGATTTTTCTCAGTGCTTTTGATCACGCGCCTTTAACTTTGCTGCTGGGCGACCGGCTGCGGGGAGGCTTTCCAAAACACGCCCACAAGTACATCCCTGTAGGGCTTCGCTGTAGCCATCCCTGGCTACAGAGAGTTTTGGAAAGCCTCCCCGCAACCGGTCTCGCATACTTAATACGGGCCTGCTATGACTGACAGACATTTGGATAAGACTCCCACCATTCTTCGCAAGATCGTTGACCGGAAATGGGAAGAAATTGATGAGCGTAAGCCCAAGGTTTCGATTGCGGACCTCAAGGCCATGGCCGGCGACCAAGCCCCGGCACGTGGATTTGCCAACGCCCTGCGGACTCGCATTGAAGCTCAGAAGCCTGCCGTGATCGCTGAAATCAAGAAGGCCTCTCCCAGCAAAGGCATCCTGCGTGATCCGTTTGAACCCGAACGCATTGCCGAGAGCTACGAACAAGGCGGTGCGACCTGCTTGTCAGTGCTAACTGACAGAGATTTCTTCCAGGGCCACGAAGACTACCTGAAAGCCGCCCGCGCGGCCTGCAGCCTGCCGGTGATCCGCAAGGACTTCATGGTGGCGCCCTATCAGGTGTATGAAAGCCGGGCCATTGGCGCCGACTGCATTCTTCTGATTGCCGCCTGTCTGACCAAAGACCAGATGCAGGACCTGGAAGGCATCGCCCATGAGATTGGCCTGGATGTGCTGGTGGAGGTGCATGATGGCGAGGAACTGGACGATGCGCTTACCCTGAGCACGCCGCTGGTAGGCATCAACAACCGCAATCTGCACAACTTTGAGGTGTCGCTGGACACCACCTTTGAACTGCACCATCGGATTGCCGAAAACCGACTGACCATTACCGAGAGCGGGATCATGACCCGTTCAGATGTTGAGGCCATGACCAGCCGGGGCATTTACGGATTTCTGGTGGGTGAGTCTTTCATGCGCGCGCCAGACCCAGGTGAGAAACTGCAGGAGCTGTTTGGCTGATTCACAGGATAAACGGGTGAGGCAAGTATGGACGCAGAGACCGGCAAGGACTCCGACAACCCGATACTGACCGGCCCCTTCTGGCCGGTTTTTTTCCGCTATGCCCTGCCTTCCGTGGCGGGGTTACTGGCACTGACCACCGCCAACATTGTTGACGGCATCTTCATTGGCAACTTCGCTGGCGCAGATGCCCTGGCGGCCCTGAATCTGCTGATTCCCTGGTTTACCCTGCTATTCGGCATGGCGCTGGCCCTGGCCATTGGTGGTACAGTTCGGGCTGGCCGCTATCTGGGCGAAGGCAGGACCGACGCCGCATCTGCCATCTTCAGCAAGTGCCTGATGGCTACTCTGGCCCTGGCCCTGACCGGGGCGCTGGCGGGGCTGTTGTTCCATGATGGGATCTATCGTGTGCTCGGCGCCTCCCCGGACATTTACCCGCTGATGTCCGAGTATTTTCTGGTGATCATCTGGGTGCTGGTGGCTCAGCTTGTCACCATGGTGTTGTATTACTTCGTGCGGGTGGACGGTTTTCCCGGGCTGGCAACCACGGCCCTGGTAACCGGAGCCGCCGCCAATATCCTGTTGGACGCCCTGTTGGTGGGCTATCTGGATTACGGTTTGCGTGGCGCCGCCATCGCAACTGGCCTGGCCCAGGTGCTGCAGTTCGGCGTTCTGGCCCGTTATTTTCTCAAGCCGGAGCGCAAGCTGCGCTTCGGGCTTTATCAAAAACACTGGCGGGAAGTGCCCCAGGCATTTGCCAATGGCATTTCAGAGTGGATCAACGAGCTGTCGGTGGGGCTGGTCATGCTGCTGATCAACTGGCTGCTGATGACCACTCAGGGTGTGGCCGGGGTAGCCGCTTTCACCGTCGTGAACTATCTGATTTTCCTGAGCCTGATGGTGTTCTACGGCATTTCAGATGCCATGCATGTGCTGATCAGCCACAACCTGGGGGCCGGCAACGCCGAGCGTATCCATCGCTTCATGGGCTGTGGGGCAACCGTCATCCTGAGCCTGGCACTGGCGCTGGTGGTCACGGTCTGGCTGTTCGGAAACCAGGTGGTCCGGCTGTTTCTCGACACCGCCGCAGACCCCGCCACCGCCGAACTGGCCGACCGGTTCCTGACTATCCTCTTACCGTTATTCCTGGTCAACGGTATTAACGTGCTGTTGTCGGTTTACCTGACCGCCATGCACAAACCCTTCCACTCCGCCCTGGTGGCCTTTTCCCGAAGCCTGATTCTTCCTGCGCTGTTGCTGATAGGCATTGCCCAGTTCGCGCCACAGTGGCCGCTGCTGGTGGCACTACCCCTTGCCGAATGGCTCACGTTCGGGCTGGCCATGGCGCTGTTTTTGCGCTTCCGTCCGACAAAACTGATCCCGTCGTCCGTCTAATTCCAGTGAACCTCATCCACCTCATCGCCGGCAAAGCGGATGAGGTGGGAAGCTACCACCTGGCCCAGCTCCTCCAGCTCCGTCTCGGTGGGTGACTGGCACCGCATAAGCAACTTACCGTCTGCTGCTTCGAGCCGGCATTCACCGATGGAGAAAGTCAGCCTGCCATCGGTCCCGGTCCACTCAGCCTCAATCTTGTGGCGAAAGTGTTTGCACAGGCGATTGATCAGGCGACCGGGATCGGTGGTGGCCACTTGGGCATTCATGGTTGGCATGGCAGATTCCTCGACATCAGTGGGTCAGTTAACACTGGCAGATAGCGGACGATCCGCCAGCACGATGGGGTGTCCACGAGAGCATTGTTCGATTCGGGCTTCGATACCATAGGTTTTGGCCAGCAGCTCCGGCGTCAGTACCTGTGCCGGTGAACCCAGCACGGCCTGGCCGCCGGGAGACAACACCAGAACCTGGTCGCAATAGCGCAGGGCCAGATTGAGATCATGGCTGGCCACCAGGGCAATCGAGCCGGTCCGGCTGGTGGCGTCACGCACTGCGTTGAGCACGTTGAGCTGCCAGTGCAGATCCAAAGCGCTGGTGGGCTCATCCAGCAGCATCAATGGCGTCTGGCGCACCAGAACCTGGGCCAGCCCTACCATCTGGCGCTGACCACCAGACATTTCCGACAGCCGCCGAAGCGCCAGTTGCCGGATACCCAGGGTGTCGAAGATCTCTTCAATCGCCAGCTCGGTCTCTTCCCGGGACCAGTCGCCGCGAGCAGAGCGGCAGGCGCTGAATACAGTTTCGTAGGCCACCAGGGGAATGGCCTGGGGCAGTGGTTGGGGCAGGTAGCCGACACGACGAATGCGCTGGTGGGCGGTAATCGCCGCCAGGTTTTCCCCAGCAAAGGTCATGGTGCCGGCAATCGGCAGCAGGCCGGCAATGGATTTCAGCAGCGTGGACTTACCCACGGCATTAGGGCCAACCACGGCCACCAGTGAGCCCGCGGGTATCTCGGGCAGGGTAAGTCCGGTGAAGACGGATCGATTCCGGTAGCCGGCGGTCACGGATTGCAGCTTCAGGGTCACAACGCGGCCCTCCTGCTGCGGCCAATGATCAGGGTGATGAACAGCGGGATACCCACCAGGGCGGTCACAATACCCACAGGCAATACCACTCCCGGCACCAGCAGCTTGCTGGCGATGGATGACAACGACAGCAGGACGGCCCCGGCCAGGGCGCTGCCCGGCAGCAGGAAACGGTGATCTTCCCCCAGCATCAAGCGGGCAATGTGGGGTGCCACCAGGCCGATAAACCCGATTTCGCCAACGAAACACATGGCCGCCGCCGTCAACAGGCTAACCCGCATCAGCACCACCAGGCGCATGCGCTCCACCCGGATGCCCAGACTGCGGGCCTGCTCTTCACCACTGCACAGCAGGGTCATGGCCCAGGCATTACGAAGTGAAAACGGCAGGCACACCGCCAGCACCAGGGCCACGATAGCCACTTTGTCCAGACTGGCCCTGGCCAGGCTGCCCATGGTCCAGAACACAATCTGCTGGACCGACTCGGCGTCGGCCATGAACTGGATCAGGCCGACCACCGCGTTGATACCGAATAACAGGGCAATACCGAACAGCACCACCGCATGCACCGAAGCGCCCAGGCTACGTGACAGTACCAGAACCAGTAACGAGGCGGCCGCAGCAAACACAAAAGCCGACAGCGGCAACAGCGCATGGGCCGCCAGCCCCAATACCGAAACATTGAAGGCGATAACCAGCGACGCCCCCAGGGTGGCAGCCGCGCCGACGCCCAGGGTAAACGGGCTGGCCAGGGGGTTGTTCAGTACGGTCTGCATCTCGGCGCCGGCCAGGCCCAGGCAGGCGCCTACCACCACCGCCATCAACGCATAGGGCAGCCGGATGTCCTGAATGATCACCAGGGTGCCGGCATTAAGGCTTTCAGGATTCAGCAGCCCGCGAATCACGTCCAGCAAACCCAGCATGGCCGGCCCCGAGGCAATGTCCACCAGCAAAGCAGCCACCGCCGCAGTCACCAGACTGGCCAGACACAGTACCCGCCGGAACACAAAACGGCGGTACTGGCTCGCCAGCCCGCCATCCGCCGGCGTGCCTGTCCGGTTGGCGGCAGCGCCTGCACTCGGCGACGTCATAGCGTTTCCTCGCCAAGCGTGATCCAGTAACGGCCATCCAGGGGCACTGGTTGAAACTCCCGGTAAAAGGTTTCCAGGGTTTGCCCCGGGTCCAGTTCAGACAGCGCCTCCGGGTGCAGCCAGCGAGCCAGCGCCTGAACCGCTACCACGTTCATCGGTGTGTTGTAGAAGTGATGCCAGATCGCCATGGCCCGCTGCTCCCGGATTGGCTCCAGGGCCCGAAGCCCGGGCCGGTCCGTCGCTCGGCGGAACGACTCGCGGGCCATCGGCCCATCAACACCTGCCCCCAGCATCACATAGGGCTGATCCGCGTCGGACACCTGGTAATTGCGCGAACCAATGGCCGTGGCCAGATAGCGATCGGGAGGGTCACTGAGCAGATACTCCAGATTCATCACACCGGAAACCCCGGGGACTCGGTCTGCCGCCACATTGCGCCCGCCCGCGGCGTCAATGAAGCGCCCCATCATTCCACGGACCATGGTTTCGCAGCAGCTGTCATGCAGGCCTAACCGGCTGTGGAGAAACACCCTGGGCCGGTTGTCCAGAGGGATGTCAGATACCACCTCACTGACCCGTGCAAGCTCCTCCCGGTAGAAACGGTTGAACCTCTGCGCCTCCTGCTCTCGGCCAAGCACATCTCCCAGCAGTGCCATACTTCGGGGTGTATTGACCAGGGGCTGCTGTCGGAAATCGACAAACACGACCGCCACGCCCGCCCGCTCAAGGCGCTCAATCAACGCCCTGTTGTGGGCGCCGGGACCATGGCCCTCCAGGCTGAAGATGGCCAGGTCGGCCCCGATGGCCAGCACCGATTCCAGACTGAAACTGTCGGCAGATGCATGCCCCACCTTGGGCACCTCCGCCAATGCGGGAAAGCGTTTCAGGTACTGGGCATAACCTCCAGGGTCGGTCTGTTCAAAATCCGGCAATATGCCAGCCAGGCGATCAATCGTTGCATCGCCGTCCAGAATGGCCAGCGCCGGTATATAGCGGCTCTCACCCAGTATCACCCGGTTCACGGACTCGGGGATGGACACCTGCCGGTCGGCCAGGTCCGTGACGGTTCTCGCCGCCTGGACCACACCAGCCTGGATCAGAAGAACGCCGCCCAGCAGGGCGGCGACAAACGGTGACAATGCCATCAGCAACCTCAGAACCGCATGGCCAGGCCAAGGCGAATATCACGACCGGGTTCGGGCATACCGACAATGCCTTCGTAGTCTTCGATATGCTGGTAATCGGCGTTACTGGCGTGATCCAGGTACTGCTTGTCACCGACGTTCTTGACCGTGAGGGTCAGTCTCAGGTTTTCACTGCCGGTGGGCAGCCAGTGGACAAACACGTCGTGTACGCCGTAGCCGGGCTTGTCGATGGTACCCACAGAGGTTTCCAGGCCATCAATACCCTTGACGAACCGGCCCTGCCAGCCGAACTCCAGGTTGCGGTCCCAGCGGTAGGCCAGATCAGCAATCCAGGTGTCGCCCATGGTGTTGCCAAGCAGGTTATGCTCGTAAACGGTCAACGGCTGGCCATCCACTTCGGCATCGTTGCTGTGGAAACTGAGCCCGGCAGACAGCGCCTGCCACTGGTAACCGGTTGAAATCAGGTAGCCATCAGACTCCAGGTCACCAATGTTCTTGTAGATGGACTCCCGGAAAGGCAGCAGCGGGTCGGCAATCGCATCCTTGATCTCGGAACGGTACACCTCCGCAGACAGGCGGAAGCGGTCATAGCGGTAATCGAAACCGACTTCGGTATTACGGGCCTTTTCCCCCTTCAGGTCGGGATCGTTTTCCGAGCCTTCCAGTTTGAAGGAGTCCTGGGTGGTGGGCCCACGAAATGCCTCGGCATAGCCGGCCTTCAGCGTCAAACCGTCGACCACCTCCCAGGCCAGGTTGGCGCTCGGACTGACCTCGTCCTCACTGAAGCGCTGGTCATTGTTGTCCTTGAGCCGGTAGTCATCATAGCGGGCACCGGCACTGAACAGCAGACGGCTGGTGAGCCATACATCACCCTGGAGGTAGATACCCAGCACTTCACCGGTCTGCTGTTCGGCTTTCTTGTCGTCCTCGTAGCCGGCGTTGACCTTGTCTTCCCGGTAGTCCACACCGTAGGTGAGGCTGTGCTCACCGAAACGGCTGGTATTGCGGAGGTCACCGCCGGTGTTCTTGCTGAACCCGAAGTAGCGACCCCAGCGGTCCTCAACGTTCTGCTCGATGTCGGACTCGGTGTGGTAAACGGTTGCTTCCAGATCCACCAGGGCATTGCCGGAGGGTGCGAATCCGTAATTCAGAGTGGTGGTATCCCGGCGGCCATCAAGGTCGTACAGGCGATTGAAACCACTGACGATCCACTGTGGGCGCTGGGGCCGTTCTCCCTTGTCGGTGCGGACTTCGTGACTGAGTTTCAGGGTCTGATCGGCCGGCAACTGGCCCACCAGTTTGGCAAAGCCAAGCTGTTGACGGGCATCGCTGCCGGCAACACGCTCACCGTTCCCATCCTTGAAGGGCTCGTGATCACTCTGGCTGACAGACACCAGGGTGCTCCAGTTATCGCTCAGCCGGCCAAAGGCTGTGCCGCTTGCCTTGTAGCCGTCGGTGTTGGAGAAAGAACCCAGCTTGACCAGGGCACCAGCGTTTTCTCCCGGTCGCAACAGGTCTTCCGGATCCCGGGTCACGAAACGGATTGAACCACCCAGGGCACCGGCGCCATCCGTGGCCCGACCGGCCCCGGCGTTGACCTCAACCTGTTTGAGCAGCTCAGGTTCCACCGACAGACGGCCGGAGTGATGAAACAGCGCCCCGGCCTGGGTGGCGCCATCCACTGACACGTTCAGCAGGAGATCTTCAAAGCCGCGCACATAGACTTTCTGGGCAATGCTGTTCGAACCACCCACATTGACATCCGGGCGGCCGGCAAACACGTCGTTCAGATCATCCGCCTGGTAACGATCCAGGTTCTGCCGGTCAATGACGATATCGCTGGCAGCTTCCCGCTCAGCGGTCACCTGTATCGGCTCAAGGGACACCGGGTCTGCATGGGCCAGGGGGGATGCGGCCAGGGCAAGCCACAAGGCTTTGCGACGAAAACCACCCACTCGGGATTCAGTTCCTAGATTTGCCATGGGTACTGCGCTCCAATACTGAAAATGATTCCTATTTGGGGCGCATTCTTGATTAGAAAATCGAGGAAGTGAACGACTTTTACATTTGTTACAAACGTGACGCAGGAAACCACAGATCCATTTGAAGTCCCCGGCCGGGCCGATTCCGAGCCTGAATCCAGCCACCAATGGCCTCAACCTGACGACGAGCCAGGGATAGCCCCAGTCCATGCCCGCCTGGCCCGGACTGACCGGTGCGGGAGGCCCGAAAGAATGGCTTGAAGATCAGATCAAGCTGCTCGGCCGGTACGCCCGGACCCTGGTCGCTGACCGACAGCCGGTATCCGTTGTCCTGGGGCTCCAGCACGATCCGGATACAGCCCTCCGCCGGTGTGTAGTGACAGGCATTACGCACGACATTCTCAACCGCCTGGGCTATGGCCCGGTGACTGCTTCCCGCCAGCATGGCCTGATCGGGCAATTCGGCCACAATCCTGCGGCTGGAGTTCTCGTAACGGGCATCCTCAACGATGGTGTCCACAAGGTCGGTCAGGTTCAGGTCTTCGTTGCCCAGGTCCGGCTGTTCGTTCTCGAGCCAGGCCAGCGTCAGGGTATCTTCCACCAACGCCCGCATCAGATCACACTCCCGCCGGATACGCGGCAGGAAATGGTGAGTATCAATGCCTTCCTCAACGCAACTGACGGCCATATCGATCCGGGTCAACGGGGTTCGCAACTCGTGAGAGAGGTCAGCAATCAGACGGCGCTGGGACAGGATCAGATCGCCAATACGCTCCGCCATGCGGTCAAAGGTATCCGCCAGAGCGGTGAGTTCATCATTACGATTACCCAGAAGGGCACGCACCCGGGTTCCCAGGTTACCTTCACTGAACTGACGGGTAGCCAGTTCCAATTGACGGATGGGATTCATCACATGCCGGTAAATGACCAGCGACAGCACCAACAGCACCACCAACGGCAAGGCCACTTTCAGGAACAGCTTCATCTCCGGCAGGTAGGTGCCCGGGCGCATCCGTTGCGGCAGGGTAATCAGAAAATGGGTGTGGCCATCGGCAAAGGTCATGTCCATGATCGGGTTGTCCGCGAAGTAGAGATGGATTTTCCACTCTACGTTCCGGCCAAGACGAAAGCCTTCCATAAACTGCCCGGACAACTCACTTCCAGCCAGCGGCTGCACCGACGACCGCACCACCGCCGCCCAGGTATCCTCCTGCACCTGAAGGTTTTCCAGCCAGTCTGCCAGCGCCTGTTCATCGCCGGATAGGTATAGTCGCTCGGCCGTTCGCCCCCATTGCTTCAGAGTGTCCTGATGGTGCTTGGCGATAAAGCTCATCTGCTGCTCGGTGGTGTCCCCCAGAAAGGAGATCACCCAGACCAGCACCAGCGTACCCAGGGCCAGGGTGCCGCAAAGGCGCCACCAGAGTTTTCGGTTCACAGAAAACAGTACCCCCGGCCATGGACAGTCTGCAGGCGGTCAGCCGCCATGCCGGCCTCAACCAGCTTGCGGCGCACCCGGCTCAAATGCATATCCAGACTCCGGTCATAACGGCTGAACTCCTTTTCCAGCACCACCTGGTACAGGTAGGGTTTGCTGAGAGTCTCCGACTGGTGCAGGACCAGCATCCAAAGCAGTCGAAACTGGATGGGCGTCAGGCAAATTGCCTCGCCGTTGCAAACCACCGACAGACTTGCGCGATTGAGCGTCAGATTACCAACCAACAGTTCCGTGGGGTCGGCACGCTGGTCGCCTGCCTTGAGGGTGCGCCGGAGCAGTGCTTCGATCCTGAGCAGCAATTCGGTAAAGCTGAACGGCTTGGGCAGATAATCGTCCGCACCCTGTTGGTAACCCAGGATACGCTCCTCCTCGGCGCCACAGGCGGTCAACATCATGACCGGCGTCTGGCGGGTCTTTCGCAGGCGCTCCAGGACATCAAACCCGTTCATCCTGGGCAACAACACATCCAGCAGGATCAGGTCCAGCCGCAGGCTGAGCCCGTCAAGCAGGGCCTGGTCGCCCTCAAAGCACTGTTGAACCTGATACCCCTTGCTGGTCAGCAGCCCTGATAGCTGATCGCTCAGGGTCTGGTCGTCTTCAACAATCAGGATTCTTGGGCGGGACTGGGTACCAGAGGACATTACCGGGCAACCTTAACTTATCAATTCACCTTATCATATGCAGTTGATTATCATTTATCAATCACGCGACTGCCAACGTTGAGACTTATTCCCAGGAACCCGAAATAACCAGGAATTCTAATAACCAAAGCGAATATCATATACCCCCATATTATTGGCCTACCCAAGGTCTGGCCCAGTAAATTAGCTGTTCTATCATCCAGTTAATCCGGGCAGACCACTCCATGAAGACAAGATTCGCTCTGACCTTTGCCTTGCTGCTGCCGGCCTTGCCGGCGCTGGCTGACGACCAGGCAAATGCCGCGCAAACCGCGCTGCTCGCCGCGTCATGCGCCAACTGCCACGGGACCGATGGCAAGCTGGCCGGTGTTATCCCGGCAATCGCCAACCGGCCCGCCACAGCGCTTGAAAACCAGTTGATGGAGTTCAAGCACAGTGACTCCACCCGGGCCACCGTCATGCCGCGGATTGCCAAGGGCTATTCCGATGACGAACTGAAAGCCCTGGCCCAGTATTTCTCGCGCATCGGCTCCGCCCAGCAGCGCTGATTATCACCACGACAGAAGAATCGAGACCATGACCAAATCAAACATCAAGAATCAGGGCCTGAACTCGTCCCGTCGTGATCTGCTCAAGTTGATGGGCGCGGCCTCTGCCCTGCCTCTGCTGGGCGCCTGCAGCAGCCTTGGCGGGCCAAGCCGTAAAGACCTGTCGGCAAGGGTTGTGGTGGTTGGCGGCGGCTTTGGTGGCGCCATCGCCGCCAAGTACCTGAAGCGCAACGCACCGGATCTGGACGTCACTCTGATTGAACCCAACAAGGTGTTCTACACCTGCCCGTTCTCGAACCTGGTACTGGCGGGCATGCGCACCATGGACAGCATCAGCCACAACTACAACGAGCTGCGTGAGCTGGGTGTCCGGGTCGTTCACACCACGGCCCAGGACGTTGACCCGGTGTCCCGCACGGTCAGCCTTGGCGATGGCAGCAGCATCCGTTATGAGAAACTGCTGTTGTCTCCGGGCATTGATATTCGCTGGAACGCCATCGAAGGTTATGACCAGGCCGCGGCAGAACAGGCGCCCCATGCCTGGAAGGCCGGCGACCAGACCCGACTCCTGCGCCGCCAGATCGAAGCCATGGACGACGGCGGGGTGTTCGTTTTGACGGCGCCCGCCAATCCGTTCCGGTGCCCGCCCGGGCCCTATGAACGGGCCAGCCTGGTGGCCCATTACCTGAGCCAGCACAAACCGCGCTCAAAGGTGCTGATCCTGGATGCCAAGGACAACTTCTCCAAGCAGGGCCTGTTCATGCAGGGCTGGAAAGACGTGCACGGCGACCGAATTGAGTGGGTCGGGCTGTCTGGCGACGGCAAGGTAACTCGCGTTGATGCCGGCAAGCGGGAAGTGGAAACCGAGTTTGGCACCATTCACAAAGCCTCGGTGCTGAACGTGGTGCCGCCCCAGAAGGCCGGCTTTATTGCTGACCGGGCGGGCGTGACCAATGAATCCGGCTGGGTGCCGGTAGACCCGGTTACTTTCGAGTCCACCCAGGTAAAAGACATCTACGTGGTGGGCGACGCCACCATTGCCGCTCCGATGCCGAAGTCCGGCTTTGCCGCCAACGCCCAGGGCAAGGTGGCCGCGGCGGCCATTATTGCCGCCCTGGAAGGGCAGCGGCCGCTGGAGCCGTCCTGGGCCAACACCTGTTACAGCCTGATCAACCCGGAATACGGCATTTCCGTGGCTGCGGTGTACCGGATTCAGGAAGGCCTGATTCACGAGTCCTCCGGCGGTGTCAGCCCCAGCGATGCCAATGCAACCTTCCGCAAACTGGAAGCCGATTACGCGTCGGGCTGGTACAGCGCCATCACTCAGGACACTTGGGGCACACGCCGCTAGGCCGGGACGATGGGTAACCTGTTTGCAAACCACCTGAGCGCCGTGCTCTGGGCCGGCGCCCTGCTCGGCGCGGCATACGGCATGATCGCCCAGTGGAGCCGATTCTGTCTGCTGCGGGGCCTGTATAATCGCTGGCAGCAGAACGACAGCCGCCGGCTCAGGGCCTTCGCCCTCGCCATGGCGGTCGCGCTGGTCAGCAGCCAGTGGCTGGCCTGGCAGGCAGGCATCAACCTCACCCGAACCCCCTACCACCCCACCAGTTTACCAGTGGCCGCCCTGCTTATTGGCGGCCTGCTGTTTGGCTATGGCATGGCCCTGGCCAACGCCTGTGGCGCCCGCTCGCTGGTGTTGCTGGGCACTGGCAATCTGCGCTCGTTACTGGTGTTGCTGGTTCTTGGCATTGCTGCCTATATGACCATGTCTGGCGTGCTGGCTGAATTCAGGTTATGGATGGAAGATCTTTACCGCCCAACCCTCCCGGCCACCGATCTGACCCTGCTGACGACGCCCCTGGGGCTCGACACCGCTACCGGTCGCCTGGTTCTGTCCGGTGCTCTGTCTCTGGCATTGATTGCCTGGGCACTGTCTTCCCAGGCATTCCGAACCTCGCCGCGGGACTGGCTTGGCGGGCTGCTGATCGGGCTTCTGGTGGCTGCAGGCTGGTGGATCACCGGGGTACTGGGCGCAGACGATTTTGACCCGGTTCGGCTGGCGTCTCTCACCTTTGTCGCACCGGTGGGCGACAGCCTTCAGTACCTGATGCTCTCCACCGGCACATCACTGCGCTTCGGGGTTACCGTGGTAGCGGGTATCGTAGTCGGTAGTCTTCTGGTGTCGCTGCTCACCCGGGAGTTTGCCTGGCAAAGCTTCACCAGCCCGGGCCACAATGGCCGTGCCATTGTCGGTGGTTTCCTGATGGGCGTGGGCGGCATCATGTCGGTAGGCTGCACACTGGGCCAGGGACTCAGTGGTTTTTCCACTCTGGCAATTTCCAGTTTTCTTGCCCTTGCCGGTATAGTAGCAGGCTCACGCCTGGCGCTTCGTTTCAGTGGCGGCGGTGCTGCCAGCCGCTAAGCGCACGGCCAATGGTTCTGATCAATTCGAGGTAGTCATGATATCCCGTTCCCTGCTCGCCGCTCTTGCCCTGATGTTCGTTATGGGTACCGCCAACGCCGATCAGCGTTGGCAAAGGGTAGAAGCCGTGACCCAGGCACTCGACAACCGGGTACCTGAACTGGAAGGCCTGAGCCTTGAGCTTCCCCTGGTGGCGGAAGACGGCAGCAGCGTTGCGTTGTCCGTGTCGTTTACCGGCAGCCTGGAAGATGGCGAACACATCAAAAAGATCCGCCTGTTTGCCCCCGGCAATCCACGCCCAGAGGTAGCCGATATTACCCTGGGCCCGCTGGCTTCACCCGCCAACATTGCCACCCGGATTCGCCTCAGCGAAACCCAGCAGGTGGTGGCCCTGGCCATCACCAACCAGGATCGCGTCTTTCTGACAACCCGGGATGTAAGAGTGACGGTCAGTGGCTGTCTGGTGGGCGGCGGTGATGCGTCTGCCATGGCCATGGCGACCCCGCGCCTGGCACTGGCCGGCAGTGTACGCCAGGGCCAGCCGGTGACCGTGCGTTCGCTGATCAATCATCCTATGGAAACTGGCCTGCGGCCGGACGGCCAGGCTGATAACAGCATTGAACAACAGCTGGTTGAATCGCTGACTGCCACCCTGAACGACGGGCCGGTACTGACCGCCCGCTTTTTCACGGGCACCTCTGCCAACCCCTACCTGCAGTTCCAGCTGACGCCGGAAGTGGAAGGCGAGCTGAAGCTGGTCTGGCAGGATCAGAAGGGTGAACAGATGGAAGCGAGCCAGCCGGTCAGGTTCTGAACCGCCTCCACAACCAGCTTTATTCCGCCAAGGCCTCCTGCAGTAATTCCTGAAGATGGCCTGGCAGATTGCCGGCCAGCTTCAGCGCCGCCTCGTGGCCACGAGGGGTCATCTTGCCCCAAGTTCGGCGCACAATGCGCAGCCACTTCTCTTTGTCGTAATCGGGTTTCTCGTCGAAAAAGTCGGCGAAGTAACGTTCCAGAAACACCATGCAAGCGACATCTTCCAGCAACTGGGTGTCTTCATCCTCCCGCAGCTTGCGCTTGGTGAGAATCAGCTCCACCCGCTCGCATTCCTCCGGCGGGTAGCCACACTGGGCCATAATCTCCGCCGCCCGCCGGCCATGCATGCGGCCACAGGCCTGGCGCCACTGGTAATAGTTTTGCCGCCCCTCCCCGTAATCACTACGGGGCATGGTCCAGCGTTCAATATGCTGGGCCCGGCAGGCAATCTGCATGCGCTCGGAAGGCGCCGGTTCCAGCTCAAACAACCAGCGGGTCATATGCAGGCTGTAGGCATATTCCCTGGGCAGTGTTTCTCCCTCTACCAACTCCCGATTCGGATCGGCCAGGTTGGCTTGATCAATGGCGCTCAGGGTGCAATCCAGTTTCTGGCTCATGATTACCTTTATTGTTGGTTCATACCTGGGCGGAGGGCCGGGCCTTGATCCGGTCATACCAGGCTTGCAGGTTGGCCTGTTCCGGCTTGATGCGGATATTCACCACCCGGGCAAAGGCGATGGTGGTGAAGGCATTGATGTCGGCGGCGGTAAAGCGGTCGCAGCAGATGTACTCGTTGCCTTCCAGGTGCTTATCCAGGAAGTGCATGAATTTCTCAACACCCTTCCCGCATTCCTCTCCCCACTCTTTGATCGGGTTCATCCGGTCCTTGAAGTATCCGGTGGTATGCTGGAAGCACATGCCGGTGGGCATGAAGAAATAGAATTCCAGCCAGCGCAGCCACTGCTCCACCAGCGCTTTTTCGACCGGGGTTTCCCCCAGCAGTTTGGGCGTGTCCGGGTAGGCTTCTTCGAAGTAACGGCAGATGGCCATGGTTTCCGCAATGCAGGTGCCATCGTCCAATTCCATGACCGGCACTTTCTTCATCGGGTTGCGGGCTACGTATTCCGGTGTCAGGTTCTCGCCTTTTTCGATATCCACCTGTACAAACTCGGCCTTGTCCAGAAGGCCCTTTTCCGCCATAAACACGCGTACGCGACGAGGATTGGGGGCAGACTTGGTCTCAAAGATTTTCATATTGTTATTGGCTCCGTTGATCTGACATCAAGGCCTTGAGAGTGAACGGAAAAAACGGTTGCGTCAAGCAACTGCTACTGGCCCGGCAACCATTCCCGAATCTGCCGGATAACCCAGGCTGGCTCGTCCAGGGGCAGGTCGTGACCCGCATCCGGATGCACTTTCAGGGTCCAACACCAGCGCTTTTCCAGCTCCGCACTGCACTGCCAGTGCACAATCCGGTCCCCTTTGCTGGCTAACAGCAAGGCGTCCGCCATCGGTGCCTTGGCTCCAGGTTTGTAACGAGCGGCGGCAGTCAACTGCCGGACCGTGGTTTGGAACGACACCGGACGCTGGCGCTGAATGCTGTACCAGGATTTGCAGAGAGCCAACGGTACCTCGCGGTTGGAGGTCAGTTTCAGTATATCCCGTTCACGATGAAACAACTCGCGCCTGGCCAGCAGCCGAAGCACCCTTGGCCAGGTACCGGGCCGCATCCGTCGCCAGGGTGGGCTAAAGCCTGAACTGGTGTTGATCAGAACCAGATGTTGCAATTCACCGCACTCAGCGTGTTGCGCCCAGTCCAGCGCCACCATCCCGCCCATGGATAACGCCACGATGGAGAACGGGCGCGGGATGTGGCCAACCTGCTCAAGTACCTTCTGCCGGATACCGGCAATGGTCCCGGGGCTGTCATCCCGATAGTGAATACCGGTACCAGGCAGATCCACCAGATGCACATGGTCGTCCGGCATCGCCGCTCGCAATTGCTCGGCAAAGGGGCCCCAGTGACCGTGTTCGCGCGTCAAACCCCTGAGCAGTATCCAGTGCATATCATCGGGTATCCCTGTACCAGTGCATGATGGCCGCTTCTCTCAGCATGGACTGCTGCTCACCGATGGGCAACCAGTTCTGGTGACTGGCCGCCGCACTGATCAGAAAATCCATCCAGGTCAGATGGCTACGCAGTACGCGCTGATGCCGGTGTGGCACCAGCGGGTTGAAAAATCCATCCAGCCGGAACAGTTGCCGTGGGCGTTTGCGTATCCAACGCCAGGACCCCATTTCCAGGGTCAGGGGCAGAAATACGCCGCTGTTTTCCCGGTTGACCTGTTTGTAGAAATAGTCCCACAGATCGCCATGGGTCAGGTAGTGGGCAGACTGGGGCTCAAACCGGTAGTTGTGATTGGGGTAGGCCTGCTCCCAGATCAGTTTAAGCGCCATAACCGAATCAATACGTCGCATCGGGCGGCGGCGATAAGCATAAGGAAACCAGATCTGGTCCTGCCAGCCAAAACCGGAATGGCAATCCAGTGCCAGGCTGAACGGTCGGTTTGGCAACAGGTCCTGAATCACTGCTTCCAGCGCCTGATTTTCCACCTCCATCCCCTGCTCTGGCCGGCCCCGATACCAGGGTAACCGAGATGACCATTGCTGGCCGCCCAGTAAAAAGGCACTGCCGTCCTGCGCGGTAATGGGCGCGTTGCGCATCAGATCCACTCCGCTGGGATTGCTGCGCTGGTTCAGATACATGCCACCGGGGTTCAGGATCGGCAACAGGGTAATGTGGACTTTCTCAAGCAGGGCGTTGAGATGCTGGTCCCAACCCAGGCGGGCCAACAGGGAATCCAGCCAGGCCATCACCACCTGGCTGCCAATACGTTCCAGCCCATGCACCCCGCCCACAATAAACACCACCGGCACATCCGTCGCGGGCGTGCCAAGATCCACCCGATAGATCGGCAACCCCATGGGGCCAACAACCACTCGGCCAGCCACCTGGGTACTGACGAAATCCGGTGCTTCAGCCAACTGTCGCTCCAGTTGCACCAGCTCCGGCAGAAAGGTTCTGAGCAGTCGTTTTTGATGGCGATCCCGGCTGGCCTGTTCAGCCGGAATGACGCTGTGGGGAGTCAGGGCCCGTAGTTCGGTCATGGTGCAATCTCTGGTCGCTGAGCCCCGGAGTCTACCTCCAAAATGCTGCAATAGATTGACAGCGTTACAGCCCCAAATATGCAATACAAACTATTCAGGAAGCGATATGATTAAGGTATCTGCCCCGATACTGATGGCGGTTTAACCTTTCATGTTCAGAACCCTGTTGCTCTCTGCGTTTTTCCTGCTATCGGCCTGTTCTGACCAGGCGCCAACGGGTTCACCAGAAACCGACGCTCCGAACCAGGCCGACCTTTCCAGTGCCGCTCCCAAGCAGGCGACAGCCGCCGGTGCCGCCATTCGGCGCGTGATACTCGCCGCGGACCCATGGTGCCCCCACAACTGCCTGGCAGGCGCGCTGCAAGAGGGCTACATGGTGGATATTGCCAGGGAGATCTTCGCGGAGGCGGGCTACGAATTCGATTACCAGAATTTCGGCTGGGCACGCTCGCTGCAGCTGGCGCGGGAGCAATTAATTGACGGAGTGGTTGGCGCACTGAAGGGCGATGCTCCGGACTTCATCTTCCCCGAGACCAGCCTTGGCGAAGCCCGCATTACGCTATATACCCACCCGCAAAGTCAATGGGAGTATGACGGCATTGACTCCCTGCAGGGCAAGACCTTACTGGTGATTAACGGGTACGCCTACTCTCCGGAACTTGATCAGTACATCAGCGAATACACGGATGATTCCGAGCGGATCTGGATTCTGTCTGGCCTGGCCCGGCTGACGGCCAATGGCAGGCTCGCCGCCATCCTGTCGGCTTACAGGCTCTCTGACCCGGATTTATAAGCGGTAATAGTGTCACCGGACGCCGTCCGCAACAGCAGCTCGCCATGGCGGCCAATTCGGCCATCGACCACCTCTGACATCAGGTCGAGAAACCGCTGCTCCTGGTTCATCAATGCCGGCGCGCAGGCCATCAGCGTGGTGGCCGGCTGCGTAAAGCTCAGGCCTTCTCCGGTCAGCCGGAAACCACCGGAATAGCGGTTACAGGAGGCCCGGCCAGCAACCCGCCCTTCGTCAAGAAACTCGATCGTGATCCGAGACCGGTCGATGATCCCGCTGCCGGCAAGGTCCTCAACAACCCATTCTGCACCGCGGAACAAACGTTCCCGGTCACCACCGCAGCCCATGAAGGTTTCACCGTCCAGGGTCAACCGAACCTGCGCCGGATACTGGGCCCCGGCCATATCGTCCTCGCACAGCTGGTGGGCTATACGGAATTCCAGTACCTGACTGTCGAACCGTGCCTCGTAGGTTCGCCCGTGCCGGTTGGCCAATGTTTCATTCAGCACGATCTGCTCGCTGAGCTGCTGATCGTATGGACGGCTCAGGGTCATCTGGTTCTGCTCAATCTGCACCGACCAGAATGGCTCGGTACCGATGGCACGAAACGAACTTTCGATCGCTCCCGGCTCCAGGCACTCGGGATAGACCTGTCCGCGCAATGTCAGTGTGCCCCGCTCTCCCTTGCCCCAGAAACTGGTATCCGGGTCGCCCGGCGCCTTGTAGAGCGCACCGGAGGCAGCCACTGCCGGCTTCAGAAGTACCCGCTTGTTCAGGTATTCCAGCCCCACCAGGTCACTGCCTTCGGAGCTGGTCATCCGAACATCCAGCTGACCGCAGCGATATTGGCCAAAATCGGACAAGCCCTCGGTTTGTGGATGGGAGGCACAGGCTGCCAGGGTGAGGCCCGTCAGCGCCACGACGGACAACGGCAATACTCGTCGCAAAAACATGAACACATCCTCTGTTGTTCCACACTACAGGTCGCCAGTTTAGAGATTCCCGGCCCGATTAACCATCATTGCGGACACGGGAACCTTGCATCCCGGAAAACAACCTTCGACGTGTCTCAGACAACCAGCGGAGCGGATTACTCCTTACCGCTGGGCTGTGGTACCGCAGTCATTCTTGTTCCATCGGCCGTTTCAAGCACCAATCGGCCGTCAGCCTCGAACTGATAATGCCGTATATCCCCCAGCAGCTTCAAAAACCGGTTTTCCTGCTGCATCAGAGGTTCAGGGCATGCCATGCGGGTGGCCGCCATGCGAGAGAGTTCAAGCTGGTTGCCATTGGCATCCCAGCCACCCTGGTAGCGGTTGCAGGAGGAACTTCCGGAAACCCGCCCTTCGTCAGTAAAGGCAATGGTGACATCACTGCCTTCTGCAACCGGGTCACCATCAATTTCCTCGACCTGCCACTGACTCCCTGCCAGGTTCATGGTTTTTTCCGTCACCCGTTCCTGGGACAGGGAACATCCCCATAACGACCCAGTGACCAACAACATAGCGAGAATATTCTTTGCAAGACTCATATAACCCCCTGAAATTTATGGAACAACCCTCACAGTCTACGCCTCGCCTGGTGGGAAATCGCTGACAGAAGCGTTAATCTTGCGTCATCAAAACACCGGGAGCACACCCATGACCGTCGAGCTCTACCAGTTCTGTATTTCCCACTATTCGGAGAAAGCCCGCTGGGCACTGGACTACAAAGGCGTCAACTACAAGCCGATCAATCTGCTCCCGGGCCAACATGCGCGAACCATCACGCAAATGACCAGGGCGGATTCCTCGGTGCCGGTGCTGGACCATGACGGCCAGATCGTTCAGGGTTCAGCGCAGATCGTGGATTATCTGGACCAGATGTTCCCCGACAACCCACTGACACCGGAAGACCCCATACTTCGTGAACAAGCCCTGGAATGGGAAAAAAAGCTGGATGAACAGGCTGGACCTGCTATTCGAACCTGGGTCTATCACTACTTTCTGCAACGGCCCAAAGTGGTGGTTCCTTTGCTCGCCGCCGGCACCCCATTCTATAACCGGATTCTGCTCAGCCTGGCCTTCAGCCGGGTGGATGAGATCATGCGCAAGTGGATGAAGATCAACCAGAAAACGGCAGATGCGGCGCAACAGACCCTGGAACAGCTGGTCACGGAACTAACCGACATCTACCGCCAGCGGCCCTACCTGGTGGGCGACCGGTTCAGCCGGGCAGATCTGGCCGCCGCAGCCCTGCTGGCGCCCCTGTTCCAACCGCCCCAGTATCCGGTGCCCTGGCCAAAACCCGCCCGTATTCCCAAACCGGTACAGAGCTGGCTGGAAGAGTGGCGCCCCAAACTCGAGCCGATCGAAGCCCTGTACCAGAAGCATCGCTGAGGGTGTTGATGTGTCGGAAACCGCCACTTTCGCTGACGTAATAGGACAGCGTGTTTGGCGGTGATTGTGCCAAGATAGACCCTGAACAAGAACAACACGGAGTTCCTTAATGGCACTGATAGACATGATGCAGGCGGTGCTGGAAAACAGCGGCCTGCTGGCACTGTGGCAAACCGTAGCCCCCTGGCTGGCACTGGATGAGCGCCAGCTTATTTTTGTGGTAGCCACACCGATTTTTGTCGGCGTTACCCTGTGGGAATACCTGAAAATCCGCCACGACCCGTCGCTGATGGATACCCGCGAGGCAGTCCGGAATTTCGCCCTGGGCGCTGGCTACCAGACCACAGAGCTGCTGTTCGCAGGCATCATCGCTTTTCCGGTTTATGCCCTGTGTTATCACTTCCGACTGTTCGACCTCGAGCTCAACTGGCTCACGGCCTTCCTTACCTTTCTGGGTGTCGACTTCTGTTTTTACTGGATGCACCGGGCCAGTCACCGGATGCGCTGGTTCTGGGCCGCCCACGTAGTGCACCACTCGTCAGAGCGGATGAACTTCTCAACCGCAATGCGCCAGAACGCCACCAATATTTTCAACGGCATGTGGATGTTCTATCTGCCGCTGGCACTGATCGGTTTCAATCCTGTCTGGATTGGCGTGGCCTATGCGTTTTCCCTGGTCTACCAGTTTTTTATCCACACTACGCTGGTGGGGAGACTGCCCGCCTGGGTCGAAAAGGTATTCAACACGCCAAGCCATCACCGGGTACATCACGGTCGCAACCCCGGCTACATCGATCGTAATTATGGCGGCACGCTGATCCTCTGGGATCGACTGTTCGGCACCTTCGTGGACGAAGATGCCAAGGACCCGCCCGAGTACGGCATCACCCGCCCGGTGGCCTCAAATAACCTGATTGTGCTGTGGACCCACGAATACGTGGACCTGTTCCGCGACATGCAGCAGCCAGGCGGACTATTGTCTCGACTCAAACACCTGTGGAAACCGCCGGAGTGGCAACGCCCGGCCGCAAAGGAACCCGGCCAGGAACATGCGCAAACAGACCCTGCTACTGACAACCCCTGACAACCATCAGATCAACGCGACCCTGTTTGAACCAGAGCCGTCACCCAACTGCTGCCTGATCATCAGCCACGGCATGGCCGAACATGGCAACCGCTATGCTGCCCTGGCCTCCTGGTTAGCCGGCCAGGGCGTGGCGGTCATCAGCTATCACCACCGCGGTCATGGCCCGGGCAGTGGTCACCCTGGACACTACGCAGACTCGGACGGCTGGCAGAAAGTGGTGGACGACCTGAACCAGGTGGTCCACTACGCCCGGGAACAGATGCCGGGCATTCCGGTCGCCCTGCTGGGGCACAGCATGGGCTCGTTCATTGCCCAAAGCTACGCCCAACAATACGGCCAGAACCTGGATACGCTGATTCTCAGCGCGACCAACCGAATCCACACAGCTGAACTTCGGCTCTCGCTGCTATTGGTGCGCCTGATACGGGCGCTGCGTGGGAAGCGGCACGCCAGCAAGACCATTGCCCGAATGACTTTTGGCAAATTTAACCGGATGTTCAAACCCAACCGCACGCCCTGCGACTGGCTCAGTCGGGACCCGCATCAGGTGGATCTGTACCTGGCCGACCCGTGGTGCGGATTTGAATGCACCACCGGGCTATGGCAAGACTTTATCCAGGGTATGCTGTCGATCAATCTCGCCCAGTGGCGCCCGGACCTGCCCGTTCACCTGTTCGCCGGCACCGATGACCCGGTGGGCGAAATGGGTAAGGGCATACGCCGTCACTTTCAGGCCATTCGGGAGGCCGGTGTGCAACAAGTCACCCTCCGGCTGTTTGAGGGCGGGCGTCACGAAACGCTGAACGAAACCAATGCTGACGTGGTCTGGCAGCACCTGCTGCAATGCTTGCCCGGCCGTAAGCAAAGCCTCCGCCGAAACCAGGCCCTGGCAGGCTGACATCACCGGCATGGTTTCTGGCCTGTTTGGCCGCAGAGCCTGCCACCGGATACCGCTAACCTGATCAGACTTCAACGCCACCACAAGGTAATGATCAGCGTGAGTATCGAACAAGAACATTGGGTGACCAGCGGTGACCTGCTCCTGTACGCCAGAGTCGAAGGTAATCCCCAGGCCACGCCATTGGTGTTGGTACACGGCTACCCGGACAACCACAGTGTCTGGGACAAGGTGACCGAGCAACTGAAAAAGGACTATCTGGTCGTCCGATACGACGTTCGGGGCGCTGGTCGCTCCGACAAGCCTGCCAGGACCAGTGCGTATCGAATGAAGTGGCTCGCGCAGGACCTCAAAGCCGTGGCCAACGCGGTGATACCCGGCCGCAGCTTCCACCTGGTGGCCCACGACTGGGGCTCTATCCAGAGCTGGGAAACGGTGACTACCGGAGCCCTGGACGGGCGCATTCGATCCTATACCGCCATTTCGGGGCCTTGCCTGGATCACGTGGGCTACTGGTTTCGGGACCAGATCATGGCGCCCCGCTCCGGGGGCACCACCAAGGTTCTGAAGCAGCTGGCCAGCTCCTGGTACGTGTTCATGTTCCAGTTGCCGGTGCTGCCCGAAACCCTGTGGAAGGCCGGCCTCGACCGCTTGTGGCCGGGGTATCTTCGCAAACACGAACAGATTGCCGATGCCCAGTTCAGCGAGTACCAGAAAGCCGACGGCCACTATGGCGTCAAACTTTACCGGGCCAACTTTATCCGCAAGCTGCTGCGACCAGAACCGCGACTGGCAGGCTGCCCAGTACAGGTGATCATCCCCACCCGAGATGCGTATGTGGGCCGCCAACTCACCGAGAACCTGGCCCGCTGGACCGGCAAGCTAACCCTGCAGGAACTGGATACCACGCACTGGGCACCCATCACCGAACCGGCGGCCGTGTCACGGTCGGTACGGGAATTTGTCGAAGCCCATCGCTGATATGGACGCCCCCCAAAACGCAAAAGGCCGCTGAAATTCAGCGGCCTTTAAGGCAGTTGCCAGGGGGGGAATCGTTCAGCGGGTGCCGTACACCACCATGGTTTTGCCCTTGACCCGAACCAGGCCCTGGTCTTCCAGCGTTTTCAAAACGCGGCCCACCATTTCCCGGGAACAGCCAACGATACGGCCGATCTCCTGGCGAGTGATTTTGATCTGCATGCCATCCGGATGCGTCATGGCGTCTGGCTCCTTGCACAGGTCCAGTAGGGTGCGCGCCACCCGTCCGGTCACATCCAGGAACGCCAGGTCGCCAACCTTGCGGGTGGTCTGGCGCAGGCGGGACGCCATCTGCTCGCCGATGAAATAGAGCACCCTTGGGTCCTGCTGGGCGATCTCACGGAACTTGGTGTAACTGATCTCCGCCACTTCACACTCGGTCTTGGCCTTGACCCAGGCGCTGCGGGAGTCCATGTTGTCAAACAGACCCATTTCGCCGAAAAAGTCTCCGGCGTTCAGGTAGGCCATGATCATCTCGCGGCCATCATCGTCTTCAATGATGACGGTGACGGAACCCTTGACGATGTAAAACAGGGAGTCGCTTTTGTCACCGGCATAAATAATGGTGCTTTTGGCGGGGTAACGCCGACGGTGGCATTGGGAAAGGAAATAATCCAGGTGTTTGGTTTTCTGCTCAACCGGCTTGACGATGGTAGCCATAGTGCGGGACATGCCTCCTCAGAGTCTGGCGATTCCTGATGTTTTTCTGCCCCGCATTTCCTTGCGGGTTTCGCGATTTTTATTGTTTGCAGCGCAACTTATAACAAGAAGGTCATCTTTCGGCAACTCGAAAGCGGATACAAGATGTATCTGGGATCAATGCCTCTTTGGTCGCAAGCGGTAGCTGTCGCCACTATCAGACTGTGCTAGCATCCTCCATCAAGCTCCGGAGCAACCTTGATCACATCCGGCCATTAACCATCATCCATGGGAGAACCAGATGAAAGCAACCGTCGACTGGACCGGCAACGCCAGTTTCAGGGCTACCAGTGGCAGCGGCCACAGTGTGCAGATGGACGGTCCGCCTGATCATGGCGGTGAGAACCTTGGGCCACGCCCCATGGAAATGCTGCTGATGGGCGTGGGTGGTTGCTCGGCCTTTGACGTGATGAGCATCCTGAAAAAGAGTCGGCAAGACGTCACCGCCTGCCATACAGAACTTGAAGCAGAGCGGGCCGATGCCGTACCGGCTGTCTTTACCAAAATACACCTGCACTTTGTGGTTACCGGCCACAACCTCAAAGAGAAGCAGGTCGAGCGGGCGGTAAGCCTGTCTGCTGAAAAATACTGCTCAGCGTCCATCATGCTCGGAAAAGCCGGCGTCGAGATCACCCACAGTCACGAAATCCGAGCCGCAGAGTAAGCGATTTCCGTAGCCAGCGCGCCCCATGCCGCCAGTGGGGCCACCGTAACCAAAAATGTCATTGTAGATACTATTCATTGACACACACGGTATGCATAATACGCAACTTTCTCCGCAGGTCTGCGCAAAAGGTGAGCAATTATTATGGAAACCAAACTCCAGCTGCACGGTTTCAACAACCTGACCAAATCCCTGAGCTTCAACATCTACGATATCTGTTACGCGCAGACCGAAGAACAGCGTGAAGCCTACATTGATTACATCGACGAGATGTACAACGCCGAGCGTCTGACCCAAATACTGTCTGACGTGGTCAAAATCATCGGCGCCAACATCCTCAACATTGCCCGTCAGGACTACGAGCCCCACGGCGCCTCTGTGACCATGCTGATTGCCGAGCATGAACTCACAGACAGCGAAGCCAACAATGAGGAATCTCCGGGCCCGCTGCCCGACACTATCGTGGCGCACCTGGACAAGAGCCATGTGACCGTTCACACCTATCCGGAAAGCCACCCCCACGATGGCGTCAGCACCTTCCGCGCCGATATCGACGTGTCTACCTGTGGCCTGATCTCGCCCCTGAAAGTGCTCAACTACCTGATCCACAGCTTCGATTCCGATGTGGTCACCGTGGACTACCGGGTACGTGGCTTCACCCGTGATGTCGATGGCACCAAGCACTACATCGACCATGACATCAACTCGATCCAGAACTACCTGACCGAGGACACCCAGAACGCCTATCAGATGATCGACGTGAATGTGTATCAGGAGAACCTGTTCCACACCAAGATGATGCTGAAAGAGTTCAACCTGGATAACTACGTGTTCGGTGTGAATGCCGGCGAACTGGACCCGGCCGAAGCCCAGTCCATCGAAGACCGACTGCGCCGTGAGATGCTGGAAATCTTCTATTCCCGAAACGTGGAATAACCCTGAACAGCGGTGGCCAGTTGCCACCGCTGTTCTTCTTCAGTTTTTTTGATCTGTCCCGCCAGAATTCTGCGTTTTCATCCTTCGTCTCTCCCCGGTTTAATAGAACTATCATCAACGAGAGGAGGACGACATGACGCTTCGCTCCCTGAAACAGATTATTCCCGCCCTTGGCACCTCTGATGGCGCCGGCGTAAAAATCAAACGCTCACTGGGTCAAAGCCAGGCTATTCGCATGGACCCGTTCCTGATGCTCGACGAGTTTGGTTCGGATCAGCCCCAGGACTACATTGCCGGCTTTCCGGCGCACCCGCACCAGGGTTTCGAGACAGTCACCTACATGATCGAAGGGCACATGCTGCACGAAGACCACCTGGGCAACCGGGGCAACCTTCGTAATGGTGGTGTGCAGTGGATGACCGCCGGCCGGGGTATCGTGCATTCAGAGATGCCGCAGCAGGAATCGGGCGTCATGCGGGGCTTTCAGCTCTGGCTGAACCTGCCGGCAGCCGAGAAGATGAAACCCGCCGGCTACCGGGACATCCAGCCGGAAGATATCCCGGTGTTCAATCAGCCCGGAGCCTCGGTGAAGCTGATTGCGGGGGAGATGAGTGTCAGCGGTGTGCAGATATCCGGAGCAGTGACCGGAGGCAGCACCGAGCCGGTGTACGCCGACATTCACCTTGAGCCCAACGCCCAGCTTTCGCTGCCCGTGGCACAGCCCCTGAACGCCATGCTGTACCTCTACGAGGGCAACGCGAGCCTGGTTACTGGTGAGGCGCAAACCCAACTTCGGCTATCGGCTGCAAACCTGCTGGATGACGGCGACGAGATCCTGCTGGCCGCTGGCGCATCCGGTGCCCGGATGCTGTTGATTGCGGGCCGACCGATAGGTGAGCCGATTGTTCAGTACGGGCCGTTCGTGATGAATACCCGTGAGGAAATCGAGCAGGCCCTGAGGGACTACCAGACCGGCCGTTTGACCGCCGCCTGAGCATCACGCGAAGGTTCGGCCCGACATCAGGCGTTGGATCATGGGGCGGATGATCAGCTCCATGGCCAACGCCATCTTTGGCCCGGGAATCACCAGGGTGTCGTGGCGAGACAGGGTACTCTGGGGAATGGCCTGTAACAGCCAGGAGAAATCCACCCCGTTGGAATCCCGGAAGTGGATCACCACCATGCTTTCATCTTCACTGGGCACGTCCCTGGCGACTAAGGGGTTGGAGGTATCCACCAGCGGTATCCGCTGAAAGTTGATATGAGTATGGGAAAACTGGGGCACGATGTCGTGCACGTAGTCGTCCATACGATTGATGATGGTTTGCACCACCGCCTCCTGGCTATACCCCCTCTGATTGGTATCCCGATGAATTTTCTGGATCCATTCCAGGTTCACAATGGGCACCACGCCGATCAGCAGGTCAACATACTGAGCTATGTTGTAATTGTCGCTGATCACTCCCCCATGCAGTCCTTCGTAGAACAGCAGGTCTGTATCGGCCGGTAATGGCCCCCAGGAAGTGAACGTCCCCGGTTTATGGCCCGCCTCCACCAGTTGGCGATCCTCATCGTGAACATACTGCCGGTATCGACCATTACCGGTATGGCTGTAGTCATAGAACAAGGCTTCCAGGCGATCAATATGGTTGGCCGCCAGGGCGAAGTGGTTACGCTCGCCAAACTGCCCCTTGGCCGCCAGCCGGGCCATTTGCTCCCGGGTATACCGGTGAAAACTGTCGCCACCCACCATGGCGGCCTTCAACTCTTCACTGGCAAACAGTCGCCTGAATATCTGGCTGGTGGTTGTCGTACCGGCTCCGGAAGAGCCGGTCACCGCAATGATAGGGTGGCGTTTGGACATAATGAGCAATTTCCCGGATCAGGTCAGGCTGGTGAGCAAGCGTGGTTTTTCAACAACAAAGCCCTGAGCATAGTCCACGCCCAGCTGTCTGAGCATATCCAGAACGTCACGGGATTCAACCTGGGAGGCAATCACTTCCCGGTTCATGTAGTGCGCCATGTCCACCATGGACCTCACCATCGCCTGGTCCGTCTGGCTCGACACCAGTTGGCCGGTAAAGGCACTGTCGATCTTGATCAGATCCACCGGCAGGGAACGCATGAAGTGGAATGAACTCGGCCCACTGCCGAAATTACCCAGACAGAATCGACAGCCAAGTTCTTTCATCTCCATGATAAAGTCGGCCACCGCCTGCACGTCATTAATGGCGGACGCCTCGGTCAGCTCAAACCACAGCCGTTCGATGGGCGCGTCTTTTTCACTGAGCTTCTCGTAGATAAATTCCAGCAAACTCTGATCATTCAACGAATACCCAGACAGGTTGATACACACGCCACCGACGTGTCGGGGGTCCGGTGCCTGGTCCCTCAGCCAGTCCAGCATATGCCCAACCACCCAGCGGTCCACCGCCTGCATGCGATCATAGCGCTCAGCCATGCGCACAAAATCCTGGCCGGTTATCAGGGCGCCGCTGTCATCGTACATGCTGATCAGAATCTCATACTGGGCCGTCATCCGGGCCTCGGCATGAAGCGGTATGATCTTCTGACAGCGCAGCAGCATGCGTTCGTCATCCGGATCCGACAGGCTGGCGACGCGCGCGGCGATCTGCTCCTGGCGGGCCTGGTCATCGGCATCCAGAGTAAATTCGGCGATCTTGCCCGGCCCCATTTTCCGGGCCTGGGATAACGCCTGCTCCGAACTTCTCAGCCAGCGTTCGGCACTCACCAGAGCCGGCAACTCGGCCACCAGGCCAACGTTGGCCGACAACGTATACTGGCGGCCGCCAAAGGCAAACTCAGCCGATTCAATGGCCTCGATCAGGGCCGCGGCCACATCCTGGCCCTGCTCTTCCGCAACCAGCATGGCGAATTCATTGCCGGCCAGGCGCGCCACCGGCATGCCATCACCCACATGGCGGCACAACAGCTCTGCCACTTGTTTAAGGGTTTCGTCACCGGCCTGGTAGCCAGCGGTATCATTGAGCAACCGGAAGCCACGGAGGTCCAGATGCAACAGAGTGCGGCTGTCTTCACGACGGGCCAACTGCTGCTCCAGCATCCGTTCAAACTCCCGGCGGTTAAGCAAACGGGTCAGCTCGTCATGGGTGGACGCCCAGGACAGCTGGTCATAAACGTTGCGGACCATGCGGTCGATACTTTCATCCACCAGCGGTCGGTCGTACTGGTTATCCGGCACAATAATGCCTTTGCGCATCTGTCGGGCCAGCGCGTCCAGCTCCAGCTCAACCACCCGCATGCCCTGATGATTGACAAAAACAAAGCGGCTAAAGCCCCGGGCGATCCAGACCAGCCGGATATACTGGGGTTCGTCAGGCCGGGTCTGGTCCCGCAGCCAGTCGCCGGTACGCAGCTGCTGCGACCGGTTGATCCAGCGTTGAAGGCTGCGCTGTTCCCGCTCGTTGAGGGTTTGCGGGTCTTTCTCCGCTGGTTTTGCCGGCGGCACTTCGACCATCTCAGGGGTTTTGTCGGGCCTGCGAACCAGGAATTGCTTCAATTCATCGCGAATCTGGGAAGACGGCATGTGATTGCTGGATATCGACGCCAGGCCGTCCTGGATCAGCCGCAGAAGCTCCGGCAGGTTGATACTGCTCTCCGGATCATCGGCAAAGGCCAGCAGCGAATCAATCACCGCCAGGTAGTCCTGCCAGAGCTGACTGTTTGGCCCCTGGCGAATCCAGGTCAGTGACAACAGGTCCCGCCAGCCGCCTTCCAGCAAACTGACCAGCGCCCGGGGAACCTTGCGACCGGCAATGCGCTGATCAATCGCGGCGCTCACCGCCGCCTTGGACTCAGACACCTTCTGGGCACCCTCGGCCGCTGCCGTTACACGCTCGACGTTCCGGCGGTAGACCAGATTCTGCCGGTCAATCAGGGTGTCCAGCTCGGTCACTGTCTGTTCAAACACGCCGGTGTCCTGCTCGAAATCCGTGGCAATGCGCTGAACCAGCTCGTCGACCCGTCGCTGGACCACCGGGTTCAGGCGGCCACCCTTGACCCCCAGCTGGGCCAAACGGTTCATCACGCCGCGGACAGGGCTGTCCTGATCCTCAAAAAACGCCGGATCCCGCATCACCACCTTGAGCACCGGCACTTCCAGCTGACGCATCCGGGCCTGCACATAGTCACTGAGTTTGGGGCTTTCCACGACACTTTTGAAAAAGCGATCAACGACATCCAGGGTTTGCTGCTGCTCGTCATCCAGCCGGGCTTCGCCGATTTCCTTGATCTTCTCGACCACCCGCTCTTTCAGCGGGGCGGCGGATTCTTCCGGGCCCGCCGCGCGTACCTGCAACTCCTGCAATTCCCGGTGCAGTTCACCGGTCGACAGTGGGCGCGCATTGGGGGCAAAGTCCTCCCGGGGACTTTCCCCTCGGGAAACCCGGCTTGCCTGCAGGGTTGTGAGCAGATTGCGAACGGTGGAAAACGCCGTCTGGGCGGCCTGGGCGTAGCCTCGGAATTCACCGGATAGCCGGCTTTTCAGGGCTCGGCTTGCGGGCGTGGCGCGGGATTCCTCGATGGGCTGAACCGGGCTCTCGGCTGGGGTCTCTTCTGGCCTGGTGACTGTCGGCGCAGGCGTGGACTCGTTCTTTGGCGGTGCCTGCTCACTGAGGTATTTGGACAGGTCCAGGTCTGGCAGCACGCCATGACGAATAAGAATGTTGTTCAATTCCCGGTACAGCGGCGCCAGTTGTTTAAGCACGGTTTGCTCAAAGGTCTTCAGGCAGACTTTCTCCACCTCTCTGGTTGCCTTGAGCTGTAACAGGGCATGATGGAAGGCCTCACAGACCAGCGCTGGCCCAAGCGGGTTGTGGTGGCCGGTGCGATTGGCAATACCGAGCTTGTCCAGTCGCAGCTTGAGCTGAAGCAGGTCGCCCCGGTACTGGGTATCGGCCCGAGTGACCATTACCCGGATGGTCAGCCAGTCTTCGAACTCGTTCTTGTCGACCACAGACAACTCAGCCCCCGGCACCCCCTTCTGGGCTGGTTTCAGAGGAGATTCCAGAAACCTCGCCATATGGTGCCAAAGAATCCTCTGGCGTGCCTGGAGCTGCCCTGAGGCGTCCATATACTCATTAGCCAACTGATCGCTGGGAGCCTTCTGGGCAGCCTTGCGGAGCGCATCGACCATCTGCACGAAACAGGCATCCATCAGCGGTTCGATGAAACTGGTCACGGTTTTGGCAGACTGATGCAGCACAAACTGCAACCGCTCACTGGGCGCCCGCAACGACGACCTGGCCTGATCACCACTGCTGCCGCAAAGCTGCAGCATGGCATTCAGGGCGTCCGGATTGGAGCGGGTGAAGTTCACCCCCATAGCGCCATCTATGCGCCGCACGGGGCTGACATGCAATTCATATCGGCGCTGGCCGTCCACACCTCGAAACCGAACCACCAGCTCGGACGGCTGGCTTTGATCGAACACCCGGTCCAGTTTTCGGGAGGTTTCACCGGAATAGCGGATGAACAGGCCTTCGGCGCAAAAATCAGCAATCTGGCAGGGCCAGGTATTACCGCCACCTGCGTCGATCTGTGCCGCGAGTTTAATGGGCTGTCGGGTACTGCTACGACGTTCTCTCGGATCCATGAACTACCTGACCAATTGATAAGCCGGCCTGGTCGCCAATGACCGTCGCCCTGGCGAACATCCCTGAGTTAGTGGCTGTGATCTGCTGTTATGATAAAAAGAGTATAGCCAGCCCCGGAAAACAGCCAGCGAGCCTGTCACGACGAGCACCAGGGCAGAGCCGGAAAGACCATCAATCACAACGTACGGATACATGAGACAGCTTAGTCAGATCTATCTTCTTTTGCTACTGTTAACAGGGCTCCAGGGGTGTTCGACCATTGGCTACTATGGCCAGGCAGTGGGCGGCCATCTTTCACTGATGCTGCGGGGACAAACCGTGGAATCGGTTGCCCGCGACCCACAAACCGACCCGGAACTGAAACGCAAACTGGCCGTTGCACAGTCCGCACGCACCTTCGCAAATGACGTACTTCAGCTACCCGTCGGCAAGGCCTTTACCAAATACGTTGAGCTGGACCAGCCCTGGGTTGTGGTCAACCTGGTTGCTGTACCCGAATTCTCGCTGGACCCTCACCAGTGGTGTTATCCCGTGGTGGGATGCCAGGCCTATCGAGGCTACTTCAATCTGGAGCGGGCGCGCAAGGAGCAGGCCCGGTTCAACGCACAGGATTACGACACCTTCATCGGCGCCGTCACTGCCTACTCTACCCTGGGCTGGTTCAATGACCCTCTGCACACCGGTTTTACCAGCCTGCCAGATGATCGCATGGTGGCACTGATGTTTCACGAACTGGCCCATCAGGTGGTGTATATCAAGGAAGACACCGCGTTTAACGAAAGCTTTGCCACCGCCGTTGAACTGGAAGGCCTGAGAATCTGGCTGGAACAGCAGGCGTCCGAAGCCGGTTTTGACCGCGCCCTGCAGCGGCTGGAGCACCGTAATCGGACCCTGGACCTGGTCAACGACGTCGGCGCACAGCTCCGACAGCTCTATCAGCAACAACAGGTACTGGCCGCCGACGTGCTAAGGGGCCGCAAGGCAACCCTGTTGGAGGAACTGGCCCATGCCTACGCCGAGCTATCAGAACACTACCCGGAGCCTGGCCCATTTGGCACACCGCCGGTGCGCCTGAACAACGCCAACCTGGCTCTGTTCCAGCAATACAACCAGCATGTGCCGGCATTCCGGCAATTGTTGCGGGATCACCACTACGACTTCGGACAGTTCTATGACTCGGTCAAGACCTTGTCCAGGGCCACGCCGGAGGAGCGGGAACAACAGCTCAGTGCCCTGTCACAACGGTTTGTAGAACACCTTTGAGTTGCGCTGAGTGTTGTAGGACGCCAGCTTTGGCCCGGGCAAATCCTGCACCGCCGTGGGCAGAAAACCCCGCTCCCGGAACCAATGTTCGGTCTGGGTAGTCAGTACGAACAGTTTGCGGATGCCCTGCCCCTTCGCCAGCTTTTCAATCATCGCCAGAATATCATCTCCCCGCCCGGCGCGCCGGTAGGAGGGGTCGACCGCAAAACAGGACAGTTCACCGGTACCTTCGTCCGGGTAATGATACAGGGCAGCACAGCCAACGATGGTGCCATCCCGCTCAGCCACGACGAAGCGGTCCACTTCGGTTTCCAGCATTTCCCGGGAGCGGCGCACCAGGATGCCCTGCTCTTCCAGGGGCTGGATCAACTCCAGAATACCCCCGATGTCTTCCACCCTGGCCTGGCGGATCTGCTCGTAGTTATCGCCGCTGACCAGGGTACCGGAGCCATCCCGGGTAAACAGTTCCTCCAGCAATGCGCCATCTTCCACGTAGCTGATGATGTGGGCCCGGCGCACGCCCTTCACACAGGCATCACAGGCTGCTTTGAGCAGTGCCGCGTCATGGCCGGTCACCACATTGGTATTGAGGCGTTCCGATGCCTGGCGAGCCGACAGCTCCCGAATCAGCGAACCGTCTTCCTCAAGCAGGCCTTCGTCATCGATGAACACGATCAGTTTTTCTGCCTGCAAGGCAGCCGCCACCTGGCTGCCAACGTCCTCGTAAGACAGATTGAAAGCATCACCGGTGGGCGAGTACCCCATGGGCGGCAACAGAACGATGTGGCCCTGTTCCAGCAGCTGTTCAATACCCCGGGTATCCACCCGGCGCACTTTCCCGGTGTAGCCGAAATCCACGCCATCCAGCACCCCCACCGGCTTGGCAGTAACATAGTTGCCGCTGGTGACCCGGATTCTGGCATTGTGCATGGGCGAGTTAACCAGGCCCATGGACAACTGGCTTTCCAGATAGGCCCGCAAGCCCCCGATGGCTTCCATGACCAGGGGCAAGTGATTATCCGGGGTGATGCGCAAGCCGCGGGCAAAGGCCGATTCAAGACCGGCGTCGTCCAGCCGGGACTGGATCTGCGGGCGGCCACCAAAGGCCACCACCAGGCGCACACCCAGGCTGCTGAGCAAGGCAATGTCGTGGATGATATTGATGAAGTTCCGGTGCTCAATGGCATCGCCGGGCATGGTCAGCACGACGGTTCGGCCGCGATGAGCATTGATGTACGGAGATGAGTGGCGGAATCCGTGCAGCCATTCGTTCGATTTCAAACCTTTTTCCCCTTCCATCACAGACAAAACTGCTTGATCAGACCGCGCAGAATATCCACGGTGGGCTGTAATTGCGCCATCTCAAGAAACTCGTCCGGCTGATGCGCTTGGTCAATGGAACCTGGTCCCATCACCAGGGTTTCCAGGCCTAGCTTCTGCAGCCAGGGCGCCTCGGTGGCGAAGGCAACCGCGTGGGCGGTATGGCCGGTCAGCGTTTCACAGGCTTTGACCAGGGCCGCGTCTGCCGGCGTTTCAAACGGCGGCACACCGTCGAACAAGGGCTCGAAAGTCAGGTTCAATTGCCGACGTTCTGCCAGGGGCTGCATCCGGTTGAGAATCGCCTGGCGCAGGGTTTCCATGTTCATCCCCGGCAACGGACGCAAATCGAAGTGGAGTTCGCACTGAGCGCAGATCCGGTTCGGGTTGTCACCCCCGTGAATGCAGCCCAGGTTCAGCGTCGGTACCTGCACTTTAAAGTTGGGGTTTCGGTATTGTTCCTGCCATTCCGTGCGCAGATTCAGCAGTTCCCCCAGGGCCTCGTGCATGCCCTCCAGGGCATTGCGACCAAGGTCCGGGTTGGAGGAATGGCCGGATTGACCATCAAACCGCAGCCGCTCCATCATGATGCCCTTGTGCATGCGCACCGGCTTGAGGTTGGTCGGCTCGCCGATGACCGCATACCGGGCCTTCGGTTTGCCGGCCTCCGCCAGTGCCCGGGCGCCGTTCATGGAGCTTTCTTCGTCCGCTGTGGCGAGGATGATCAGTGGTTGCTGAAGCGGCTGGTCGACAAAAGCTTTGGCCGCTTCAATGGCCAGCGGAAAGAAGCCTTTCATATCGCAGGTGCCCAGGCCGTACCAGCGATTGTCCTTTTCGGTCAGGGTGAACGGATCACTTTGCCAACGCTTGTCATCGAACGGTACGGTATCGGTATGGCCAGACAGCACCAACCCGCCCGGGCCGCTGCCAAGCGTGGCAATCAGGTTGTATTTGCCCGGCATACCCGGCACTTCCAGGATTTCCACCGCAAACCCCATGGGCTCCAGCCATTCGGCCAGGGTTCTTACAACCGCTTCGTTACTGTGGTCCCAGTCCGGTGATGCGCTGCTGATGGAGGGCAGCGAAATCAACCGGGTCAGCATGTCCCGGATGTCCGGTACGGTCTGTAACTTGTCAGTGCTGTGCGCCATGGTAGCCTCCCGGCCGTTGATCTCAGTCTGCCCTGCCCCGCCGCCAGACATCTAACTGGGTGATGGCCCGAATCAATATTGGATAAGCCACCTCTCCGCCGGCAACGGTGCGTGACACTTCCAGCTCACGCTCCCCCACGCTGACCAGGCGACCCTCTACCTGATTGCCGTTAGACAGCGTTACCCTCACCTGCCGCCCAAGCCAGGTCTGCGCCCCTTCCAGGTCCGCCGGGTACCATTGCTGAACACCGGGCTCCTCCCGGGGGATCACCGGTTCCAGTGCTTCCAGAGGCAACTGTGGCTCGGGGGCTTCCATTTCGGTCAGGTAGATATCGGGAACCCCGGCACCATTATAGTCAACCGGCCAGGCGGCTTCGGGCGCGGATTCAGAGCGAACGGGTATGCCAAAAGTGCCAGAGCCGGGTGTAATGGCAAATTGCAGCTCGCCACCTTCCATCAGCCACTGGCGGTAAAGTGCCAGCAATTGATCGCTGCCATCGTAGCCACGGGCTTGCAGGCCTGCCGCCATGACAGCGACCGCGTTACGGGCCCATTCGTTCACGTCCTGCCCGGTTTCCCGGGCACAGTAAGCCGACAGGCGGCGCATCAGGCCAGCGTCCCGAGAGGTAATACGAACCGGTTCAGCACTGCTCTCCAGGGTTGCCGCCAGGCTGGAGAGATTAACCCGGGCGCCCGGCCATTCCGCTTCCAGGCTGCCGGTTTCTGCACTATTGATCTCCAACCGGACACCTTCAGGGCCCTGCTTCAGGTGCACGTCGCCGTGAATAGCCGAAATCCCCATGCGCATCAGGTCGCCACTGCCCAGTTGCTGCCGGGGATCCGGCGCACAGGCCAGCGACACCAGCGGCGGCAGCCGTGATTGTGACTCGGCACCCGCGGTCAGCCAGTTCCGAAACATGGTCGGCTCCAGAGCCATGCTGGCCTGCTCTGCCGTCAGCGACCAGGTCGCTGGCAGCGGTGACGGGTTGGCCAGGGTGGTCAGAAGGGTCACAGGCGAACCGGCATCAAATTCAATCAGACCCAGCTGCAACGGCTGGGTCAGTCGAAAGTCTTCCCAACGGGACTGCCTCAAGGTCACCCGGCCGTCCAGAGCCGAGCCGATCTGGCCTCGCTCCAGCACACCATAGCTGGAGAGCTCCGACCGCGCTTGTGCCATGCGCTGATCCGTCAGCCACCAGACGCCGGCCTTGAAACCGACAAAAGCCACAATTCCCAACGTGATCAGAAATGACAACAGGCGCTTCATCCGGTTGCTCCCGGGTCAGGTTGTTTAGTTCCGGGAAATCAGGGTACCAACGCCTTCGTCGGTAAAGATTTCCAGCAAACAGGCATGGGCAACACGGCCATCAATGATGTGGGAGGTACGCACGCCGTTCTCCACCGCACTGAGCGCGCAGCGAATCTTCGGCAGCATGCCGCCGTGGATGGTGCCATCATCAATCAGGTCGTTAACCTGCTGGGCGGTCAGGCCGGTCAGCACCTTGTCTTCCTTGCTCTTCAGGCCGGAGACGTTGGTCAGCAGAATCAGCTTTTCCGCCTTCATGGCTTCCGCCACCTTGCCGGCCACCAGGTCGGCATTGATGTTGTAGGATGCGCCATCAGGGCCCACACCGATGGGGGCAATCACCGGAATCACGTTGCTGCGGGTGAGCATGTCGATCACATCGACATTAACACTGGCAACCTCCCCCACGTGGCCAATGTCGATGATCTCCGGTCGTTCCAGTTCCGGTGAACGGTCAACTACCTCCAGCTTGCGGGCACGAATCAGGTTGGCGTCTTTACCGGTCAGGCCCACGGCGGTGCCGCCCTGGGCGTTGATCAGGGATACAATTTCCTTGTTTACCTGGCCACCCAGCACCATTTCCACCACATCCATGGTTTCGGCGTCGGTCACGCGCATGCCGTTCACAAAGCGGGATTTGATGTTCAAACGCTCCAGCAGCTCGCCAATCTGAGGGCCGCCGCCGTGAACCACGATGGGGTTGATGCCCACCAGTTTCATCAGCACCACATCCCGGGCGAAGCTGCTTTTGAGCTCTTCGTTTTCCATGGCATTGCCGCCGTACTTGATCACAACGGTCTTGCCAGTAAATCTTTGGATATAGGGCAGGCCCCGGCTCAGTACCGAGGCCACCTGCATTGCTGTTTTACGATCCAGCGCCATGGTGATGTGTAATTCCTTGCTGTCAGAGAATGTGTCTTGTCAGAAGTCCGCAACCAGGTCGGGTGCGGACTTCTGTAATTGCTCACGGAAGACGGTCTTGATCCGTTCAAGAGCCTCGTCGGTTTCAGCCTCAAACCTCAGTACCAGAACCGGCGTGGTGTTGGACGCCCGGCACAGCCCCCAGCCATCGGTATAATCTACCCGAATGCCGTCGATGGTGCTGATGTTGCCGTCACCAAATTCACCCAGCTTGCCAAGGCGTTCAATAATCGCGAACTTCTCGGTTTCCGTCACCTCGACATTCAGCTCAGGCGTGCTGATATCCTCGGGGAAGTCGGCAAAGACATCGTCACTGTGACGATCCTCAATACCCAGGATCTCCAGCAACCGGGCGGCCGAATACAGCCCGTCATCAAAGCCGTACCAACGTTCACCAAAGAACACGTGGCCACTCATTTCACCGGCCAGCAGCGCGCCACTTTCCTTCATCTTCGCTTTCATCAGTGAGTGGCCGGATTTCCACATGATGGGCCGGCCACCGGCTTCGGAAATCACGCCTGCCAGGCGACGACTGCATTTCACATCGTACAGGACATCCGCCCCCGGGTTTCGGGACACCACATCCCTGGCGAACAGCATCAGCAACCGGTCCGGCCAGATGATCTTTCCGGTGTTGGTTACCACACCCAGGCGATCACCGTCACCATCAAAGGCCAGACCGATATCGGCGCCGGTTTCCTGAACTTTGGCGATCAGATCCTGCAGATTGGTTGGCTTGCCGGGGTCCGGGTGGTGATTGGGGAAGTCGCCATCTACCTCGCAATACAGCGGGGTTACCTCACAGCCAAGTTCCTCGATCAGCATGGGGCCGAGTTCGCCCGCGATACCATTGCCGGCATCCACCACGACTTTGAGCGGGGCAGCCACGGCGATGTCACCGACAATCCGGTCCAGATAGGCCCGGCGCACATCTTCCCGGGACTGGGCGCCCTGACCAGAGGTGAAGTCGGCGGTCTGAATACGCTGGTAAAGTTTCTGAATCGCCTCGCCAGACAGGGTTTCACCGCCCAGCATGATTTTCAGGCCATTATAGTTGGCGGGGTTGTGGCTACCGGTCACCATCACACCGGAGCCGGTTTGCAGCTGGTGTGTTGCAAAATAGAGCACCGGCGTGGGTACTGCTCCGACATGGATCACATTGCAGCCGGTTGCCATGATGCCACCGGCCAGCGCATCGGCCAGCTCCGGGCTGGAATGGCGACCATCGTAACCAATGCAGATGGAGGTAACTCCACGGGCCGAGGCCTCGGAACCAATGGCAAGACCAATCACCCTCACCACTTCGGGCGACAGGGTCTCACCCACCACTCCCCGGATGTCGTAGGCCCGGAAGATCTCAGAGGCAACATCCACAGACGGCAGCTCGGCTTCCACCACCTCGGGGATATCCTCATCGAACAGCGCATCATCACCACTGCCAAAGCCAAGCACATCCTCGTCGCCATCGAGCATGTCGATATCGGGCATGTCCTTGTCCTGGAACAGTGGCTCTTCTTCACCCGAAGCGGGCGCTCTGGTCTTTGCTGCCGCCGGCTGCGGTTTTGCGCTCTCGGCGGCTTTTGCCAGCCGTTTATCAACCATCTGCGACAGGCGGAACAGCACCTCGCCGGTAGATGCCACCATATCCCAACGGAAGGTCGGCAGTTTCACCCGCTCGCCGCCAAACACCTTGTGCGACCACTGGATCAAGGCCGTCACATCCTGGCGAATGCCTCGCTGGGCGCCGCCCAACAACACCCAGACAACAATTGCGGCCACCAGTGCCGGAATGCCGACCAGCACGGCGGCCACGATGGTATTGACCGGTGCCTCTGGCGCCCGGGCCGGCTGGAACACCACTGACCAGTCAGGATTCGACAGGGTTCTGGCTTCAGAAGGGCCCGTCCCCCGGCCGGCGCTGACCACGGTGCGCTGGGAACCCGATGCCGCCTGCACCAGCGACAACTGGCCTCCCAACTGGCGGTTGCCAACGGTCAGAAGCGGCTGGAGCTGATCCGCGCCGTAAACCACCAGCACACTGCCCTGGACGGCGTTGCTGACCGGATGTCGAACTGGCGCGGCGTACTGAAGATACCACTGATCGTTACGGGGAAAGGCGTCCGGCAATAGTGACTGCCCGTTCTCTGCCCTCCGTGCCAGCTCCAGGCCGGCAAACCCGAGCAGGCTGTCGCTGCTGCCGGTGCGGGGAATATCGCGGTAACGGAAGACAAAAACCGCCTGGGCTCCCGGCAACGCCGCCTGCAGCTGGCGCGCCAGCTCGTCCCGGTCACCTTGTTCGGCAAGCTGATTGCTCACATAGCGCTGATTGGCCAGGGCACGCACTTGTTCCTGCTGGGCACTAAAATACTGGTTCAGCCTCTGTTGGGCGCCATCGGCCTCAACCACCCGGGCCTGCTGGTAACTGCGCTCACCGGCGGGCACAATGACCAGGAAATGAAGCAGAGCCACCGCAACCACGCCGGCCAGAACCACCACCAGCGCCTGGTTGAGTGCTACAGTGTTGAGTCGCTTGAGGCCTGACCCTGAAGATTCTGCTTTTCGCTTGTTTTTCTTTCCCGGCTTCTTTTCGGGATTGTCATCCACCGACGGCTCTTTGATTTTCTTTTTACCGAGTTTCATAGTGCTTCCCGCAATGATTTTTACGTCCCGGACAATCAGTTACCAGCAAAGTATAGACGCCGACCTGCATAAACGCTGCCAGCCTCCGGTAACCGACTCAGTGCGTTCCGGTTGAACCAAACCCGCCCACGCCGCGGGTACTGGCGCCGAATTCCGACACCACTTCAAAGTCTGCCTGTACAACCGGCACCAGAACCAGCTGGGCAATACGTTCACCGATGGCGATGGTGAAAGCGGTTTGGCCCCGGTTCCAACATGACACCATCAATTCACCCTGGTAATCGGAATCGATTAACCCCACCAGATTGCCCAGCACGATGCCGTGCTTGTGGCCAAGACCGCTGCGCGGCAGGATCATTGCCGCCAGCGACGGGTCGGCAATGTGCACGGATAGTCCGGTCGGAATCAGGTGTGTCTCGCCCGGCTCGACCGTTAATGGCGCATTCAGGCAAGCACGCAGATCCAGGCCGGCCGAGCCCGGCGTTGCATACTCCGGAAACGGTATGTCGGTGCCAATTCGATCGTCCAGGATTCGTACCTGCAGTTTCTTTTGCGTCATGAGTTCCCGACCTTGTTGCTGTGTTCGGCGATCAACGCCACCAATGTGTCTGCGATGGCCTGTTTGCTATCCGGGCCAATCGCCTGCTCCCCGCTCGGCCAGAATACCGTGACGGCATTCTGATCGCTGTTAAAGCCCAGCCCCGGGACGGACACGTCGTTGGCCACGATCATATTGAGCTTCTTGCGTTGCATTTTATCGTTGGCATAGCGGGCGACATCTGTGGTTTCCGCGGCGAAGCCCACGGTAAACGGAGGATTCTTGCGGGCGGCAATGGTCGCCAGCGTATCTGGATTGCGCACCAGCGACAGCGTCATCGCTTCGTCCGTTTTCTTGATTTTGTCGCCGGCACAGGCCGCAGGCCGGTAATCAGCCACCGCCGCCGTGGCAATAAAAATGTCGCAGCCCTCCGCCACAACCCGCTCGGCTTCCTGCAACATGTCTTTTGCCGTCATCACCGGCCGGACTGCCACGCCATCCGGCACCGGCAGGTTAACCGGGCCACTCACCAGTACCACCCGGGCGCCCGCATCTGCTGCCGCCCGAGCCAGGGCATAACCCATTTTGCCGGAGCTGTGGTTGGAGATATAACGCACCGGATCAATGGGTTCACGGGTAGGGCCGGCAGTGATCACCACCCGTTTTCCCGCCAGCGCTCCGACAGTGGCCCGGGTTGCATCAGCCAGAATCCGGCTGGCAAGGGCGTCCGGCTCCAGCATCCGGCCAGGGCCTGTATCACCACAAGCCTGCTCGCCCTGATCCGGCCCCCAGACGGTAATCTGCGGGTCTTCCGCCAGCAGAGACATGTTTCTCTGGGTCCGGACATTCTTCCACATGGCCTGATTCATAGCGGGGGCCACTGCAATGGGCGCCTCAGTGGCACAACAGACCGTGGTCAGCAGGTCATCCGCCATGCCTTGGGCCAGACGGGCCAGAAAATCCGCAGACGCGGGCGCCACCACTACCTGATCGGCCCATTTGGCCAGCTCAATATGGCCCATGCCGGCCTCGGCCTCCGGGTCGAGCAGCGATGTGCGCACCGGCTCGCCGCTGAGGGCCTGAAACGTCAGCGGCGTCACAAATGCCTCGGCACCCCGGGTCATCACCACCCGCACTTCAAGGCCCGCTTTCTTGAGCAGCCGGACCAGTTCGGCGCTTTTATAGGCAGCAATGCCACCGGTGATTCCCAGCAGAATTCGTTTGGCAGCCATGAAGGGCTCCGTAATCCCGTAAAATGAAAGGGTTATAAGATAGCACGCCCGGGCCCGGCAGGCAGCCTGCAAGAGCACCCGTTCGTTTACCAAATGTTACTTTTTGGAGTAACCTTTGTAATTCTGAGAACCGATGCAGGATGCATCACAATCTGACACGCAAGGACGCACAGCATGAACAACCCTGCCTGGCCAACTGATGAACGGCCCCGTGAGCGCCTTCTGGCCCACGGCCCGGAAGCCCTGTCTGACGCCGAACTCCTGGCCATTTTCCTGCGCACCGGCACCACTGGCATGCCGGTGATGGACCTGGCCCGCCATCTGATCTCTGAATTTTCCGGCCTGCGGGGCTTGATGACTGCCTCCCGCAGGCAGTTCTGTGAGGTCAAAGGCCTGGGCACGGCCAAATACGCCCAGGTTCAGGCCGCCATGGAGATGGCCCGCCGGGTGATGGACGAACCACTGCGCCAGGGAGATCCGCTGCGCTCACCAGCTGACACCCGCCGCTTTCTCACCAGCCGGCTGGGCACTTACCCCCACGAAGTGTTCGCCGGCCTGTTCCTGGATAACCGCCACCGGGTAATTCAGTACCGGGAGCTGTTTCGCGGCACCATTGACGGTGCTGCCGTGTATCCCCGGGAAGTGGTTCGCCAGGCCCTCGAAGACAACGCCGCCGCTGTCATTTTTGCCCACAATCACCCGTCTGGCGTCGCGGAGCCCAGCCAGGCGGACATTTCCCTGACCCGCAGACTGAAAGAAGCGCTCGGACTGGTGGATATCAGGGTTCTTGACCATATGGTTATCGGCCACGGTGAGGTAATATCCCTGGCTGAACGAGGGTTGATGTAGCTGCAGCAGGGTCGCTTCCGGAAAACTGGCCAAATTCCCAACAATTTTTTGCGTTGGTCGGTCAGTTCTGGTATAAAAGCGTCCCTTTCTCTGGCGGCGTCTGGCGAGCAGCGTTCAGTTTAGAGGCGCGAACCGGTGGCAGTTATTGCTCCGGAGCAACCAGAGACGCATTAAAAAACGAATTCGTATTGATAGACCATTGCTCAGGTCGGAGGCAAGTATGTCCAGAGTTTGTCAGGTTACCGGTAAGCGTCCGGTTACCGGTAACAATGTATCCCACGCGATGAACCACACTCGTCGTCGTTTTCTGCCGAATCTGCAGAACCACCGTTTCTGGGTTGAGACCGAGAAGCGTTTCGTGAAGCTGCGCGTATCCACCAAGGGCATGCGCATCATCGACAAAAAAGGCATTGACGCTGTGCTGGCCGATCTTCGTGCCCGCGGCGAGAAAGTTTAAGGAGCCGCATCATGCGCGAGAAAATCAAGCTGGTTTCATCAGCAGGCACTGGTCACTTCTACACGACTAAAAAGAACAAGCGTAACACTCCGGAAAAAATCGAGATCAAAAAGTACGATCCGGTTGTCCGCAAGCACGTTGCGTACAAGGAAGCCAAGATCAAGTAATTGATCCTGCCTCCACAAAAAAACCCGGCCAGCGAGCCGGGTTTTTTTATACCTGAGCAAAACACCCCTGCACCGAAAGGGTCTCCAGACCTTAGAAGGTTTCCAGATACCCTTTCGGCAATGCCACATCCATGGCGATGGGCAAATGGTCCGATACCGGATAACTAATCACCTCGGCACGTCGGATTTCCAGGGAAGGACTGACCATAATGTGGTCCAGGGCCTTTTCGGGCCGCCAGCTGGGGAAGCTGTGAGCCGTGCCCGGCAGGGGAATCAGGTCGGTTTCTCTCAAGGGCGTTTGGGTCAGCAGCTGCTCTGCATGAGCATTCATATCCCCCATCAGGACTACGTGCCGGTAGTCGGCAATGAGATCCCGCACGTAACCCAGTTGCCGCTGCTGTGCCGCCTTGCTGAGAGACAGGTGCATTTGTACCAGTATGAGCGGATCGTCTTCCGAACCATAGCGGGCAATGATCGCTCCACGGCCAGGAATCAGGCCGGGCAGCTTGTGCTCAGTGACATCCAGAGGCCGATACCGACTCAACAGACCGTTACTGTGCTGCGCGATCTGACCAAGATTGCGGTTTAATTGCTGATACCAGTAGGGAATACCGGCGGCTTCTGCCAGATACTGAACCTGGTTGATATAGCCACTGCGCAAACTGCCACCGTCGCATTCCTGCAACGCCACCACGTCGTATTGCCGCAACAGGGTGGCAATACGGTCGAGATTCTCGATGCGGCGACGATGAGGCAGAAAGTGCTGCCAGCTGCGGGTCAGGTAGTGATGGTAAGACGAGGTATTGATGCCCACCTGGATATTGAAGGTGAGCAGCCGGATATGACGATGGGGCTCGAACTCAGGCACATGCTCGCTACCAGAACAGGCCCCCCGGGGACCTTCCGGCCCCCGGAGAATGCCATTAATCTGATTGCGCAGACGCTTATACATAACAGGGGATTCCCACGCTGAACCTGAACGCGCCCCTCAATACCGGCGGCTCACTCTGCCGCAGCACGTTCCTGCTCGACCAGGTAGTCAACCACAGACAGTACGGCCTCATGACCACCTGCCATTGAGGCGCTGACCACGTACTTGCCATTTACCAGCATAGTCGGTGTACCGGTGATGCGCGCGCCGCGGATCTTGGCCTGAGCCTGCTGAACCCGTGCACGAACACCGAAGCTGCGGTAGTTGTTGAGAAACTCCTCGGCATCAACGCCGTAGCCGCTAACGAAATCCGCCAGAGCTTCGGGGGAATTCAGGGGGCGACGTTCGCCAGCCAGCGCCGTAAACAGGGCGTCATGCACCTTGTCCAACTCACCCATGGCCTCCAAAGCATAAAAGGCGTAAGCGTGAGGCTCCCAACTTTGACCCAGTGCTGCCGGCAGCTTCACGAAATTCACGTAGTCAGGCGCCTGGTCTGCCCAAGACTCGATAAGCGGCTTGAAGGTATAACAGTGAGGGCAGCCGTACCAGAACACTTCGGCAACTTCTACGCCTTCGTCCGATGCGGTGCGAACCGGATTATCCAGGGTGCGGTAATGAGTGTTCTCAACCCATGACTGAGCCTGCGCAACAGCACCAACCGCCATAGACAGCGCGAAAACAACAACTGTGCCTAGTGTTCTTATCATCGGGAATCTCCGAGTTCGATGTTCTGATGTGACAACGATTATGACCCAGCAAACCGGGAAAGTTCCACTGCTGGCCAGAAGGGAATGGTTACGGAAAGGTAAGCAGTAAAAACCCCGCCTTGGCGGGGTTTTTACAACTCACTACGTCAAGCCGGACTCAGTTCAGGCCAGAAACGTAGTTTGCCAAGGCCTTGATCTCGGCATCGGTCAGACGGGTAGCCACGTCCACCATGATGTTGGCGTTGGTGGTACCTGCACGCTCGCCGTCACGGTAGGCTTTCAGCTGCTTCTCTACGTACTCAGCGGTCTGACCGCCCAGGCGAGGGTAGCCAGCTGGCTCGTTGCCAGCACCGTTCGGGCTGTGGCAACCGGCACATGCGGCAACGCCGGAGGCCATGTTACCGCCACGGAACAGCGCCTGGCCACGCTCGACCAGATCCGGATCGGCCTGGCCAACAACCATTTCCTGCTCGTTATAGTAGGCAGCCAGATCCCACAGGTCCTGATCAGACATATTATTCAGCAAGCCGGTCATTTCCGGAATCGGACGGTCTCCGTTTTTGATATCGACCAGTTGGCGATACAGGTATTTCTCGCCCAATCCGGACAATTTCGGATACACCGCCATGATCGGCTTGGCGCCGCCCTGGCCGTGACAGCTGGCACATACCGCTGCGTTCTGTTCACCCGCTGCCGGATCTCCTGCCCCGTGAGCCATTGCCGTCAGGCCAACTCCGAGAACAACTCCTGCGATCAGTCTTTTCATGCTCGCTCCGCTTCTCTCATCTTTGCATCTTGAAAGTATTCTTCGTTGTGCAGCCGGCAGGCGCCAATTTATCTGGCTTATCACCGGGGCTGACAGCGGCAACGCGCAGCGTCCCGCCGGAATTTGGTGTAGCATTATACATTAATCGCCGATAACTGAAATCCAAAGGAATACCAACCATCGTGGACCCTGATCTGACTCAAAAAAGCGTTTCGTTCAACAGTGCCCGTTTTCTGATCAGCGCGTCCAAACTGGACGAGTGCCCGCCAGACATCGGTGCCGAGGTTGCCTTCGCTGGGCGCTCCAATGCTGGCAAGTCCAGCGCGCTGAACGCCATTACTGCCAACGGCAAACTGGCCCGGACCAGTAAAACACCCGGCCGGACCCGGCTGATAAACTTTTTTACACTCAATAAAGAGAACCTGCGCCTGGTCGACCTGCCCGGTTACGGCTACGCCAAAGTCTCCCGGGACATGAAAGACGACTGGCAACAGCATCTGGGGCATTACCTGAATGATCGCCGCTGCCTGCGAGGCCTGGTGCTGGTGATGGATATCCGGCACCCACTCACCGACTTTGACCAAATGATGGTGGAATGGTGCGAGCATAACAACCTGCCGTTGATGATTCTTGCCACCAAAGCCGACAAGCTGAAATTTGGGCAAGCGAAAACGGCCATGCTGGGCATTGCCCAGAAGCTGAAACCCTATGCGTGCGTAGCACACCTGATCATGTTTTCCGCCACCTCAAAACGTGGCGTGGATGAATGCCGGGAAGCATTGACAGACTGGCTGGAAGCGCCGGAATCGGAAACCCCCTGATGAAAAAAACCGGCCTGCCATCAGACAGACCGGTGAAACGTCAGGGTTTGCGACGTACCTGAGAACTCACTCAGGAGACGCAGGAAATGTCCGGTTTCCCACGTCACTACCTTTGAACGCGATCGCGGAAAAAAGTTCAATTTTTAACCAATCCCGACAGAAACCCCGGTTTCAGCCCGCGAGGACTCACCGTTCTGCTCCGGATTTTCCGGCAGCGTTGGCCGATACTTTTCACGTAACGCCAGCACCTGCTCGCGATAATCCGGGGTCAGATAAGGCAATTCCAGAGTCAGCACCTGATAAATACCCTGCTTGAGCTCGGTGAGGGTGAGACTGGCAGGCTCGTCACTGGCGTGGGCTGTCTTCAGAAAAGCCATCCAGTTGGTGATGACCAGCCAGACGTTGAGCGACATGGCCGAACGTAAATCTTCCGGCTGCGGCTCGATAATGCCCGCCTCCGCCAGCTTGCCGAAGATCCGGTTGATGGCGGCCAGACATCGATTGGTGAATTCCCGATAGTCCTGGCGCAGCCTGGTATCGCTGTCCAGCAGGTATTCCAGGTCCCGGTGAAAAAACCGGTAACTCCACAAACCGTCAAACACCGATTCCAGATAAAAGGTCAGGTCGTCAAGCGTCAGCAGCCGATCCTCCGGAATATCGAGGTAATAATCCACCAGTTTTTCATACTCCTGGAAGATCTCGTAGATGATGTCGGACTTGTTCCGGAAGTGGTAATACAGGTTGCCCGGAGAAATCGCCAGGTGCGCGGCAATGTGATTGGTGGTGATGTTCCTTTCACCCCGCTCGTTAAAAAGCTCCAGACTGGATAGCAGAATCTTGTCTCTGGTTTTCATCGTCCCACCAGTGATTGTTGTTATCTGCATCACGGATGGCCCGATGAGCCAACCGTCATTTCTTGACTGCCTAGAGTATATACTCTAATAATAGCCTCAAGTGCAAATCGTCCAGATTTTAGCCAACCAAAAACAACAGGCTCAGGGTATCGCCCTGCAGCCAATGGGGAGAGAAACATGGGAGCCACTGTCGTCCAGCTCACCGAGAGCAAAAAGCAGATTCAGCACACCCATCGCGTGTTTGAGGACCAGAAGAAGGCGTTCCGGAACAACCCGATGCCGTCTCTGACCGAACGCAAGGAGAATCTGAAACGGCTCAAGCGTGCCTTGCTAAGCCATCAGGACCGTCTGGTAGAGGCCATTGACAGGGACTTCAGCTGCCGCTCCAAAGATGAAACCCTGATTGCAGAGGTAATGCCATCCATCCAGGGTATCAACTACACGCTCAAACATCTGAACGAGTGGATGAAGCCGTCCAAGCGGCACGTTTCGGTCCTGTTCCAGCCCGCCAGTAACAAGGTGCATTACCAGCCCAAGGGTGTGGTCGGTGTAATCGTGCCCTGGAACTATCCGCTGTATCTGGCCGTTGGTCCACTGGTGGCGTCTCTGGCTGCCGGCAATCGCACCATGATCAAGATGTCGGAATTCACTCCGCACACCTCCGCACTGTTCAAGGAAATCATTGAATCCATGTTCCCGGAGGACCTGGTGTCGGTGATTACCGGCGAGGCGGACGTGGCCGCCGATTTCTCCCAACGCCCCTTTGATCACCTGCTGTTCACCGGTTCCACTTCGGTAGGCAAACTGGTGATGCGCGCGGCCGCAGAAAACCTGACGCCGGTGACCTTGGAACTGGGCGGCAAATCGCCAGCGATCGTGTCTCCGGATGTGCCGATGGAAGACGCGGCCCAGCGAATTGCTTTCGGTAAGGCATTTAACGCGGGCCAGACCTGTGTGGCACCGGATTACGTTCTGTGCCCGGCAGACCGCGTGCAGGGCTTTGTGGACGAGTTTCGTTCGAAGTTTGCGGAGATGTATCCGAGCCTGCGAGACAATGACGACTTCACGGCGATCATCAATGAGCGCCAGTATGATCGCCTGCAGAGCTATCTGGAGGACGCCCGGGCCAAGGGCGCCGAGTTGGTGGAGATCAATCCGGCCAATGAGAACATGAAGGACGGTACCCGGAAGATTCCGCTGACGCTGGTGCTGAAAACCACGCCGGATATGAAGGTGATGCAGGATGAGATTTTCGGGCCGATTCTGCCGGTGGTGAACTACGGTGGTCTGGAGGAAGCGGTTCATTACATCAATGATCGTCCGCGGCCCCTGGCGCTGTACTTCTTTGGCTATGACAAGTCGCACCAGCAGTTTGTGGTGGATAACACGCTGTCTGGCGGTATGTGTATCAACGATGCGTTAATGCATGTGGCGCAGGATGATCTGCCGTTTGGTGGTATCGGTGATTCCGGTATGGGTCATTACCATGGCAAGGAAGGGTTCCTGACCTTCTCGCACCACCGGGCGATCTTTACCAAGCAGAAGTTCAACAGCGGCAAGTTTGTTTACGCGCCGCACGGAACGGCGGCCCATCGGATGGTTTATAAGCTGTTTATTCGCTGAAGCCCCGCTCGCCCCAGCCTTCGGGTTGGGTGCGGGCCGGGAGGTGGGATGCCTTTCCGGGACACGCCGTGAATACCCCTGTGGGGTCCAGCCGGCAATCATAGATTGCCGGCGTCAGTTTGTCGCATGAAGCTTCGCTTCATAATCGCTCGAACTGACCCATGTAGGCTTGAGCAAAACATCTCTGTTTTGCACAGTCTTGGAAAGACGCACCAAACCCCAGCCACCGGCACAGTGCCTGCCGCCCTATAACAATAACGTTAAAAGAAGCCTCAACAATGACCACGCCTTCCCAGAAATACTGCCCTGAAGATCAACCGGAACTTAGCCGACGCAGTTTCCTGAAAACCGGCCTCGGCGGCGCCATGTTCCTGAGCACCGTCAGCCTGACCGCCGGCCTCACGGGCTGCGCTACCGCTCCTGCCGGGCGGGTGAGTGCCGTTGATTCCCGGATGGACGCCAGTTACCAGTTCGAGTTTCTGAGCCGGGATGATATTGCCCTGTTTGAAGCACTGTTACCGGCGATGTTTGCCGGTGCGCTGCCGGAGGAGCCGAATCAGCGGCAACATGCGATTGCCGGGACCATTGAGCGGATTGATCAGGGCATTGTGATGTTCGGGCCAGCGAACCAGAAGGAGCTGCGCAAGCTGTTTGATCTGCTGAATTTCGCGCCCACCCGGATAACCCTGGCGCGGGTGTGGTCGGACTGGCCCTCTGTCAGTACCGATAGTGCCGAGGCGTTTCTTAACCGGTGGCGGGATAGCCGGATTGGTCTGCTGAACAACGGCTATATCGCCCTGACCAAGATCAGTAACGTGGCGTTTTATGGCCACGATCAACACTGGCATTTATCTGGCTACCCCGGGCCACCCGCCTGGGCGGTTGACGCCCTGCCCCAGTTCCACAACGCCTGACCCCATCGCAGATTACGGAGAGCAGTATGTCCATGAACGATCCTATCGCCCGGGGCCTGGCTTCTGGCTGGAATGTCACTGATGCCAGCAAACTGACCTCCGATCAAACCGTGGAAGCGGATGTGGTGGTGATTGGCACCGGTGCCGGTGGCGGCACCACGGCGGAGATTCTGGCCCGGCAGGGGCTGTCGGTCATTCTGGTGGAAGAAGGCCGGCTGTATTACCAGAAAGACTTCAAGATGGATGAGCTGACATCCTACGCCAGTCTGTACCAGGAAGGCATGAGCCGGGTGACTGCAGACGGTGCCATTGCCATTCTTCAGGGCCGCTGCGTGGGCGGCTCTACTACGGTGAACTGGACCAGCAGTTTCCGCACGCCGGACGAAACCCTGAACTACTGGAGCCAGAACCTGGGCCTGAGCGACCTGGCCCCGGACACCATGGCCCCCTGGTTCCAGGGCCGGGAAGAACGCCACACCATGGCGCCCTGGGTGACACCACCAAACCTGAACAACGACATTCTTAAGCAAGGTTGCGAAAAGCTCGGCTACTCCTGGCAGGTAATTCCGAGAAACGTCAAAGGCTGCTGGAACCTGGGTTACTGCGGCGTCGGTTGCCCCACCAACGCCAAGCAGGGCGCACTGATGACCACCATCCCCGGCGCCCTGGACAACAACGCCCAGCTGTTTCACGGCCTGCGAGCTGACCGGCTGGTGATGAACCAGGACCGCATCGACCACCTGCAGGCCAGCGCCATGGGCCCGAACGGTGTCACGCCCTCCGGCGTCACCGTCACCCTCAAAGCCCGCCATTTCGTGGTCGCGGCCAGCGCCATCGGCTCCCCGGGATTGCTGCTGCGCTCGGAACTGCCGGACCCCTATAAACGCGTGGGCAAACGCTCGTTCATCCACCCGGTCAACGCCACCGTCGCCCGCATGCCCGCCAAGGTTGATCCCTTCTACGGCGCGCCGCAGTCCATCTACTCCGACGAATTCAACTTCAAACACGGCGTCGACGGCCCGGTCGGCTACAAACTGGAAGTACCCCCGCTGCACCCGGCCATGGCCGCCGGCGTCGTCCCCGGCCACGGCCAGGAACAGAAAGACAACCTCGGCCAACTGCCCTGGATGCAATCCGTCATCGCCCTGCTGCGCGACGGCTTCCACGAAGACAGCCCCGGCGGCACCGTCAGCCTGCGGGACGACGGCAGCCCGGTACTGGACTACCCCATCACAGACTACCTCTGGCAAGGCATCCGCCAGGCCTACCTGGACATGGCCGAAATCCAGTTCGCCGCCGGCGCCGAAGCCGTCCAGGCCGTACACCTGGACTCCGGCTGGTACACCAGCTGGACCCAGGCCAAAGACGCCATCAACCAACTCCCCATGAAACCCCACCGCGCCCGCCTGTTCACCGCGCACCAGATGGGCGGCTGCGGCATGGGCGCCGATCCGAAAAACTCCGTGGTCAACGGCTTCGGCGAACACCACCAGGTGGCCAACCTGAGCATCCACGACGCGTCCATCTTCCCCACCAGCATTGGTGCGAACCCGCAGTTGTCGGTGTATGCCTTGGCGGCAAGGAACAGTAACCGTTTGGCGCAGAAGTTGAGCGGGGCATAATTGGATTGCCGGAGCGGCATGCAGATTGTCAGCTCGCATAGGCAGCGCCTCCCCTCCCGGGAATGTCGAAGGCCAGGGATGGCCTGAGTCAAGCGCACATGGATGTGCTTGTAGCGTTTCCCGGGAGGGGAGGCGCTGCCTATGCATGGCACACAACTAAGACAGCGTTGAACAGGGCTCTGGACTACAGCCCACCAAAGGTTCCTGCTATCCTACGGCCCATCAACAAAAGGAGCTGTGCATGCCAAAAGTCATCTACCCAGGCACCTTCGACCCCATCACCAACGGCCACACCGACCTCATAGAACGCGCCGGCCGCATGTTCGACGAAATCGTCGTCGCCGTCGCCTACAACCCGAAGAAACAGCCCCTGCTCAACCTCGAAGAACGCTGCGAACTGGTCCGCAAAGCCACCGCCCACCTCCCCAACGTCAGCGTCACCGGCTTCAGCAACCTACTGGCCGATTTCGTGCGGGAGCAGAACGCCACCGTCATCCTGCGCGGCCTGCGAGCAGTTTCAGACTTCGAGTATGAATTCCAGCTCGCCGACATGAACCGCCGCCTGGCCCCGGAAGTGGAAAGCGTATTCCTGACACCCGCCAACCACCTGTCGTACATCTCGTCGACCCTGATCCGGGAAATCGCCTCGCTGGGTGGCGACATCTCCGAATTCGTCGACCCCGCAGTGGCAAATGCCCTGAAAGAGAAGTTCAGCAAGTCCTGAGCAGAAATCGATAAAAAGCCCAGCCGGCGGCAGCCATCGGCTGGGCTTTTTCAAGAAGGAATTAAAGCAGTGGCGGCATCGGAATCTCGATGCCATTGATATCCAGAACCAGATCCTGCAGGCGGCCAGTCATGACCAGTTGGTCGCCGGCATCCACCAGCCACCCCTGTTTGATCAAGGGTGCCACCTGCATGCGCACGGCCGGATAGTTCTCAGCCAGGGCCAACGGCATACGGAAGTCCAGCGCCCCGGTTAAACCCTGCATCACCATCAGCATGTTGGCCCGCTCACTCTCAGACAACTCCGGGTGGGACAGGTCCAGGCTTCCCTGTACGGCTCCTTCGGGCGTATCCAGGCTCAACTCCCGGATGCCTGCGGAAAATCCGGCGGCCGCTAGCCCGCGAACCGAATCGTTAAACCGCTGCATCAGGGCCATCTGCTGCTCGAACGCCGCCTGCGGGGATTGACTGGCCTGCGCCGCCATCAGCTGCATGTCTGTCATCACCGAACTGAACTCATTCCAGCTGGCAACATCAAGACCATCTACAGCGAACTCAATCCGGTGCGGGCCGAAGGTACCGTCATCAAAGACAACGGAGTCCAGCGCCAGGGCAATCGAGGAATCCAGTCGCTCGCCTTTTCGGTCTGCCTCGCTATGACTGCTCAGCGCGATACCGTTAAACGCCATGGGCGGCACCTGAGGACCCTGCATGGTCAAGGCATCAATCGTGACCGCACCGGCGCCGGTCCAGATATCACCGGATAACCAGGCAAGGCTCTGCTCCATGTGCACGTTTTCAATGGTGACGTTCATCTCCGGCCCGGACAGCACTACCGCCGGCCAGACCATCAGCATGTCGGCTTTTTCACCCAAACGGCCAATGTCAATCCGTGCCAGACCACCGCTGCTGCGCAAAACACTACCACCGTGTGGCTCGCTTATCTCGATAGCAGGGGCCTGCAATTCCAGCGTGGCGGAACCCCAAACCCGGGTTTCCAGTGTCAGTTTTGGTTCGTCGTTGGGGAACCAGCCTGCCCCCTCCGGCTGCCAGCCTTCCGTAGGTCTGAAATTCAAGTGGCTGCCAGTAATGCCGTGAGAAACCTGAACCTCAAAATCTATGCGGTTACTCTCGCCCGTGGCGGGGTCCAGAAAGGTGGCTGTGCCAGAGACTTCGGAGCTCATCACACCGCGCCGGTAACGATCGGTTTCCATGCGCAGGAACGGCTGGGCATTGTTGACTTCCTGGGTCGCAGTCAGCCAATGTTGCTCAGTCAGATAGCCCACGCCCCAGGGGGCTACGCCAGCCACTACCAGTATCGCCGTGCCGGCGATGGTCCAACGTTTAAGATTCAAGGTTCCAATCCTGTTGTGTTTTTATTTCCTGCGGGCCGGGGGCCAGCGTATCAATTCGGTTTAGAGGTTAACCGGTCCAGCAACACCAGCTGCGAAGCCAAGCGTTCCTCTCCTTCTTCTGGCTGATTCTGTAGATAACTGCCATCAGACTGCAATACCCAGGACTGGCAGTTATCAGAAAGATAGGTATCCAGATCCTCGGTCACCCGCTCGATCAGCGCCGGCTCTTCGATCGGGAAGGCGGTCTCAACCCGGCTCAGCAGGTTCCGCTCCATACCATCGGCGCTGGAACAGTAAACGTCGGGTTTGCCGTTGTTGCCGAAGTAATATACCCGGGTATGCTCAAGAAAGCGCCCGATGATGGACCGCACCCGGATATTCTCTGACAGGCCCGGCACCTGGGGACGCAAGCAGCAGATACCGCGAATGATCAGATCAATACTGGCACCGGCCTGGGACGCCCGGTACAGGGCTTTGATCACCTGCGGCTCGGTCAGGGCATTGAACTTGAAGATAATGCGTCCGTTCTCCCCAAGCCCGGCTTCCCGCTCTATCAGACTGATCAGGCGATTGTGCAGTGTGAAGGGGGCGTGAAACAACTTCTTGATCTTCAACGCCTTGCCCATGCCGGTCAGCTGCTGGAACAGCTTGTTGACATCGTCACCGATGGATTCGTCGCAGGTCAGGAAGCTGTAATCGGTGTACAGCCGGGCGTTACCGGCATGGTAGTTGCCGGTACCCAGGTGCACATAACGGCGCAGCCGGCCTTCTTCCCGGCGCACAATCAGGATCATCTTGGCGTGGGTTTTGTAGCCCACCACGCCGTAGACCACAATCACCCCCGCCTCCTGCAGACGGCTTGCCAGCTCCAGGTTTTCTGCCTCGCTGAACCGGGCCCGCAGCTCGATAACGGCGGTCACTTCCTTACCCCGCCGGGCCGCATCCGCCAATGCCTCGACAATTTCAGAGTCGGCTCCGGTGCGGTACAGGGTCTGGCGAATCGCCAGCACATGGGGATCTTTCGCCGCCTGTCGCAGCAGGTCGACCACCGGACTGAAATTTTCATAGGGATGCAACAACAGCAAGGGCCGCTTGCGGATGGCATCAAACATGGATTCCTTGCTGCGAATCTGGCGCGGAATCGAGGATGAAAAACTGGAATAGGTCAGGTCGGGGCGATCCACCAGGCTGCCAACGGCCATCAACCGGGTCAGGTTGACCGGTCCATGCACCTGATACAGATCCCGCTCGGTCAGACCGAACTCCCGCAAGAGAAACTGCACCAATTCCTCCGGGCAGTTGTCGGCCACCTCCAAACGCACGCCGTCACCAAACCGGCGACTCAACAATTCGCCGCGCAGGGCTGACGCCAGGTCTTCCAGGTCGTCTTCCAGTTCAAGGTCAGCGTTACGGGTCAACCGGAACTGGTAACAGCCTTTCACTTCCATGCCCGGGAACAACTCGTCCGCATGGGCGTGAATCATGGATGACAGAAACACCAGGTTGTCGCCGCCGTCACAGACGTCATCCGGAAGCCGAACCAGGCGAGGCAAGGAGCGGGGTGCGGGCACAATGGCCATGCCGGTTTCCCGACCGAAGGCGTCTTTGCCATCGAGTTCAACGATGAAGTTGAGGCTCTTGTTCACCAGGCGTGGGAACGGGTGCGACGGGTCCAGCCCGATGGGGCTGACCACCGGTAATATCTCTTCCTCGAAGTAGTTCCGCACCCACTCTGCCTGGGCCGGCGTCCACTCACGGCGCCGGACAAAGTGAATGTTCTCTTTCTCCAGCTCGGGGATCAGCACGTTATTGATGATGTCGTACTGCTCGTGGATGTAGTCGTGGGCCACCCGGCTGATCTCCGCCAGCACCTGGTCTGGCTGCATGCCGTCCACGCCCACGGTCTCCCGACCGTACTTCATTTGCTGGCGCAGGCCCGCCACCCGAATTTCAAAGAACTCGTCCATGTTGCTGCTGAAAATGCAGCAGAAGATCAACCGGTTGATCAGCGGATGAGTGGTATCCAGCGCCTGCTTCAACACCCGGTAGTTGAACTGAAGCTGGCTCAGCTCGCGATTGAAATAGTTTTCACTGGCGTCCAGATTGATGTCTTCCCCCACCGGCGGTACATCTACCGGCGCTGGCACACTCTGATCACTGATCTCTGCGGTTTGCGCATTCTCGGTTGTCATTACTCTTCATATCCATGGTTATTTCGGGCGCCTTCAAGCCCTTCTATACCCGCGAACGATCCCTCATCAGTCTCGCTGCGCGCACTGCAAAATAGGTCAGGATGCCGTCAGCACCGGCACGGCGCATGGCCATCAGGCTCTCCATCATCACCGCATCGCCATCCAGCCAACCGTTCTGCGCAGCGGCCATATGCATGGCGTACTCACCACTCACCTGGTAGACAAACGTTGGCACCTGCAGTTCGGTTTTCACCCGGTGCACAATATCCAGGTAGGGCATGCCCGGTTTGATCATTACCATATCGGCACCCTCGGCTAGATCCATCGCCACTTCATGAATGGCTTCGTCACTGTTGGCCGGATCCATCTGATACGTCGCCTTGTCGGCCTTGCCCAGGTTGGCGGCAGAACCGACCGCATCCCGGAACGGGCCGTAATAGCTGGAGGCATACTTGGCAGAGTAGGCCAGAATCCGGGTATTCACATAACCGGCGCCTTCCAGGGCATCGCGGATAGCCGCCACGCGACCGTCCATCATATCTGAAGGGGCAACCACGTCAGCCCCGGCATCGGCATGGGACAACGCCTGGTTCACCAGAGCTTCAACGGTGACATCGTTCAACACATAACCGTTGTGATCAATAATGCCATCCTGACCATGGGTGGTGAACGGGTCCAGGGCAACGTCGGTGATCACGCCCAGTTCCGGCTGAGCTTTCTTCAGGGCACGAACCGCCCGCTGAGCCAGGCCGTCCGAATCCCAGGCACCCGAGCCAGACAGATTCTTCCTCTCAGCAGGGACGACCGGAAACAGCGCCACCGCCGGAATGCCCAGCTCCACCAGTTCCGCAGCCTGCTCCACCAGAAGATCGACGCTCAGGCGCTCCACCCCCGGCATGGACGGCACCGCCTCACGCTGGTTCTCGCCTTCAAGCACAAACACCGGGTAGATCAGGTTATCAGGCGACAGCTGGCTTTCCCGAACCAGTCGGCGGGAAAAATCACTGGCGCGATTACGGCGCAAACGGGTCGACGGATAGGCTCGGCTTGAAATCGGCGGGCGCTGTTTGGACACGGATAACCTCCTGAATATGGATGGCCTTGGAAAGTGATGACATCATACACCCCAGAGGCCACGCATTGCAGGTTTGAGCCCAGTGTGCCGTTGACCGATGACAATCCAGTGACAAAAAACGGACGGCCCTGCCACAAGATGGCAGTCGCCGCCCGCCAGTGAAGGGAATCAGATGGATCGGTTGTTAAACCCTACTTCCACCTTGCGTGGGGAGTCCGCACGGAACGTGGTGTCCACTTCCTGTATCCGACCGCCACTTTGCAGGAATGCTTCGATATCAGCCTGCAACTGGGCCCTGACCCGTGCCCTGCCGGCAATGGAATGGTTATCATCACTGTCGCTGGTCCAGTTACCGGACTGCTCCAGATTGCTTTCGTCGAATTCACTCATGGTATTTTCTCCATCAACGAAAACAGAACTACAAGCACTGTTGGCTCTGCGCCTGACAGCACCCCGTCTCGACCGCCGGCCGCCTGCGGCCCCGTCTTGGCGTCTTTATAATCCGGTTTTGGTGACGACGCTATTTCCTGACAACCACTTTTTTGTAACTTTTTGTATCCAATTTCAAGCCCATGATTTTAAAGATGTCTTGCATGACAAAACAAACAACCGCAAATTGACACAAAGAATGAACAGTGATTCACTACTTGTAAGGAGCCGGTATGGCCTATCGTGAAACCGAAAAGATGCGCGAACGGAAAGCCCGGGCACGCCAGAACATCATCGAGCGCACCTGGGAATGTGTCGCTGAAGGTGGCTTCCGAAGCGCCCGCATCACCCGGATTGCTGGCCTGGCCGGCGTTGCCACCGGCACCATCTATCGGCATTTCGAGTCCCGCGAGGACCTTTTTGCCGAAATCTTCCGGTTGGCCACCCAGCGGGAAGTCGACAAGGTGGCCGAAGCGCTCAACGTATCCGGGAACGCCGTTGAACGCCTCGACAACGCCTTGAGGACATTTGCCCAGAGGGCCCTCAAAGGCCCCATGAAAGCCTGGGCCCTGATCGCCGAACCGGTGGATCCGAAGGTAGAAGAAGAGCGACTGGTTTACCGAAAGGCTTACGCCAGCCTGTTTGAACAAGCGATCCGGGATGGCATAGCCGAAGGCTGCATACCGGACCAAAACGCACGGCTCGCCAGTACCTGCCTGGTGGGCGCGATATCAGAATCCCTGGTGGGGCCTCTGTCACCAACCCAGACAGACGTACCGCCGGGGCAAGACAACAACGAAGATGAGCTGGTCAACACCATCGTCTGCTTCTGCATACGGGGGTTGACCGGCACCAGGAGCTAACCATGAACAGCCCGCAGCGCAAGACCGAGTCCACCGCCGACAACCGCTACCTGTCGGCCACCCACGAGGTGATCAACCAGCCACGGCCGCTGGAGAACTACAACCTCTACGAACAGGACACCGCTCTGCGGGAGGCGGTACTGCGCGAGGGCGCCGGCTTCGCCAACGACGACCTGAGTCAGTTCGGCGCCTGGGCCGGCCAGGCAGATACCATTGACCTTGGTAACCAGGCCAACGCCAACAAGCCCTCCTTCCGCACCCACGACCGCTACGGCCACCGGGTAGATGAGGTGACCTTCCACCCGGCCTACCACGAACTCATGCGCGTGGCCCTGGAGAATGGCCTGCACAGCTCGCCCTGGACTAACCCCGGCAAAGGCGCCCACGTCGCCCGCGCCGCCAAATACTACCTGCACTCCCAGGTAGAAGCGGCGCACTGTTGCCCGATCACCATGACCTTCGCGGCCATCCCGTCGATCCAGAACCAGCCAGACCTGGCCAAACTCTGGGCTCCGAAAATCCTGGCCAACGAATACGACAGCCGCAACGTACCAGACACCGACAAAACCTCCGTCACCATCGGCATGGCCATGACCGAGAAACAGGGCGGCAGTGACGTACGCGCCAACACCACCGTGGCCTACCCGACAGGCCAGGAAGGCCCGGGCCAGCCCTATGAACTGGTTGGTCACAAATGGTTCGTATCCGCCCCCATGTGCGACGCCTTCCTGGTGCTGGCCCAGACCACCAGCGGCCTGTCCTGCTTCCTGATGCCCCGGTGGCGCCCGGACGGCACCAAGAACCCCTGGCAGGTACAGCAACTCAAGAACAAAATGGGCAACGTCGCCAACGCCTCCAGCGAAGTGGAAATCCGCGGCGCCCTGGCGTGGATGGTCGGTGACGAAGGCCGCGGCGTCAGAACCATCATCGAAATGGTCGCCATGACCCGCTTCGACTGCATGATCGGCAGCGCCGCCGGCATGCGTCAGGCCGTCGCCCAGGCCAGCCACCACTGCCACAACCGCAGCGCCTTTGGCGCAACCCTCAGCGACCAGCCGCTGATGCAGAACGTCCTGGCTGACCTGATCATCGAAAACGAAGCCGCCCTCGCCTACACCATGCGCGTAGCCCGGGCGATGGACAACCAGGACAACGAACACGAACGCCTGCTGGCCCGCCTGGCCACCCCCGTAGGCAAATACTGGATCTGCAAACGCACCCCCAACCACGCCTACGAAGCCATGGAATGCATCGGCGGCAGCGGCGTAATGGAAGACTGCATCATGCCCCGACTGTTCCGGGAATCCCCGGTCAACGCCATCTGGGAAGGCAGCGGCAACGTCCAGTGCCTGGACACCCTCCGCGCCCTGCAGAAAGAACCCGAAACCCTAGACGCCTTCTTCAAAGAAGCCACCGAGGCTCGTGGCACCGACCGCCGCTTCGACCAGTTCCTGGCGCAGCTCCAGCACGACTTCGCCGACATCAGCCACTTCCAGTACCGTGCCCGCAACCTCGTCGACCGCATGGCCCTGACCATGCAAGGCTCCCTGCTGCTGCGCTTCGGCGATAAAGACGTCGCAGACGCCTTCTGCGCGTCAAGACTACAATCCAGCGGCGGCATGAACTACGGCAACCTGCCCTCCGGCACCAACCCGGCGGCGATTATCAAAAGGGCGACGCCTGTAGTAGGCTAGAGGAAGAATTCGTCAGCTCGTCATTTCACCCCACAGAGGCGGACGAGCAAAGACTCCCCGAAGAAAGTCCGGGAAGCGGTGAGGGTGGGCTGTTCAAAACCTTGCGGAGCCATGGATGGCGGAGCAGAGCGTACAAGGACGTATCCACAGCGTGTTTTGAACAGCCCACCCTCACCGGTTCCTGCACCAAACGAGCCAGACCAAAAATGTCAGAAGCCCTGAGAAAACTGCTCAAAGAAGGCAAAAACCCACAACAGCATCAGGACATCACCCCCCACGTAGGCGTCCTCACCCTGCATTTCCAGCTCTACGCCTGCGAAGACCTCAAAGCCAAACGCAAAGCCTTCACCGCCATGAAAGCCATCTGGGGCAGAGAACCCGACCTGGCCGTTGCCGAAACCGCCGACCAGGAAGCACTGGACTGCGCCACCTGGACCATCGCCGCCCTCGGCGCCAGCGCCCAGCAAATCACCCAGCGCCTCGACCAGATCGAAAAGGACATCCAGGAGCGCATCGACGCTGCCATTCTGGATGTTCACCGGGAAATACTCTGATAGCCCCGGCGCCATAACACCAGCGCCCACAGGGCATAGCGTCATTCCTGTTCAGGCCTTATACTACCGCCCCTCAGGGAATACATGACCTGCAAGCACGCAGGCTATACTACGAGTGTCGGGCAACGCCCGGCTTCGTCCGCCGGGTTTCCGGAACCGACCTTGCGGATAACCACTGAAAGAAGTGTGTGGCTCTATGACCGGAAAGAAAAAATCCGCCCAGGCCTCCGTTGAGGCCATGTATCGCGTATTCACGGTGCCCGAGGCGCCGGAATCCACCCTGAGCCGCATCGACCAGAACATCTCCCGGAACCTGGCCGGCTTCCTGCAGGAACACATCGTCGCCGTTGAACGCGACCTGAGCGATGTCGAAAAGAACTTCGCCGACTCCGTGATTCCGGAAAAGCCGGTATTCGTCTCCGAACAGGCCCAGTTCCTGCTCGACAAACTGGTCGCTAACTCGGTGCACACCGCCTCACCGGCATTCATCGGCCATATGACTTCGGCACTGCCCTACTTCATGCTGCCGCTGTCAAAAATCATGATTGCCCTGAACCAGAACCTGGTTAAAACCGAAACCTCCAAGGCCTTCACCCCGCTGGAGCGCCAGGTACTGGGCATGATCCACCGGCTGGTGTACCAGCAGGACGGTTCCTTCTACCGAAAATGGATGCACGACCCCCGGCACGCCCTGGGCGCCATGTGCTCCGGCGGCACCGTCGCCAACCTCACCGCCCTGTGGGTCGCCCGCAACCGCGCCTTCCCGGCCGAAGGCAGCTTCCGCGGCCTGCACGAAGAAGGCTTGTTCCGGGCGCTGAGGTATTACGGATGCGAAGGCGCCGCCATCGTCGTCTCCAAGCGCGGCCACTATTCCCTGCGCAAAGCCGCCGACGTACTCGGCCTGGGCCGCGACGCCCTGGTGCCGGTGGAAACCGACGAATTCAACCGTATCCAGCCCGATGCCCTGCGGGACAAATGCCTGGAACTGCAAAAGCAGAAAATCAAGGTCATGGCTATCTGCGGCGTGGCCGGCACCACCGAAACCGGCAACGTCGACCCTCTGGACGCCATGGCCGACATCGCTAGGGAATTTGGCGCCCACTTTCACGTCGACGCCGCCTGGGGCGGGCCAACCCTGTTCTCCCGCACCCACAAACACCTGCTGCGCGGCATCGAAAAAGCCGACTCGGTCACCTTCGACGCCCACAAACAGCTCTACGTGCCCATGGGCGCCGGCCTGGTAGTCTTCAAAGACCCCGGCCTCGCCAGCGCGGTAGAACACCACGCCCAGTACATCATCCGGAAAGGCTCAAGAGACCTCGGCAGTACCACCCTGGAAGGCTCCCGCCCGGGCATGGCCATGCTGATCCACTCCGGCCTGAAAATTCTCGCCAGAGAAGGCTACGAAATCCTCATCGACCAGGGCATCGACAAAGCCAAAACCTTTGCCAACATGATCGATGAACAACCGGATTTCGAGTTGGTCACCCGCCCGGAACTGAACATCCTGACCTACCGCTATTGCCCGGAAGATGTGCAGCAGGCACTCGCCGTGGCCGACGAACTCCAGGCAGAGAAAATGAACACCTGCCTGAACCGCATCACCAAGTTCATCCAGAAAACCCAGCGGGAGCGGGGCAAGGCATTCGTCTCCCGTACCCGACTGGAGCCGGCCCGCTACTACCACTTCCCGTGCATCGTCTTCCGGGTGGTCCTGGCCAACCCGTTAACAACACCGGAAATTCTGGAAGATATTCTCAAGGAACAGCGGGAACTGTCGAACGAGGATGGCATTGCCGATGAGATTGCCATCCTGCACCAGATGGCAGCGGCCGTTCTAAAGCAGGATCAAAAACAGGCCAGGCAGGCCTGAGAGGAGTCAAATGTAGCTCGGCCCAATTGAGACCGTGTTACGGAATCCTTTCCACATCTTGGCGCAGCAGGTCAAAACCACGCAAAGTTTCGGGGCGGGGCTTGTGGGCGCCCTTTCCAAAACCTTGCGAAGCCATGGATGGCGGAACAGAGCGTACAGGGACGTATTAACAGCGTGTTTTGGAAAGGGCGCCCACAAGCCCCAACCTACTCCGAAAACGAACTTACTCCGAAGCCCGAAGCCCGAAGCCAAAACCAGAATCAGTAAAGCGCCTCTTCGTCATCCAGCACCTCGTGCAGGATCTCCAGAAACATCTTGTCTGCCTCGCTCCAGTTTTCCGGAATACGGATGGTGGTGTTGGCGCTGATCTCGCGGGCGATCAACTCATCGGAGTTGGGCTGCCCCTTGTATTTGCGGGCAATATCCATGGATTTGACCGCAATCGTCGGCTCGCTCATCACCTTCTTGATGAACACCCGCAACTCTTCAATCATCTTGGCCTGACGGCTCTCGGAAGATGAACTCATTCCTGACTCCCCGATTATGGATAGCGTTAAAGCAAACCGGCCCGCTCAGGGCCTGATGCCCATAGTATGGCCAATCCGCGGGGCGGTAACCAGCCCCGCATAAACCATCAGATCATCAGACCACGCAGGGCGAAGAACAGGAACGCCGCCATCAGGGCAGACGCCGGCACAGTGATGATCCACGCCGCAGCAATCCGGAACAGGTGCGAGCGCTTGACCATTTCTTCCTTGTAGATATTCTTCAGGCGCTTGCGTTCAGACTTGGACAGCGGCACCTGATCCTTCTTTTTCTTGGCCTGCTTCAGCAGATTCTCCATTTCCTCAACAGACGCATTCCGGAAATCATCCAGGAACGGCTTCAGTCGCTCCTGCTCAGCGGGATCATGATGCTCCATGATCTTGTGCAATTGGGTGGCATAGTTGGATTTCAGGTATTCCCTCAGGAAACCAACCCCGAATACGCCACCAATGGCAATATGGGTGGAGCTGACCGGCAGCCCCAACTGGGAAGCAAGGATAACGGTGAGTGCTGCGGACAATGCAATACAGAACGCACGGGTTTTGTCCAGCTCGGTGATTTCGCTGCCAACCGTCTTGATCAGGCGCGGGCCAAACAGCATCAGGCCCACCGCAAGACCCAGAGCACCGACCATCATCACCCAAAGCGGGATGCTGGCCGAGGTGACCACACCGCCACCGGCCTGGATGGCATCATTAATGGCCGCCAGCGGACCAATAGCGTTGGCCACGTCGTTGGCGCCATGGGCAAAGCTCAGGAGTGCTGCCGCGAAAATCAGCGGCCAGGTGAACAGCATATTCACACCATCGGTGCTGTTCTCCATGGTCGCCGCCTTACGGCCAACCAGGGTTCTCATGGCGAAAAACACCACTGCCGCCAATGCCAGACCAATCAAGGCGGATTGGGTGAAGTCCAGCTTCACCAGCTTGCTCACACCTTTGATCATCAGATAAGTGCCAAAAGCCCAGGCCATGATGGCCACCAGCCAGGGCACGAAGGTGCGGGCCGCTGACACCAGGTTCTTCTGGTACAGCACGGTCTTTTTGATCACAAACAGGAACAAGGCCGCCAGGGCGCCACCCAGTACCGGGGAAATCACCCAACTGGCAGCGATCTTGCCCATCACCGACCAGTCGGCGATGGCCCAGCCGCCAGCGGCAATACCGGCCCCCAGAACGCCACCAACAATCGAATGGGTAGTTGACACGGGCGCGCCCATCCAGGTGGCCAGGTTCAACCACAGGGCGCCTGCGAGCAGGGCTGCCGTCATCAGCCAGACAAAGGCGCGCGGGTCATCGAGACTGGTGGGATCAATAATGCCACCCTTGATGGTTGAGACCACATCGCCACCGGCAATGATCGCGCCACCGGCCTCAAACACCGCCGCCAGCAAAACCGCAGCGCCAAGCGACAGGGCACCAGAGCCAACGGCCGGGCCGACGTTGTTGGCAACATCATTGGCGCCAATGTTGATGGCCATGTAACCGCCAATAACAGCCGCCGCCATCAACAGCATATTATTGGGCAGGCCCTGGCTAAAGGAGCCAACCACAAGCCAGACGATAAGCAGGAACAGAACGCTCAGCCCGACCCGATACCGTTCCGTGGCGGGGCTGGTGAGCAGGGTATCCAGAAAGTTGCTGGAGCGGGCCATAAGCAATGTCATCTCTTGTGAGCTGAATGGACATCGGGCAGTCATGCCACGGGGGGCAAACTATAAAATTTTTGCCATAAAATTGAAACAAAACTGACACGCAAGGCAGGCGTCACATTCCCGTAAAGAGGGACTGCAAATGCTACATAATTTGGCGCATACTTCCGGAAAGAGCGTCAAAAAACGATAAAAGCGCCCATGACCTACGACACCCTAGCCGACCACGCCAGCTCCCGAGAACAGGAAGAGCGGCAAATCTCCCGATTGCTCAATGGCCTGTCCGTGATGGCCGTCGTGTTTCTGGCGGGCATTGGCACCAAGGCCTGGTATGCGGAGCACCCGGTTCATGCCTGGGTGCTCTGGCTGTTTATTGTTCCTGTTGCGTTCAACATGATCTGGTACGCCTGGACGCGGGATCGGGTTATGCAGAAGGCCGGCCTGCTGACCACCGTCGGTCTGTTGTTTGCCTACCTGCTGGCATCCGGCGGCGAGGGCAACACCGGCCCGCTGTGGTTCTATGTATTCCCGCCCTTGCTGTTCTACCTGACCAGTCTGAAAGGCGGCACCGCCATTCTGCTGTTCTGTTATCTGCTGGCGATCATTGTTTTCCAGTTCCCCGGGCTGCCACTGGTGACTGCGGAATATTCCACCGACTTCAAGATTCGTTTTTTCGCCACCCTGACCTTTGAATCCATTTTCTGCTTTGTACTGGAAGCGGGGCGCCTGCGCGCCAGGAACAGGCTTCTGGCCCTGGCAAAAGCCCATGAACGTGCGGCCCGAACTGACGAACTGACCGGGCTGGCCAACCGTCGGGAAATGCAGAACCGGCTGAATACCGAGTTCTCCCGCTTTAAACGCGCGGGCCACCATTTCTCGGTGGTGCTCATTGATCTGGACCTGTTCAAGCGCATCAACGACGGCTACGGCCACGACGCCGGTGACGCGGTGCTCCGGCAGTTTGCCGACCTTACCCATACCGTGGTGCGACAATCCGACCTGGCCGCCCGCTGGGGTGGGGAAGAATTTCTCCTGCTACTTCCAGACACCAGCCTGCTGCAAGCTCTGTCTCTGGCAGAGCGGCTGCGAGCCGAGGTGGCCAGTACGGAATTCCAGCATCAGGGAAAGATACTTCCGGTCACCATCAGCGCTGGAGTCTGTTCCATTTCCAAGGCGGGCTCAGTGAATGAATTACTCAAACAGGCTGACATCCAGTTGTATAACGCCAAAGACGCGGGCCGAAACCGCATTGCACCCCGGGTACGAAGCCAGGACACCCCGGAAGCAACCGAAACCCGGGCTTGAGCCCACAGGACACCATCGCTATGATCAGCCCCGGTTGGCCAAAGGGCCAAAGTCCTGACAAAGCAAAGGTGGTGACATGGCAGCAATTCGAGTTCTGGTTGGCAGTGTTTATGGTGGCGCCCTGCTGACAGCCCGCAAGATTCGCGAGGAACTGGAAGCCGACGGTCACCAGGTGGCGGTCCTGGAAAATCCGACCCTGGATGACATAACCTCCAATGATGATGCCCTGTTAGTCTGCACCTCCACGACGGGCCAAGGCGAAGTTCCGGCCAACCTTCTAACGCTCTATGTTGACCTTCGGGACCAACTCCCCCAGCAACCAGGCCGGCCGTTCGGGGTCATCGTGCTGGGCGATAGCTCCTATGGAGATACCTTTTGCGGCGCCGGCGACCTTATGGAAGAAGCTCTTTACGAGACCGGTGCCCGCAAAGTGGGTGAAACATTGAGGGTTGATGCCCTGGAAACCATGGAGCCCGAATCCGAGGCCCTTCCCTGGGTCAGGGACTGGATTAACGGGATTTGACCAACCGTTACACAAGTTACCAAATTCACGTGCCGTGATGCTTGAGCCGCCTCCGGCGACAGGCCATACTCGTCAGCATAACGACAATAACGGTAACCTGTGACTCTGATGAATTCGGCTAAGCTTCTAGCCCTGCTGTTTCTGTTGATGACGCTGCCGCTGAACGCTCAGCCGGCCGATCTCTCGTATATTCCAGACATGGACTATCTGCGATTGACGCCAGATACCCAACTGTCGCCCCAGCAGGCACTGGCCTCGGAGCATTGGCGGGCGCTGCCAGAGCAGACTCCAAATTTCGGTTACATAAGGGACCACATCTGGCTTCGCTTTCCAGTCAACAACCCGGAACTCATCACCCTGCTGGAAATCAGCTATCCCCAGCTTGATCACATCGACTTCTACCTGATCCGCAATGGCGATATCGTCCGCCATGACAGCACCGGCGACCAGAAACCCTTCCGGGAACGGCCGGTTCAGCACCCTCACTTTCTTTTTCCGTTTCAGCTGCAGCCCGACGCCAATTACCAGATCCTGCTGAGAGTCGAGACCCAAGGCGCCATGCAGATTCCCCTGAAGCTATGGAACAACCGCGCCTACTTTGAAAAGGCCTCGGTTGAAAGCCAGCTGCACGCCGGTTACTACGGCATTCTGATCACCGTTATCTGCTTCAACCTGTTTGTGTTTCTGGCACTGCGGGAACCGGTCTATCTACTCTATGTGTTGTCCACCTTCGGATACCTGATCCTGGTTGGAAGCCTGAACGGCGTTACCTATCAACTGCTCTGGCCAGAAGTCCCCGCCATACAGAACCGGGCCATGCTGTTAACCGTGCCCTTTGCCATGGTTTTCACGCTGCTGTTTTCACGGTCATTCCTTAGGCTGAAGCGATCCAGCCCAGTGCTGGACCGGCTGATTCTGTTTACCATTGCGCTCAATGTGCTGGTGGCGGCACTCACCTTTTTCACCGACTACAGCACCGGCAGCCGACTGACCGTTGCCCTTGCCATCCCCAGTTGTTTGCTGTTGACTGTGGTGGGGCCGCTCCAATGGGTCCGCGGTAATCCCCAGGCGGTCTACTACACCCTGGCCTGGGGCGCGCTTACGCTGGGCAGTGCCATTACCGCAGCCAACAAGTATGGCCTGATCCCCACCAATTTCATCACCGCCTATGGCATGCAAATCGGCTCTGCCCTGGAAGCCATTCTGCTGAGCCTGGCACTGGCTGTGCGCATCTACCGGGAACGCCAGGACAAGGTGCTGGCCCGGGAGGCCGAATTACGGGCACTGGAAGCCCGCCGATCCGCCGAGCTGCGGCTGATGGATCAGGCCCTGCATCACCCGCTGACTGGCCTGCCCAATCGCAGCAGCTTTGAGATGAAGCTCAGTGAGCTCACCCAGTCGAATGATCGCAAACGCTATGGCGTGGTGATTATTCACCTCAACAATCTGAACTCGGTAACCAAGACACTCGGCCACCGCAACAGCGATCGCATTCTGGAGTTGGCCTCCAAGCACTACAATGCGGTGATTCGGGATGTGCCGGGTGCCATTGCTATTGAACAGAGCGATATCCGCAATTTTTACGTGGCCAGCCTGGACCCGCAAACCTTTGCCTTCCTGGTCAATGCCAGCGAAGCCGAAGCTGCCACCCGGGCGGTACTGCGGAGCATTGAGGAGGTTCGTTACCCGGTCGATTTCCTGGGCATGCAAGTGCCACTGGCTCCCCAGCTGGGGGTGGCAATCTTTCCGGAACACGGTGCAGATGCCAACACCCTGATTCGGCGTGCGGTGATTGCTGAGGGCTCTGAGCGTGCCCGTGACCGCGGCATTGCCTATTACAAGCCATCCCGGGATTCCTACAGTGCGGAACGACTCACTCTGGTATCGGAACTGCGACACGCCATCGACAACAACACGCTGGCGCTGTACCTGCAACCCAAGCTGTCGCTCAAGTCTGGCCAGATAAGCGGATTGGAAGCCCTGATTCGCTGGCCGGACCGGGAACAGCCAGTGGCACCCGACCAGCTCATTGCCCTGGCGGAGCAAAGTGGTCTGATCAAGCCCCTGACCCGCTGGGTGCTTCAGGAAGCGTTACAGATACGCAGCCGGTTGCTGGAGCTGGGCTTCAACACGGGAATAGCCGTCAACATCTCACCCAACAACCTCCGGGAACCGGATTTCGCCGTGTTTGTTCAGCGCCTGATGCAGAGCTTTCACTCCCATCTGGGCGCCATCACCTTTGAGGTAACGGAAACCTCCATGATGCAGGACCCCGTGAACTCTCTGAAGGCATTGAATGCCCTCAACGCGGCGGGCATCCCGCTGTCCATTGACGACTTCGGCTCCGGGTATTCCTCGCTGTCTTACATCAAACAGCTGCCGGCCAGTGAGATCAAAATCGACCGATCGCTGATTACCGAACTGTCGCACCGGGAAGAGGACCGGGTGATTGTGCGGACCACCATCGATATGTGCCACAGTCTGGGCTATATGGTGGTTGCCGAGGGGGTTGAGGACGAGGAAACACTGCGCCTGCTGGAAGACATGGGCTGCGATCTGATCCAAGGGTACATCCTGACCAGACCGCTGCCCTTTGACGAGATGATTGACTGGATGTCTGGTCAGCCCAGGCGCTCGCGAATCAACGCTTCCTGAGTTGTTGAAGCCACCAGCACGCCGTCCCGGGTAAAGAAATTGCCCCGGTTAAATCCCCGGGCACCGGACGCACTGGGGCTGTCCTTGTCATACAGCAGCCAGTCGTCCATGCGGAAATCCCGGTGGAACCAGATAGCGTGGTCCAGACTGGCCACCTGCATCCCCTTGCTCATGAACGTCCGGCCGTGTGGATTCAGCGACGTGCCCAGAAAGGTAAAATCCGAGGCGTAGGTCAGCAGGCACCGGTGCAGAACCGGATCGTCCGGCAGGGGGCCGGCCGCCCGAAACCAGTTCTGCCGATGGGGCGGACGTTTCTCCGGTTTGAACGGATTCATCGGATTGACCGGGCGGATTTCTATAGGACGATCCTTGGTCATCACGTCCCGCAGTTTTTCCGGCAGTTTTTCGGCAATCAGCTTGCCCCAATCCTGCTCGGAACGCAGTGATTCAGGCTCTGGTGCCTCAGGCATCGCTAACTGGTGGTCAAGCCCCGGCTCAGTCACCTGAAACGACATGGAGCCGGTCAGGATTTCCTTGCCATCCTGGCGGGCGATGACGCGACGTACCGAGAAGGTGCCGCCATCACGAACCCGCTGCACCTCATAATCAATCGGCATACTGTGGTTGCCCGGTCGCAGAAAATAGGCGTGCAGCGAATGACATAGCCGGTCCTCAACCGTGCGACTGGCTGCCATCAGAGCCTGCCCCAGCACCTGGCCACCAAACACATGGGGAAACCCCAGGTCCTCGCTCTCACCCTGAAAATGATCATCACCGATGGGGGACAAGTCTAACAACTCCACCAGCTTACGGGTTACCTCTAGCATGCCTGCTCCTGTGTTTTGTTAGCTCACGAACGGGTTTTCTACCCCAGACAGCAAATTTTCGCAACGACAACAACAAGGCAAGGAAGAATATCGGGGCCGGATGGCCCCGATGGCAAGCTGATCAATCCTGGTGGAGAGGCGGCACTTCCCGCGCCAGCGCCTGCTTTTCAACGGCAAAGCGTCCGGTCACTGCAAAGCCCAGTGTTTCGCCATCAGGCGACTTGAACAGTGCTTTCACATCTGAGGCTTCCTGCTTTACCTGCCAGCTACCCTCGGCACCGGCCGGCGGCGGGCACACGGCTGTCGGGCAGCAGGGTGTCTTGACCATGATCGGCATGGTGCCATAACGGACCTCCGTGCGTTCACCCGAGAGGGTTTTCGCCAGAGCACGGGCACAGGCCATCAACGGCAGTACATACAGCAGCACCTGACCGTCCACTTCGGCGCAGTCGCCCAGGGCATAGACATCCTCTGCCGAGGTTTCCAGCGCACGGTTTACCTGTATGCCCCGCCCGGTGTCCAGCCCCGCGGCTTTCGCCAGCTCGGTTCGCGGCCGCAAACCAACCGCTGAAATCACCAGGTCAGCCTGCAGTGTTTCACCGTTACCTAGTGTCAGCCGGACACCGTCTCCGTCCTCATCAACCTGCTCGACAACGGTTCCCAGGTGGAAACGAACCCCAAGCTCCGTCAGCTCATGGCGAACAGCCTCAGCGGCGGGCTCCGGCAACAGGCTGGGCATCACCGTGGCGTCCGGTGCAATCACGTCGACCTCATAACCACCATTGCGAAGATCGTTGGCAAACTCACAACCAATAAGCCCGGCCCCCATGATCGCCACCCGCTTACCGCCTTCCAGCGCTTTGCGGAATGCCCGGTAGTCCAGCAGGTCGTTAATGGAGTACACACGGTCCAGGCCGTTACCAGCCAGACCAAGGCGGATCACGTCAGCCCCCCAGGCCAGCACCAGCTTGCTGTAACCTAGCCGTTCATCACCCAGGATCAACTCGTGCTTGCCGGTGTCTATGCCGGTCACCGTGGTGTAGGTGCGTACTTCCACCCCGAGCTGCTCAGCCATGGCTTCGGTATCGGCCTGGGCCAGCCCCTGGGCGTCTTTATCTTTGGTAAACCCGGTAGACAGCATCGGCTTGGAATAGCTGACGCCATCATCGGCGGTGACCATAACGATCGGGGTGTCTTTGTCCAGCTTGCGGAATTCGCGTACCAGCGAGTAGCCCGACAACCCGGTGCCTACAATCACAATCGGTGCCTGGTTGGTCATTCATCTGCTCCGTTTATCAGCCGATTTCGATCATCTCGAAGTCTTCTTTGCCAACGCCGCAATCCGGGCAAACCCAATCCTCGGGCACGTCTTCCCATTTTGTACCCGGCTCGATTCCATCTTCCGGCCAACCTTCGGCCTCATCGTAGATCAGGCCACAAACCACACACTGCCACTTCTTCATGCTATATCTCCCATCGATGTTGGCGGAATATTATTGTCTGACAATGCAACAATCAAGCATCACTTAAAATATTTGTCCGGGCAGGCCAGACAACCGTAGGGGCCATAATACTCGTCCCATTGCCGATGACCAATGCCAGCACGGACGCTCATCCCGGTATATTTGTGCCAATAGCTGTAACTATAGATAGCTTCCTGGTGCCACCCCCCTCCCTTCAATGGGCCCACTTCGGTATAATCGCCGGTTTTACGACAGGATCCGACCGTTATGACCGATACCGTCGCCGACATGAACCAGGTCATGGCCAAAGCCGACTGCCTGGTGAATGAGCAGCAGGTGAGCGCCGCCATCGACACGATGGCCACTGCCATTACCGAGCGCCTTAAAGACAGCAACCCACTGCTGTTCTGTGTGATGAACGGCGGTCTTATACTGACCGGACAACTGCTGCCCAGGCTTCTGTTCCCGGTTCAGGCGGAGTACCTGCACGCAACCCGCTACCGCCAGGAAACCACCGGCGGCATCCTGGAATGGAAGCTCCAGCCTCAGGCCGACATGAAAGGCCGCACGGTATTAATTGTCGACGACATCCTCGACGAGGGTACGACCCTCTGCGCCATTGCGGATTACTGCCTCGCTCATGGTGCCCGAGAAGTCCTGACCGCAGTTCTGGTCGACAAGGAGCATGATCGCAAGGCCCGCCCTGGCCTGAAAGCAGACTTCACCGGCCTGTATGTGGAAGACCGATTCCTGTTCGGTTATGGCATGGACTACAAGGGATACTGGCGCAACGCGCCCGGAATCTATGCCGTCAAAGGACTCTGACCACCGCAACGGGCCGATCATCCCCCCCACGCGCTGGTACCGTTCTCTTGCTGCCGCCGGGCTTCACAATCCGGCGGTGCACGGCCCGGCCCGGCACTGGCTCCAGGTGGAGGGCTCGTTTACCCGGGCGATCCAACAACAGTGCCGTTACCGCTTTCACGTGGAAGTCTGCAATGAGGGCTTCGCCGTGCCAACACTTGAGGAAGCCCGGCGCCTCGGCCTCGCGCCCCGGCAGCGGGCCTGGATCAGGGAAGTTCGCCTGTGCGGCGATAGCCAACCCTGGGTTCTTGCCCGCACCGTCATTCCCCTTGCCTGCCTCGAAGGCAAGGGCCGACGCCTTCGCAACCTCGGCAACAAGCCTCTTGGTGCCTATCTTTTCAGCCGTCCTGAATGGCTGCGCGGCCCACTGGAAACCGGGCTGTGCCAGAACACCGATGACCAGCAACCACAATTGGCCCGGCGCTCCCTGTTTCACCGGGGCAAAGAGGCCCTGATGGTGGGCGAGTACCTGCTGCCAACACTCTACCAGCAGTAAACGCGGGTTTAACCGGCGCCGCCAGGCTGGCTATAATCAGCCACTGCCAACGCACCCGACCGATGGAAGACCCTTGCCATGCTGCAGAACGCCCTGCCAGAACACGTCCAGAGCCGTCTGGCCGACTACGCGAAGCTGCTGCGCATCGACCGACCTATTGGCAGCCTGCTGTTACTCTGGCCTACCTGGTGGGCACTCTGGCTTGCCGCGGGCGGAATGCCGTCCCTGGCCAACATTGTGATCTTCACACTGGGTGTGTTCTTCATGCGCGCGGCAGGCTGTGCCATTAACGACTTCGCTGACCGAGACTGGGACCGTCATGTCAAACGCACCAAAGACCGCCCCCTGACTACCGGTCGCATCCGGGCCTGGGAAGCCGTCGCCCTGTTTGCCGGCCTGTGCCTGATGTCGTTCCTGATGGTCGTGCTGTTTACCAACTCGCTGACCCTGTACCTGTCATTCGGTGGCGCCCTGCTGGCGTTCATCTACCCGTTCATGAAACGCTATACCCACCTGCCACAGCTGTTTCTGGGTGCCGCCTTCTCCTGGGCCATACCCATGGCCTGGGCCGCCGAAGCCAACGAGCTGAGCCAGCTGACCTGGCTGCTGTTCACCGCCAACGTGCTCTGGACCGTTGCCTACGACACCCTCTACGCCATGGTTGACCGGGATGATGACGTCAAGATAGGCATCAAATCGACCGCCATCCTTTTTGGCGAGGCCGACCGGGCCATTATCGGCGCCTTGCAGGCGATGGTGGTTGTCATCCTGATCATGGTCGGCCGCCAGGCCGAGCTCGGCAGCTTCTACTATCTGGGCGTGACCGCCATGGCCAGTCTGTTTGTCTACCACCAGTACCTGGCCCGTGAACGCTCCCGGGAGGGCTGTTTCAAAGCCTTCCTCAACAACAACTGGGCCGGCTTTGCGGTGTTCGCCGGCGTGGCGCTCGATCTGATGCTGTAACGCCCCATCCATGTCATATACTTGTAACAAAGACGCGTTGTAATGACCCAGCAACATTACTGGGGAGCCATATTCGCTCCCGGGGTCTGACACAGGTTAATGCTCATGACTGGAAAAACTGTCCTGATCGTCGATGACGAAGCACCTATCCGCGAGATGATCGCGGTCGCGCTCGAAATGGCGGATTATGACTACCTCGAGGCAGCGGATGCCCGCGAAGCCCATGCCCTGATCGTCGATAAACAGCCCGACCTTATCCTGCTGGACTGGATGCTTCCAGGCACCACCGGGGTAGAACTCGCCCGGCGCCTTAAAAAAGAAGAAGCGACCGCCGACATACCTATCATCATGCTCACCGCCAAGGTTGAGGAAGACAACAAGATCCAGGGTCTTGAAGTGGGTGCCGATGATTACATCACCAAACCCTTCAGCCCGAGGGAGCTGGTGGCGCGCCTGAAGGCCGTACTCCGCCGCGCAACGCCGGCCGGCGTCGACAGCCCTATTGAAGTGGAGGGCCTGACCCTGGACCCGGTCGGCCATCGGGTTACCTCACCCGAAGGCGCCCTGACCATGGGGCCGACCGAATACCGGCTGTTGCAGTTTTTCATGACTCACCAGGAACGGGTGTATACCCGCTCACAACTGCTGGACCAGGTCTGGGGCGGCAATGTGTATGTTGAGGAACGCACCGTTGACGTGCACATACGGCGCTTGCGCAAGGCGCTCGGCGACAAGTACGATCATCTGATTCAGACGGTACGGGGCACCGGTTACCGTTTCTCAACACGGGCCGCCTGATCCACACCGGCCGTCACGCATCAGCGCCGGACACACAACAAGGCAGACTTTGATGCAACACAACTGGTCAAGATATCTGCGGCTGATCATCGCCGGCCTTGCTGGCACCACCCTGGTGGGCTGGTATTTCGGCTACCCATTGTATGGCCTGCTTGCGGGACTAATGGCCTACCTCTGGTGGACGCTGGGCCAGGCACGCCACCTCTACCAATGGCTGGCCAACCCCAGCGCCACCGGCGAGCCACCCAAAAGTATCGGCCTTTGGGGTGACATCTTTGACAACCTGCACAAACTTCACCAGGGCCACCTGCTAACCCAGGACCGGCTGCGTGCCCGGATCAACCGGGTGCAGGAGTCCACCAATGCCATGCGCGATGGCGTGATCATGACCGACGCCCGGGGCGCTATGGAATGGTGGAATGGCTCTGCAGAATACCTGCTCGGTTTCAAACGCCGCACGGACCAGGGGCAATACATCCACAACCTGATCCGCACCCCGGCGTTCAAGGCCTATTTCGACGCCCGGGATTACCGGGAGCCGCTGGAAATTCACTCGCCTGCCCGGCCCCACATCCACCTGCAGATACAGATCAGCCTGTTCGGCGATGACGACCGGCTGATCGTCGCCAAGGACGTCACCCGGCTTTATCAACTGGAACAGATGCGCAGGGATTTTGTCGGCAACGTCTCCCATGAAATGCGCACCCCCCTGACCGTCATCAGCGGTTATCTGGAAACCCTGGTTGATCACGGTGACGAACTGCCCCCGAAGTGGCGACGGGCCATCAACACCATGGCGGCGCAGTCCTCACGCATGGAAGCCCTGATAACCGACTTGATCCTGCTGTCAAAGATTGAAACCGGAGAACACACCGGCGACGATGCCCTGACCGATGTCGAACATCTAATCAATCAAATCTGCCACGATGCCAGGGCGCTCAGTGGCGACAGAAATCACAAAATTCTGGTAGAGGTCACCGACCACCGGCTGTTACGGGGCGATGAGAGTCAGCTCAGAAGTGCCTTTTCAAACCTGATTTTCAATGCCGTGAAATACACCCCGGCCAACGGCAGCATCGAAGTCTCCTGGAGTACCAACCGGGACGGCGCGTACCTGCGGGTAAAGGACACAGGTATCGGCATTGACCCGGTTCATATTCCCCGGCTCACCGAGCGCTTTTACCGGGCAGACCCGAGCCGACACAAAGATACTGGCGGTACTGGCCTGGGGCTGGCCATCGTCAAGCATGTACTGATCAATCACGACGGCAATCTCGAGATTCGCAGTAAGGTTGGCGAAGGCAGCGAATTTATTTGTCATTTCCCCCGGGAACGACTGGTGGAGCGGGTTCCGGAAACCAACGACCGCTGATTCGCCAGGCACCAGGATGCGCGAGCGACTACCTGCCGGCGCGGAACCGCGCCACAAACCGTGACAGGTCTTCCAGCTTCTTCGGATCTTCATCCACAAACCGAATGGTGACACTGACAAAGTCAGTGTCCTGGCGTTTGTCGACCGCCTGTAACTGATGCACATAACCATTCAGACGGGCCATCTGGCCGTCTCCAATGTCGATATCCACCACCGCCTGATCCAGAATGCCGGGGAAATCCTGGTCCCGCTTGGCAATCACCCGGACTTCCGTCAGGTTGATATCTTTCACCACAGACTTGAGTGTACTGTCGGAAAACCTTACAGATGCAAGGCTCATGGGCCCATGGCCTGCAGGCCGGGAAGTCGGCTCCGGACGGGCACCCGCCAACAGCGAATTATCCGGCGCCGGGGCACTGTCAGCAGGTTCTTTTCGGGGTTCCGGGACTTCCCGCTTCTGGGTGAGCAGCGCAGCGGACTCCTTGAAGGCATCTGCCGGCCTCTCCATGGATTTGCCTCCTTTCTCCATGGCATCGTTCAGGCGCCGCCCCATCACCTTGATGATTTTCTTGCTCAAACCTTCAGGGCTGAAAGGCTTGCCCAGGTACTCGGACACCCCTTCCTTCACTGCCTCGATCACGTGGTCCTTGTCGCCCCGGCTGGTAATCATGATGAATGGCACTTTCTCGTACTGAGGCTGCTGGCGCATCCACCGCAGCAGTTCCAGCCCGGACATCTCGGGCATTTCCCAGTCACACAGAACCAGATCAAAATTGCTCCGGGACATCAGCGACTGGGCCCGGCGACCATTCTGGGCGTCGGTAGTCTCGATCACCGGGAATCGCTGGCGTACGGTGCGCTTTACCAGATCCCTTACAAAACTGGCGTCGTCCACCACCAGCGCTTTCAGTGTTGCCATAAAACCATCCACTCCGGGCTTGCGTGCATCCGTAAACTATAGAACATCACGGGCTCAGCGTGACCCACCCGCAACAAAAAGACGACAAACACGACAGATGCCATCAGGCATTAAAGAATTGTCACACACCTGGCCCTCAGGCAGTGTTTTCCTGGCTGGAAAACAGGCTAACATGGCGACATCGATCGCTTACCTTCGTCCCGAGAGGTTTACTGTGGCTCATCTGATTACACAGCCGAACATCCGCCGTACCCTGGCTGCCCTGTCACTGTCGGCCCTGGCCTTTGGCGCTCAAGGCCAGAGCATACCGGTTATGACCGACGAGCAATTTGCCGAGTGCAAACAATCCCTCGAGGCCAGGGCTGTCGGTGCCGGCGTCAGCGAGGCTACCGCCCGGGACGTTCTGGCCAACGTTAACTATATTGAGCGGGTGATTGAGCTCGACCGTCGGCAACCGGAGTTCACCACCACGTTTGCCGATTACTTCAACCGCCGCGCGAATGAGTCCCGTACTACCAAAGGCCGGGAGTTACTCGAAACGCATCGGGATCTGCTCGACCGGGTTACCCGGGAAACCGGAGTTCCGGCGCCCTACCTGCTGGCGTTCTGGGGTCTTGAGACCAACTATGGCAGCTACTTCGGCAAGATGCCGGTGCCCAGCTCGCTGGCAACCCTGGCCTGCGACCAGCGTCGCAGCACATTTTTCACCGAGCAGTTCGTTGCGGTCCTGAAGATCATTGACGAAGGAGCCATTCCCGCCGAGCAGATGGAAGGCTCATGGGCCGGCGCCATGGGCCACGTCCAGTTTATGCCCACCGTGTTCCTGCAACATGCGGTCGATGCCGATGGCGACGGGCGCCGGGACCTATGGAACAGCCTGCCGGACGCCATGATGTCTGCGGGTAAGTTCCTCCAGTCCATGGGCTGGGACGGCGAGTATCGATGGGGTCGGGAAGTCCTTCTGCCAGCCAACTTTGACTTCAGCCTGTCCGATGGCCGCCGCTTACCATTGGCTGAATGGCGTGGCATGGGCATCACCGATGCCTTTGGCAACGCCCTGGCAAACGAACCGATAGAGGCGGCACTGGTGGTACCCAGTGGCCACAAGGGCCCGGCCTTTCTGGTTTACAGCAACTTTCGCGTGATCATGGGCTGGAACCGTTCAGAGTTCTATGCCATTTCGGTAGGCCACCTGGCGGATCGTATTGCCGGGGCCGGGGGGCTACAGAATCCGCCGCCGGAAGATCAGCCAACCCTGTCGAGAGACCAGATTATCCAGCTTCAGGAAAACCTCAACGACAAGGGCTTTGCCAGCGGCAAACCTGACGGCATCCTGGGCTCGAACACCCGCAAGGCCATTCGCGAGTTCCAGAAATCCCAGGGCCTGATTGCCGACGGCATGCCGTCGGAAGCCCTGCTCGAGACACTGAATGTGATCAGTGGAAGCTGACGCTCATTGCGTCAGCTTTGTTTACACCTTGTTCGCATACCAGATTACTAACCCTTTACTAACAATGGGTTAGCCATCTGGCACAGATCTGGCTTATGAATTCCAGCGATTCCCGAAGGTAACGGGAGAAACTGACTAGCTGGTAACAAGGTGAAGATCATGAACACATTAATGAAAGGACTCGTTGCAACTGCAGCCATGGGCTTTGCAGCGACAGCAGCAGCGTTCCCGGTTGACCTGGAAAACGTAACCGGTGCCTGGGGAAGCCCCACTGGCGGCAGCAATATCCAGGGCGTGGGAACTGATAATTTGCGCTGGGGTGAAGGTCTGGTTACCTGTTCCGGCAAACTTTGGTGGAAAGAGTGTTCACAAGGGCCGCAAAGCGGGTATGGGTTTGAGGGTGCCACCAACCTGCCTGAAACCATTACTTCCAGCGACCCGTTTGTTCTTGGCAGCTTCACCCACTTCAACAGCCGGATCACCGGCGACAGCATCACTGCCGTAGATCTGGATGTTTACGCAACCTTCTCGACAACCCCGGATAACGGCACTGTCACTGGCCCCTATACATTCCAGTTTTCCCATAACGAAACGCCCAATGTCTATTGTGGCCCACTGTCCTTTATCTTCGGTTGTTCAACCAAAGACGTTGATGACATTGTGCGCCTGGACAACATGATTGAAAGTTCAGAGTTCCAGTTCGGCTCCAGCATCTACTCGCTGACCCTGCTGGGCTTTGAGGGTGGCGTTGATGAGATTTATACCGCAGAAGGCAAGGCTACCTCGGTTAACCTGCTGGCGAAACTGAACGTTCGCTCCGTGCCAGAGCCCGGCACCCTCGCCTTACTTGGCCTTGGTCTGGCTGGTCTTGGCCTGGCCCGTCGCCGTAAAGTCTGATGCTCCCACACCGGCGGCATGCCCGCCGGTGTCTTTCCTCTCAACCAGTGATCTGATTCCGGAATCAGCGCATAATATCTGCTATATCCCTCACGATATTGTCGCGGAGATTCATGGATTCCATTACCCAAGCCGCTCTCGGCGCCTCTATTGCCGGTGCGGTTGCCGGCAAGACACTCGGTCGCTCTGCCCTGCTCACCGGCGCACTGTTGGGCACCCTGCCAGACCTGGACGTGGTCATCGACTACGGCAGTGCCGTGGCCAATTTCACACAGCACCGGGGCTTCAGTCATTCCCTGTTTATCCTGATTCCGCTGTCGTTCCTGATTGCCTGGGGCTTGTGGCGCTGGAAACCGCAGCTTTCCTATCAACGGTGGCTGGCCCTGGCAGGTTTGATTCTGGTCACTCACCCGCTGCTGGATGCCTTTACCACCTATGGCACCCAATTGTTCTGGCCCCTGGGAGACCCGGTTGCCCTCAACAGCATTTTTATCATTGACCCTTTGTATACCCTGCCCTTGTTGGCGGGTTGCCTGGTGTTCCTGATTCGCCCCCCGGCAACCAATGCCGTTGCCAGCGGCCTGGTGCTATCGACCCTGTACCTGGGCTGGACCCTGGTTGCCCAGCAGTGGATCACCGACAGGGTTCAACCCGCTCTGGCGGAGGTCGGTATGAACGAGGCCTCCTTGTTGGTTCAGCCGATGCCATTCAACACGATTTTATGGCGGGTAACTGCCATCACTGACGAACACAGGGTTGAAATAGTAACCGGGTTTCTCGATGGCAGCGATGAACTGAATCTGGAGCATTTCCCCCGCCGGCCCGATCTGGCGCAATCGGTTGCCTCCTTGCCGGAGGCCCGACGTCTTGAATGGTTTACCCGAGGCTTTCTGGACTACCGGCTAGCCGGCAACCAGATCACCGCTACAGACATTCGCCTGGGCATCCCCGGTGCTCACCCCTTTACCTTCATTCTGGCGGAGACCTCCGAATCCGGTGTTACTCCCATCCCCAGCGGCCGGCTGCCGCGGCCATCGGTTAACCGGGACGCCCTGCCGCTGCTCTGGTCAAGACTGACAGGACGAACGCCGGTGCTGTGCCTGGCAACCCTGTCTGCACCTCCGCAAGGGCACGGTTGCTGATGCGCCTGGATCAGTTTGTCGCCAACAGCAGCGGGCTTTCCCGCAAGGACAGCAAGCGAGCAATTTCAGCTGGGCGAGTGCAGGTGGATGGTAAAATGACCAAGGGTGCCAACAGCCAGGTTCCGGAGCACGCAAAGGTGACATTGGACAACCAGGCGCTGGCCCTGCCCGGTGGCCTGTACCTGATGATGAACAAGCCGGCCGGGGTTATCAGTGCCACCAACGACAGCAACCAGCCTACCGCTGTTGATCTTCTGCCCCCTGAACTGGCCCGACAGGTTCATATCGCTGGCCGGCTCGACAAAGACACCACCGGATTGTTACTTCTGACCAGCGACGGCCAATGGTCTCATCAGATAACGTCACCACGCCGGGCTTGCCCGAAAACCTACCGGGTTACCCTGGCCGAACCGCTGGACGAACATGCCTGCCAGGCACTTGAGCAAGGTATTGAACTGAAGGGCGAGCAAAAACCGACGCTACCCGCCCAGGTGCTGCAACACTCGGCAACCGAGATCGAACTGATCATCCGCGAAGGCAAGTACCATCAGGTAAAGCGCATGGTGGCCGCGGTGGGCAACCACGTAAAGGCACTGCACCGGCAGAGCATTGGCGACATCGTTCTCGACCCGGCCCTGGCGCCCGGGCACTACCGCTCATTGACCGCGCAGGAAATCCAGTCCGTGGCAGAGCCCGATTAGTCAGTGGCAATACGCTCGAACTTCTGGGCTTCCAGGTTTTTGCGCACCGCGCCCGCCTCAAAGACTTCACCGTTCATGGCAATATAGACACCCGGTGGCAGAAGCTGTGCCGCCGCCCAGGCAAAACCGATGTTGAAGGTGGCATCGCTGCGGCGCATACGGGCGGGCTGCATGGCACCGGTCAGCACAATGGTGCGGTCCGCCAGCGGCTTTAGCACCTGGGCGGTTTGGGCCATGGTATCGGTACCATGGGTAATCAGGATTCTGGAACAGTCCGAGGTACGAACAGCCTCCAGAATGGTCGCCCGGTCATCGTCAGTGAGTTCCAGGCTGTCCTTGCGCATCAGCTCGCGGATGATGTAGCCATCGTGGATATTGGACTCCTGGAGCACCTCCGGGAGCAGGCTCTCACCAATTTCAAACTTGCTGTTGGCATCAAAGTACACCTTGTCGATGGTGCCGCCGGTCGTCAGTATCTGGATCATCGTCAGCTGAAACCTGTTATTGGTTGATACGCGCGGTCTGGCTTCCCTCGGTCGCCGCCCAGGCCGCGTTTTTCTCCTGCTCGTAGCGTTTTGCCGCAGCCGCCACAGACCCGGGGTCGCCACTTGCCAGCCAACGTTTGATTCGGCCGGCATCGCCCATCGGCGATCGGGTGCCCAACGAATCCAGCAGCACCGTAATCACCGGCTTGCTGTCCATTTCGGACACCATGATCAGGCACCTTCCAGCCTCCGTCAGGTAGCCCGTCTTGCTCAGCCCTACTCCCCAGCTTTGACGATGCACCAAGGCGTTGGTGTTACCAAACGACAGGCTGTACCTGGGCCCCCTGAATTCAGCACGGTAATAGCCAGTGGTCGAGTATTCGCCAATCAGTGGATGCGCCAGTGCCGCATTGGCAAGCCGTACCAGATCAGAGGCGCTGGACACATTCTCGACAGACAGCCCGGTAGGATCAACAAACCGGGTGTTATCCATACCAAGTTCGACTGCCTTGGCGTTCATCGCCGCGACAAAGCCATCGAAACCATCGGGATAGGATCGCGCCAGGGTGTAGGCGGCAAAATTCTCTGACGACATCAGGGCAATTCTCAGCACGTCACTCCGCTTCAATCGCGAGCCCACGCGAATACGGGTCCAGGCATTTGCCGCTGCGGGCACGTGGCGCTCTTCGAAGGTCAGCCATTCATTCATGTCCTGGCCGGATTCCACAACCACCAGGGCAGTCATCAGCTTGGTGATTGACGCAATCGGAACCGGCCGATCGGCATTCTTGCCAAACAGCAGCGCGTCGTCTCCAGCAACCGCGGCGGCGGCATTGACCGATGCCAGTGCCGGCATTCCCTGACTGCTCGCCAGTACCGGGTTTGCCGACAACAACGTGACCGCCAGCAGCACCGGCATGATGAATAACCGCTTGATGAAAATCATACTGCGTTGCACTCCCGAACCTTATCCTGTCGCCTCGCCGAAACGCCTACTATACCAGCGCCAACCATCTGTTGCGCAGGTCTCATTTTAATCATGCGTTTTAAACAGCAAATGCAAAATACGATCAAATACATTAAAATTTGTTGAAATTCATATTGTTACAACGCGTTAACGGTTGTAATTTTAGGTAATCTTCAGCCGACCACGTTGCCAGGATGTTCACCGAATGGATTCCGAACCCGCAAACCAGACCAGCCGCCCCCCGCTGACCAGGCTGCCTTTTTTGCAATCACTGAATCGCTGGCTCCCCTTCCTCATCCTGTTTCTGGCCGCCGGCTACAGCCTAACCGCTGCGCTCCTCAATGCACCTTCCGCCGCCCCCGACCAGACCCTGACGGCAACCATTGGCAGTGCTTCTCCAGTCAGGTTGCACCCGCAGTCCCACTACCTGCTCGCCCCACTGGCCGAGGTACTTGAACAGCAACGCTGGCATTCCGGGGACTGGGAACCACTGTCAAAGGACCGTGCCGGCATCGGCTATCCGAGAATGCCCTCCACTTTCCGGATGACACTGACAACCGAGGGGCAAGAACCGGTCGACAGCCAACTGGTGGTACCGGCTCCCTATCTGGACCACCTCCAGCCGGCTCTGATTCATCCGGACGGTACCGTCGAGACGCTCCCGGTGATGGGTGACCAATACCCGTTTGATAACCGCTATGTGGCGCTGCCCCAGTGGATCTGGCCAGTCACTCTTCAGCCCGGCGAAACCGTATTGCTGATGGAGGTCAGGAACAGCGGCCCGGTGATGTTGCCGCTGTCTGTTGCAGGAGGCAATGAGGTCGTCAGCGAAGGTACCTTCAGCACCGCGTGGAAATCGTTTGTTACCGGATTGCTGGTGTTCGCCCTTTTACTCAACCTGAGCATCGTCGCCAAGCTGAAACGCCCCGGGCTTGCCTGGCTCAGTGTGCTGATGATCGGCGTAATTTACAGCCAGCTGGTTATGGATGGCCTCGGGCTATGGTTATTCTGGCCAGGCATGCCAGAGCTCAACTCACTGCTCTCGGTCAGCCTGTCGCTGTGCCTGATCGCGCTGTGCGAATTCACCCCCCATTTCATGGCCATCCACCGCACGGGCCGCAGAATTCTCCGGGGCTTCAGCATGGCTGCCGGGCTGCATTTGCTGGCCGCTCCTTTACCACTGCCATTACTCGGACAGGACGTTTTTCTGATCATCAGCGCCGCCGGTGGCGCCTTCATCCTGGCCCTGGTCCTCAGCCAGCTTCGCAAACACGTTTACGCCCGCTATTACGCACTGTCGGTGCTTGCCATTGTCCTGGGTGCCGCCATTAGTTCACTGCGGACCATCGGCTGGTTCCCGGTCACACCGCTGACCGACTCCGCCTTCTTTTTGGGGGCAGCCGCCGGATCGCTGATACTGACCAGCGGTGTTGGCCGTCTGCTGCTGGAAGAGCGTAAGCGTCGCCTGAGTTCGGATATTCGGGTGCAGGAGGAACAGAAACTGCGAGCCCGCATCGAGCGGGATTATGACCGGGTACTGAAAACCCACCGGGTTACCGGCAAACCGAACCGGCCGATGCTGGAAGAAACCCTGGGCAACATCGACTGTCAGCAAACCCCCTACACATTGTGTCTGATCCGCCTGGCGCGGTTCAACGAACTGGAACAGGCCCTGGGCTACCGGACAGCCGAAGACCTGCTCAAACAATACCTGCGTCGTTTGAACCGCTACCTCAAACGCACTCTCGGTGATCGGCTGATCATGATCAATGGCTACGGCATCGCCACACTCGACACCGTCAACCATGCCTTCGCCATGGTTCGCGGCAGTGACCCGGCACAGGACCGCGAATTACTGGAGACCGTCAGTCACTGGCTGTCAGAGAACTTCCGTGAGGGGCGGTTTTCGTTCTCCTGGGCGGCATCGATGGGGGTTGCCTACGCTCCCGAGCATGGCACCGATGCCGCCAGTGTGCTCTCCTCCGCTGGCTTTGCATCACTGGATGAAACCTGCCCGATGGCGATCTACGACCCAGCCATTGCCGACTGGCAGTACCAACAGCAAATCCTGATGCTGGATATTGAAGATGCCCTGCGCTGCGGCGACATGTGGCTGGAATACCAGCCCAAGGTGAGCATTCGGGATGGCAAGGTGCGCTCAACCGAGGCGCTGATTCGCTGGCAGCATCCGGAATTTGGCCGGATTCCCCCGGATCACTGGATTCCCCTGGCCGAACAGGTGGGCATCATCCATTCCGTGACCTTGTGGGTACTGGACCAGGCCTGCCAGGATTTTGCCCCATTGCAGGAGCGCTACGGGGAAAGCATCGGTGTTGCCGTCAACATCTCTGCCAAAGACGTTGCCCATCCATTGTTCCATGAGGAAGCCGGCGCCATCACCCGCCGGCACGGGGTCAGCCCGGACCGGGTCATTCTGGAAATCACAGAAACCGCCGCCATGGCCGACCCGGAAGTTGCCCGGCGCGCTATCCGGACCCTGAGCAGCATGGGGTTCCGCATTGCTCTGGACGACTTTGGTTCCGGGCACTCATCCCTGGGCAACCTGGCCAGCTTCCCGCTGGATGAACTGAAGATTGACCGCAGTTTCCTGCAAGACGTACTGCTCTACCCGGTCCGCCAGAAAATTCTGCGGGCAGCCCTCGAGCTAGGCGAGGCACTGGACCTTGGTGTGGTTGTTGAAGGGGTAGAGGATGAAGCCATCGCCCTGTGGCTGCAGCAGTTCCCCGGCCTGCACGGCCAGGGTTACTACTGGGCACGACCCGAAAGGGTCAGGGCAGCGCTGGTCAGCCCCCGATAACAACAGAGCCGCTACCGATCGTCACCCCGCCGCAGGATACAGCGCTGCCAGTGATGGCAGCCGGCTTGCCATTGATCATTACCGAAGGTGACCCTTCTGCAATCACTCTGGGGTGGCTGGAGTGCTTGGGCTTGGAATGGGGCGCAAGGGGGTCGCCCAGACGGGCAACTGGCTTGCCATCCACGAGTACATCGGGAGAACCGGCGAGAACCGGGGTGGGCGGGAAACCCTGATGGTCTGAACCAAGATCTCCCAACAGCACAATAGCTTTACTCATTGTCTGATTCCTTTCAGGACAAGTTTGGAAAAAACATCCTATAACGTTTCTACCGATAACCCAACCCATCGGTCGCGGCTTTGTGACGCTTCCGAAAAGATGCAATTACGACTGACCTGAATCAAGGGCTCCCCGGGCCGGGCGTTTTACACTTCTTTCACACTCTCAAGTTCGAAAGCCATGGAGGCCGCACCATGCCATCGCCCAACGTACAAGTTCCATCACCGGCTGCTGCATGCAACGGTGCAGCCTACCAACGCTGGCAGCAGGGCTATGGTGTTATCCGCCACTCGGAAGACACCGAAGCCAGGGTTCAGGTCCTGGCTCGAAAACTGGTGGCGGATGGCCTCCAGCCCGATACCGATACCGTCTACCAGAAACTGGCGTACCTCGACCGGCTAACCAGCGCAGGGCTCTGGTTGGTGGTGCACATGACCTACTGCAACCGGGTAGACATTTCCGGGGCGCCATTGGCTGCCCAGGATTTCAAAGCATCACCTGAGGGCCATACCGGTGGCGCCCTCAATATGGTGCCGGCCTACGCCGCTTATCTGGCCTTGAACAACCTGACCGGGCAAACCCGGAGCTGGCTGATGGGCCAGGGCCATTGCGTTGCCGCCGTCGACGCCCTCAACGTGTTGACGGGCAACCTGCATCCGGAACAGCGGGCGCGCTACCTGGCACCTGAAGGTTTGTCGCGGCTTGCCGCTGACTTCTACAGCTACCGCCAGAAGCCCGACGGTGCCATGGCCTCCCCCCTCGGCAGCCACGTCAATCCGCATACCGCCGGGGGCATCCTGGAGGGCGGCTACCTGGGCTTTGCCGAACTGCAGTACGCCCACATGCCGCTGCCGGGCGAATCGCTGGTGGCCTTCCTCTCGGATGGCGCCGCCGAGGAACAGAGAGGCAGCGACTGGATTCCGCGCTGGTGGCGGGCAGACGATTGCGGGCAGGTTCTGCCGATCATGATTGCCAATGGCCGAAGAATTGAACAACGCACCGAGCTAGGCACCCGGGAAGGGCTGGAGCGCTTCGCCGAACTCCTTGAAGCACACGGATTTGAGCCAGTACGTTTCGATGGCAAAGATCCGGCGGCGTTCGTCTGCACTTTATTTGATATGGAACGGACACTGGCCGCCCAAGGCGACGCCGCCAGCCGGGGTGAAGCCAGCTACCCTGTCCGTATTCCCTACGGTATCGCCGAAACCACCAAGGGTTTCGGGTTCTACGGTGCCGGCCAGAATTCCGCTCACAACCTGCCCCTGCCGGGCAACCCACGGCTGGACACGCGGGCCCGGGACCTGTTCAACGAGCACATCCAGCCTCTGTGGGTGTCACCGGAAGAACTTGAATGGGCCGTCGCAGCACTTAATGAGCACCGGCAGCAACAGCGCCCCCTTGAGCGGGATCACCCCCTGGCACTGCGCAACCCACGCGAACCCCAGGTTCCGGTATTGCCTTACAGTCAGGACAAGTCATCACCGATGACGGCAGTAGACGCCTTCTTCCGGGCACTGACCAAGAGCAATCCGGATCTTCGGCCCAGAGTAGGCAATCCGGATGAACTGGCAAGTAACCGGCTGACGGGTGTTCTCAAGGACCTCAGGCATCGGGTAAACGATCCGGAAAGCGATGACGAATCCATTCACGGCCATATCATCACTGCCCTCAACGAAGAGGCGGTGGTCTCCGCCTGCCTGGGGAACAAGGCAGGCCTGAATCTGGTCGCCAGTTATGAGGCCTTCTGCGTAAAAATGCTCGGTGCGGTGCGACAGGAGCTGATTTTTGCCAGGCACCAGAAAGAGGTGGGCAGGCCCGCCCGCTGGCTTGGCTTCCCGATCATAGCCACCTCCCACACCTGGGAAAACGGCAAGAACGAGCAGTCCCATCAGGACACCACATTCTGCGAGGCCATGCTGGGTGAAATGAGCGATGTATCCCGGGTGCTTTTCCCTGCCGACTACAACAGCACCCTCGCGGTTCTGCCGTCGGTATTCACCGAACGCGGAAGAATCAGCTGCATGGTTATCCCGAAGCGCGACCGGCCCTGTGTGTTCAATGCCAACGAGGCTGAACGCCTGGCCAGGCACGGCGCCCTGGTGGTCGACGAGGACACCTCCGCCGGTGAGGAGCCCCTGCTGCTGATTGCCAACGGTGCCTATCAACTGTCAGAGGCCATTCGCGCCTGCGAACGTTTGCGGGAAACCGGAACGCCGTTCCGCCTGGTCTACCTGCAGGAACCCGGGCGGTTCCGCCAGCCCCGGGATCCCCTTGAAGCGGCCGCCTGCCTGACCGAGTTCGAGCGGGAACGGCTGTTCCCGCACCGGATGCAGCGGCGAGTGGCACTAACCCATATACGCCCGGAAGTATTCCGGGGACACCTGCACACTCTGTTCCCCCAGCCCGCCCATTCACGGGTATTGGGATACATCAACCGCGGTGGCACCCTGAACGAAGCCGGCATGCTGTTCGCCAACCAGTGTTCCTGGGGCCACGCCCTGGCGGCCTGTGCCGACGTCATGGACAAACCGCCGGGGGAGTGGCTGTCCAGCGCAGAGCTGGCAGCCGTGGAAGGTCGCGGAGATCCTTCTGTTATTACCCGCGGCTTACCTTGAGGGCTACCCGACGGCGAATGGCCGTTTCTAGCTCCAGCAACATCAGAACGGCCACACCCACCACACAGGCAAAACCCAGCAATTCCAGTGATAGCGCGCTGGTGCCAAAGGTCGCCTGGAACCAGGGCGTATAGGTGAACAGCAACTGAAGGCCAATCACCGAAGCAACCGCCAGTAACACGATTGGCGTGCCCAGCACTCCCCGTAAGGTGATGGAAGGCGTATCCAGGTAACGTACGGCAAACAGGTAAAACACTTCCATCGCCACCAGAGTATTCACTGCCAGGGTACTGGCCACGGCCATATCATCGAAGCGATGCATGGCCCAGAACCAGGCCCCGAATATCCCCGCCAGGAACAGGAACGACACGAACACAACCCGCCAGACCACGAAGCCCTGTAACAGTGACTCTTCCTTGGGGCGCGGCGGCTGTTTCATGACGCCGGGTTCCGGGGGCTCAAACGCCAGTGTCATCGCCAATACCACTGAGCTGACCATATTGACCCACAGAATCTGCAAGGCTGAAATCGGCAAGGCAAGTCCCAGTAAAAGAGCCGTGATCAGACTGATGGATTCCCCCCCGTTGACTGGCAACAGAAAGGCAATGGCTTTACGCAGATTGGTATAGACCGTCCGCCCCTCCCGAACGGCCGCTGCGATACTGGCAAAGTTATCGTCCAGCAGCACCACGGATGACGCTTCTCTGGCGGCTTCAGAGCCTTTCACACCCATGGCGATACCAACGTCGGCCCGTTTCAGGGCCGGCGCATCGTTCACGCCGTCACCGGTCATGGCGACCACACCGTGCAGTGCCTGCAACGCCTGGACCAAACGCAGTTTGTGTTCAGGGCTGGTACGGGCAAACACATCCACCTCACCGGCCAACTCTCGCAACTGGTCATCATTCAGTTCGTCCAGTTCCTTGCCGGTGAGCACTCGCTCGCTGTTTCGTAAACCCAGTTTTCGGGCGATCGCTCCTGCGGTCAGGGCATGGTCACCGGTAATCATCTTCACCCTGATGCCCGCATTATGGCACTCTTCAATGGCCTGAATGGCCTCTTGCCGGGGTGGGTCTAACAACCCGACAACACCCAGAAGCTCCCCCCCCTGCTCAAGGTCTTCAACCACCAGTTGGCGCCCCGCTTCAGCCATTGGCTTTCGGGCAATCGCCAGAACCCTTAGCCCTTCCGACGCCATCTCGGTGACCGTGTCATCCCAGCGTTGTCTGTCGAGTGCCACCACACCACCGTCCCCGGTCACTTCACTGGTACACATCTCCAGTATCCGCTCCGGCGCCCCTTTCAGGTAGGCAACCTCATGGCCATGATGATCATGGTGAAGGGTCGCCATGAACCGGATGCGGGTATCAAACGGTATCTCATGGATTCTAGGCCAGTCTCCGGAACTGGATTCGGTATCGAATTCGGCCTTGCGGGCAAAGACCTTGAGGGCTGCTTCCATCGGGTCGCCGTGGATAACGGGGCGGCCATCCTTTTCACCCAGGCTGGCGTCATTGCACAGGGCGGTTGCCCTGGCCATTTCTACCAGCAATCCGGAACTCTCTACTGGTTGTTGGTCCCGGCAGATCATGCCATCGAAGCTGTAGCCTTCACCGGTAACATCGAATCTCTGACCACCGGCAACAACCGCCGTCACCATCATTTCGTTGCGGGTCAGGGTGCCGGTTTTATCCGAGCAGATCACCGACACCGCGCCAAGGGTTTCTATCACGGGCATACGCCGGACCACCGCCTGGCGTTTTGCCATTTGCCGAACACCGATAGCCAGGGTGATGGTCAGAATGGCCGGGAGCCCTTCCGGAATTGCGGCAACCGTCAGGCCCACAACCGCCATGAACAACTCCCGGAACGCTAGACCGCTGAATGCCAGGCCACCAAGGAAAATACCAATGCCGGCCAGTATTACAATAATGGAAAGCACCCGGGCAAAGCGATCCATCTGCTCAAGCAGCGGTGTTTTCAGTGACGTGGTGGTTGCCAGCAAGCCAGAGATTCGACCGATCTCGGTATTCGCTCCAGTACGAACCACCACACCGCGACCGGTGCCAGTAGCCACCATGGTGCCAGAAAACACCATGCTGACCTGATCACCCAAGGCTGCATCTGACGCTACCGGTTCTACGGCTTTGTCTACCGCCTCGGATTCCCCCGTCAGTATGGCTTCCTCAACCTTCAGGTTGTGGCACTTCTCCAGCCGGATATCGGCAGGCACCCGGTCGCCGGGCTCCAGCAGTACGGTATCGCCCGGAACCAGCCCGGTGGCATCCACCTGATGCTGACCGTCTTCCCGAACCACCCTGGCCTTGGGGGCCAGCATATGGCGAATGGCAGACAAAGCCTGCTCTGCCTTACCTTCCTGAATAAACCCCACCAGCGCCTGGATCACCACCACCGCCAGAATAACCCCGGAGTCCACCCAATGGCCAAGCGCAGCGGTAATGAACACAGCGGTCAGAAGCACGTAAATAAGGAAATTATTGAGCTGTCGAGCCAGACGGCGCAAAGGCCCGGCACTCCGGGTCTCTGGCAGCTGATTCGGACCATAGCTTGCCAGCCGGGCATCAACGTCGGCCTGCGATAAAGGGCTCGATGCTTTCAGGTGCTGACGAGCGTCGGCAACGGATGCGGCATGCCAAACAGGGCCGGCGGCCTCCGAAGGGGCGGCGCTTGGTCCGGAAGAAAACGATGGAGGGTTGGACATGTAGGCTCCCTGCTGATGAACGACCGTCTACTACAAACCAGTACGAACAAACTGCCAATGCGCCAGATCAAGGTACCGACAGAAAATCCGACCGCATCGGCGGCCTCATCACATTAGCCTGCGACCGGGCCCGGGGCAATCACCGGGCCCGGTCCGGCATCATGAAGCCAGGAGTTGCAGACTGCGCTGCCCTTCGCCGGGCAAAACCTGCCTGGTCGCAGATGGTTGTTGGTCGGCTTCATAATCGCGACTTTTGACGGTATCAACAAAGTACCAGTCAGCGCGCGCATGCTCTGGGGTGAACGTCACCAGCATATACCCCCTCTGGCTGATGTCGAGGTAGTCCAGATCATCAACCAGCAGTCGGATGCCCTGCTCAACTTGCGGAATCATCTCTGCCGGCAGCCCCAGATACCCCTCCAGCCCGGGCGAGGTCACCGAGGCCGTGGCAAACTCCACGCCTATCTGTCGCCCATCAATATCCTGGAGGTTGTTGGCCCAGGCGTTGTGGGTATCACCGGCCAGCACGACCAGATTCCTGTCCAGTTGGCGGGCGGTGGCGAGAACCACTTCCCGTTCGTGCTGGTAGCCATCCCAGGCATCCAGGTTATAGGATGCTGCCAGTTCAAGCCGCGCCAGTTCCTATTCGGTAAGTGTGGGGTTACCCTGCAGCGCCCGGGCTTTCAGCGTTGCCAGTTCGGCCAGTGATGCCGGCAGGTTTTCCAGATTCTGTGTCGCAATGGCCATCAGCAGCTCGGCGGGCAGGTTCATGCGCCCCATCAGCACCTGCTGGCCAAGCACCTGCCAGGTGGCCGTGCCCTGCGCAAGTGCCGACTGCAACCACAAAAGCTGTTCGGCGCCCAAAAGGGTGCGGTTCGGATCCCCTACTGCCGCCCGGAAAGCATCTACATCCAGGCCGCCTTCCCCGAGGTAGTTCATGTAATCCAGCTGCTGGTCACGGCCAATAATGCGGGTATGCAGCATATGCAGGTCAACCAGGTCACCAAACCGGAAACTCCGATAGATGGTTTCGTGACTACCCTCTATTACCGGGCGGATCGGCATCCACTCAAAGAAGGCCCGCAAGGCCGCTATTTTGCGTTCCCCGAAATCACCTTCGCCGAGCTCCGGATTGTGGTTCTCTGCACCCTCGCGCCAGGTGTCGTTGGTGACCTCATGGTCGTCCCATACCACGATGAACGGCATAACGCGGTGCAATTCCTGAAGGTCATCGTCCTTGCGATAGATGCGGTAGCGTTGGCGGTAATCCTGCAGAGTAATCAACTCCAGATTATTGGCCTCCGGGAAGGTGCGCCCCAATGCCTCGGCATCTGCTGCTGCGTAGCTGTCGGCCTCACTGCTGTATTCGTGGATGTAGTCTCCCAAATGAACCAGGGCGTCCAGATCCTGTCGGGTGGCAATCTCCCGATAGACATTGAAATAGCCCGCCGGATAGTTGGAGCACGAGACAACAGCCAGCTTCACTTGATCAATGCTGCCCTCAGGGAGGGTTATGGTAGTACCAACAGGCGATGTGCTGTTGGCGGAGCGGAATCGGTAGAAGTAGCGCTGGCGACACCATGGGTGAATTCAACGCTGCTATCGAACACACAACCCGCCAATCCGGTTGAGACAGCTACTGCTCCCATCCCCAAGGCCGAGGCTTTCAGAAAATCCCTGCGTGTTAACCGTGCCATTCTGTTCCCCTTATTATTCATTCTGAGCTTGTTCTGTTGTGGGCGGCCGCCCGATTCGCGACCGCAGACCAAACGCTAGACTGCTCAGATGAAAACCGCGTTGCCGGATTGCGACATCCCTGTGGCAAATGCCGACAACTGGGGGAAGGCAGGCACCAGGTCACAAAAAAAGGGAGCCGAAGCTCCCCTTTGATAGCTGATGATTGGCAGGTTACGACTACCCGCTGACAAACACCGGGCCGACACCGAAGTTCCAGAGAATGACCGAGCCAACACGAGTAGAAACGAGAATCACCAGGGCAACGGTCAGCAGGGCCCCGCCGTACATTACCGCACGCTCTTTCTCGATCCCCATCACGATGGGCAGGCCGTCATACATCAGCCAGGCACCGTAACAGGCTGCCGCCAGAAACACAGCCGCGTTGAACCATGGCACCGGGTACAACAGCGCAAAGCCAGCCAGGAACAGCGGAGTGCAGGAATAAGCCGCCAGGGCAATACCGTTAGAAGGTACGTGTTCCTCTTTGGCACCGTAGGTTTTTGCCATCCAGTTAATGGCGTAGCCCAGGGCAAAGACGCCCACCAGCATGGCAATGTATGTCAGGACGCTCAGCTGCAACGCACTGATTTCCGTCAGCTTGATCAATCGCTCGTTGCCGACGGACCAGCCGAAATGCGCGGTTGAGATGTAAGCACAGATCGGCGCGATGGCTGCCAGAATAACCACATAGGCAACATACAGCCGGGTTGGATGTTCGTGTTCTTTCTTTATGGATGCCCACTCTTGGTCCGGGTGGGTAAACAGACCAAACGCATGTGACAGGAGCATAGACCACCCCCTCGTTATTGATGTTATTGGTATGGGTGGATACGGTGCCTGAACGAGTTCAGACTTATCACCGTTCCTGTTCTTAACTATAGTCAAGAACGGTCAGGTTGAAAGCAGCACCTGATGCCATTTTGTTCGCGAATCCGGTGCTCTCAGATCATTTGGTTCTGTAAGCAGTATTCATCGGGTATGTCTGAACACTCGTATGACAAGGAATCCAAAACCAGACAAGGAGATGACCCACATGCCTGGAATCAGAAAAACAACTCACCTCACTGCGCTCGCCCTGGCCATTGCCGGCGCCAGTGCCAACGCGGAACTTCGCACCGAAACGGTCACCTATGAAGTGGATGGCCAGACCTTTAGCGGCTACATGGCCTGGGATGATGAAGACGAGGGCAAACGGCCCGGCGTTCTGGTGGTTCACGAGTGGTGGGGTCATAACGCCTTCGCCCGTGAGCAGGCAGAAAAGCTGGCTGCAGCAGGCTACACAGCCTTTGCCCTGGACATGTACGGTGACGGCAAGCTGGCTGAACACCCGGATACCGCCCAGGAATTCATGCAGGAAGCCACCAAAAACATAGATCAGGTGAAAGCCCGTTTCATGAAGGCCAAAGAACTGCTGCAGAACCACGAAAGCGTGGATGCTGGCCGTATTGCCGCCCAGGGTTACTGTTTCGGCGGTGCCGTGGTATTGAACATGGCTCGGCTTGGCGTTGATCTTGCAGGGGTGGTCAGCTACCACGGCGCGCTGTCCAGCCCGGTTCAGGCAGAAGCTGGCAAGGTAAAAGCCAAAGTGCAGGTTTACACCGGTGGCGCCGACCCGATGGTGCCTTCAGAGCAGGTGGCAAGCCTCGTTCGGGAGATGCAGAACGCGGAAGTGGACCTGACACTGGTGAGCTTCCCCGGAGTAACCCACTCTTTCACCAACCCTGGCGCAGACAAGGTTGCCGAACAGTTCGGGATGCCCATCGCCTACGATGAAACCGCTGCTGCCCGGTCCTGGAACGGCACCATGCAATTCTACAGTGAGATTTTCGCTCGCTGACCCGGTCGGGCCGGGTTAACGGCCCGGAATGCCAACAAAAAAGGCAGCCGAGGCTGCCTTTTTCTTGGTTATTGCTGAATCCCGTTAGGATTACAGAGCAACAACGTTCTCCGCCTGAGGACCTTTCTGGCCCTGAGTTACGGTGAACTCGACCTGCTGGCCTTCTGCCAGGGTCTTGAAACCAGAGCCCTGAATGGCGCTGTAGTGAACAAATACGTCCGGGCCGCCTTCACGAGTGATAAAGCCAAAGCCTTTTGCTTCGTTGAAGAACTTAACAGTACCGGTAGTAGTAGACATACTTAAACTTCCTGAAATCAATCATATTATCTGCTGCCACACACCTTCATGGTGTTGGTCAGCGTTTGACGGAAAAACTGAACTCGCGGGATCAAAAACAGGACGGTCACTACTAACTGCGGAGGTACGTCTTATTCATGAACTGCTTGGCTAATCTTTCCTACACGGACCACTCTACTCTGGAATTCCCGGCTTGCCAAGGGGCTTTTCAATAATTTATGTAGGTAGTCATACCCAGTTCCGGCGGCGCCCACGTACCCTTCAGCCCTTGATCAGACTGAAGGTATAAAAGCCCAGGGCAGTCATAAGAATAGACCCCACCACGTGGGCGATAATACCGGTGAGTGCCATGGCCCACTTGCCTTCCTGCAGTGCACCGAACATTTCCAGGGAAAAGGTCGAGAAGGTGGTCAGCGCGCCGCACAAGCCCGTGATGGCAAACAAACGCCATTCCGGTGCCAGAGCGTTACTCTGGGTAAAAAAACCAATCAGTAAGCCAACCAGCCAGCCGCCACTGAGATTGGCCACTAGAGTGCCCCAGGGCACCGCGTGGTAACTGGCATTCAGCCATAAGCCGAGCGCCCAACGAAGGTTGGCGCCGATCACGGCGCCAACGCTGACTGCAACCACTGAAAGCCACACCGCAACCTGCTCCGTCAGGCCAGGTTGTGGTCAATCAGGGTATCCTTGTTGCTGGCAAACTCATCAAACGGGAAGTCATCCACGGTGAGCATCTCCAGCACCACCTGCTCATACTGGCGCATGAAATCTGCTTCTTCCTTGGTGTAGATGCCCGCTTCCAGAGCCGCTTCAAAGCGCTCTTCCGGGTGCAATGCCGTCATCGGCAGTTCACCCTTGGCATAGGCCTTGGTGGCTTTGCGGTAGAGCTGCTCGGCCTTGTCGTAATCCTTGAGCAGACCGTTGTAGCGGGCTACCGGATTTTCCACGGTACCTTCGCCATCGGCGGTCCAGGCACCCGCCATCAGCTTGTTGCGGATGGGCGTATCGGTAGAGATCGCCCGCGCCAGCTTGCGCGCCAGATCATCGTGAGGCGTATCCCAGCGACATCCCAGCGGCAAGGTTACCGCCCGCAGGGCCAGGGCCACCGGACGATTCGGCAGGTTCTGCAGGAACTGATCCAGGGCCTGCTCAGTACGGTGTAACAAAAATGCCAGGCTGTACTGCATCAGCTCTTTCTCGCCTTCCACTGGCTGGGTCTCATGCCAGTTTTTCAGCACCATGGATGCCAGATAAAGGTTGGACAGCATGTCGCCGAGACGGGCGGAGATCAGCTCACGCATTTTCAGCTCACCGCCCAGTGTGGTCATGGCGGCATCGGCACACAGCCCAAAGGCGGAGCTGAACCGTGCCAGGGCCTGGGCATACTTGCGCGAAGCGCTGTCAAACGGCACATCGGCCTTGCCGACGCCCAGGGCCTGGGTGAACGCACGGGCGGCGTTACCAAATATCAGGCCGGCATGGCCAAAGAACGCCTCATCGAACGCCTTGATGTCGTCATTATCCTTGGCGGCCAGTTCTTTCAGGACGTACGGATGGCAACGGATCGCACCCTGCCCGAAGATCATCAGGCTGCGGGTCATAATGTTGGCACCTTCAACGGTGATTGACACCGCCGCACCGCTGAAACCGATCCCCAGATAGTTACGGGGGCCGAGGGTAACCGTTTTACCACCGTGAACATCCATGGCGTCGGTCAGGATTTCACGCTGGAACTCGGTCAGGTGGTACTTAAGGATCGCCGACGGTACCGCCGGTTTTTCACCCCGGTCGATCATGTTGGCGGTATGGTTCACCGCCGACTGGGCAATGTAGGTTTTCGCAGCAATGCGAGCCAGGGGCGCCTGCACACCCTCCATATCCGCCACCGGCGTATTGAACTGACGGCGAATGCGGGTGAATCCGCCAGCCGTGCCCACGGAGTAGGCGGCAGCACCAGCCGCACCAGACGGCAGGGTGATGCAGCGGCCGACAGACAGGCACTCAACCAGCATACGCCAGCCCTGGCCGGCCATTTCCTGGCCACCGATGATGTAATCCAGCGGGATAAACACATCTTTGCCCTTGATGGGTCCGTTCATGAACGGAGTACCGATCGGGCAGTGGCGACGACCGATTTCCATGCCGTCGGTGTCCCGGGGAATCAGGGCACAGGTAATACCGTAGTCTTTGGTGTCACCCAGCAGACCGTCCGGGTCAAACATCCGGAACGCCAGACCCACCACGGTGGCCACCGGCGCCAGGGTAATCCAGCGTTTCTCGAAGTTCAGGCGGATGCCCAGCAGTTCCTTGCCATCCACTTTCTGTTTGCAGACGATGCCGGTATCCGGCAGCGACGTTGCATCCGAGCCTGCCCGCGGGCCAGTGAGACCAAAACAAGGCACTTCACGGCCATCGGCCAGGCGTGGCAAATAGTAGTTTTTCTGTTCTTCGGTGCCGTATTTGACGAGCAGCTCGCCCGGGCCAAGGGAATTGGGCACACCCACGGTCACCATCAGCATTTCGTTGGCCGCCAGCTTCTGCAGCACGGCGGTTTGGGCTTTTGCCGAGAACTCCAGGCCACCGTATTCCTTCGGAATGATCATGCCGAAGAATTTCTCTTTCTTGAGGAAGTCCCACAGTTCTTTCGGCAGGTCAGCCCGCTCCACCGCCAGATCCCAGGCATTGCACATGGAGATCGCCTGGGTACATTGGTTATCAACGAATGCCTGTTCTTCGTCGCTCAACCCGGTATGACGGTTAATCAGCAGGTTATGCCAGTCCGGGCGACCGGTAAACAGCTCGCCGTCCCAGCCCACGGTGCCAGCCTCCAGCGCCACCTTTTCTGTCTCCGAGACCTTGGGCGCCACCTTCTTGAACATGGCGAACACCCGCGGGGTAAGCCAGTTGATCCGGAACTGCGGAAGCCCCGCCATCGCGGTAACGGCCGCACCAACAAATAACACCAGCGCGAGCCAGCCAGAGCCCGAGAAAAGGGCGATCACACCCACCACCGCCATAACACCAATAGCAGGCTTTGCACCGGATTCGCGGCGCAATACAAACAGCAGGCCGCCCAATGCGATCAGAAACAGTATCAACGTCATCACAGGTTCTCTCTGTCTTCCGTGGATTGGAGTCTTTGGACAATAACCAAAGCCTTATAACACTTCGTTACGTTCAACTTACTCTATCAGATGCCATGTTGCCAGATAACGCCCGCAACTCAGCCAGTTAGTCCACTTCAGGAGGTAACAATCACCCGAATACCTTCCAGCGCAAGACTGGCGTGCCCAACCGCTTCCCGGGCCGCGTCCAGCTGGCCGCGCAGAAAGTCGATCTCCTCACTGCGAATCGCCGGGTTTACCCTCTGCAATGCCTCCAGCCTGCGCACCTCCGGAACAAAGCCCGCCTCAACCTGCGCCAGCGCTTGCGCCTGCAGCTGCGCCAGATGCGGCTCTGCCAGTCGCTCAACGTGGTCCACCATGGTTTCCACCTCGGCCCGGATTTTCGGAACGATAGCCTGTGCCGTGCGCCGGCGAATGTTGGAACACAGCTCATTCAGGCGATCATGAGGTAACGCGTTGGACAGGTCCCGGCCATTCACATCCACCACCAGTCGCAGCGGTGAAACCGGCAGATAGCGGGTCAACTGCAGGGACTCCGGCGCCGGGCAGTGTACGGCAAACAAGGCTTCCAGCAGCAGGGTGCCGGGCGGCAGCGCCTTCACGGACAGATTGGCCAGCGCGGCCTTGCCCAGGCCCGAGCTGGTGACAGAATCCATCACGCCGGTCACCATCGGATGCTCCCAGCTCATGAACGCCATGTCTTCCCGCTGCAGGGCCTGTTCGCGCTCCCAGGTGACGGTCAGGCCGTCCTCCGGCAGCTCGGCAACATGGCCAGCCTGGTATTGTTCGCCAGGCTTGAGCACATCGGCATGCTCACTGTGGTCTTCAATATCCACACCCAGAATATCGAACGCCTGCACCATGTAATCACGGACCTGGGCCGAGCTTTCCTCCTGTTCGATACTGGCAATCAAGGCTTCGGCTTCATCCCGGCGGCAGGAGTTGAGCTCAATCAGGGCATCCCGGCCATTGTGCAGCAGGGTTTTGAGCCGCGCAGTTTCCTCGGCGCTGCTCGCCAGCATGGGTTCCAGAGCGGCGTCATCGCCCTCCAGCGCTTTCTGCCACTCGTCACCCACCTGATCGTGAACTGCCACACCTACGGCACAGCTCTCGGCAAAGGCATTCAACCCTTCCTGGAACCAGCGGTACTGCACTTCCTGACTGGTGCCCTGCAAGTAGGGTATGTGAATCCGGATGGCTTCGTTCTGACCGATACGGTCCAGCCGGCCAATTCGCTGCTCCAGCAGGTCCGCGTTGGCGGGCAAATCAAACAAAACCAGGTGATGGGCAAACTGGAAGTTGCGGCCTTCACTGCCGATTTCCGAGCAGATCAGCGCCTGGGCGCCCTGCTCGCTGTCGGCAAAATAGGCGGCGGCACGATCCCGCTCCAGCAGGCTCAGGTGCTCGTGGAAGGCGGCACTGCGAATGCCGGCCCGCAGCTGCAAGTAATGCTCCAGCGCCATGGCGGTATCAGCCCGGGCGCAGATCACCACCACTTTGGCTGGCCGCAGGCTGGCCAGTTTTTTCTCCAGCCAGGCCACTCTCGGATCCTTCGCCAGCCATTGTTCTTCCGGCACTGTCTGTTCAGGCGCCAGGCCAACATCGCCGTAGCGGCAGTCATCGTAAAGGGCAGGACACGGCAGAGGTTCCGGCAGCGGCTGGCGCTCCGGGAAGCCCTGAATCGCTGCCCGGGTGTTGCGGAACAGCACCCGGCCAGTGCCGTGCCGGTCCAGCAGCGCATCGATCACCGCCTGATGCGCATCATCCCGGGCCAGAAGCTCCTCCAGTTCATCACCCAGCCAGCCGGCAAGGGCCGTTTCGTCTTCAGGGCTGATGTGGTCCGGGGTTTCAAGCAGCCGGCGCGCCACTTTGTTGATCGTCTCGTATTGCTGTTCCTCCTCCCGGAACGCGTCCAGGGAGTGGAACCGTGCGGGGTCCAGCAAGCGCAAACGGGCGAAATGACTGGCCACACCCACCTGCTCCGGTGTGGCCGTCAGCAGCAGCAGGCCTTTGCTGGCCTCAGACAGGCTTTCAACCACCTGATATTCCGGGCTGGCCTGCTCCGGCGACCAGGCCAGGTGGTGGGCTTCGTCTACCACCATCAGATCCCAACCCGCCGCCAGGGCATGGTTGCGGGCCTGTTCGCTTTCAACCAGAAAATCGAGACTGCACAACACCAGCTGGTCTGCCTCGAACGGGTTGACGCTGTCGTCGTCACCGAAGATGTGGTTTACCAGCGCGTCCACATCGTCTTCCTTGGCCTTGATGTCGTCGTAGCGGCTTTGATCCACAATAGAAAAGCGCAGGTTGAAGCGGCGCAGCATTTCCACCAGCCACTGGTGAATCAGCGAATCCGGCACCACAATCAGCGCCCTTCGGGCCCGGCCGGTGTGCAGCTGATAGTGCAGGATCAGGCCAGCCTCTATGGTTTTGCCCAGCCCCACCTCATCGGCCAGCAACACTCTGGGGGCATGGCGGCGCGCCACTTCGTGGGCAATGTACAGCTGGTGCGGCAGATGCTGGGTGCGCGCACCAATTAATCCCTGGGCCGGGGAGGCCCGCAGGCGGTCCAGGTGCTGAAGGGTAGACACCCGCAACCGGAAAGCGCCGTTTCGGTCAAACTGACCGGCGAACAGGCGCTGGTGCGGGGCCGAAAAATTGACCGAACCGGCCAGCTTTACCTCGGAGATCTGCTGGATATTTTCGCCGTCATCGGCGTGGTACATCAGAACGCCATGGAGCTCCTCTACCGCACGGACCACATAGCGGTCACCCTCGAAGGTCTCAATTTCCTCACCCAGCTGGTAGACAATGCGCGACAAAGGCGCATTATCGACGGCATAGGTGCGTTCTTCATCGGCCGCCGGAAACCCCAGGGTAACTCTGCGCCCCGAGATATCGGTGACGATACCTAAACCTAAAGCGGTATCGCTGTGGCTGACCCAACGCTGACCGATGACAAATTCCGATGTTTCCAAGAAACCTCCGCAAGCAAGTTACTGTTGATTCGATGTATTTTCCCGCACCCAGTAGGCGGTTGCTCCGCACACTGCAGCCGGCACCACCACCAGATTAAGCACCGGCACCATGGCCGCCAGGGCCACCGGCAAGCCGAAACCCAGTGCTGACAGCCGCTGGGCCGCAAGATCCCGGCGCAGACGGGCAAAACTGACTTTATGGTTGTCAGCCGGATAATCCACGTACTGCAACGCCATCATCCAGCTGTTGAACAGGAACCAGAGTAAGGCCGCCACCAGGTTGACGACAGGAATCAGGCCTATGATGAACAGGCCCAGGGCGCGGGGAAGGTAATAGGCGATCTTCTGAACCTCGCGCCAGAGAATTCGCGGGGTATCCTTCAGCAGGGCTGCCCAGCCTTCGTCCGGATTGACCTCTTGGCCGGTCAGGTGCTTTTCGGTAAGCTCGGCCAGGTAGCCGTAGAATGGCGAGCCTATGAGATTGGCAACAATCACAAAGCCGTAGGCCAGCATGAGCAGAATCACCACGCCGTAAAGCAGCCAGAACAACCAGTCCAGGGCCTGCAACCAGGCCCAGTCCGGCAGCCAGGCCATGGCGCCGGCGATCATCGCCGAAAACAGTTCCGCCATGAAATAGAACATCAATCCAAACAGAAGGATGTTGATCACTAGGGGAATGATGACGAACAGACGCAGGCCAGGCAGGCGGATCAACCTGAAACCTTCGCCCAGATAACCCAGTCCTCTGAAAAAGTTACCGTTGAGCATTGCTGGTGATCCTCCGCTGCCATGACAAAAACGGGGCGCAAAGCATATCATGTCATGATCGTTCCCACAGCCCGCAACAACGCCCGGATGACTTAATGCTCCAATTTCAGCAAACCGTCTATACCCTTCTGCGCATGCGCCGGCTCTGGCAGGCAGTCTTGCTGGTCTCGGTGGCCGCCATCCTTTACCTGGCCACCACCAGCTCCAGCTATCCGATCCCCGCGGCTGCCAACGACAAGGTCAATCACATCATTGCGTTTATCGAGCTGACCATAGTCACCCGGCTGGCCTGGCCTCGTCTGAGCGCATTCTGGTACGCGCCGGCGCTGCTGGGCTTCGGCCTGGCCCTGGAGGCGGTTCAAGCCAACCTGCCCTACCGTGACTTCTCCATTGCGGACATACTGGCGGACGCCCTGGGCATCGCCATCGGCATGCTCCCTTGGCCCGGCATCCGTAATGCCGGCCGGCTGGATTTGAGAAATTCGCCCGATTCCGTGTGAGATATTTCCTACAAGCATGTGAGACCTTGTAGCTGCGTAGCGTGCGCGGACGCAAGCGTTCACCCAAAAAAATCACTTATATTAATGATTTTCAATGAAAAACATTAAAGCCCAAAGTTTCGTGTTCAATGAATCGTGCACAGTTCACACGCCTGCAAAGTTGGGATTGGTATGATGTTCAACGTCAAGGATGACAGGGAAAAGGATGACGCACTGGATGCACCCCTGCAGGGATTGTGGGGAGAGGCAAGGAAACAGGGACGCCTCGCTTAAGGGATAACGAATCGGATGGCTGGCTCGGACGCTGGCACCAGGGAACGGAGTGATGGATCCGGCAACAAGGTAGTTGCCCACCGCGCACGGAGGCGCCAACCTGTTCCAAATCTGAACTGCTCAGGATGGCGGCTCAGTACCTGCAAAGGGCATCCTGACGGTTGCCCTTTATTTTTTCACCCCCCTGCCCATTGCTACCTGCTGCCCTGCGCAAGATAGATGCGCACCTTATTGAACTCCTCAAATTCGTTCAGATCCGGCCAGGTTCTTGCCTCAATCACCGCCTGCTGTTCATACGCCGGATTGGCCAGATTCCTGACCCGGGAATCCGCCAGCAACACCTGGTCAGCGGCCGCACGAAATGACTCCAGCAGAGGCCGGTTATCTGGGTCGTATAGCACATCAGCCGCGGTGATCAGGTCCAGCTGCCCGGGCCGTTGCGCCCAGTCTGCGCACAGCTCCACCTGCACCCCGTTCAACTCAGCGTTGGCTGCAGCCGCATCCAGTGCTGCCGGGTCAATATCACAGGCAATGGCCCTGGCCGCCCCGGCCCGCGCCGCAGCCACCGCCACCACGCCTGACCCGGAGCCGAAATCCAGTACCGTTTTGCCCGCCACCAGATTCGGGTGGTCCAGAATCCACTGGGCCAACACCTGGCCACTGGCCCAGCAAAACGACCAGTACGCTGGTTCAGCCACCACGGCCTGAGCCTCATCATGGCTCAACGGCCCCTCAAGCACCGATGGATCAAACAGATAGAGCGGCAAACTCGGGCAGCCGGCCGGCGCCGATTGGGCCACCCGGCCGCGACTAAGGGTTTTGCGCAAGTGCAGATTGAGTGTTTCCGGATTCATCACTGGTCCTTTCAGGCCGTTTCCGAGGCGGCATTGTACCCTTTGGCCGGGATATCAACAGTCCGGTATACTGCCGCCTCACTCTGAGTAACAGCGACTCGTGGAAATGGCCAGCAGACCCGACACCGATGACTACCTCAACCTGTTCCTGAACGACATCCCGTTAATGGATGTGCGGGCACCGGTGGAGTTTGCCAAAGGCAGTTTTCCCTGTGCTGAAAATGCACCGCTGATGAACGATGAAGAACGGCACCGGGTGGGTATCTGCTACAAGGAGAAAGGTCAGGACGAAGCCATCAAGCTGGGCCATCAACTGGTCTCAGGCGACATCAAGGCGCAGCGCATAGAGGCCTGGAACCGCTTCATCGCCAGACACACCGAGGGATACCTTTTCTGCTTTCGTGGCGGGCTACGCTCACGGCTGACCCAGCAATGGATCAAAGACGCAGGCATTGACTACCCCCTGGTGAAGGGTGGCTACAAGGCGCTTCGGCGTTTCCTGATCGACAGCCTGGACCAACTGATTGCCAACGGTGATTACCGGATTCTCAGCGGACGCACCGGCACTGGCAAAACCCGTGTCCTGCTTGGGCTGCCCAATCCGGTCGACCTTGAAGGACTGGCCAACCACAGAGGCTCCAGTTTTGGCCGACAGGTTACGCCGCAACCTTCCCAGATAGACTTCGAGAACCGTGTGGCGGTTGCCATGCTGAAGGCGCATCACCTGACTGGTGGCTCAATCTACCTGGAAGATGAAAGCCGACTGATCGGCCGCTGCGCCCTGCCGGAGTCCCTGCGGGCACGAATGGCGGAATCGCCGTTGATGATTCTGGAACAACCCATGGAAGAGCGGGTTGCGATCATTCGCGCCGACTACGTAGAGGCCATGCTGCAGGACTACATTTCAAGAGACGGTGAAGAGGCCGGCTGGCTCAACTTCCGGGATTACCTGCTCAGTGCCCTGGACCGGATACGCCGGCGCCTGGGTGGTGAACGCTACCAGCAGCTCCGAGACCTGATGATCCAGGCGCTCGACCAGCAGCAGGCGAACGGCGCCCTGGACGGCCACCATGCCTGGATCGAAACTCTGCTCAACGACTACTACGACCCGATGTACGACTACCAGCTCAGCCAGAAACAGGGGCGGATTCTTGTACGCGGCAATCCGGAAACCATTCGCGACTACGCCAGAAACCACCACAAGCTCCTGAAATAAAGCGATTACAACATCTCTACGCAATGCAGGTTTAATCCATTTGTGCTCTATACTGCGTAGAGTCGGATTCCCTTGCGGCAATCGATTGTCCAGGCAGTTACACCTCAAAAAACACTAACGAACAAGGAGCTCCCCTATGGAAGACCTCTTCAGTGCCGACGGGCAGGCTACCCAATGGATGGATCAGGCAGTCGCCCTGACCATGGCCTATGCCCCCAAGGTGTTGCTGGCCATCATAACCCTGATCGTGGGTATGTGGCTGATCAACCGTTTTGTTTCGGTTCTTGACAAGAAACTGGGCCAAAAAGACCCCACCCTGAACAAATTCCTGTGCGGGCTCATCGGCGCGGTTCTTAAGGTATTGCTACTGATCTCGGTCGCCTCGATGATCGGTATTGCCACCACTTCCTTCATTGCCGTTATCGGTGCCGCCGGCCTTGCCATAGGTCTGGCTTTGCAGGGCAGCCTGGCGAACTTCGCAGGCGGTGTGCTGATCCTGATATTCAAACCTTTCAAAGTCGGTGATGTGATCGAAGCCCAGGGCTTTCTGGGTAGTGTGGTGGAAATCCAGATCCTCTACACCGTGGTCAATACCTTCGATAATCGCCGCATTGTTATTCCCAATGGCAGCCTGTCAAACGCCAGCCTTATCAATATGAGTGCTTATGAAACCCGACGTTGCGACATGACCTTCGGCATTGGCTATAACGATGATATTGATAAGGCCAAAGCCATCTGCAAGCGCCTGATCGAGGAAGACGAACGCGCCCTGAACGATCCCGAACCCCTGATCGTGGTTGGCGGCCTGGGAGACAGCTCCGTTGACCTGACAGTCAGAGCTTGGACCAAATCCGCAGACTTGTGGCCGTTCTACTGGGATATGCAGGAAAAGGTCAAGAAGGCCTTCGATGCAGAAGGCGTATCCATTCCGTTCCCTCAGCGCGATGTACACATGTACAAGGTCGAATGACGCGAACGGTTACACACAAATACAGATGGATACTCGCAAACAGCTCAACCTGGGCTAAGCTGTCGGTAAGAAGGGGCGCCCGCCCCTCTTGCCATCGGGGCCAGGCCCGGGAAGGCAGATGGCTCCACAACACCGACCATGCTGTCAGGAGGTTGTGACTATGCCGGTGAAGCAGTTAACAGAGTTCCTGGACGAGGCAGGTGTGGAATACATGTGCCTCTCCCATCCCCCCGCCTTCACGGCCCAGCAGCTGGCTCATCACGTCAAGATCGCCGGCGACCGGGTTGTTAAAACCGTCATCATCGAACTCGATGGCAAAATGGCCATGCTGGTGATGCCCGCTACCTGGCGGGTGCGCTGGGATCGGCTCTCCCGGGTGCTGGACACCGATTTCGTGGATCTTGCCGACGAACAGGAATTCCAGGACCGATTTCCCGAGTGCGAGGTGGGCGCCATGCCACCGTTCGGCAACCTGTTCGGCATGACGGTCTATTGCGCCGAAGTGCTGACGGAGCAGCCGGAACTGGCCTTCGCCGCCGGCACCCACACCGAATCCATTCACATGAAAACCGCAGATTTCCTGCAACTGGTCCACCCCATGGTGATCAACCAGGGCTTCACCCGGCCAGGCGCCCAGAAACCGGCCTGGCTGACGAAAGGCCGTCAACGGCCGGAAACCACTGAGGAAAAGACCGTATCCAGACTCGCGGGGTACTGAAACCCGGCGGATTGATCCCGGTCGCTTGTCTGGCTCGTGGCATCGCGTAAACTGATGCCATCAGACAGGAACCGGATATGACCCAAGCATTTGACATCATCATCGTTGGCGCCGGCATGGTCGGCGCCGCCCTTGCCAATGGCCTTGGCCAGCAGGGCATCACGGTCGGCCTGATTGACAAGGCCGAGCCCTCGGACTTTGACGCGGATGCCAGCCCCGATATCCGGGTATCAGCGCTCAGTGCCGGCAGCGAGCGCTATTTGCAAAGCCTGGGCGCCTGGCGCCGCATTCAGGCCATGCGCGCCACACCCTATCGCCGCCTGGCGGTGTGGGACGAGACCCCGCACCCACTCAGCCGTCTGCTGCCCGGCTCGTTGACCGAAGTGGAATTCAGTGCGGCCGATCTCGGCGCAAGCCATCTGGGCCATATCGTCGAAAACAGCATCACCCAGAACGCCCTGTGGCAAACCCTACAGGACGAACCCGACGTCACGCTGATTACCGGCCAGGGGCTCAAGGCGCTGACACAGAATGCCGAGCGTGCAACGATCACCCTGGACGATGGTACAGAACTGAGCGCCCAACTGATTGTCGGGGCCGACGGCGCGATGTCCAGAGTGCGGGAACTGGCCGGCATTGGCGTGACCCGTGACCAGTACGAACAACAAGCCATGGTGATTTCGGTCCGCTACCTGGGCCAGCCCGAGGACATTACCTGGCAGGGCTTTTACCCCAGCGGCCCCAGAGCCTTCCTGCCCCTGCACAGTGCGGGCGAGCAATACCCCGGTGAAACCTGGGGCTCTTTGGTGTGGTACGACAACCCGGCAAGGCTCGCTGAACTCAAGGCCATGGACAACATCACACTGATGGCGGAAATCCGCAAGGCATTCCCGGCACGCCTGCCGATGCTGACCCACATCGACGCCAAAGCCAGCTTCCCCATCGCCCGACAGCACGCCAAACACTATTTCCTGAACCGCGTGGTACTGGCCGGCGACTCCGCCCACACCATCAACCCCCTGGCCGGCCAGGGGGTGAATCTCGGCTTTCAGGACGCCCAATGCCTGCAGGGCCTTTTAAAAGAGGCCCGCCGCAGCGGCGATGACCTGGCCGGTGAACGCTGGTTGGCACTTTATGAAAAGCAACGCCGACCCGCCAACCGCCGCATGATGCTGGCCATGGACCTGTTCTATCATCTGTTCAGCAACGCCATCCCGCCGGTACACCTGGCCCGCAACCTGGGGCTTGGCGCTGCCCGCGCTTTGCCCTTCGCCCGCAACGGTGTAGCTCGCTACGCCATGGGCCTGGACGAGGAGCTGCCGGCCGTGGTCAGGCAGATTACTTCCCGGATTCCGGGTCTGAATCAGCTTTAACACCGAACAATAACCCCAAGGACAACCGAAAAGGAGCCACCATGTCAGAGACGATTTTCACCAAGATCATCAACCGGGAAATCCCCGCCGACATTCTCTACGAGGATGACGTTGCCCTGGCGTTCAGCGACATCAATCCTCAGGCGCCGGTGCATTTCCTGGTTATCCCGAAGAAGGCCATTGCCACGATCAACGACATCACCGAGGATGATCGGGAAGTGGTGGGGCATCTGTATGTGGTGGCAGCGAAGATTGCCAAAGAGAAAGGCTTTGCCGACGATGGCTATCGGGTTGTGATGAACTGCGGGGAAAATTCGGGGCAGACAGTGTTCCATATCCACCTGCACGTTCTTGCCGGCAAACCGCTGGGCTGGCCGCCTTATACTGACAAGATGAAGCAGGCCTGATTCTTCTACCTTCTTTTCCGGCACGCGGCTTAGGAGTAGGCATCCGAGCCGGTAGTGCTGTTCGGGAGACGCTCAAAGCATCCATGCGCGCTTAGCTTTGGCCATCCATGGCCAAAGATACTCCCGAACAGCACTACCGGCCCGGCTGCACCAGGCCTGGTGCCAAGCCTTCCAAAGCATCGAGTCTCAGGCTAGGGAAACCCATGCCTTGGTTCGGCTGGCTGGTGTGCGGGTTGGCTTTACGGGACTATCTTTCGCCAGGGATGGCGAAAGCTAAGCGCCCACGGATGGCTTGAGCGTGTCCCGTAAAGCCAACCCGCATGCCAGCCCTCCTCCAAAGCCCGCCCCCACGACAACGGGAACGGGATTTTAACGTTAACGGCCAACCACCTTCTCGGCTTCTTCCACGGGCGTATGGCGAACATCCTCGCCTTTGACCATGAAGATGACGTTCTCAGCAATGTTACAGGCGTGATCACCCACCCGCTCCAATGCCCGCAGAACCCACATCACCGACATACAGCGTGAAATGTTCCGGGTATCTTCCATCATGAACGTCAGCAACGTACGAGCCGCTGCCTGATACTCCTCATCTACCCGCTTGTCTTCCTTCATCACCCGCAGCGCCTGCTCCGAATCCAGACGCGCAAACGCATCCAGCGCATCGTGCAGCATGCTCAGCACATGAGTGGTAATGTGGCGAATTTCAACATATCCACGGGGCGCCTGACCTTCCTCGGACAACTTGATGGCCATCTTGGCGATCTTCTTGGCCTCATCGCCAACCCGCTCAAGGTCCGCCACCATCTTGATCACCGCAATCACCAACCGTAAATCCCGAGCCGTGGGCTGGCGGCGGGCGATGATCAGCGTGGCCTCTTCATCCAGATCCACTTCCATACGGTCAACCTTCTTGTCTCCCGCACGGACGTCTTCGGCCTGGTGACCATCACCGTCTACCAGCGCCTGAACTGCGCGCTCAACCTGGCTTTCAACCAGACCACCCATGTTCAGAAACTGGGTTTTCAGTTCGGTCAGCTCGTCATTGAACTTGTGGGAGATGTGATCCCCGTATACATCGTCCTTTTTATTCGGCATATCTGATATCTCCAATGTTCCCCGATGCCCTTAACCAAAGCGGCCAGTAATGTAGGATTCCGTCAGCTCGTGCTCCGGCGAGGTGAATACCTTGTCAGTCTCATTCACCTCCACCAGGTGGCCCAGATGGAAATAGGCGGTACGGTTAGAAACCCGAGCTGCCTGCTGCATGGAGTGGGTCACAATCACGATGGTGTAACTCTCCGACATCTCAGCAATCAGCTCTTCCACTTTTGCGGTGGCGATCGGGTCCAGGGCCGAGCATGGCTCGTCCATCAGGATCACTTCCGGACTAACAGCAATGGCCCGGGCGATACACAGGCGCTGCTGCTGGCCGCCAGACATACCGGTCGCGGTGGCACCCAGGCGATCTTTAACCTCATCCCAAAGACCGGCTTTGCGCAGGCTGTTTTCAACGATCTCATCAAGATCGGATTTTCGGTTGGCAAGACCGTGAATTCGAGGGCCGTAGGCCACGTTGTCGTAGATCGACTTGGGGAACGGGTTCGGCTTCTGGAACACCATGCCCACCCGGGCCCGCAGTTCAACAACGTCCCGTTTCGGGTCATAGATATCATGCTCGTCGAGCATCAGCTGACCTTTGACCCGGCAGATATCAATGCTGTCGTTCATCCGGTTCAGGCACCGCAGAAAGGTCGATTTGCCGCAGCCGGAGGGCCCGATAAAGGCAATGACTTCGTTACGGCCAATGTCCAGGCTGACGTTCTTTATAGCCCGATCCTGACCATAAAACACTTCCACATTACGCAGCTTGAACTTGGGGTCATCAGCGTAGGGGATCCCAACGGTCGCTCCTTCTTCAATGACCGTTTCCGCTGGCCGCTCGTCTTTTACCGGGACAATGGTCTCTTCCGGCATGTCCGCCTCACTCGTGATTGTCGGATTCATGGTATTCATTAGTACTCTCCTTACCACCGGCGCTCAAGACGTTTGCGCAGCCAAATGGCCAGTGCATTCATACTGATCATGAAGGTCAGCAGGATCATAATGCCCGCTGACGCCAATTCGATAAAACCCTGTTCCGCGCTGCTGGCCCACAGATAGATCTGTACCGGCAGTACCGTGGCGGAGCTGAAGAAGCCGTCCGGAATCTCCACGATAAACGCGACCATCCCTATCAGCAGCAACGGAGCGGTTTCACCCAACGCCTGCGCCATACCGATGATGGAACCGGTCATCATGCCCGGCATCGCCAGGGGTACCACGTGGTGCATCACCACCTGCATCTTGGAGGCACCGATGCCCTCAGCTGCCTCGCGAATGGAGGGCGGCACACTCTTGATGGCGGCGCGGCTGGAGATGATGATGGTAGGCAATGTCATCAGTGCAATGACCAGACCGCCCACCACGGGAACCGAACGCGGCATGCCAAACAACCCGATAAACACCGCCAGGCCCAGAAGACCAAAAATGATAGATGGCACCGCCGCCAGGTTGTTGATGTTCACCTCGATAAAATCAGTGAACTTGTTCTGTGGCGCGAACTCCTCAAGGTAGACTGCCGCAGCAACGCCAACCGGGAAAGCGATCACCAGGGTCACCGCCATGGTCAGCAGAGACCCGACGATGGCACCAAGGATACCGGCATTGGATGGCTCGCGGGAGTCACCAGACTGGAAAAACACGTCGTTGAAGACTGTTTCTATGACGCCTTGCTCCAACAGGTAATCGACCCACTCGATCTGCTGATCTGACAGTCGCACGCTGTAACTCGGGTTATCGGCATGCTTCACATACACCGACACCCGATCATGGGCCAGAAAGGTCATAGTCTGAGTAGTGCCAAGCAGCTCTGGCTGGCTGCGGAGCAAGTCTCGGATCTGATTCGCACCATAGCTACCCACCAAACGGCTCAACTCGCGCTGAGCCGCTCGGTCTTCCACATCCGGAATCAACTCACCAAGCGCATTGATGATCGGTGCGTTGAAATCCGCCATAGAGATCTGGTCAGCATCGGTGGGGTCATCCAGGTACATGGCCTCACCATTCAATTGAACATCCAGGGTGATCGTGGTTTTAATAAAACCGGTGTAACCCTTGCCAATGATATCGACAAACAGGATCACCAGTGCCGACAAAGCGATCGCAATGGCGGCCATGCCATAGGCCCGAAACCGCCGTTCCTTGCGATACCGACGTTTCAGGGACTGGCGGACAATCTCCGCCTGGGAGCGTTGATCAGTCATACTGTTCCCTATATTTACGCACAATCTTGAGGGCAATCACGTTCAGAATCAGTGTCACCACGAACAGCATCATGCCCAGGGCAAAGGCTGCCAGGGTCTTGGCGCTGTCGAATTCCTGGTCGCCGGTCAGCAGGGTGACGATCTGCACAGTGACAGTGGTGACAGAATCCAGCGGGTTGGCGGTGAGATTAGCAGCCAGGCCTGCGGCCATCACCACAATCATGGTTTCACCGATGGCGCGGGAAGCTGCCAGAAGAATGCCACCCATAATACCGGGCAGCGCCGCCGGGAAGATGACCTGTTTCATGGTTTCAGACTGGGTGGCGCCAAGAGCCAGAGAACCATCGCGCAGGTTCTGGGGCACTGCATTGATCACGTCGTCAGACAACGAAGACACGAACGGGATAATCATCACTCCCATCACCAGGCCAGCCGCTAGGGCGCTCTGGGATGAAGCATTGAGGCCTACGGTCTCGGCCAGGTCCCGGATAAACGGCGCCACGGTCAAGGCGGCGAAGAAGCCGTAAACCACTGTCGGAATACCCGCCAGCATTTCCATCATCGGCTTGATCACCGAGCGGGCCTTTTTACCGGCGTACTCGGAAAGGAAGACCGCCGACAGCAAACCAACCGGCACGGCCACAATCAATGCAATGGCGGAAATCAGCAGCGTACCGGTAAACAGCGGAATCATGCCGAAGGAACCGTCTGCACCTACCTGGTCGGCGCGCAGCGCAGTTTGGGGACTCCAGTTTGCACCCAGAAAGAACTCCCAGAAAGGCACCTTGCCGAAGAACCGGATGGTCTCGAAGATCACCGAAAAAATGATACCCACCGTCGTCATTACGGCTACGGCGGCGCACACAAAGAAGATTCTCCGCAGCGTGGTTTCAACACTCTCACGGGCGTTGATGTGAGGCGCTACCCGGAACCAGGCAACAACAGCGCCCAGCACCGCAATCAACAGGACCAGAATCGTTTTAAAGTTCTTGCTCTGGTCTCGCAGCGTCTCCAGTAACGACGCGGCACCCGCAATATGATCCGGTACGAACTCCGGGTTAAGCCTGCCCGCCGCGACATTGCCGATCTGGGAGACGACCAGGCTGGCCTGCCCGGCCGACTGGGGCATGGCCTCCGGGGGCAGGGACCCGATCACAATATTCTGGATAACCTTGCCTTCAAATCCCGCCCACAAAGCGAGCGTAATCAACGCGGGAATTCCGCACCACAATGCCGCCCTCGCAGCATAGTAAAACGGCAGTGATTTGAGATTACGTATACCACCGAGTGGCTCCGCCACGGCTCGCGAGCGCATATAGGCAAGGCTGTACGCCACCACTGCGAGCACAAGAACGATAGGCAACAAATTGGCCGATTGCATAACTATCTCTTTCCTGGAAGGGTTTCGAGCTGACCTATTGTGCCAGCAAACCCGAAGGATCTTTACTGGATACAACAAAGGAACGCAGCCTGCCGGCTGCATTCCTCTCTTTTCCGATCATCCCTGATCTGCCGCTGTAACGCTTACAACTCGTTACCGGTCATGGATTTCAGGGCCCTGGCATCCTTGGCCACCTGCATACGCGTGCTGCGCGGGTTGGGGATCAGGCCGACGTCTACCAGATAGCCGTTGTCGCCCCAGGCGCCCTCGCTGGTGAATTCGTTGACGTATTCCTGGATACCCGGAACCACACCCACATGGGCTTTCTTCACGTAGAAGAACATGGAACGAGCAACCGGATAGCTGTCATCACCGATGGTGTCCTGGGTGGGTGCAACGCCATCAATGTTGGCAACCTGCAGCTGGTTACGGTTCTCTTCGTAGAAACTGAAGCCGAATACACCGTAAATGCCATTATCACGCATCAGCCGCTGTACGATCAGATTGTCGTTTTCACCGGCTTCGATGAAGGCACCGTCTTCACGCATGTTGTGGCAGATGGCGCGCATGTCGCCCTTGCTCTTGGACTTGATCCAGTCGTACTTCTTACAGCCACCTTCCATTGCGATTTCCACGAAGGCGTCACGGGTACCGGAAGTCGGAGGCGGGCCCATTACGCTGATGGCGATGTTGGGCAAGTCAGAGCTGATATCGCTCCACTTCGTGTACGGGTTCGGCACCAGGTTCTCGCCGCCGTCCGGGTTCGGAACGTCTTTGGCCAGGGCCAGGAACAGTTGCTGCAGAGACAGATTCAGTTCCGGGGCATCGTTGCCAGCAGCAATCACAATACCGTCGCTGCCGATGCGCACTTCGGTGATATCTTTAACGCCGTTGGACTGACAAAGCTCAAACTCACTCGACTTCATGCGACGGGAAGCATTGGTGATGTCCGGGTGCTGGGTGCCAACACCGGCGCAGAAAAGCTTCAGACCACCGCCGGAACCGGTAGATTCCAGTTTCGGGGTCGGGAAGTCGGTGTTACGACCAAAACGCTCGGCAACCACAGTGGCGAACGGGTAAACAGTGGAAGAACCGACGATGTTGACGGTATCACGGGCCATGGCCGGGGTAGATACCGCCACAATGCTGCCAGCCAGGGCAACAGAGGCAAGAGCTGCTTTCAGTTTCATCACGTTAAGTCTCCATTATCGGTGGACGTTGTGTATGGATCTGCTTTACCGATAAGTGCATCCTAAGGAGTGTCTGTGACAAATTTGTTACAGCATTTGAAATATAGACGTCATTGTTCAAATTTTCTTGCAGCACGCCGCCAGCCCGTTACCATGCAGGGAAAACAACTCATAAGTATCTACAGGCGACGCCCATGACTGCATACGATGACGACAAACCCAAACCCCGCGGGGAACTCACCCTGCAAGTGGTGCCCCTGCCCTCAGACACCAACCCCAACGGCGATGTGTTCGCCGGCTGGCTGGTGAAACAGATGGACATAGCCGCCGCCACCATGGCCGGGCGTATTTCACAGGGCCGCAATGCCACCGTGGCCATGGACCGGATGGAATTTCTCTCACCTTTGCGGGTGGGCTCCCAGGTGGGCTGTTATTGCGAGCTGGTGGATATTGGCCGCAGCTCGATGAAAATCAATGTGGAGGTGTGGACCCTGGACCGCGCCTCAAAAAACCCGCGCAAGGTCACAGAGGGCCTGTTTGTGTACGTGGCGATTGATGAGCACGGCCGCATTCGGGAAGTGCCGGAACAAGGCCGCTGAACGGTTCCGCCACCGGTTCAGGGCCGGCATGACACCCGGCCCTCTCCCTTGAGTGCCTGATTACCGGGACGATTGCCAGCCGTGCAATAGCCGGGCGTAGTTCAATCGCTCCCAGGTGCCCGCATCCGGCGCGTTATCCAGAGACAAGGCACCCCGGGCCTCCTGCAGGGATTGATAGCCTATGCTGGCCAGCCGGGTGGTCAGTTCACCGGCCAGCCGTTCGAAAGCCGCAGGGCCGTGTTGAAGCACCGTTGATACCAGCTGCACCACCGTAGCACCGGAGAGTATGGCCTTGGCGGCATCGTCACCGGTATGCACGCCGCCAGACGCCGCCATGTCCATGCCGGTGCGGTTATACAACCTGGCCATGGCGTGCAGGCGCAAAGGCAGCTCGGCACTGGTTGACAGCACCACCTCCCGGCTCAACGCCAGCTGTTCCAGGTCGATATCCGGTTGATAGAACCGGTTGAACAGCACCAGCCCTCTGGCCCCCGCCGCTTCAACGCCCGCCACAAATGCCGGTAACGCCGAATAGAAGGGCGAGAGTTTGACACTGACCGGCACCGACACCTGCTCCACGACAGAGCGAATCACCACCAGCTGGCGCTGTTCCAGAGTATCGGCGGTATCACCCGCATCAGTAGCCAGGTCGTACAGGTTAAGCTCGATGGCATCAGCGCCGGCCTGCTCAAGTTCCGTGGCATGCTGGGTCCAGCCACCGGGGGAAATGCCGTTGAGGGAGGCAATCACCGGCACGCCCAGCTCCGCTTTCAGCTGCTGCAATCGTTGCAGGTAACTGCCGGAGCCCATCTCGAAGATCTCGGATTCCGGGAAAAACGAGCGAGCCTCAGCATCCATGTTGATACGGGAATCAATGAACTTGTGCGCGGCCATCTGCTCGGCCACCAGCTGCTCTTCAAACAGGGAGTGCATCACCACCGCACCGGCTCCAGCCTGTACGCAGGCCTTAAGGGTATCCAGCTCATCGGTCAGCGGGCTCGCGCCCAGCACCAAGGGCGACTTCAGCTCCAGGCCCAGCCAGCGGGTTGTCAGGTCAGTCATGGTTGCCTCCATCCCTGGCGGGCTTCTCATTCCCGGCATCATGGGGTTCAAAATGAATACCCGCCAGCTGCATATACAGCTCCCGTTGTTCTTTCGCGGCATCACTGGCGGCAGCGACCAGCTGTTCGTAGCGCTGTGGGTCCCGCAATTCCAGCATCCGGAACCGGGCCTCCTCCTGCATGTAGGCTTTCATCGGTACTTTCTGGCGCACGGAATCCAGTTGCAATGGCGGCAGGCCTTCCTCGATCCGCCTTGGATCAAACCGGTACAGTGGCCAGGCCCAGCTGTCCACCGCCCGCTTCTGCTGGGCCGGAGAGTTCACCAGGTCGTAGCCGTGGGCAATGCAGGGGCTGTGAGCGATGATCAGCGCCGGGCCGTCAAAGCTTTCGGCTTCCTGCAGTGCCTTGGTGGCCTGGTTGCTGTGTGACTGCATAGCAATCTGGGCCACGTACACGTGGCCATAACTCATGGCCAGCAGGCCCAGGTCTTTCTTGCGGGTTTCCTTGCCGGCGGCGGCGAACTTGGCCACAGCGCCCATGGGCGTGGCCTTGGATTGCTGGCCACCGGTGTTGGAATAGACTTCCGTATCCAGCACCAGCAACTTGATGTTTTGGCCGGAAGCCAGGGCATGGTCCAGCCCGCCGTAGCCAATATCGTAGGCCCAGCCGTCGCCACCAATCACCCAGACGCTCTTGGGACAAAGCTCATCCGCCAGGTTACCCAGCTCCTGCGCTTCGGAGCCTTTTTGGCCTTCAAGCCAGTTACGCAGTTGCGCGACGGCTTCGCGCCGGGCCGCCATGGCGCTCTCGTCGAGAGTGACACAGGGGCCGGTCAGGGCCTGGTAGAGTTCAACAGGGAGCTGCGCTTTCATGTCTTCCAGCAATTGCCGGGCCCGGCCAGCCAGTTTGCTCAGCCCCATGCGCATACCCAGGCCCAGCTCCGCGGCATCCTCGAACAACGAGTTGTTCCAGGTAGGTCCCCGGCCATCGGCATTCACCGTGTAAGGCGTGGTGGACAGGTTGCCGCCGTAGATCGAGGAGCAGCCGGTGGCGTTGGCAATCATCAGCCGGTCGCCCAGCAACTGGGTGAGCAATCGGATGTAAGGGGTTTCACCGCAGCCGGCACAGGCCCCCGAATACTCGAACAGGGGAATCAGTAACGGCAGGGATTTGAAGTCCCGGGGAATTCGGTCCCGAGGTACGTCCGGCAGGCTGCGCAGGAATGCCAGATTATGAGCCTCATCTTCCACATGCTCCTCAACGGGGCGCATGTTGATGGCCTTGCGCTTGGGCTGGGTGCGGTCTTTGGCAGGGCAGACTTCCACACACAAGCCGCAGCCGGTGCAATCCTCCGGGGCTACCTGAACCCGGTAGTCCAGCCCTTCCAGCTCGGCGGTGTGGGTTTCCGGTACCGCGCTGAAGCTTTCGGGGGCATCTTTCGCGCTGTCCGGCTCAAACACTTTGCTGATGATCGCCGTGTGGGGGCAGATCATGGTGCAGAAATTACACTGCACACACAGGTCCGATTCCCAGATCGGGATCTCCTGGGCAATGCTGCGTTTTTCATACTGGCTGGTGCCAGTGGGCCAGGTGCCATCCACCGGGAAGGCGCTGACCGGCAGTTTATCGCCCTGGCCATCCATCAGCAGCCGGGTAACTTTCTGCACAAAGTCCGGTGCATCGTCCGGCACTCTCGGGGGCCGGGTGCGGGTGGCCGTTACGGCACCGGGCACCGGCACTTCGTGGAGATTGTCCAGGGCGGAATCCACCGCCTCCACATTACGCCGCACCACCTCTGGCCCGCGCCGGCCCCAGGTCTGGCGAATGGATTCCTTGATATGGTTTATGGCCTCCTCACGGGGCAGGATGTCCGCCAGGGCAAAGAAGCACACCTGCATCACCGTGTTGATACGGCGCTCCAGGCCAGCCTGCTCGGCTACGCTGGCCGCATCGATCACAAACAGCCGGGCCTTGCGCTCCACCAGCACCCGCTGGGCTTCCACCGACAGCTGTTGCCAGGCCTGCTCCGCCGGCCAGGGCACATTCAAAAGTACCGTCGCCCCGGGCGCAGCGTGTTCCAGCACATCGAACTTCTCCAGAAACTGCGGCGCGTGCACCGCGACAAACTGGGCCTGACGAATCTGGTAACTGGAACGAATGGGATGCGGCCCGAAGCGCAGGTGGGAGACGGTGGTGGCACCGGATTTCTTGGAATCGTAAACAAAGTGCCCCTGGGCGAACAGGTCGGTGCCCTCGCCCAGAATCTTGATGCTGGCCTTATTGCTGCTGACCGTGCCATCGGCACCAAGGCCAAAGAACAGCGCCCGCCGGGTGTCTGGCGATTCGATATCCAGCTCGCTGTCCACCTCCAGGGACAAATGGGTAACGTCATCCCGAACGCCCACGGTAAAGCGGGTTTTCGGCGCCGGCTCCTGCATCTGGTCAAACACCGCACAAACCATGGCCGGCGTGAACTCCCGGGATGACAAGCCGTAACGGCCGCCGATCACGCGGGGCAGATTGGGTCGGTCACCCCGACTGAACGTTTCCATCAGGGCACCGCTGACTTCCAGCAGCAGTGGCTCGCCCTGGGCGCCGGGCTCCTTGGTTCTGTCCAGTACCGCCAACTGCTTCACGTTATCTGGTAACGCCTCAAGGAAGCGCTCGGTGGCGAAGGGCCGGAACAGGCGCACCTTGAGCACGCCCACTTTCTCGCCCTTTGCCAGCAACCATTCGACGGTTTCATGGGCACACTCGGCGCCAGATCCCATCAGAATGATGACCCGCTCGGCCTGCGGGTGCCCGACATAGTCAAACAACCTGTACTGCCGGCCGGTGATGTCGGCAAAGCGGGACATCACCGCCTCCAGATGCTCCGGAAAGGCCTGGTAAAACGGATTGGCCGCTTCCCGGGACTGAAAAAAGGCGTCGGGATTCTGGGAGGTGCCCCGTAGCACTGGGTGGTCGGGTGTCATCCGGCGATTACGATGGGCCTCAATGCCCTGGTAGGGCACCAATGCGTCCAGCTCATCGTCGCTGAGCGGGACGATCTTGGCGATTTCATGGGAGGTGCGAAAGCCGTCGAAGAAGTGCATTACCGGCACCCGGCTTTCCAGAGTCACTGCGTGGCCAATGGCCGCCAGGTCCTGTGCTTCCTGCACTGAGCCAGATGCCAGCAGGGCGAAGCCGGTGCCCCGGGCACTCATGACATCGGAGTGGTCACAAAAGATCGACAAGGCGTGGGTGGCCAGGCTGCGGGCGGCCACGTGCATGCAAAACGGCGTCAGCTCGCCGGCAATCTTGTACAGGTTGGGCAGCATCAGCAGCAGGCCCTGGGAGGCAGTGAACGTAGTCACCAGTGAGCCCGCCTGCAAAGCGCCGTGCATGGCGCCGGCCGCGCCGGCTTCGGACTGCATTTCCACCACACCCGGTACCTGGCCCCAAACGTTGGGTTTGCCCAGAGCCGCCCAGTCGTCGGCGTGCTCCCCCATGACAGAGGCCGGAGTAATCGGGTAGATGGCAATGGTTTCACTCAACCGATAAGCCACTGAGGCAACGGCTTCATTGCCATCGAGGGTGCGGAACTCCATGGATACCGTCCTTGTTGAAGCAGCGGGATAATATCCAGTCTAGGCAGGGCCTGTGAGGCCCGCAAGTTGGCGCCAGACCAACCTAACGGCCAGCTATCAGGTCACCCAGCAGGGCCCGGTAACGCCCCGCCAACCGAGACGCCCGCCAGGCATCAGGGGAAGCAGAAGCGGGTTTATCCACCATGATCTGTTCCAGGCAGTTAACGGCAGCCCTGGCTTCCGCTTCCGGGCTCGATTCATCACTCCGGTAACGGCAAGGCTCGGGCACATATTCCCGGTACGCCAGCCGGTCCGGCACCAGGGCCACACAGCCCGACGCCATGGCTTCCAGCACTGCCAGGCCCTGGAAGTCGTGCAAGGCTGTGGACAAAACAACGTCTGCCTCGCGCAGCAACCGGTCGTACTCATCGCGACTGTCCATAAAACCCCAGTGCTCGATGTAACCGGCAAATTGCTGGTGGATCCGGTCAAATGCCTCCGGATAACGGCGGAAGCCCTCCCCCACCACACTCAGACGAAAGGGCATGGACCGGCCCGCCAGCGCTTGTAAAAACACCAGCAAGCGATCTGGCCCCTTATCGTATTCCCATCGATGGTTCCAGAGCAGATGTGGGCACCGCCAGTTCAACGCGCGCCCCTGGTCGACAAACAGGCAGTCTTCAATCGGCACAGGCAGCACCCAGGATTTCTCTGTTAGTGCCTGCACCACCCCCGGCGGCACAGCATCGGGCATTTTGTCCAGTAAGGCGTCAACGCCCCGCAAGAAACTGTCCCGGTTCCAGGCGCTGTTGAACGCCACCGCGTCTGCCGCCAGCGCGCTGTATAGATTCACCATTTGCGGCTCCAGCCGACCCTGCTGCTGTTCGCTCACGGGGAAGGCAAACTGGTTTTCATGCATGTAGAGCAGGCACGGAGTGATTGCCAGCTGGGGATGCAGGCCCCGAAGGGTGGCCAGATCCACCATGGACGTGGCGATTATCAGGTCCCAGGGTTGTGACAGGCATGGCTCGGCCAGCCAGCTTACCGGGTTACCGCGAATGCGCCACTGGAAGAACCGGGGAGGAAGCGTCAGGGTCTGCCAGTGATAGTCGGGACACATCGCCACCAGCTGGTTCCGCCAGCGCTGGTGACTGGCGGCGTCATAGGCGGATAACAGAAGAGTTCGCGGGGTCATGGCGGTCCGTAACAGATGGGGCGGCTGGAATCGGGCTATTGTATTAGGCTGGCGCCTTGCCTCGGCCCAGCGACAGCAATCCGAACACCGGGCCCGGCAGCAACAGTAACGCCACCCACACACCCCAGGGGCTCCAGAGCCCGCTGGTGATCCAGATAGCGGGCAGCGTCAGACCAAACCCGATGGCATTCATCACCGCCAGTGAGGAACCAACCGTTTCTTTCGGTGCGGTAGCCGCCGCCAGAGCCGAGAACTGGGGCGAATCCGCCACCACGGCAATGCCCCAGATCATCAGTAACGCGATCAGCAGTGTTGGCGACAGGCCGTTCAACCAGGGGTACAGCAGGCACAGCGCCCCGGAGACCATCAGCGCCCGCCGCGCCACCCACTCACTGCCCCGGGTTCGACTGAGCCGGCCACCGCCGATACAGCCGGCGGCGCCGATACCGATGACCGCGAACGATAGCCAGGGCACCAGCGCCTCACCCTGCCCCAGGCGGTTTAACTCCCGGGCAATCAGTAACGGCACCAGAGTCCAGAACGCATAGAGCTCCCACATGTGGCCAAAGTAACCGCCGGCGACCGCCCGGAACCGGGGAATTCGCAGGGCGGCCAGCCCTTGGCTAATCGGCAACCCGCCATTGGCTTTGGGCAGGTGCGGGCCATCGCCGAGCAAGAACACCAGCAAACCGCCGGCCAGCGCCAGAACCGACGCCGCCAGCAACGGCCATTCCCACGGTAGGCCCAGCGTTGCACCCCGCATCAGATGAGGCAGTGCAGTCCCCAGCGTGAGCATGCCCACCAGCCACGCCAAAGCGGCGCCTGCGTGCTTGGGCGTCCAGGCAATGACCAGCTTCATGCCCAGGGGGTAGATACCAGCCAGGCACAGACCAGTGGCGAATCGCAACAGGCTGTCCACTGGAAACACCCCCGCAACCAGTACAAAACCGGCATTGGCCAGGGCGCCCAGCACACTGGAAACCAGAAAAATACGACTGGCGCCAAAACGGTCGGCCACCCCGGTTACCGCCAGGGTCAGCGTACCGACAATAAAACCGGCCTGAACCGACAGGGTAAGCCGTCCAAGATCCGATTCCGCCAGCGCCAGCTCATCAGAAAGGGATAACCAGACCCCATTGATACTGAACCAGAGGGACGTACCAAACAATTGTGCCAGCACGATCACTGGCAGGGAGTAACGCCGAAGCAGCCCGATCATATTTAATCTTTTTTATCGATGATGCCTGCAGCCTAGCTCGCCCGCCAAGAACCTGCCCATACTACTTTGGTGCCCGGCAGTCCCGGCTCACCAGGGCAGTTCCTCACCGTTGCTGTGCCAGAACGAACCGGAGTTCTCCAGGTTCAGGTTGGCAATGCGCTCAGCCAGGCCTTTGGCGGACTCTTCCGGCGTGATCAAACCACCAAAATTCACCATTCGGGTCTTCACATAACCAGGATGCAACTGAGCCACCGCAATGCCCCGTGGTTTCAGGTCCACGGCCAGTGATTTGCCAAAAGCGTTGAGGGCCGCCTTGGAGGCGCGATAGCCGTAGCGGCCGCCGGAATCGTTGTCGGCAATGGAACCCATGCGGCTGGTGATGTTGGCGATCTTGCCGCCTTCACGAATTTGCGGCACCAGGGCTTCGGTGACCCTCAGGGGCGCGTAGGCGTTGATTTCCATCTGGGTGCGGATGGAATCGAAGTCGATGCGGCCCAGCTGTTCGTCCTGCAACAGCCCGGCGTTGTTGATCAGCAGGCTGATGGACTTACCCACAAGCGCCGACGTGAGTTTCTCAATACCGGCATCGGTGGTGACATCCACCCCGTCAATCACCTGCTTGGCCACTTCTGACAGTTCATCCGAGGACTGCCTGCACACCCCGATCACTTCACAGCCTTGCCCCGCATAATGCCGGGCCAGCTCGAGGCCAATGCCACGGTTGGCACCGGTAATCACAACCACTTGGGGTTCAGACATAACACCTCCCTTCTACACGGTTTGCTCAGCCCTATTGGCAGGGTCTGCCGAATCTGTAATGGTTACACCATTGCACACCATCTTGCCAGTAACCCACGGTCGAGAAACAGCATCCATGAACCTTCGTACCCTCACCGCCGTTGCGCTCACCCTGGCCCTGGCCTCATCGCCAGTGGCAGCGGACATCGGTCTATCACCGTTTGTCGGTTACCGCATGGGTGGCTCGGTGGATATCGAGATGGCCGGCGCCAGCACCGATGACCAAATCCGCTTTCGCGATTCCGTGAGCCATGGACTGGTAATCAACTTCGACCTGCCGGAAGCAGGCAAACAGGGGGAGCTCTACTTTGGCCGACAAAACACCTCGGCCCGGCTAGACAACGGCCTGTTCGCCCCGGGCACCCGATCCATCGACCTGACCATCTACCAGCTGCAGTTTGGTGGGCTCTACTTTCCAGGCGGTAAAACCCATGGCGGGTTTGTCTCCGGCGTGCTGGGCGTTACCCGGCTGGAGCCGGATGATTCCCGCTACGACACCCACCACCGAGCCGCCCTGTCACTCGGCGGCGGCTACCAGTTTTTCTTGAGTGAACAATTGCGCTTGCGACTGGACCTGCGAGGTGTCTACACCGCCCTGAATTCGGGCGGCTCCGTGTTCTGCTCCGGGGGGTGTGAGCTCAAGTTCCGCAGCAGCGGATACCTGCAAGTGGAAGCCGGTGCTGGCCTGGTGGTGCGTTTTTAGCGCCCACTCAGGCCATCACCTGCCGCCGTTCAGGTAGCATGATTGATAGCAAAGCCGCCATGGCCACCAGCCCCGCCGAAATCCACAAACAGGCTTCCAATCCATACACCTGATACACCCAACCGGACAGGATGGTACCCAACAACCGGCCGGCGGCATTGGACATGTAATAGAACCCCACATCCAGTGAGACGCCATCGCCCCGGGCGTAGCTGACGATCAGGTAGCTGTGCAGGGAGGAGTTGATGGCAAACAGCACGCCGAACAGCAACAGCCCCCCGACAATGACCACCTGTGGGGACCAGCCCACCATCAGGCCACTGGCAATAGCTGCCGGGATAAGTGCCAGGAACGCCGCCCAGAGTACCGCCGGTTTCTTGCCTTCCATATTGCCGGTAATCCTGGGGGCGATGGTCTGGATAAAGCCATAGCCGATAATCCAGCTCGCCATAAAGCCACCGACTTTCCAGTGGTCCCAGCCAAATACGGTGTGCAGGTATACCGGTAACGCCACCACAAACCACACATCCCGGGCGCCGAACAGGAACATCCGGGCGGCAGACAGCACGTTAATCGCCCGGCTCTTGGACAGAATATCAGTGAACTTGGGCTTGGCCTTGCTCTTGCCCAGCTCCTGTTTAAGCAGGAACAGGCTGGCCAGCCATACCACCCCCAGGGCCACCGCCATGATCACAACGGCACCTGTAAAGCCGGCCGCCATCAGCAGCACGCCACCCAGGAAAAAACCCACGCCTTTAAGCGTGTTCTTGGAGCCAGTCAGGATGGCCACCCACTTGTACAGGGTGCCCTGTTGCTCATCCGGCACAAGCAACTTGATACCGCTCTTGGCGGACATCTTGTTCAGGTCTTTGGCGATGCCAGACAACGCCTGTGCCGCCATCACCCAGGGCACGGTCAGCATGGCCGCCGGCACCGCCAGCATGGCCAGCGCCACAATCTGTAGGAACAGCCCGATGTTCATGGTACGGTTCAGGCCCGTACGGGCCCCCAGATAACCGCCCACCAGGTTGGTTACCACCCCGAAGAACTCGTAGAAGATGAACAACAGGGCAATTTCCAGGGGTGAATAACCCAGCTGGTGGAAATGCAGTACCACCAGCATCCGTAGGGCTCCATCCGTGAGAGTGAAGGCCCAGTAGTTGCCGGTGATAACCAGGTACTGGCGAATGGCGGCATTCATATCAAGCCAGGCCCACTTTGCGCGCCAGCTCGGCGGTACGGTTGGCATAACCCCACTCGTTGTCGTACCAGGCGTAGATCTTTACCTGGGTGCCGTTGATGACCAACGTGGACAGCGCATCAACGATGGATGAACGGGGGTCGGTTTTGTAATCGATGGACACCAGTGGACGCTCTTCATAGCCCAGAATGTCTTTCAGCTCGCCCTCGGCGGCTTCTTTCAGCAGCCGGTTAACCGTCTCCACATCTGTGGGTTTTTCCACCTCGAACACACAGTCAGTCAGTGATGCGTTGGTGAGCGGAATCCGCACCGCGTGGCCGTCCAGCCGGCCCTTGAGCTCCGGAAAGATCTCGATAATCGCGGTGGCCGAACCGGTACTGGTGGGAATCAGTGAACTGCCACAGGCCCGGGCCCGGCGCAGATCCTTGTGAGGCGCATCGATGATGGTCTGGGTGTTGGTCAGGCTGTGAATGGTAGTGATGGAACCGTGCTTGATGCCCAGTTTCGCATGGATCACTTTGACCACCGGGGCCAGGCAGTTGGTGGTGCAGGAGGCTGCGGTGATAATCCGATCGGTGGCCGGGTCGAAGATGTGTTCGTTCACCCCCATCACAATGTTCTTGGCGCCCGCTTCCTTTACTGGTGCGGTGACCACCACCCGCTTCACACCCTGGTCCAGGTAAGCCTGCAAAACCTCAACTTTCTTGTTCACGCCGCTGGCTTCAATCACCAGATCACAGCCAGACCAGTCGGTATCCGAAATGGCCCAATTTCGGGTAACGCGCAGGTGCTGACCATCAATCACCATGTCGTCGCCATCGGCACTGGCTTCATGGCTCCAGCGGCCGTGGATACTGTCGAAATTCAGCAGGTGCGCGAGGCTTGCCACGTCGGTTCCCGGGTCATTGATGGCAACGAACTCCAGTTCCGGCCAGCCCCAGGCAGCCCGCAGCGCCAGCCGGCCAATGCGTCCAAATCCGTTAATACCTACTTTGATCTTGCTCATGGTGATCTCCTTGCGACCTTCGCAATCCGTATACTCGTTAAGTGATCAGGGGCACTGCACAACCGGGCGATCCGCCATGGCCTGCAATTGCGCCAGGGGGCGTTCGATCAACGCCCCGTTACTCAGAGCGGTCTCATCCAGAACCCGCGCCACCCAGGCCGGTAGCCGGGGGTTAAGGTAATAATAGACCCATTGGCCACGCCGCTCGGTTTCCAGAAGCTTGGCATCCCGCAGGCTCGCCAGGTGGCGGCTGACTTTTGGTTGCGACACCTCGAAGGCTTCGGTCAGTTCACATACGCACAGCTTTTCCTGATCCTTGATCAGTAACAGGGCGGCCAGGCGCAGGTCGTCGGCCATGGCCTTGAAGATCGCAACCGGGCTGTAATCGGCGGGTTTCAGGCCGGTTTCTTTCTGGTGCACCAGAGTAAAAAGGCCAAGGCGCTCCTTCAGCTCTTTCAATGTCAGGGCAAAGGTGGCGTGGCGATTGGTCTCTGCCGGGTCCGGAAAGTCCCAGGCAATCTGCTGAGCACCCTGGCAAGCGGCTGTGCATTCCCGGGCGGCTTTTTCACAAAGGGTGATCACGTAGTCCCAGTACTGGCCCTTCAGCTCGGCCAGCTGTTTGCTAAACAGCCCTTCGGTGGCAATACCGGCCTCGGACAATACCTGCAACGCCAGCGGATGCGGCTCTGTGGGCTGGGTGCCGGCGCTGGCCACTTCAAACTGGTCTCCGGCCATGTGCCGCAGCAAGGCCTCTGCCATGATGGAACGGGCACTGTTTGCGGTACAGATAAACAGAACTCGGCGCTTCATATCCACATCCCCAAATATACGTTTTTACGAATATTTAATTTTATGCATAATAGTGTGACAAGACGATGTCGTAAAGGACCAAACCTGAATCATGAACCTCCAAAACCTTCCCAACGTTGACGCCGACCTGTTCGAGACCCCGACAACCGGCAGGGTATTCTCGGCGTCCCCTTCAGAGCACCCAGCCCGAATACTGTTGCTGTACGGCTCCCTGCGGGAACGATCCTTCAGCCGACTTGCGGTGGAAGAAGCCGCCCGGTTGCTGGAAGCCATGGGCGCGGAAACCCGTATCTTCAACCCGCGCGGCCTGCCCCTGGCCGACGCCGAAGACGCCAGCCACCCCAAAGTTCAGGAGCTGCGGGAGCTGGTGCAATGGAGTGAAGGCATGGTGTGGTGCTCCCCGGAGCGGCACGGTGCCATGACCGGCATCATGAAAACCCAGATCGACTGGATTCCCCTGTCCCTGGGTGCTGTGCGCCCCACCCAGGGCAAAACCCTGGCCGTGATGCAGGTGTGCGGTGGCTCCCAGTCGTTCAACGCGGTGAACCAGTTGCGGGTGCTGGGCCGGTGGATGCGGATGCTGACCATTCCGAATCAGTCCTCGGTGCCCAAAGCATTCATGGAATTCGATGACAACGACCGCATGAAGCCGTCGGCTTACTACGACCGCATCGTGGATGTCATGGAAGAGCTGGTAAAGTTCACCCTGCTGGTGCGGGACCGCAGCGATTACCTGACCGACCGTTATTCCGAGCGCAGGGAAAGTGCCGAACAATTGTCCAAGCGCGTGAACCAACGTTCCATATAAGGAAGTGCAATGAGCAGTAACGAGCTGGCCGCGGAGGCTTCATCCGGCGGCATGGGTGTTTTCGAGCGCTACCTGTCTGTCTGGGTAGCCCTGGCGATTGTTGTCGGCGTAGCCCTGGGCCAAATGGCGCCCTCCGTGCCGGAAACCCTGTCCCGGTTTGAATACGCACAGGTATCCATCCCCATCGCCATCCTGATCTGGGCAATGATCTTCCCGATGATGGCCCAGATCGATTTCAGCGCCATTGTCGGCGTACGCAAAGAGCCCAAGGGGCTTGCCATCACCACCACGGTGAACTGGCTGATCAAGCCTTTCACCATGTTTGCCATCGCCTGGTTCTTTTTGATGGTGGTGTTTGAGCCCTTCATCGCACCAGAACTGGCGAGTGAATACCTGGCCGGCGCCATATTGCTGGGTGCTGCTCCGTGCACTGCCATGGTGTTTGTCTGGAGTTACCTGACCCGTGGTGACGCCGCCTACACCCTGGTACAGGTGTCCCTGAACGACATCATCATGCTGTTTGCCTTTGCGCCGATTGTGGTGTTCCTGCTGGGGATTTCGGATATCCAGGTACCCTGGGATACCGTCTTGATATCGGTACTTCTTTATATCCTGATTCCGCTGACCGCCGGCTATTTCACACGCCGCATCCTGATTGCCCGCCACGGCCAGCGCTGGTACGACGACGTATTCATGAAACGCCTGGGGCCGATGACGCCGGTAGCCCTGATCGTCACGCTGGTGCTGCTGTTTGCCTTCCAGGGTGAAGTCATTCTGCAGAACCCGTTGCACATTGCCCTGATTGCCGTGCCGTTGATCATCCAGACGGTGCTGATCTTTTTCATCGCCTACGGTTGGGCAAAGCTTTGGAAGGTACGCCACTGCATTGCTGCGCCCGGCGCCATGATCGGTGCCAGCAATTTCTTTGAATTGGCGGTGGCGGCCGCGATTGCCCTGTTCGGCCTGCAATCGGGTGCGGCGTTGGCGGCCGTTGTGGGGGTGCTGGTGGAAGTACCCTTGATGCTAATGCTGGTTCGCATCGCCAACAAGACCCGTGGCCACTTTCCTGCCTGAGCAAGATAAACATTACCCGCAAGGGCTCCTGTCCTGCGGGTAATCCACACCGCCTGTTCAGCCCCGCCCGCGCCTGATAATATCGCTCGCTGGCAAACCGGGAGTTGCCTCTCCCAGCAGACGGACAGGACATCATGGATTTTTTTCAGGCACTATTCCTCGGCCTTCTTCAGGGCTTGACCGAATTCCTCCCCATCTCCAGCTCTGGCCACCTGATCCTTGTACCCGCCTTTTTTGACTGGGCCGACCAGGGTGTCGGCTTTGACCTGTCCGTTCACGTAGGCACCCTGTTGGCGGTGGTGCTTTATTTCCGCAAAGACGTTTTCGCCATTACCCGGGACGGACTGTTATCTCTGGGCAAGCGCCAGATGATTGGTCAGGGCAATATGGCCTGGTTCCTGGTGATCGGCACCATCCCCGCAGGACTGGCTGGCCTGGCCCTGCTTGACATGATCGACAACGAATTGCGGGCTGTGGAGGTAATGTTCTTCACCACGCTGATTTTCGGCTTGCTGTTGGGTTGGGCTGACTGGCGCCCCAACAAGGGGCGCACCATGGATTCACTGACCTGGAAAGACGCGGTCCTGGTAGGCTGCGCCCAAGCCCTGGCCCTGATTCCCGGCACTTCCCGTTCCGGCGCCACCATCACTGCAGGCCTGTTCCTGGGCCTGTCCCGGGAGACAGCTTCCCGGTTCTCGTTTTTGCTCGCGATTCCGATTATCACTCTGGCGTCTGCGGTTAAATTGCTGGATGTGGCTTCATCGGATGTGATTGTCGACTGGAGCGGCTTTCTGGTGGGTGGTGTTACGTCGTTCATCACCGCCATTACCGCCATCCATTTCTTCCTGAAGTGGTTGAACAGGGTAGGCATGTGGCCCTACGTTCTCTACCGCATCGCATTGGCGGGTGTGATTTACGCGGTTCTGATGTAACGGCGGCCAGCACATTGCTTGGGGCGCAGAGTTGGGTAGGCCTTTCCAAAACTGTGCGGAGCCATGGATGGCGGAGCCTAAGCGTCACATGGATGTGCCGAAGGAGCGTGTTTTGGAAAGGCCTACCCAACCCTGTGCGAGACTCCTGAATTAGCAGGCCTCCAAAGGTGCATAGGCCAAAACCAGCCACTTGGCCCCCTCATCAAAGTTCACCTGCACGCGAGTGTGATGCCCGGTCCCCTCGGAGTTCATCACAATACCCTCCCCAAACTTCGGATGACGCACCCGCTGCCCCAGACTGAAACCCGACTGCTGGGCAGAATCCTGGCTGAACATGCTTTCATTGGGGCGTCCCACCATCGCCGGGCGGGTAACCGTATTGCGCAACCGCACTTCCTGCAGGCAATCCGCCGGGATCTCCCGCACAAACCGCGACAGCGCGTGGAACTTTTCCTGACCGTACAAACGGCGCGATTCCGCGTAAGTGAGTACCAGCTTTTTCATCGCCCGGGTAATGCCCACGTAAGCCAGGCGCCGCTCTTCTTCCATGCGCCCCGGTTCTTCCAGTGACATACTGTGGGGGAACAAACCTTCCTCCACACCCGCCAGGAACACAAGCGGGAATTCCAGGCCCTTGGCCGAGTGCAGGGTCATCAACTGCACGCTATCTTCATGGGCATCGGCCTGGGCTTCGCCGGCATCCAGCGCCGCCTGGGCGATAAACTCCGCCAGCGGGTCAACACCGTCTTCCACCTCGAAATCCGACAGCGCGTTCACCAATTCCTCCAGGTTCTCCACCCGGGCCTGGCCCTTCTCGCCTTTTTCGCTGGCGTGGTAGTCCTTCAAGCCACTGGCCTCGATGGCCTGCTTCATCAGGCCCTGCAATGACGCCTCACCGACCATTTCAGACAAGCCGTTGATGATCTCCATAAACGACTGCAACCCGGTTTTGGCCCGGCCTTTGACTTGGCCTGCCGCCAGCAGCCGCTCGGCCGATTCCCACAGGGAAATGCCTTGCTCGGTGGCGTATTCCCGTAATTCCGCCAGGCTCTTGGCGCCGATGCCCCGGGTGGGGATGTTTACTACCCGTTCAAAGGCAGCGTCGTCCCGGTGGTACTGCACCAGGCGCAGGTAAGCCAAGGCGTTGCGGATTTCCTGGCGGTCGTAGAAGCGCAGGCCGCCATATACCCGGTAAGGAATGCCCTGGCGCATCAGCGCCTCTTCCAGCACCCGGGACTGGGCGTTGGAGCGGTACAGAATGGCCGATTCGTTGCGCAGGTTGCCGTCGTTGACCCAGGCATTGATGGAATCGGCAATGTAATTGGCTTCATCCTGCTCGTTGAACGCCGCGTACAGGCTGATGGGCTCGCCATCCGGGCCGTCGGTCCACAATTCCTTGCCCAAACGGCCCTGGTTGTTGGCGATCACCGAGTTGGCAGCCTTCAGGATCATCTGGGTGGAGCGGTAGTTCTGCTCCAGGCGCACCAGCCGGGCATTGGGAAAGTCCCGCTGGTACTGCTGGATGTTCTCGATCTTGGCGCCACGCCAGCCGTAAATCGACTGGTCGTCGTCACCCACCACGGTCAGCGGCACCCGGTTGCTGGCCAGCACCTGCAGCCAGGCGTATTGAATGGTGTTGGTGTCCTGGAACTCGTCCACCAGAATATGCTGGAAGCGCTGCTGGTAATGCTTCAGCAGTTCCGGCCGGTGCAACCACAGTTCGTGGGAGCGCAGCAGCAGCTCGCCAAAATCCACCAGCCCGCCTTGTTGGCAGAGCTTTTCATACTGGCGGTAGATTTTCAGCATGGTGCTGGTGAAGTGATCGCCCGGGTTTTCCTGGATGTGATCCGCCCGCAGGCCTTCGTCTTTCTGACTGTTGATAAACCACTGGGCCTGCTTGGGCGGCCACTGGCTTTCATCAATCTGGAACTCCCGCATCACCCGCTTGACCATGCGCAGCTGGTCGTCACTGTCCAGCACCTGGAAATTCTCCGGCAGGCCGGCGTCTTTCCAGTGGGAACGCAGCAACCGGTGGGCAATGCCGTGAAAAGTACCGAACCATAACCCGCGGGAGGGAATGTTCATCATCTCCTCGATGCGGTAGCGCATCTCCTTGGCGGCCTTGTTGGTAAAGGTCACCGCCAGGATACCGGTGGGCGGTACCCGGTCTACCGTCATCAGCCAGGCAATGCGGTGCACCAGCACCCGGGTTTTTCCACTGCCCGCGCCGGCCAGCACCAGCAGGTGATCGTTCTGGGCAGTAACGGCCTCGCGCTGGGCGTCGTTCAGGGGGTCGATAATGTGGGAGACATCCATGGAGATTGACTTCATCACTGTTTAAATTTACAGGGCATTGTATCAGGCCTCAGCAGATACGTCCTTGGTCCCGGGCTGTTCCTATCAAACGGCGCGACTCCCAGAAAATCGGCAAATTACCCTCAAGCAAGCGGCATTCAGGCCGATACATCCCTTAACATACTGACACATTAATTCTGTGTCAGGCGTTCAAAAAACAACCTAGAATGCCGGCCGACTATAGTCTTAGGGCTGACCGACAGGGACTGACACCATGCTTTCATCACTCAAGATTTCCCACAAACTGGCCCTGCTGGTTATTGTTGCCATTACCGCCTTTGTGGTCAGCCAGACGTTTTCGATTATCACCGAACGCAGCAACTCCGAGCGGTTGACCGAAGTAAGGAACCAGCTTTACCCGTCGCTTGAACTGTCCACCATCAATCAGGGGCATTTGCAGCTGATCGAGACTCAGATCAACAGTGCGGTCACCACCGGGGATGACCAACAACTGGCGGCCACCAGCGACCAGAAAGATGAGATTGCAGCCAATCTCCGCAAGATCGCTGCGCTCAACCCAGGCTTAAGCCAACAAGCAACCGGCCTGAGCAGAGACCTCGAGACCTATTACGGTAACGCAACGCGCATCGCCACGGCCATTATTGAAGGCACCGCCGATTTCAACCGCATAGGCCAGGACGCCTCCGCCAACGCCAATCGCTTGGAAACACTGCGGAATGACCTGGACTCCATGCGCAGCGCCATGGAAACCCGCTTGATCCAGGCCATTGACAACACCACAGCCGCCTCCAGTGAGGCTGGCACAGTGTCCCTGGTCATTCTGGTGGTGGCATTGATTGCCCTGGTCACCCTGAGCCTGATTATCGGCCGCTCGATCTCAAGCAGCCTTAACCAGATCATCAGCTCTCTGCGTAACATGGCCTCAGGCGAAGGAGACCTTACCTCCCGTATTCATTACGAAGGAAAAGATGAGCTCAGGGCGCTGGTAAACCAGTTCAACCGGTTTGTGGAGAAGCTGCACAAGTCCTTTGCCACCATCCAGCAGGATATTGGTGAACTTAACAATGTTGCCTCGCACCTGGCCGGCACCAGCCGGACCAACCTGGGGCGCATCAGCCAGCAGGCCCAGGCCATCTCCTCAACCCGAAACTCCGTTGAAGAACTGGTGAAAAGCGTCGAGGAAGTGGCGGGCTTTGCCTCGTCCGCATCTGACCAGACTCAAGACGCTGCAAAGTTTGCCACTACCGGTCAGCAAAAGGTCAACAGCAATATCAGCACCATCCGGGAACTGATGGCAGAAATCGAAAAAACCGCCGGCCTGGTAAACCAGTTTGATGAGTTCTCTGTGAAGGTGGGCGGCCTGCTGGAGACCATCCAGAACGTTGCCGAACAGACCAACCTGCTGGCACTGAATGCCGCCATCGAAGCTGCCCGCGCCGGCGAGCACGGCCGCGGCTTTGCCGTGGTGGCAGACGAAGTACGGGGACTGGCCGTGCGCACCCACAAGGCAACCGAAGAGATCCAGCAAGTGATTTCCGAGTTGTCCAAGTTGTCGGGCAACGCCGTTACCTCCATGAAGGGCAGCGTGGAAATGGCCCGTGAGGGCGTTGATGCCACCACTGAGTCCGGCGAGGTCCTGAGCAAGATCCTTGACAACGTGCAGCAGATCAGCGAGCTGAACGAGCAAATTGCCGCTGCCACCTATGAGCAGAGCACCACCTTCAGCGAAGTCACCGGCCACATGGGCGATATGCATCGCAACGCCGAGGCGGTGATGGAAAGCACCGATGAGCTGGACAACGTCAGCCGAAAGATCCAGGACGTCAGTAATGGATTGCATAGCGTTGCCGGCCAGTTCCGCGTTTAATACCCAACCAAAGACTAGGATGTACATGATGAAAAGACTGTTCTCCGTCGCGCCCCTGGCGTTGGCGATTGCCGCTACGCCCGTCATGGCACAAGACACCGAGCAAACCCTCGAGCGCATGCAGCAACAGCTGAACGCCATGCAGCAGCAGCTGAACTCTGCCCGCAACACCGGCGTCCGGTTTAACGGCTTTTTCAGCACCGGTTACGCACGTGCCAGTAACGACGCAGGCTACGCCGGCATCACCGAAGAATCCGAAGTAAAAGACCTCAGCCTGTTCGCGCTTCAGGGTACTTTTGATGTTACCCAGAAGAGCCAGATTGTGATGCAGCTGGTTGGCCGTGGCGCTGATGACTGGGAGCCAGAAGTGGAATGGGCCTACCTGAGCCACCGCCCAACCAACAACCTGCAGCTGCGCGCCGGCAAGATGCGTATTCCGTTCTTCATGTACTCGGACTCCCTGGAAGTCGGCTACGCCCAGCCATGGGCCCGTCCGCCCCAGAGCGTTTATGGCCCGATTGCAGTGACCAGTTACGTGGGTGCCGATGCCAGCTACAACTGGAACTTTGACAATTCCTCACTGAACGCCAACTTCTTCACCGGCTTTACCGACGAAGACGGTAACTCGGGTGATGTGCAACTGCGCAACATTGCCGGCCTGAACCTGAGCTGGACCGACTATGTCTGGACCATCCGGGGCGTTGCTGCAACGGCTGAAGCCGATATTGATGCCACTCGTCTTGCTGCACAGGCTCCTGCAGGCTCGAATGTAGACACAGTGCTTGCTGATGGCGAGCGAGGCAATTTCTTTGGCCTGGGTGCCAGCTATGACGACGGCAGCTGGCAAATTATCGGTGAGGTGACCCGCGTTGAAGTCGATGGCAAGTTTGCCGATACCGACTCAGCTTACCTGTCCGTTGGGCATCGCTTTGGCAACTGGACTCCTTACCTTGCGGTTGGCTGGGTAGAGAGCAAAGATGACAATGAGCGTTTGGGCTTTGTTACCACAGGCGGCGGAACTATTTTGGCCCCGGAATCCATCCTTAACTTCCAACGCGAAGACTACAGCGTAGGCACCCGCTGGGACATTACCCCAGGCGTAGCCATCAAAGCGGACGTCACCCATTCCCGCGGCTTCGACAAAGGCACCGGCAACCTGAACCCTTCCTATATTCTGGCTTCAGGCACCAACAGCACCAACGTCTACACACTGAAAATCGAATCGGCATTCTAAGGAGGCCCCATGAAAAAGCTTAGCCTGTTGTTTGCGGCCTGCTTGATGGCCAGCCCCCTCGCCCTGGCGGATGTTGTGATTATTGGCCACCCGAGTGGCCCGGACAGCATCAGTTCCAATCAAGTGCGTGACCTGTACCTGAATCGCAGTCAGGCGCTACCGGATGGCCAGAATGCCAAACCGTTCGAGCTGCCGGAAGGCGATGCCACTCGCGCCGAGTTCCACAGCAAAGTCACCGGCCGTAACGATGCCCAGCTGAAGGCGTTCTGGTCTCAGCAGGTGTTCACCGGCCGTGGCCAACCGCCGGAAGAAGCGGGCAATGCCTCTGCCATGAAGGCCCAGGTCGCTTCCACGCCTGGCGCCATTGGCTACATCGACTCCGCCGATGTGGATGACAGCGTCAAGGTGATCCTGACGCCCTGAGCTCCGGCTCTGAAATGCAAAAAGGCGAGCCGAGGCTCGCCTTTTTGCTGTTGTGAGGCCCGTGATCAGAAACCTCTGGGCACCGTCTGCGCTTCCACAAACTCGAACAGGCCTTCCAGACCACCTTCACGGCCAATACCGGAGGCTTTCATGCCACCGAAAGGCGCTTCCGGCGTGGGGCCAGTTCCAGTGTTCCAGCCAACGTGGCCAAAGCGCAGGCCAGCGGCGACCCGCTGGGCACGCTCGGCATCGGCGGTGAACACGTAGGACGCCAGGCCGAACTCGGTGTCATTACCGGCATCAATGACTTCTTCCTCAGTGCGGAACAGAGCCATGGGCACCAGCGGGCCGAAGGTTTCCTCCTGATAACAACACATCTCACGATTTACGCCCAATACCACTGTGGGTGGGAAAAACAGACCCTTGCCCAACTCCGCCGGCTGCTTGCCGGCCACCAGTTTGCCGCCTTTCTCCAGGGCATCTTCGAGGTGGCGTTTGACCTTGTCGAAACCGGCCTGGTTAACCAGCGGGCCAATGTCGACGCCGTCTTTCATGCCATCGCCAACGGTCATCTTGTTGACCCGTTCAGCCAGCTTCTGGCCAAACTCCTCCGCCACCTTTTCGTGCACGAAAATCCGGTTGGCACACACACAGGTCTGGCCACCACCACGGAATTTGTTGGCGATCAGGTTGTCGGCGGCAGCGTCCAGGTCGGCGTCATCAAAGACGATGAACGGTGCATTACCGCCCAACTCCAGCGCCAGTTTTTTCACCTGCTCCGCTGTATCGAGAATCAACCGGCGCCCCACTTCGGTGGAACCGGTAAAGCTGAGCATCGGCACGTCTTTGTGCTCGCACAGCACCTTGCCGATCATGCTGGCCTTGCCCATGACCAGATTGACCATGCCATCCGGTAACCCGAGCTTGTCCATCACGCTGAAGAAGGCCACCATCGTCAGCGGCGTTTCACTGGCCGGCTTGATCACAGACGGGCAGCCGGCCGCCAGGGCAGCCGAGAGCTTTTTGGCTATCATGCCAATGGGAAAATTCCAGGGCACGATCAGGCCGGTCACACCAACAGGCCGGTAATGAACGGTCCAGGTGCAATCCTTGGGCTTCTCCGGGATGGTATGGGCATCCAGGGCGTTGACGTGTTTGGCGCAGTAATCGAAGAAACCCGCAGCGTAGTCCACTTCGCCCTGGGCTTCCTTCAACGGCTTGCCGTGCTCCATGCACAGGATTCGGCCAATTTCTTCGCGATGCTCTTTTAAACCATCGCGAATGTCTTCCAGCCACTTGCGCCGGGTTTCGATGGGCCAGGGGTTGGTGAGCCGGAGCGCAGACTTGCCTGCTTCGACGGCATCCAGCACATCCTGCTCTGACATGGACGGCACTTTGGCAACCACTTCGCCGGTGGCTGGATTGAACACATCAAAGGTGTTACCGCCGGCACTGTCGGTCCAGCGCCCACCGATGTAGCCTGTCAGGTTTTTCAGCAGTGGTGACTCGATCATTTCGGCTCCTCTTCAATAACCTGGGTGCGCCCGAGTGCGACGTGGCGCGGGTGTATTGGGACGTCTTCCATAGTGGATGCTGATCGCCGGCCTGTAAAGGCGGCGCACAAAAAACGCCCCAGGCGATTCGTTGACCCCTCAGTGTCACTGCCTATACTCGGAAGAGTATTTCCAGACTCCCGAGGAGGCGGTTCAATGAAGGCATTTTTTCATCCGGCGCAGGATCTGCATATTCCCAAAACGTATTTCACGCGCGGCCAGATGCGCCAGCCTCAGGAGGTTCCAGACCGCACCAGCCAGATGCTCGAGGGGCTCAAGGCCATGGGAATCCCGGTTCTGCAACCGGCGGATCAGGGCGCAGCGCCCATTTCGAAGGTGCACGACCTGGGCTATCTTCGTTTCCTGGAGTCGGCCCATCGTCGCTGGATGGAGAACGAGGACTGGGGCGATGAGGTGATGTCCAATATCTTCGTGCGTTCCCCAAACGCCATGCGCGGCATACTGGCCGAGGCCGCCTGCTATCTGGCGGACGGCAGTTGCCCGATTGGCGAGAACACCTGGAAAGCAGCTTACTGGTCAGCCCAGACTGCCCTGGGAGCAGCAGATGCCCTGATCGCCGGGGAACGCACATCCTATGCCGTGTGTCGCCCACCGGGCCACCATGCCCGCAAAGACGCAGCCGGGGGCTTCTGTTATCTGAACAACGCGGCCATCGCCGCCGAGCACATGAAAAACCGGTTCCCACGCACTGTCATCCTGGATACCGACATGCACCACGGCCAGGGCATACAGGAGATTTTCTACGACCGCAGCGACGTGCTGTACATCTCCATTCATGGCGATCCCACCAACTTTTATCCGGTGGTCAGTGGTTTCGAGGATGAACGGGGTGAGGGCGACGGCTACGGTTACAACATCAATATACCGATGCCCCACGGCGCCAGCGAAGACGATTTCTTTGCCAAGGTTGAAGAGGCCCTGGCCGCAATCCGGCTGTACCAGCCGGATGTGCTGATCCTGACCCTCGGCTTTGATATCTACAAGAACGACCCCCAGGCGAAGGTGTCGGTGTCCTCTGAAGGCTTCTGCCGACTGAGCACCCACATACGCCAGCTGGGGCTGCCAACACTGGTGGTGCAGGAAGGCGGGTATGACCTGGACGCCCTCAGCGAGAACGTCCAGCAATTCTTTAAAGGCCTGGCGGGTTGAGTCAGGCGGCAGGCTTGTAAACCTTAACATTGCCGTGCCCTTCTGACTTCAGGTGACCGGCGTGCATCCGGCTCATGGTGCCCCGGTCACAGTACAGCAGGTACCGGCGGTTGGCCGGCAGAACAGAAATCTGCTGGTTCAGTTCGTAGAACGGGATTTTCAGGATCTCGTTGTTGGTCAGTGTCAGTGGTGAACGCTCTTCCTCTGACGGGTGTCGCACGTCGATGATCACGTCTTCCACCGCAGGGGTCTGCACCAGCTCCACCTCTTCCGGGGTGGTGATGGTGTCCAGCAACTGGCTGACCATGGTGCCCTGCTGATTGACAATCGCCTGCGCCAGCACCTCCGGGTTCATGTTGGCTTCTTCTTCCTCGATCCGGTGCAGCTTGGCACGGGTCACCGGCTTGCTGGAAATAACCCCGCAGTACTCCGGCATGGTCCGGGCGAAGGGCTCGGTGCCGATCTCTTTGGCAATGCGGATAATCTCCTGCTTGTCCATGGCAATCAGCGGGCGTAACACCACCTCGTCACTGGCGCGGTCCACCACGTTCAGGTTGGTCAGGGTCTGGCTCGATACCTGGGCGACGGCATCGCCCATCACCAGACCGGTCGCAGTGTAGTCCCGGGCAATTTCCGCCGCGGCTTTGAGCATCTGGCGCTTCAGTACCACACCCCAATGCCGGTGATTCACTGACCGCATGATCTCGGCCACCACACCTTCAAAAGGTACCGAAATAAACTTCACGCCATGGGAGGCCCCATACCGCTGCCAAAGGTAATGCACCACTTGGCGCACACCCACTTCGTGGGCGGTGCCGCCCAGGTTGAAGAACAGAAAGTGGCTGCGAATGCCCCGGCGCATCATCAGGTAGGCCGCAACGGAAGAGTCATAGCCGCCAGATACCAGAGTCATTACCGTTTCCACGGTACCCAGCGGGTACCCCCCCAGGCCTTCGTGGCGGCGATGGGCAATGTGGAACTGCTCCTCGTTGAGCTCGATGCGCACTTCGAGGTCCGGATTCATCAGGTCAACGCCCCGGGCATCGGAAGCCTGGAGCAATGCGGCACCCACCGAGCGTTCAAGGTCAATGGAGCGGAACGAATGGCTGCCTTGGCGCCGCGCCCGCACCGCAAAGGTCTTGCCCGCAAGGCGCTCAGCGTAGGCCTGAACCGCCTTTTCGCCGATGTCATCCATGTCGACAAAGGGGAAAACGCCGATTTCCTGAATGGTGGAAATGCCCGGTATACGGGTCAGTTCATCAATCACCGTGCCGGCCAGGCTGCGGCCATCGGGAACCTCCACATCCACCCTGTCCCAACTGCCGTCCACCCGAATCTCAGGGTCCAGCCGGGACAGCAACTTACGAATATTCTGCCGCAACTGGCGCATTTGCTGCTGGCGAACGGGTTTACTCTTGATGGCCACTTCCGGGGCGGGACGAATGAGCAGTTTCATAAAAAAGACTTTGATCGGAATAACGTCGGGTAGCGTAATAAGCAGAAACGCCTTAGTGTACCCTTTTGCCAGAGCGGCTCAAAATCCGTCATTGCCGAAACCATCAGGAGCTCCATCAACGATGACCGAATCCACCATGAATGCCCTGGTTTCCCCGGAGGGCAGCCTCGAAATACTCTCCAACCACGAGGTCAACCGGCTCAAGGACAAGAGCGAGGGTGGCTTGTACCGTCTGTTCCGCCAGTGCGCCCTGGCCGTGCTCAACACCGGCGTTGAAACCGACGACTGTAAGGAACTGATGGAGGCCCACGCCGATTTTGATGTTCGCCTGGTGCCCCAGCCCCGAGGCCTGAAACTGGAGCTGATCAACGCCCCCAGCCACGCCTTCGTGGATGGCGAAATGCTGCGGGCAATCCGTGAACATCTGTTTTCAGTGTTGCGGGACATCGTATATAGCCATTCCATCCCCAACACCGTCGCAGGTTTCCGCCGGGACAACCCGGAAGATATTACCAACCTGGTGTTCCACATCCTGCGCAACGCCCGGGTGCTGCAGGCCGGTCGCCAGCCAGATCTGGTAGTGTGCTGGGGTGGCCACTCCATCAGCCACGATGAGTACCAGTACAGCAAAGACGTGGGCCATCAACTCGGCCTGCGCGGGCTCAGCATCTGTACCGGCTGTGGGCCTGGTGCCATGAAGGGGCCGATGAAGGGGGCCACCATCGGCCACGCCAAACAACGGGTGAAGAACGGCCGCTACATCGGCATTACCGAACCGGGCATTATCGGCGCCGAAGCCCCAAACCCAATCGTGAACGAGCTGGTGATCATGCCAGACATTGAAAAACGCCTGGAGGCCTTTGTCCGCTGCGGCCACGGCGTGATCGTGTTCCCGGGTGGCGTAGGTACTGCGGAAGAAATTCTGTACCTGCTGGGCATCCTGCTACACCCGGATAACGCCGACCTGCCCTTCCCGGTTGTCTTCACCGGGCGCAAGGAGAATGCCGAGTATTTCGAGATGATCGACAAGTTCATCCGCAACGCACTGGGTGATGAGGCGGCCAACAAATACGAGATCATCATTGATGACCCGGCCCGGGTGGCACAAACCATGAAGCAGGGCATGAAAGACGTGGAAACCTTCCGGCGCGCCATGCAGGATGCCTATTACTTCAACTGGATGCTGAAGATCGATCCGGTGTTCCAGTTACCGTTTGAACCGAATCACGACAACATGCGAGCATTGGAACTGCACAGGGACCAACCGGTGCACCTGTTGGCGGCAAATCTGCGCAAGGCCTTCAGCGGAATTGTGGCGGGGAACGTCAAAGAGAGTGGTATCCGGCAGATCCAGGAGAAGGGTCCGTTTGAGATCGCCGGTGATCCGACGCTGATCCGGCCCCTGGAGGCCATGCTGGAGCAGTTTGTTGAGCAGAACCGGATGAAACTGCCAGGTACGTCGGCCTATCGGCCCTGCTACCGGATTGTCAGTGGTGCGGCCTGAGCCGCACCACTTTCACAGCAAGAGGTCTTACTTGCCGCCGTCAGCTGGCAGGCTGGCGTAGTAGGCTGCCAGGTTGGCGATGTCGTCATCGCTCAGGCCAGCGGCCTGGCCTTGCATGACAGCCGCCTGGCCACCCTGGCGCTGGCCATTCTTATAGGCCTTCATGGAAGACACGAGATACTGTTCTTTCTGGCCGGCCAGGTTCGGGTACATCGGGATCTGGGAGATACCATTTTGCCCGTGGCAGGCGGCGCAGACTGCAGCTTTGGCTTTGCCAGCAGCGGCATCGCCCGCAACAGCCGCAAACGGAGCGGCTGCGCCCAGCGCAAACAGACCAGCAACTGCGAAGTGCTTCAGATTCATTGTGTTCACCCTCTCATCGTTTTAACGTTCACTTACCGGCGATGATGCCGGACAGTAATTCAGGTTTCATTTATAGCACAGGCGGCCCCTGCCTCAAATGTGATAGATCAAGGACATTCGTGCGACCATGGTCCCCTTTTACTCTCGAACCGGGTAAGGGACAGTACGAACAAACCGCTAACTGCGACCTGTAACAGAACAATGTGATTGCCGGAGAGACACTTCATGCCCGTAGAGGTTCAGGAACTCCCTTGCCGGGAAGGCCATATTGGCCTGCTGACACTGAATGCGCCCGACACCCTGAATGCACTGACCGAAGAGATGATTGTTCAGGCTCAGGAGGCCCTGGACACCTGGGCCGAGGACGATCGAATCTGCCTGGTGGTGCTGCGAGGAGCCGGTGAACGGGCGTTCTGTGCCGGTGGAAATATCCGCAATCTTTACGATGCACTGAATGGGCAGGGTGACACAGAGGCCCCGGCCCGGTTCTTTACCCGTGAATACCGCCTGGATTACAGCGTTCACCGCTTCCCCAAGCCGGTGATTGGCCTGGCACATGGCATTGTCATGGGGGGCGGACTGGGCCTACTGTCGGCCTGCCGTTACCGCCTGGTAACCCCGGATGTCACCCTGGCCATGCCCGAGATCGGCATCGGGTTGTTCCCCGACGTTGGTGCCAGCTGGTTTCTGAACCGCCTGCCGGGTCGGTTGGGTCTGTTCATGGGGCTGACCGGGGCTCGGCTCAACGTCAGCGATGCACTTCGGGTGGGCCTGGCCGACCTGGTTATCGAGCCCGCACAAGCGAACGATTTGCTCTCACGCCTACAGGACGAACGCTGGACCGGTGAGGCGGCGGCCGACGACAACCGCCTGTTCCGGCTGCTCAACCAGTTGGAAGCCCTGGACTATCGCAGCCTGGCGGCCGGCCACCTGGAGCAGCACGAACAGACCATTGCACGCCTGAGTGCTGGAGACGATCTGCCAACCGTGGTGGATCAACTGCTGTCTGCCGACAACGAAGACCCCTGGTGGCAGGCTTGCCAGCGAACCTTAAGAGATGGTTGTCCGGTCACCGCCTGGCTGGTTTGGCACCAGTTGCGCAAAGGTCAGCAGATGTCCCTGAAGGACGTTTTCCGAATGGAGCTGGCCATCGCACAGGAGTGCACGCGCCGGCCCGATCTGGCCGAGGGTATTCGGGCGTTACTGATCGATAAAGACCGGTCGCCGGACTGGTCTTACCCGTCGGTAGCAGAGGTGCCTGCGGACGTGATCGGACGGCACTTCCAGCCGGAGTGGGATGATACCAACGACCCGATGGGCCTCGACTGACCCGGCTGGCTACCGTGCAGCGCCCGCCTGAACCAGCAACATTTCCAGATCCTGATTGTTGCTGGCCCGGGCCAGGTCCAGGGCGGTGCGACCATCGGCGCTCCGGAAGTGAACATCGGCCCCGGCCGCCAGCAGCATTTCCGCGGTCAGCAAGTCGCCGCTTTCCACCACTTTCATCAACAGGGATTGCCCGTCCTGGCTGACGTTTACATTGGCCCCGGCCGCCAGCAAGGCCCTGACCACCGCCAGGTGGCCGTTTTCCGCGGCGTGAATAACGGCGGTATAACCGCGGGCATCCCGGGCATTCACCTCTGCCCCCGCCGCCAGAAGCAGGCGCACAATCCGGCGATTACCGTTGGCAGAGGCCACCATCAGCGGGCTTTCCCCGGCATCTGCCTGAACATTGGGGCTGACTCCCTGCGACAGCAGGTTGAGCACTGTCCGGTCTTCATCGGCCTTGACCGCTGCCATTAGCTGGCCCGGGTCTCCGGAGATGTCGGCTGCGCCTTTTCCAGCGCCCGTTGACGCGCAGCCGGACAGCATCGCCAATGTGACGGTGACTAACAGAAGAACAACCTTGCCTGCTTCCCTGGCCATAATGAGCAATCTCTTGTGTGATTTTTGCAGCTATTCTGAGCAGCCGATGGCAAGAATTAAATCGAACCGTTCACAACTCGGGCCCGTTTTGCAGAAGTTGACAGGCCAACCCCCGGAGCCGCTGCTCTGCGTCCCGTTGACCGCTGCACAGTAACGCAGCCTGCAGTGCCGCCCAAGACCATCCCTGCAGCACCGCCCGGCACCACAACGGAAAGTCCGGTTGCCGGCTCAGCCAGGCCATCACACCCGGGGCAACGCTCACTGCCTGCAGCATCGGCAGGGCCAGTTCAAACCCTCGAAAACCATGGGCAAAGCTCTGCAAATCCCGCAGATCGTCGTTATCCGCGCCAGCGTTTGGCGGCAAATCCGCGCCCAGGGTGCCCATAAGTATAGGCTCAAGCTGCGACCAGTGGCGAGGAACCAACACCTGCCAGTGGCGGGCAAACCGGGTTCTCAGTTGCGTCTCGAGACTGGCCCCGGCATCGGACAGGCCACGCATCATCTGCACCGGAAACTCGCCGGTGCTTGCTTCCTGGCGCAAACCCAGACGAACCACCCGAAAATCACAAGCCTGCCAGAATCTGACCAACGGATCGTTGCCACCAAAGCTGGTGCCGATCGCGTCCAGGCCCTGCCCGCAGCAAGCTGCGGCGGCAGCATCCACCAGTTGGCGACCTATCCCAAGGTGGCGGGCCTGCTCCACAACTGCAATGCGGACCACTCTCAGGGTTTTCAGGCTGGCGGCTTCCGGGAAGCCACCATGGCTGGCCAGGGATTGTGCCAGCAGGTGGCCCCTTACCCTGCGGCGGCCCTGCACTATCTGCTCGGCCAATCCTGCTTCGATACCGCCTTCAACGGTGCCCCAAAGCACACCCACCGTTTGCCCCCGGTACACTGCGCGCCAGGATTGCGCGCCGGGGTCATCCAGCCATTGCCGCAAGTCTGCGGGCGTTGTCCGGTAGTGAGCATCGACCAGCAGACCGAAGGCCTGTGACAGCTCCTGCTCGCTGGCGCCAGCCGGCACCCAGGGCTGGATATCAACGCCAGCAACCTCCGGCACGGGCTCTACCGCACCCTCTGCGGCCAGCAGAAACAGCCTGAACACCAGCCGTTCCAAAGGATCATCACCAGCCCAGCGTACCGGCTGGTGTAACGGGATTCCTCGCCAGTGAGGCGTTTCCCGGTCGAGAACCTCACGAAACCGGATAGCAAAACCACGCCCGGTGCCTTCATAGCCATGAACCGTGGTGGTAAAAGCCACCCTCGGCCAGCCCAACAGTATGTCGCGTAACCAGTGCGCCGGCAGGCCGGCAGCTTCGTCCACCAGAACCACCTCGGCGGCCGGGCGGGCGGTCAGCAGCTCTGGCAGCGGCATGTAGCTCAAGCGGTGGCCTTCGCGGGTCACAAGAACCGATTCCGACTGTTCAGCCAGTTGATCGCCAAGTTCGAGCACTGCGTGCCTGAACAGGGTATCCACGTTATCCCGGGAAGGGGCCGTCACCAGCACCTGCTCGCGACCGGCCAGGAGCAGACGGGCCGCAGCGATGCCCATGGCGGCAGACTTGCCACGGCCCCGGTCCGCGGTGATCACCAGGGGGCGTCGGCGGCGGCCCTGGCCGAACCGCTCCAGGTGTTGCAGCAGTTGTTGCTGTTCGTCGGTGGTTTGCGGGGTGAAACCGGCAGTATTTGCCGGCAATTCCGGCCAGTTTATCAAGCCTGAGTCGTCTGCCTGTACCCGGATGATGGAGGTATCGCCACTGATCACCATCGCCAGCCTGGCGGCAAATGGATGCGCTTCGGCTTGATCAAGGCCGGTGCGGACATAATCCGGATCGCCATAGTGACGCCACTGATCCAGGGGCGGCACCAGCCAGAACAGTATACCTCCGGCCTGCAGTGTGCCTGCCAGTGCCGCAAAGGCATCGGGCGGGTTTCCTTGCCAGCCGTCCCAGACCAGCAGGCTGGTTTCCCGGCCCAGCCATTGCTGGTAATGGTTGGCCTGAAGGTGTGGCAGGCCCACGGCTTCAGCGTGTTCGGCCCGGCCAACCCACAGGCTGTGGCTGGTGTCCATCCGGGACAGTTGCCGGTGCATCCAGGTGCAGGTGTTTTCCTGCGAGCCTTCCACCAGAATCAGGCGGCGGTGGCCGATGGTCCTGAGCGTGGTTTGCAGGCTTTGCCAGTCTGCGGTCGGATGCTCCCGGCTTGTGTCAGTCATTCAGCTGAGATCCGCGGCATGGGCTTTGAGGTCAGCAAGTTCGCAAGCTTCAAGGGCTCTTTGGTGGGTGGCGCGCAGTTTGACCCGCGGGGCACTGTTGGCTTCGAAGGCTTGCTGCCAGCGGCCGGCGCAGAGGCACCAGCTGTCGCCGGGTTTCAGGCCGGGGAAGCCGAATTCGGGCCTGGGCGTGGAGAGGTCGTTGCCCTGGGCTTTGGAGTATTCGAGGAAGTCGGCGGTGACGATGGCGCAGACGGTGTGGTTGCCCAGGTCATCGGGGCCGGTGTTGCAGCAGCCGTCGCGGTAGAAGCCGGTTTTTGGGCTGTTGCCGCAGGTTTCCAGTTTTTCGCCCAGTACGTTTAGCGATTGCTCAGTTTTCATCTTTCCCCATCTCTTCAGGTTTCGGAGGTGGCAAGGTGTTGGGTAAGCCTTTCAAAACACGCTCCTTCGGCCCATCCCTGGGGCGCTTGGGCTCCGCCATCCCTGGCTCCGCACAGTTTTGAAAGGCTTACCCAACCCCTTGCATTCAACTGGTGAGTAATATTCCCCCATAATCCAATCTTTTACGATTATGCGGGAGCGCTATTCCCGCTACCAGTTGGCCAGTACAATAGCCCGCATGCCTACCAAACCCCAAATCCCGAATACCTCTCACCTGCCCGAGTTTCTCACCGACGAGCAGCGGGCGATTATTACGGCCGGCTATGAGCATGCGGTGATCACCGCTGTGGCGGGCAGTGGCAAGACGTCGACGCTGGCCTGGCGGATTCGGTTTCTGCTGGAGCAAGGGCATGATCCGGACCGGATGCTGGTGTTGATGTTCAATCGCAGTGCCCGGGTGGATTTTGAGCGGAAGCTGCAGGAGGTGTGTGATCGGTCCGGGCTGGCGTTGCCGGAGATTCGGACGTATCACGCCATGGGGCTGCGGTTGTATAAGCGGTTTGTTCGGGAGGGGTATCTGCCGGGGTTTTCGGAGAAGATTCTGACCGAGCAGGAGATTGCGTTTCAGGCCTGGTTGTTGACCCGGCGGTTGGCGCCGGAGGATCTGGCGGATGAGATTCGGCGCAACAAGAAAGAGTTTGTGGAGACGGCCACCGGGTTTATTGATCTGGTGAAGACCGGGTTGTCGCCGGCGGAGGTGGTGTTTGAGGAGTTGGGGTATTCGGACAAGCATCGGTATCTGATCGATTTGTTCCACAGTTTCGAGCAGTGGCGTAAAGGCCAGGGGCGGATCAGTTATGCGGATATGTTGTATGAGCCGGTGATGGCGATACATCAGAACCCGCCTCTGCAGCGTCTGGTGGGTAACAAGATGGATCTGATCCTGGTGGATGAGTACCAGGATACCAATGAGATTCAGCATCTGTTGTTGCGCTACGTGGCCGGTGACCGGGCTCGGGTGACGGTGGTGGGGGATCCGGACCAGACCATTTATGAGTTTCGCGGGGCCAAGCCGGAGTTTATTTTGCGCCGGTTCAGTGATGAGTTTGAGAGCCCGCTGGAGCAGACGCTGAGCTACACCTTCCGGTACGGGCATCAGGTGGCATTGCTGGCCAATCATCTGATTTGCCATAACACCGGGCGTAAGGATGTGATGTGTCATTCGCATCCGTCCACGCCGGCGACCACCGTGGACCTGCATCGAGCGGAGAATGACGGTGACCAGGTGCTGCGCATTCTGCAGCAGCAAGCACCGGGGCAGAACAGTCAGACCGCGATTCTGTTCCGGGTGTGGAGCCAAAGTGTGCCGATTGAGCTGAAGTTGCTGGCCCGGCAGGTGCCTTACCGAATTGACGCCGGTAAGGGGGCACTGTTCAGTCGCGAGGTGCAGGCCATCACCGCCCTGCTGATGGTGGTGACCGGCCGGCTGAAGTTGCTGCCGGATTCCGACCGGCTGGATCTGGCGCGGCTGCTGCTCCGGTTTCCCCATGTTGGCCTGAAAGAGCCTGAACTGGAGAACCTGGCACAGTTCCTGGCAGCGTTTGACGGGGCCTGGCATGAGCGGCTGCTTGAGATGGATTTTGACGCGCTTGCCCCGATGGCGGGCCGCAAACTTCGTAAGCTGGGCGAGGTGCTGGCGCAGCTTGAGCGATATAAGGGTCCGGTCGCGGGGCTGATCAGTGTGTATGCGGAGCACATGGAGCTCTACGAGGGCATTCGCAGCCTGGCGCTGACCCACGACAGTGCCGAGGAGCGCATTGATACCGTGCAGGGCTTCCGGGAGTACCTGAAGGGACTGGATCTGACGGCTGAGGGCGCACTGGATCATCTGAAAGCGCTGAAACAGCAGGCAGGAGAGCAGCAGGGTCACGGGGTGTTGCTGTCCACCATCCATCGCACCAAGGGGCTCGAATGGCCGGTGGTGATTATTCCCGGCCTGCAGGAGAAATACCTGCCCTACAGCCCAAGGCCCCAGGACGATGCCAGGGCTCTACTGGAAAGCGAGCGGCGGCTGCTCTACGTGGCCATGACCCGAACCCGCCAGGCCCTGCATCTGATTACCCGTCCAGCCAGTCAACAACCCCACCTTGAGGGCGATCAGGGCCCCAGCCGGTTTGTGGCCGAGTTGTGCTTTGAGCTGTCCAGGGAACTGGGTGCCGTACTGGAGGGGAACTACCCAAAAGAAACAGGGTCACTGAGCCTTAGCGTCCCGCTTACACCGGTCAGCCTGCGTTATGCAGACCGCGAGGGGATTGTCATTGAAGGCCAGAAGAATGCGCCTCAGGCTGTCACCACGGAACCGGTTTGGCATCATGCGCGTGTTGTCCACGCCATCTTCGGTGCTGGCGACGTGACGTCAGAGGATGAGAGTTCGTTTGAAGTGCGCTTTGCCAATGGCGATACCCTGAACTTCAGCAAGAAGAGCGCTCATCTGTATTTCACGTCGATATCAGATTAAAACGACGCTGTCAGTGAACTGCGTACAATTCCCGACGTACCAACTACTGTCATTTTTTTGTTTTTTTTGGCTTACTGACCTAAATTCCGAGTAATACAGGTGTTTTTCGGAGTTTTCATTCCTGAGAGAACTGCAGGAAATAACAACTAAACAGGAGGTTCTGCATGAAGATCATGCGCCCGGTCGCTCTGGCCGCCCTTACAGCATCCCTTGCCACGCCCGCTCTGGCCGACCGCCAGGAAACCATTTACCTGAACCCATTCGCCGGCTTCCAGCTGTTTGATGACAAACGGGATCTGAGCGAAACCGGCACCTTTGGTGTTGGCGTTGAGTATCGCTTCCTGCCGCGCTGGTCGGTTGAAGCCGTGTACTCACGGGCTGATGCGGACCGCAAATATGTCGCGGGAGAATCAGAGTTCCAGGAACTGAGAATTGACGGCACCTATTACTTTGCCGGCCCGGACGCAGTATGGAACCCGTACGTATCACTGGGTGCCGGCCATGCCGAATTCGGTGTGGGTGCCGGCCATGCCGAATTCGGTGTGGATGATACTATTTACTACACCACTGCAGGCACCGATCACGAAGAAACCCGTGTAAACGTGGGCGTGGGCTTCCGCTACAATGTCAGCGACAGCATCTCCATCCGTGGCGATCTCCGAGAGTTCCACGGTATTGATGAAAGCACCTTTGACACCATGGCCTCACTTGGCCTGAGCTGGGCCTTCACCCGCACTGTTGCTTCCTCGAAGCCCGCTCCTGCCCCCGCGCCAGCACCGGCTCCCGCAGATTCGGACGGTGATGGTGTGCCCGATAACCGCGATCAGTGCCCGAACACGCCAGCCGGTGTTCAGGTAGACAGCCGGGGCTGCCCGGTGGACAGCGATGGTGACGGCGTGCCGGATTACCGCGACGAATGTCCGAATACTGCTGCCGGTGCCACCGTTGACGAGCGCGGCTGCGAAGGTATGACTGAAACCGTGGAAACCATTGAGCTTAGGGTTCAGTTCCCCACGAACAGCTCCGAGATTGATGCCACGTTCGATAACGAAATTCGTCGCGTAGCGGACTTTATGGCCGAGTACCCGGAAACCACCGTGGAAATCGCGGGTCACTCCGACAGCATTGGTGACGCGGAGTACAACCGCCTCCTGTCCCAGCGTCGTGCCGAGGCCGTTGCTAACCGGTTGACCAATGTGCTGGGCGTTGATCCGGAGCGCGTCAGCGCCATGGGCTATGGCGAAGCCGAGCCGATTGCCAGCAATGACACGACCGCTGGCCGTGCCCAGAACCGCCGTGTTGAAGCACGCATTCAGGTTAGTCGCTAAGACCAACTCATAAGGTAATGAGCAAACAAGGCGCCCTCCGGCGCCTTGTTTGTTTCCGAGCCAACGCTCTTCAGAAAGACATCAGTCCGACACCCTGACCGCATCCAGCAACAGGTTGCGCGGAGTCAGTGAGCGCTCACAAAAGGCCCCCAGCCGCACCCGATAGCCCTGCTCCTCCAGGAACACCGCATAATCAAACACCAGCCAGAGCTCCAGCGGCCGCCGGAACAGGTGCCGCAGCAGTTCGTGCCGGCATACTTGCTGGAACCGGCGTTCCCCTTCAGCCAGCCAGTGCTGCCAGTCCAGGCTTTCCGGCAGCTCCAGGCGCTTTTTATCGGCCGCCCAGGCACAGAAGGTTCTGAAATCACCTGCATTCAAACGCCCGGGATGGGATGGTACTGGAAGGTAGCTATCGACGCCGCGAAGGTGCCGCTGAAGGGCATCAAAGCCCAGGCGCCAGATACTGATTTGTCGGGTTTGCTCGCGCACCCTGGCCGGGGCCGTAACGGTCTCCTGCACCGCAAGCCGAAGGCCGTTGCGATCAATGCTCAATGCGCCAGCGTGGTGCCGTGCATGCTCAGACATCAACGGGTAGGTTTCATGTTCGGTAAGGTGATAACAGCAGGGCGAGAAACTCAGACGTGGTGTCTGTTCCACGCTGCCTCGGCGAATCAATTGCCGGTGCAGGTCTCCGCAGGCATGCAAGGCAACACCATGAACACTGCCGGGCCAGGTCAGGGTTTCAGCCATGACATCCTGATGGCGCAGGGTGACAGGATCCTGGTAATGCTGCGCCAGGCGATTGCCATCCGCCACCAGTTCCGGATTCCATTCAAACCCCAGCACCGAAGGCGCCCCTTGCCCAACCAGAGTGCGGGCCAGATGGCCCTTGCCGCAGCACCAGTCCAGTACCGGCCCAGTCAGTGGCCGCACCGATGCTGAAAAGGCGCCTGCCTGCTCGCGCTTGCGCCCCGGCATATCCACCGCAGCCACTTCGGCCAGCGCCGCCGCCCGGCTGTCGTCTGTGGTGGTCAGGGCAGGCACCGCTATCAGGTCAGGGTAACCGGCCAGGTCCGGGACGAAGCAGGCGACGCTTTGTGAAAGTTCTGCCAGATTCTCTTCCAGATACTCACAGTCATGGTCACCCAGCGCTTCCAGCCAGGCCGCGAGTTCCGGACAATCCCGGCTCCACGCCGGTGCTGGTTCCATAAAGGGAATCGGGCGCCAGAGTGGCTCATGCCGGGCAAGCCAGTCGTTCACGGCCTGCCAGCGGTTGTAAAAAGTCACGGGCGACTGGTGTACACTCGCCGCCGGAGGTAACGTCATGAAACTGGCCTTTGTACTGGTTGAACCAAAAGTTCCGGAGAACGTCGGCGCGGCTGCCCGAGCCCTGTGCACCATGGGTTTTTCCGACCTGTGGCTGGTCAATTCCGACCTGCATACCCGGCCGGAAGCCCACTGGCTGGCCCATGGCAGTGATCACATTCTCGATAATGCGCGCATTTTCCCTGATCTGGCAGCGGTAAGAAACTCCGCGGATCTGCTGATGGGCACCTCGGCCAAGCCCCGGCATAACAGGCAGGACTGGCACGAGCCCGCCGCACTTCGCACGGTGCTCTCTAACAAGGGGGATACAGCGGCCACGGCTGCCCTGGTATTCGGGCGGGAAGACCGGGGCCTGGCCAACGAGGAGCTGGCCCTGTGCGATCTGTTGACCGGGTTCCCCATGGCGGTGACTTATCCCTCCCTGAACCTGGCCCAGGCGGTGATGCTTTACGCCTGGGAGCTATCCGGGCTGCAAAAAGCCAGTGTACAGCCGGAAACCGCGGCCAGCACATCAGGCCTGGCGGCACTGCGCTCGCGGCTGGAGAGCCTGTTGCCAGAACTGGACGCTCCGGCAGACGAAAAGCTATCCCAGTGGGTGTTCGAAAAACTGCCGCTGCTGTCTGACCGGGATATCGGCTTCGTTCACACCCTGTGTGGCAATATCGAGCGCAAACTCTGACGCTATTCCGCAAAGCGTCCGGGCCGGAAAGCATCCAGCACCACAGACGGCTCCTCGCCATCAATCACCTGGGCAATGACATCTGCACTGCCGGCAGACAGGGTCCAGCCGAAGGTACCGTGGCCGGTATTCAGGAACAGGTTGTCCCTGGGGCCTTTTCCGATGATCGCGGGGCCGTCCGGCGTCATCGGGCGGAACCCGGTCCACGTCTCTGCCGCCGCCAGGTCCGCACACCCCGGAAAACGGGATTCAACGGACCGTTTGATGGTATCAATCCGCGCTTGCGGAATGTCCCGGTTGAAGTCCGCCAGCTCGACAAATCCGGTTGCACGCAATCGGTCACCCAAGCGGGTAGACACCACCTTGAAGTTGTCATCGTGAATCGTGCTGAGCGGGCCCTTGGCCGCATCATGCAGGGGTACGGTGATGCTGTAACCCTTGATCGGATAGATCGGCAAACGCAGCCCCAGTGGCTGCACCAGTTGAGGTGACCAGCAGCCGGCACAAACTACAAAGGCGTCCGCCTCCAGGGTTTCCAGCCGACCGTCGGCGTTGGTCAGCTGCACCGCTTTCACGCGGGTATCGTCCGCGATCAGCCGCTCCACCTTCACATCGTATCGGAAGTTCGCGCCCAGCTGCTCGCACACGTTCGCCAGTGAGCGGGAAAACCGATGGCAGTCGCCAGTGCCATCGGTTTCATAGCTAATGGCACCGTACAGGGGGCCATCACCGGTCATACCCGGTTCCGTTTCCCTGACCTGTGCCGGCGTCAGTAGCCGGGAGGCAATACCCATGTCATTCAGCAGTTCGTGAATAGCCCGGTAGTCATCCATGGCCTCCGGCTTGCTGGCCAGGTGCAGCAGCCCACGATGCTGGCCGTCGAAGGCCAGATCGTGTTCCTGCTCAAGGGCCACGAAGCGCTCCCGGCTGTGCATGCCCAGACGCAACATGGCCCGTTTGTTCAATCCGAATAGACCCGGCGACCAGGCATAACGAAGTGTGGCGAACATGAAACGCATGGCATCCAGTGACGGCGGCACTTTCAGTTTCAACGGGCCGGATTTCTGCAGAATCCAGGGCAAGGCCTTGAACACCATCGAGGGGTCGGCCCAGGGATAGACCACACCATAGGATCGCTGGGCCGCGTTGCCTTTGCTGGTTTCGTTACCGGCCAGCGGATGGCGCTCCAGCACCGTCACCTGGTGGCCACGGCGCAGCAGCTCACGAGCCGTGGTAACGCCGACCACACCACCGCCTACAACCACGATATGCATAACTCGCCTCCGTTACTCCACGCCATTCTCAGCCAGCAGGGTCCGATACTCTTCCAGTACATCCGGATGCTCCTCCGGATAGTCTGGCGCCAGGCTTTTGAGCACTTCCGCCACCAGCGCCGCCACAATGGCCCTGGCCTCAGGTTTGCGATCTCCGGGCACAATAAACCAGGGCGCCTCATTGGTATGGGTGGCTGCCAGCGCTTCCTCCGCATACGCCTGGTATTTATCTCGCATTTTCCAGCCCTCGATATCGGAGCGGTCAAACTTCCACCGTTTACGAGGCTTGTCCAGGCGCTTTAGCAACCTTCGCTTGTGTTCGTCTTCGGACAGATTCAGCCAGACCTTCACCACACAGGTACCCTCACTGACCAGGTGCTGCTCGAAATCCCGAATCGCCCGGTACCGGGCTTGCCAGTTGTAACTTTCCTCGGCCCGCACCGGCCAAACCCGTTCCGCGATCACCGCTTCGTGGTGGCTGCGGTTGAATGCGACCATCTGCCCATAAGCCGGCAACAAAGGCGTGACACGCCAAAGGAAATCATGGGCAGATTCTGTTGCTGTGGGCCTGCTGAACGACCAGGCATGAAAGCCTGCAGGATCGGCATAGGTAGCAAGTGTTCGAATCAGGCTGTCTTTGCCACTGGTATCCGGGCCATGTATCACCAGCAACAGGGCTTTCCGACCATTGGCCCAAAGCCGGCGCTGGTACTCGCCGATATCTTCCAGGCTCGACTCCAGTGCCGGTAGTTTTTCGTCGTCATCCAGCAGACTGGGGTATCGACCCAGCGCCGGCTTTTTCGGGTCCAGAAACCATGTTCGTGCGAACGCCGTATACTCCATCAAGGAAACTCCCTATCAGCACGATGCAATGCAACGATCACCCAAGGTGATAAACTAGCGTGATCCAATTCTCAGAATAGCAGCCAAGCGACGGCTGTGATGGAGCATAGACCCCAGGCATGAGTAAGAAACGTCGTGAGATTCCCGTATTTGATCACCCGATCATCGAGACCCACTGCCATCTGGATTACCTGAAGGATCGGCCACTGGCCGAGATCCTGGAACAGAGCCGCAAGGTGAACATCGAACGGGTGATCACCATTGCCGTGTCTCCGGAAAACCTGGCCGCTGTGCGAGAACTCAGCCAGCTTGAGCCCTGGGTGTATGGCACCCAGGGCATTCACCCCCACGAAGCGGAAAGCTATTCCGATGAGGTAGAGGCTGAAATCCGCGAGCATGCCCGGGATGACAAAATCGTCGCCATCGGCGAGATCGGCCTGGACTATTACTACGACAATGCAGACCGGGGTGTGCAGCGGGAAGTATTCCGTCGCCAGCTGCAAATTGCCTGCGACAGTGACCGCCCGGTAGTGATCCACAGCAGAGAAGCAGACGACGACACCATCGCCATCCTGCAGGAGTTTGAGCAGACCCTGACCCGCCGAGGAGTGATTCACAGCTTTACCTCCGGCGCCGGGCTGGCCCGCTATGCGCTGGATCAAGGCTGGTGCCTTGGTTTTAACGGCATCACCAGCTTCAACAAGGCAGAGAACGTTCGGGATATCGTGCGCATGGCCCCGATTGAGCAGATTCTGCTGGAAACCGATGCACCTTTCCTGACGCCGGTACCCTACCGTGGCCGGGAAAACGCACCGTTCTATCTGCCGTTTGTTGCCGAGAAAATCGCCGAGGTGAAGGATCTCCCCCTCGACCAGGTCTTAGCCCAGACTTACCAGAACAGCCTGAGGACGTTCTTCCCACAACCATGATCAAACGCATCCCCATCGCTGCGTTGAAGGTCGGCATGTACATTTCCGACCTGAATAACGACTGGATTCCCCATAACACCCAGCGCAAGAAAGGGGTGATCAAGCGGGAAGAGACCATCGAGAAAATCCGCAGGATGGGGGTCCAATACGTCTATATCGACGTTGAGAAAGGGCTGGACTCCCAAGACGCTGAGACCGCCCAAGAAGTGGATCAGCGCAATGAACAGGCCCTGCAGAATGCAGGTGAACAGCGCCCGGGCATCCAGCACAGGGTTGCCCTGACAGAAGAGATTGTCATCGCCCAGCGGATTCACAGCCAGGCCCAGGGCCTGGTGGGCAGTTTCATGAACAACGTCAAAATGGGTGCCGCCATTGATATCGCGCCCATTCACCAACTGGCCGACGAACTGCAAAACTCCGTTCTGAGAAACGCCAACGCCCTGAGTTGCCTCGGCCGCATCCGTGAGAAAGACAACTACCTGCTGGAACACTCCGTTAACCTCAGTGTGCTCATGTCACTGTTCGGCAACTACCGTAAACTGCCGGCAGACGTACTGCATCAAACCGTGGTGGGCGCCCTGCTCCATGATCTTGGCAAGATCCTCACCCCAGATGACATCCTGCATAAACCCGGCCGCCTGACGGCGGAAGAATTTGAAGTGATGAAACTGCACGCCCGGCACTCCAGGGACATCCTTGCCAGCACCGAAAGCATCGGCGAAATCGCCGTGATTACCGCCGCCCAGCACCATGAGAAACTGGATGGCAGTGGTTACCCGGAGGGTCTCAAGGGCGAAGAAATTACCGAATACGGGCGCATGGTGGCAATCACCGATGTGTACGATGCCATCACCTCCGACCGGGTGTATCACAAGGGTATGACGCCGTCCCAGGGGCTGAAAAAACTGCTCGAATGGAGTGGTGACCATCTGGACCCGGAACTGGTGAAACAGTTTATCCGCTGCATCGGCCTGTACCCGGTGGGCTCGCTGGTACTCCTTGAGAGTGGACGGCTGGGGGTGGTGGTGGAAACCAACGATCAGGATCAGCGCCTGCCCGTGGTACGGGTGATATACCACACCCGGTTTCGACTACCGATTACGGTGGAAACCATCGATCTATCCCGCGCCGGCAACCAGGACCGGATTGTCCGGGCGGTGGACCCGGAAGACTACAAACTGGATGTGCGCAAATTCCTGGCCTGAGGCATCGCGCCAGCCAACCTCTGCTACACTCGCCACTAATCCGAAAATCACAACGACAACCGAACCATGATCTCATCCGTGTTCCAGATTCTCGGTGGCCTGGCGCTGTTCATGCTGGCCATGGAAATGATGACCACCGGCCTGAAGAACGCCGCTGGCCACCAGTTACGACACCTGTTAGGCACCTGGACCAGAACCCCCCTGCGGGGCCTGATGGCCGGCTTTGCCATCACCGGTATTGTGCAGCACTCCGGGGCGGTTACCGTTGCCACCATTGGCTTTGTCAACGCAGGCCTTCTAACCCTGGCTCAGTCTCTCGGGGTCATTTTCGGTTCCAACATAGGCACCACCATGACCGCCTGGCTAGTCAGCCTGGTGGGGTTCGGGTTCAAGATCGAAGCCCTGGCGCTGCCGCTGCTGGCGGCCGGTGTCGGCTTCAAGATGATCAGCCGCAATCAGCGGAACCAGTTCCTAGGGGAGGCGCTGGCGGGCTTTGCGCTGTTTTTCCTCGGCCTGTCGATTCTCAAGACGGCACTGGAATCCCTGGCCGGGGGCTTTACCGACGGCGGTATTATCAGCCCGGATTATGGCCTGTTTACGTTTCTGGCCATCGGGTTTCTGGCCACGGTTCTGACGCAATCCTCCAGCGCCGCCCTGGCCATTGTTCTGACCGCTGCAGCCGGTGGGTTGATCAGTCTGGACAATGCGGCAGCGGCGGTGATCGGCGCCAACCTGGGCTCCACTTCTACGGCTGCCCTGTCGGCCCTCAAAGCCACCGCCAATGCTCGCCGGCTGGCGATTGGCCATATCCTGTTCAACGTATTTACCGGCGCCATCGCCCTGATGATACTGCCGGTGATGCTGTGGACCCTGGCGATGCTGACCGACTGGCTGAACCTGGAAGCCAACCCCGCCGTTTCTCTGGCGCTGTTCCACACCCTGTTCAATGTCCTGGGGGCGGCCATTATGCTGCCATTTACCAAACCCTTTGCCCGATTTCTGGGCCGGATGTTCCGAAGCAAGGAGGAAGATAATGCCGTGCCCCGTTATCTGGACGATACCCTGATCACCACGCCAGAACTGGCGATCGGGGCGGTGGACCAGGAAATGAAACGACTGATCGGCCATAGCCGGGGCCTGCTGAGGGTGTGTCTTGATCGGGAGAGCCTGACCGAAGCCGATATCCGGCCGAAAGCCGATGCCATCCGCAACCTGAACCGGGCGATCACTGACTATATCGGCCGACTGAGGGCAGAAAAAATGCACCCGTCTGTGGTGGATGCCCTGACCATCAGTATCCGCACCTGCCGCTACCTGGCCGAAGCCACCGATCTCACCACCCGACTGTTGCAGCTGCGGCAGCTAAGCCACCGGACCGAGTTTGCCGAGCAAGCTGAGACACTGGAGCACTATCTGGATACCATCCGGGAGCTGATCGCGTCAGAAGGCCCGGCTGAGACGCTGCTGGCCGAGGCAGAGGGCACTTACCACCGGTTGAAAAACACGATGTTGCAGATGATGGTACGGCGGGATTTCAGCACCACCCTGGGGGACCAGGCTCTGGATACCCTGAGTTCTGTACGGCGGCTCAATGACCAGTGGAGCAAGGCCCTGAAATGGCAACCGGCCATCCATTTGCTCAATGGCGCCCAGCATCAGCTGCCTGAGTCAGAAAACCTGCAGTAACGGTTTTTACCCTCACGTTTGGCGCGATACATGGCCTGGTCTGCTTGGCGTAACAGCTGGTCGCCATCCAGCTCCACGTTTTGCGGGTACAGGGTATAACCCAGGCTGGCAGACACCTCAACACTGTGGTCAGCTACCCACACCGGGTCGCCAATCTTGGTTAATAAGCGCGCCAACAACGCCTCCAGGGTTTGCTGGTCGGCGACGTTCACCACGATGGCGGCAAATTCATCACCTCCCAGCCGGGCCAGGGTGTCTTCCTCGCGCAGGGTTGAACGCATGCGGCGGGCAACTTCCACCAACAAACCATCCCCTGCGTCGTGCCCGAAGGCATCGTTGATGGGTTTGAAATGATCCAGATCGATGTAAATCACCGCCAACTGATAGTTCTGCCGGCGGGCCTGGGCCATGGATTGCTCCAGCCGGTCCGAGAACAGCACCCGATTCGGCAAGCCGGTCAGTGAATCATAGTGCGCCATGGTGCGCAGCTGTTTCTCGGTTTCCTTGAGCTGGGTGACGTCACTGAACACCCCGACGAAATGACTGAGCTGCCCCTGCTCATCGAACACGCTGCTCAGGGTGAGGCTGAGCACGATGGCGTGACCATCCCGGTGCCTGCTGGAGAATTCGCCGGTCCAGACGCCGTGCTTGCGCGCCGCAATCAGGATGGCACTGCCTTCGTCCATGGGCATGGGTGGGAGGTTGCCTACCGCCACCTTGTGGTCCCGCCCGGTAATCAGTGAGTAGGCTTCGTTGATGTCCATGACAACACCGTGGGCATCGGTGATAAAAATAGCTTCACGGGCATTCTCAAACACTCGCAGGGCCAGTCGCTGGCGCTCCTCTGCATACTTACGGCGGGTAATGTCGTACCAGGAACAGAGAATGGAAGGGCTCTCCTGATCGTGTTCATAGACTGGCGCCAGGGTCATATCCACCCAGACATCGGAACCGTCCGAACGCACGAACAGCCACTCAGACTGTGCCACTTCTCCGGTCGTTACCCGCCTGATCAGTGCATCCGCTTTTTGCAGGGAAGGTGTACCGTCCGGCTGCGCATGGGGCGAGAAAGTGGGCAGGCTCTTACCTAAAAGCGATGCCTCGGAGGTGTAACCCACCAGATCCACGGCGGCCCGGTTGCAATTGATCAGTTCCCCGTTACGGATCATCAGCATCGGCTGGGGCCAGCTGCCAATGAGCTCACGCTGGCGCCGTTCCTCGGTAGCCAGCTGGCGCTTCTTGCGGCTGAGCCAGAGACTGGTGACCACGAGCATCACGAAGAGAACTGCAACCGTCAGCACCCAGATCCGGTACTGGTTCAGCACATCCACCCAGGTGACTCTAGGCACCTGGTCATAGGGCGCCATTCTCAGGGTTCAGGCCAGGTCTTCGACCGACTGGTAGTCTGCGGGGGGTGAAAACCCCGCCAGGCCCGCCGCCCGGGCAGCGGGGTGACCACGTTGCAGAGCAAACAGGGCAGACGCCACCTGACGCACAATCTGGCTATCGACATGGGGCAGAGATACCAGCGGCCACTCAGGGTAGAGGCGGGTAGACACCGCAAACGGGAAGCCGGCCAGCGACTGGACATGAATCATTTTCAGCTCGTCCGCCAACGCCGGATTTTCCTGGATGAGTTCCTCGTATACGCCGGTCCGGACAAACCCAACATCGGTATCGCCGGTCAATACCGCTCGAATGACTCGGTCATGATTACCCAGGTGCACCATCCGGTTGTGGCGGAGAATGTCCACACCCGCATCCCTCAGCTCCAGCGCCGCTGCCTGAAAGCCACCAAGGTAATAAATACCCGGGGTAGCTATGCTTTTGCCTCTGAGGTCTGCCAGGCGATTGATGTCACTGCGTTCGGTGCGGGTCAGGATTAGGCCACCAATACTGCCAGTGGAACGGCCTTGCCACTCTCGTTGCAGGGTGGCAAGCACCCCGGTCAGGCTGCGCTCGCTGCGGATCATCAGAAAGTGACTGGGGTTGGTCAGAAAGAAATCCACGCGATTGGAGGCCAGCGCCCGGTTCATGTCATTCTGATTGAATACCCGCAGTCGCACCTCCAGTCCGGTTTCCTGGCTCAAATACTCTGCCAGCAGGCTATAACGTTCCTCGATCACCGGCTCTGGCCGGTAAGACAGAATCCCCAGAGTGACAGCCTCCTTGGCCACGGCCAGCGGTGCCCAGAGTCCGGCCAGCAGGCCTAGCACTAGAATAAGAGTGCAGGAACACAGCCGGTTCATGACAAACTCCGAGGCAGGAATGACGGGTCGCAAAGGCGTTCGTACACAGGATGGCTGGCCATCAACCCCTCGCGGACCAGAATGCCGGACAGTCGTTTCGCGACCACCTCAATCCGGCCATGATGAGCCAGGTATCGCTGGTTGGCTGCAAGCTCCGGAAGCATCACCGTGGCCAGGGAGCGGCGCACCGAATCCGGCGTTATTCCCTGACGGGTGGCGACTCGATACACTGCATCATGCATGCTGCGCACCAGATGATGCTGGCCCCGGAAGTAGCCGTACACCAGATCACGCACCGAACCGGGTTTTCGGCGGGCGGCTGCCTCAGTGACGATCAGGGTATCAAAGATGGTATCAGGCACGTGACTGCTATCGAATAGCCGGGTACCTCCGGCCTGCTCCAGCACCGAGGCAGTCGGCTCGTAGCATACCGACGCTTCAATATCGCCATTTTGCCAGGCGGACAAATGGCGATTCACCGGCAGATCAACCAACGAAACCTGATCGGTACTCAAGCCGGCCCGCTCCAGAATAGAGAACAGCATAATCCCCGAGACGCCACCCAGTTCGACGGCGATGGACCGGCCCCGGAGCCCGGCAAGACTGGTGATGGTGGGTTTGACCACCAGGACATCGGCACCGACAGACACGTTGGTAACCGTTACCACACGCAGGGGTACGCCCTCCGCGTATACCCGTAACGCTTCATCCAGGATCAAGGCGGCGGCATCCAGCTCGCCGGCCAGCAGACCCGCCATGGAGTCGCTGGCTGCCGAATGTTTGACCAGCCGAACCGAATCCGGCAGCCAGCCAAACTCCTCCGCCAGGTAAAGGGGTTCGTAACCAATCCAGGGATGAATGCCAGTACGCAGCGGTGCGGATTTTGAACAACCGGCCAACCCCAGAGCCGAAAGGGCGGCAACGGACAGTTGCAGGAATTGGCGGCGGTTCATTCAGGCTCCGGAGCGGCATCGTTTATTCGGATACTAATACGTAGCCACTATATCGGTAAATCTGACCAAAGCATTGCACCGGGTCAATTTCAGATTCTGAATGTCATCGGATTCCTGCCGCTCAACCCAAAGCCAGAAAGGTCCCCATCAGCACCGGCGACAGAAACGACAGTAAAAAGCCGGAGGCAATCGCTACCGGCACGCAGGCAAGGCCGCCGCTGCTTCGAATAACGGGAAGGGTGAAATCCATAGCGGTTGCACCACCGTAACCGATGGCCAAGGCCGGGCGCGCACCAATAACCAGCGGAATGATGGCAAGGGCGATGATCTCCCGCAGCACATCGTTCAGGAAGGCCACGCCACCCCAGGCGGGCCCCAGAGCATCGCCGATCACGATGCCAGACAACGAATACCAGCCAAATCCGGAGGCCAGAGCCAGGGAATGGTGCCAGGGCACATCCAGCCACGGAATTAGCAAAAGGCCCGCCAGCAGGGAACTCAACGCCATCGCCAGCGCAATGCCCAGGCCCTGGCGGTTCATCAGCAATTTGCGGAGCGACAACCCGGCATTACGCAACTGCAGCCCAATAAAGAACAGCAACAGCATCAGCGCCCAGGTAGCCACATCGTCAACCAGCGGCAGTTGCGGTAACAGGAAGTAGCCGGCCAGGGCCCCAGCGACAACCGCCAGTAGCGGTTTCAAGCCGGCAAGGAACAACCGGCGATAACTCGGCCTCTCCTGACCGGCTTCCTCTCCCGTGGACATGGGCTGCCAGCGGTGGAACAACCACAGGCCCACGAGGTTGGCCACCAGTAGCACCATTACCAACCCCGCCACCTGAGCAGCCATGGTGCCTAATTGGTCCAGCAGGCCATCCATCTGACCAAGGCCAAGACCCAACAGCGCCAGAATGAAATAGACCAGGGCTTCCACGGTATAGTGTATGACCGTCATCAGACGGCGGCTAGAGAGCGCTATGGCAAAGCCCAGGAACAAAGGCGCCAGAACAAGCAACGCACCAGTCAGCATAAACCCCTCACCGGCAGGTTAGAAAATATCGGAAACCGGCGTCGTGGGCCGGCAACAGCACTGGGTCAATGCAGGCCCTGGCCAGAACGATCCTGAACCAGCACCCAAGGGGCAATCACCACGGCCCAGAGTTCGGCATTGCGATCGTACCAGGCGCGGGCGAGATCGGGCGCGACCTCCCCTACCTGGCCGCCCGACATCCAGTGCTCGAACTGCGCCTTGTTATCGGCGGTCAGTTCGGCCGCCACGTTCAACAGATCCAGCTCCGGCGCTACTCGCACCACCTGGCCGCGGGCGTAATAGGTTTGCAGCTCATGCCAGTGAATTCGGGAGGTTTCAAGGTTCAGCCGTGCTTTGATTTCATCAGGGGATTCAGAAGAAGACATAACACCTCAACTAAGCAGCTACTCATTCAGGCGCGCCAGCCTAACGCAAATTGGCCAATCACGCACTCGTCAGGGCCAGCGCTGCATCATGCCCCCTGCGTATTGTCTTTCGCTATTCGATGAATATCATCCGCCAGCGTCATCGGGTCAAAGGGTTTGGGGATAACACCGATGGCCCCCAATGCCAGATATTCTTGGATTTCAGTGCTCTGAATACGGGCAGTCATAAAAATCACCGGAGTGGCTCGTGTCGCGTCCAGAGCCCTTAATCTCCGCATGGTCTCAGGACCGTCCATTTCGGGCATCATCACGTCCAGAAGAATCAGATCCGGCTCGAACTCAGGAGCCACTTCCAGGGCTTGTTGGCCAGAGCTGCAAAGTGCTGCGTTAAATCCACCCACATCCTGCAATGCCAGTTCGGCAATGGCCCGGATATCCGGATCATCTTCCACGTACAAGATTTTGTTCAGCGATGCCTCAGGAACGGACGCCATACTGCGGCTCCTCGGTGGATGGTTTCAGATCCAGACCAATACGCCGCAAAAGTCGCTGACATTCATCACTATCCGACTGCCCCCCTGCAATCAATGCGGCGGCCCGCATCACGAGGCGATCTTCACGGGTACTGTCTTTCGGCAAGAAATGCACGGCGCCAATCATGTCTCTCAGGCTAAGAGGCAGTTTCCACTGTACTTTCAAACGATTGCCATAATCCTGAGACCGCTGGCCAATGCACTGCTCTACCTCTGAACCGTTCAGCGAGCCTCCTTCTGCCGTGAACTGGTTCAGCACTTTCAGAACTGCCATCTCCCCCAAGCGGCTCAGAAGCCCCGCCTGTTGAAATAACGAGGGCGACTTCCCCAGCCTGATCGCAAGTTTCTGGGCCTCACGCGACACCTGCAATGCCATGTCGTGGAAAGCTCTGGCCTGAGCCTGCAGTTCCGGACTGTCTATCTTTCCGGCCACATCCAGAGCCAGCGCCAGAGCCTGATTCAACGCCATGGCCACGCCCATACTGCTGATGGCATCCCGGAGGGATTCAACCGGCTTGCCCGTGCGCCGGAACGAACTGCTATTGGCCACGTCCAAGAGGCGGGCCGTCAGCGCCGCGTCCTCACGCCAGCGCTCCGCCAGCTGAGCCGGTGACAGTTCTTGCTGCCTGCCGATAAGGTCCAGAACATCGATTGGATCAATATCCGTCGGTAATTGAACCACCGAGTTTAACGACTCTTTCAGATACTCGTCTGCGGATCCGTGACCAGAATCGCCGGCAGGGACAAGCTTGGTCAAACGTTCGTGCAACAGCTGTATATCCAGGGGCTTGGTAATATATCCGCTGATACCATGATGGGCTGCCCTGAGTACCGATTCCCGATCAGAACGCCCGGAAACCATCACAATAGGCACGTCACGATCACCAGCGCGTACTCGCTTGACCAGATCGAGCCCGGAACCGTCTGGCAGCTGCCAGTCAATAAGATACAAGTGGTAACGGCTACCACTGTCTAACAGTTGTTGGGCCTCGCTCAAAGATCGCGCAAGACTCACGGCAGCGCCTTGATGAATACCCGCGACGACCGTCTCAAGCAGCTCACCCACCAGCTCGTCGTCCTCCAGTATCAATGTTTTCAACAGGCACCCCTCAAGATTTCACCCCAACAGGAGACGGATCGTAGAGCGTCACACCATTACGCCCACCCCGTTTTCGCTGGTACAGTGCCTGATCAGCGGCCTCGATGGCTTGATCGGAAACAGGAAAATCATTGATTAACGCAACGCCAGCACTCAGGGTAACCTGAAAACTGACATCCCCTGCCCAGAAAACGAGTTCGGCAAAACTCCTACCAATGGCCTCGATGAGTTTCACCGCCACCGTCGGCTCACAATCGGGCAGAATCAACAGAAACTCTTCGCCACCATAACGCCCGATTACATCAGACTCACGCAGCCGGTTGCGCAGTAAATTTGCCAGGGTACGAATAACAATATCGCCCTGACCATGCCCCCAAGTATCATTTACTCGCTTGAAGTGATCCAAGTCCAACATGACTACACACGAAGTGTGACCGGCACGGCGACAGCGAGCCAGCTCTCTGTCTACCTCCTGCTTGATCAACGAGTGTTTAAGCAGCCCGGTGAGGCTGTCACGGTTCATCAGATCCGATAACTGGCGGGCGCGGTAACAGCGAATGCGTACCGACCGGACAAGGTAATCATCGGTGACCGGTTTCACCAGAAATTCATCGGCGCCTTTGGACAACGCATCCAGCTGGTTTTCAGGATTATCTTCCGATGACAGATACACAATGGGCAGACCCAGCCATCTTTGCTCGTAACGGATCAGCCGGGCCAGGGTAACGCCGGAAAAGTCTCGTAACTGAACATCCATCAGGACAAGGTCTGGCTCAAACGCCGATAATTCTGACATTAAGTCCGAAGGGTCCGATACGAGGCGGGCAATAATGCCAGCCTGCTTGAGCACCAGACAGTAGTGCTCTCCCAGCTCCACATCATCGTCTACGATCAACACCCGGCCCTGGGGACGCGAACCCCGCTCCAGGGCCAGTGATTCGATCCGCTCTGCCAGTTCAGGCAGGTCAAGCGGCTCACAGAAATAGGCCGTTGCCCCCTGCTGTGCTACCCGATACAGACTGTCGAACGAGCTTTCATGGCCAATGCACACCACCGGGAACCGACGATGCTCGGCTTTCGGTAAATGCTGCTCACGAAAGTCCATAACGTCGCCCAACACTGAGTCCACACACAGCAAAATCGAGGCGTTGGCGCGCTCGCGGAGGCGCTCAGCAACGTCATCCGGGTGGTCAATAGAGCCAGATTCACAGACAAAACCGTAGACGGCTAATGACTTCACCAGGCCAGGCAGATAATCAAGACTGTACCCGAGCGCCATGACATTGACCTGCATGCCATGGGCCCCGTCGTATGACTCCGCTGCGGCTGGGGCCTTGGCCTGAAAAACCTCCGCCGTGGTGACGACATCAGGGGCTTTTTCCAGCAACCTAGCGAGTTGCCTGATTTCACTGGCAACTTCAGCTGAAACAGAGACAAACTCATCACCGGCCACATCGGCACTGACCGCCGACTCAAGAAGTGCCTTCAATTGCTTTTCTATCACCCTGGCCGACTGACCGAGCTCAGGCAAGCCAAATGTCCCGGCAGAGCCTGCCATTCGATGCAACAACTTATAACATTTTTCTAGCTCGGAATGCGGCAGCTGTTGCTGATCGATCAGACGGGCAAATCCTGAGAGTGTTTCAATATCGCTCCGGGCACGTTCAAAAAACCGTTCCTGCAGAAGCCTCAAACGTTCCTGCAATTGGTCAACGGCTATACTGTTCAAAAGGCATTCCTCACTATTTTATTCTCAGCATCTAGTGCACTATTCTCATCAAAGCACGTTTTATCTACCACAGCCATTCGCATAAGGGCCTTTCTTGCGAACTTTAAGCCTCAACGCCCGCATTGTCCTGCTTGCCAGCTCAAGCATTGTTATCAGCGCAGCTCTGATTCTATTCATTGCCTACGACAGGCTGGTTCGCGATTTTGAGCAGGTACTCACGGAGCGCCAGGCATTACAAACGGCCGCAGTGGCCAGCAAGGTAAACGAGGAACTGAGTATTCGTCTGAATGCCTTGGAGGCATTTGCCAGCGTGCTGACTGACGGCAACAATCTGTTACCCCTACCGCAACTCGAAATGCTCCTCGGGCGCCAGCCCAACTTGGAAAGGCTGTTTGGCGGTGGGCTGCTGATTTTTGATGACCATGGGGTCGCGGTCGCTGAAAATCGTTTTGTACCTAATCGACTGGGAACTTCCTACGCTGATCGCCCCCATTTCGAACGTGCCATGCAGTCCCGCACACCCATTGTAAGCCGGCCAATTATTGGACGAACAACAGACTTGCCACTGTTGTCATTTCTCGCCCCGGTTGAAAGTGATCATGGCGACTTACTCGGACTAGCCGGGGGCACCATCAACCTGGCAGAGGCAGGCATTCTTCCTGAAGAGATCAAGACTGATGAAGGCACCATTCTCAAGGTGTTGGACACCGGCAACTTTATTCAGGTGGGTGCGTTGCGGAAGGACCAACCTGCACCCGACCTCCCTCCCCCCGGCGAAGATCCCCTGATCGACGCAGCCTTATCCGGCATACCCTTCGGCGTGGTCACAGATCTCTCCGGACAACGCTGGGTGTACACCACCCAGCACCTGGATCGACTGGGCTGGTTATTCCTTAGCGCGGCTCCTTACGAACAAGCGATCCAGCCCGCAAAGGCTTCGTTCCGTAGCTTTCTATGGATCAGCTTAACGACCATGCTTCCGCTGCTGCTCATAACTTATATTGTGTCCAGAGCCGCCACGCGACAGCTTGGCGGCATGTCTCAAAAAATCAACAGAATGGCTGCAGACAGCACTTCTACCCAGCGCTTGAACGCCAAAGGACCGGCGGAAACCCGAAATCTGGCCAAAGCGTTCAATACCCTGATGGCGGAACGAGAAGCGCTGGATGTTTTGAAAAACCAGTTTGTGTCAAACGTCAGTCATGAACTGCGCACGCCGCTGACCTCTATCAACGGATCTCTCAGATTGCTGCAATCAGGCTCCGCCGGCGAGTTGCCGCCGAAAGCATCAGCTATGGTTGAGCTGGCCTTACGCAACGGCCAGCAGCTTCAGGCACTGATTACCGACCTTCTGGACTTTGAGAAGGCAGTAGCGGGAAAGCTCAACGTCCAGATGCGTGACATTGATCTGAGTGAAGCTATAGAGGCCGCCTGCGCCGGGAACCGGCCGATGGCAGGGCACTACTCCGTCAAACTTGTTGCCAAAACCGATAGCATGCTCAGCGTTTTTGCAGATCCTGACCGGCTTCGTCAAATACTGGATAACTTCATCAGTAATGCGATCAAACACTCCCCCAGCGATGGTGTTGTAGCCGTCAGCGCGAGCTCGACAGTCCCCGGGATTGTTCGCATCATGGTTTCAGATCAAGGCCAGGGCGTACCCGAGCACTTTTTACCCCACTTGTTCCAACGCTTTGCCCAGGCAGAGGCTGGTTCCAATCGGGCCAAAGCGGGAACCGGGTTAGGGCTTGCGATATGCCGGGAACTTGCCGGCCTGATGTCCGGAAAGGTCGGCTACGATTACTCAAACGGCGCCCACTTCTGGTTGGAACTGTGTGCGAAAGAACGCCAGGGCGAGGACCATCTATGAGAACGCCTGACCACCCCAAAAACGAAACTTTGCGGCTGTCTGCCCTCGAGGCAGCTCAGCTTCTGGATACACCGCCCGGAAGAGCGATTTGATCGAATTACCAGGCTCGCCGCCAGAACCTTTGACGTGCCCATTTGCCTGGTATCGCTGATAGACAAGGATCGCCAATGGTTCAAATCCTGCTACGGCCTGGGTGTACGGGAAACCGCCCGCGACATTTCCTTCTGTGGCCATGCCATTCTTGGCGCTGATACCTTTGTGGTTGAAAATGCGTTGCAAGACGAACGATTTGCAGAAAATCCCCTGGTCACCGGCGAACCCGACATCCGCTTCTATGCGGGTGCACCACTGGAGGACCGGAATGGCTTTCGCTTGGGTACCTTGTGCCTGATCGACAAGAAGCCGAGAACCTTTTCCAGCGACGACCAAAAAACGCTCCGCGATTTTGCAGACCTGGTCGAACGGGAGTTTCAATATTAGGAGCTCGGGACCTACTATTCGGGGAGAACGCAGGCGCTGAATATCCTGAATGACATTTCTCTGGATTCCAGCGGCAGCGTGTCTGAGAGAATCGAGCGCGCTTTGGCCATTGCGACTCAGTATCTCAAGTTGGAAACCGCCATTGTCAGCAATATCACCGGAGGCGTTTACACGATCCTTTGGCACCACGAGCGGCATCCGACGTCTCTGGAGAACGACATCACATTCCCGCTTGAGCAGACCTACTGCTCACTCCTGGCGGCCCAGGGTAGTGTTCTTGCCATCGACCATATGGCGCGGTCCCGCTTCAGCGAGCACCCGTGTTATCAGCAATTCCAGCTGGAGAGTTATCTGGCAGCACCGGTGTGGATCGATGATGAACTGTTCGGAACGGTGAACTTTTCCTCGCCCATCCCCCGTCGCCCAGTATTTACGGAAACGGAAAAGACATTCGTCAACCTTCTTGGCCGCCGGATCGCCGACATCATTCAGCAGCAAAAGCACACGGAAGTCCTCGACAAACTGGTCGCTAACGCGCCGGGCATGCTCTATCAATACCGCCTGTGGCCAGACGGCCATAGCACCTTCCCCTACACCAGCGGTGGGATTCAGGCCATTTACCAGGTCACCGCAGAACAGGTTGCCAAAGATGCTTCGCCGGTCTTTGAACGCATTCATCCGGATGATCTGGCTGTTGTCGCTGATTCAATACAAGCATCCGCCGACCGTCTGACGCCCTGGACACAGAGATATCGTATTCGCTGGCAGGACGGCAGCTGGCACTGGGTTGAGGGTAAGGCGCGACCTGAGCGGCTGCTCGATGGCAGCGTGCTATGGCACGGATATATTGTGGATATTGATGAACGCCACAAGATCGAGGAAATGAAGAGCCAGTTCATTTCCACGGTCAGCCACGAGCTTCGCACACCCCTGACTTCAATCGCCGGCTCACTGGGTCTCATAAACGGCAACTCCGTGGGCCCTATGCCCGAGAAAGCTCAACAGATGGTGTCTATTGCACTCAGAAACACCGAACAACTCACGCATCTGATCAATGATTTGCTCGACATTGAAAAACTGGTGTCTGGTCGCATGCCCATGCACCCAACCAATCAACCTGTCGCCCCTGTTATCGAGGAATCAATCGAGCGCCTGGCGCCTTACCTGGAAAACCGGCGAATACAGGTTGTCCACCAACAGGATCATCCGGGTGTAACCGCCTGGTTCGATCCGCAACGCCTTAGCCAGGCACTGAGCAACCTGCTCTCCAATGCCGCCAAGTTTTCAGAGCAAGGTGCCAGCGTAAGGGTCTCCACCAAACTATTCCCCGATCACGTCAGGATTTCGGTCACAGACCACGGTATCGGCATTCCCGACAGCTTCCGCGCGCGCATTTTCCAGAAATTTGCCCAGGCCGACAGTTCAAGCACAAGGGGCAAGCAGGGGACGGGGCTGGGGCTGGCGATTACCCGAGAGATCATGACTCAGATGGGTGGCAGCGTTGATTTCGGGTCGACAGAAGGAAAAGGCGCAACCTTCTGGCTTGAACTGCCGCTGGCGCAGCCGTCGAAGCCTGAGGCGTCCGAGTGAAAAGGGGCAACGATCAGACGTTTCGATCGCTCATATGGATTGCCCGCTGCATGGTTCTGATACTCATGGTGTCGGTTGCCATCACCGTGGACAGAGTCAGCACGGAACGCATCAGAACCGAGGTTCGGCAGGAATGGCACGCAAAGATCGATGACCTGGCGCTGGATCTGCAAGGCAGGATTCTGCAGAACATAAAAACGGTGTGGGGCTTGGCAGCAGGTGTCTCGGTGGAACCAAAACTGGGCGAGGCTCGTTTTCAGGAACTAACCGCCGATATTTTTCGGCTGGCCACTGAATTAAGAAACATCGGCCTGGCGCCTGATTTTGTCATTAACAACATATACCCCCTGGAGGGCAATGAAGCCGCCATTGGCCTGGACTTGAGGACGCAAAGCCTCCCGGCCGAACAGGTTCTCATGCTTATGGAAACGGAACGCGCGGTGTTCAGTGGCCCCGTTAATCTGGTGCAAGGAGGCCAAGGACTGGCAGCCCGAATTCCGATTTTATCTCCGGCTCCGATGAGTTCTGGGGCGTGGTTTCCGTGATCCTTGACCTTCAAAGCCTTTACGAAGCCGTCAACCTGGGCAGCATCATGCAGGAAGCACAGCTCGTGCTGTCCACGTAATCTGACCTGGCCACCTCGGAGAGCATCTTTTTCGGAACCCGGGATGTTAGCTGGCAGCAGCCGGTATACAACGCTCTGGACATGCACGGCACCAGTTGGCACCTGTTGGCTCAACCCAAGGCGGGGTGGCCAGACCAACCACCACAGCCCTGGTTGTTACGCGGGATTCTCGCATTGCTGGTGTTACTGGTAACCTCTGCAACCTTCTGGCTGACCCGGCTGCTGCTGAAAGATCGGCAGATGCAACAATGGTTTTCAGGGCTGTTCGAACTTGCACCGGTCGGGATCGCATTGTTCGATGCAGAAAACAACAAACTACTGCAGGCCAACCCGAGCCTGAAAAGCATCCTTGGTGATCATCCACGCTCCCTGGCTTTTTTCAACAGAACGTTTGACGAGCATGGAGACCCCATTATCGAGTTCGAGGGTGTAACACAGACGCTAGCCAGGTCAGAGAAACTAACCGGCCGGCAGAGCCTTGTTAAGGATAGTACTGGCTCACTCAAGCCGATCATGCTGCACGGTCTGAAACTTATCACCACCGATGGAAAGCCCGTTGTCTGGCTGATTGTTGAGGATGTTTCTGCGCAGAAAAACGCAGAACGGCTGAAGAATCAGTTCACCTCTACGGTAAGCCATAAACTGCGAACGCCACTGACATCCATCTCCGGGGCCCTCGGGCTATTGGCCAACGAGGCTGCGGGAACGCTTCCTGATAGCGCGCTTCGACTGACCCGGATTGCCCACAGAAACAGCGAGCAACTAACCTATCTGGTCAATGATCTGCTCGACATTGAAAAACTGATCGCCGGTAAAATGACGCTCGAGATGAAGACACTTCAAGTTTCTGATGTTGTGCGTGAGTGTGTCGAGAACATCGGGAACTACGCCTCGGAGCATCAGGTGACCGTGGATATCCGGCAACTTGCAGATGTGAAAGTGACCGCCGATAAGCGACGACTGATGCAGGCCCTGAACAATCTGCTTTCCAACGCCATCAAGTTTTCACCAGAGCATTCCGATGTGCACGTCTACACGGAACGGGAGGGCCGCAAAGTGAGAATCCTGGTGCAGGATTTTGGTAAAGGGATACCACCCGAATTCGAGTCCCTGGTGTTCGAAAAGTTCGCCCAGGCCGAGACCGATGGCCGGTATTCAAAAGCCGGAACCGGGCTCGGACTGGCCATTACCCGTGAGTTGATGCTCAAAATGCATGGGGCGGTTGGCTTCATCTCCCGACCTGGACACGGCGCCACATTCTGGCTGGAATTAACCGAAGAGGAACAGACAACGAGCGCATCATCGGACGACGAAGGGCCCGGAAAAACTTGAACAAAGGAGGCTGAGAACAGAGCCCCAGCCTCCTGCCTTAGCACCTGTATCTCAGGCGTTTTTCAGCATCTCCCTAACCACATAGTGCAAAATGCCACCATGCTGGAAATACACCGCCTCGTTGGCGGTATCAATCCGTGATTTCAGCTCACAGGTTTGTGTTGATCCATCCTTGTAGGTCACCGTCATGGTCAGGGTCTGGCCCGGCTTGATCTCGCCAGACAGCCCCTCGATGCTGATGGTTTCCTCACCCGTCAGTTTCAGGCTCTTGCGATCGCTACCCTCCGGGAACTGCAGGGGCATCACGCCCATACCGATCAGGTTGGAGCGGTGGATACGTTCGTAGGATTCCGCCACCACGGCTCGTACACCCAGCAAGCGAGTGCCCTTGGCGGCCCAGTCCCGGCTGGAGCCGGTGCCATATTCCTTGCCGGCGATGACCACCAGCGGCGTGCCCTGCTCCTGGTACTTCATGGCGGCATCGTAGATGGCCATCTGCTCACCGGTGGGCACGAATTTGGTGTACCCGCCTTCCACGCCGTCGAGCATCTCGTTACGGATACGCACGTTGGCGAAGGTGCCGCGCATCATCACTTCGTGGTTACCCCGGCGTGAGCCGTAGGAGTTGAAGTCTTTCGGCTCCACCCCGTGTTCCTGCAGGTATTTGCCGGCAGGGGTGTCGGCCTTGAACGAGCCGGCCGGGGAAATATGGTCGGTGGTCACCGAATCCCCCAGCAGGGCCAGGATGTTGGCGTCCTTGATATCGTCGATGGCATCCGGTTGTTCACGCAGCCCCTCAAAGAACGGTGGATGCTGGATGTAGGTGGACTTGTCGCTCCACTCATACACCTTGCTCTCGGGCACCTTGATGGACTTCCAGATATCATCACCTTCAAACACCTCACCGTATTCCTTGCGGAACATATCGGTTTTAACCTTTTCGACGGCTTCGGCAATCTCAGCCTGGCTGGGCCAGAGATCGTTCAGGTACACCGGCTTGCCGTCTTTGTCGGTTCCTAGCGGGTCCTTGGTCAGATCCAGCCGCACGTTGCCGGCCAGGGCATAGGCCACCACCAGGGGCGGCGACGCCAGCCAGTTGGTTTTCACCAGCGGATGCACTCGACCTTCGAAGTTGCGGTTGCCGGACAGTACCGAGGCTACCGTGAGGTCACCTTCATTGATGGCCTGTTCCACGGCATCCGGCAGCGGGCCGGAGTTGCCGATGCAGGTGGTGCAGCCATAGCCCACCAGGTTGAAACCCAGTTGATTCAGGTCGTCCTGCAAGCCGGCCACTTTCAGGTAGTCCGTCACCACCTTGGAGCCCGGCGCCAGGGAGGTTTTCACCCAGGGCTTGGTTTTCAGGCCCCTCTCCACCGCTTTCTTGGCAATCAGGCCGGCGGCCATCATCACGCTGGGGTTGGAGGTATTGGTGCAGGAGGTAATGGCGGCAATCACCACAGCGCCAGGGTCAAGCCGGGTTTTCTCGCCGTTCATGTCCAACGGTTGGCTGGCCGGGTGTTCGTAGCTGTTATCCACACCCACGGCGGTCTGGCCGCCTTCCGATTCCAGCTTACTTTCTTGGGCTTTAGCCGGGCCTTCGGCGGTTTCCATCAACAGCTCGAAGGAGGCTTTCATGTTTTTCAGTGCCACCCGGTCCTGGGGCCGTTTCGGGCCCGCCAGGCTGGCTTCCACCTCGCCCATGTCCAGTTCCAGGGTGTCTGTGTAGATCGGCTCGTGGCCCGGTTCCCGCCACAGGCCCTGGGCCTTGGCATAGCTTTCTACCAGCTCCAGCAGTTGTTCATCCCGGCCGGTCAGGCGCATGTAGGTGATGGTCTGGTCATCCACCGGAAAGAAACCGCAGGTGGCGCCGTACTCCGGCGCCATGTTGGCAATGGTGGCCCGGTCCGCTACCGGCATGTCTTTCAGACCGTCGCCGTAGAATTCCACGAACTTGCCTACGACACCTTTTTTGCGCAGCATTTCCACCACGGTCAGCACCAGGTCGGTGGCGGTGATACCCTCGCGCAGCTTGCCGGTGATCTTGAAACCCACAACTTCAGGAATCAGCATCGACACAGGCTGGCCCAGCATGGCCGCTTCCGCCTCAATACCACCCACGCCCCAGCCAAGAATGCCCAGGCCGTTGATCATGGTGGTGTGGGAGTCGGTGCCCACCAGGGTGTCCGGGTAGGCAATGGTTTTGCCGTCCACGTCTTTTTGCCACACGGTTTTACCCAGATACTCCAGATTCACCTGGTGGCAGATACCGGTGCCGGGCGGCACCACCCGGAAGTTGTCAAAGGCCTGCTGGCCCCAACGCAGGAATTCGTAACGCTCCTGGTTGCGCTCCATCTCAATGGCGACGTTGTCCTTGAAGGCAGAGGGGTTGCCGTACTTGTCGACCATGACCGAATGGTCAATCACCAGGTCCACCGGTGACAGCGGGTTGATCAGGGCCGGGTCTTTGCCAGCCTGTTTCACCGCCTCGCGCATCGCCGCCAGGTCCACCACGCCGGGTACGCCGGTGAAATCCTGCATCAATACCCGGGCCGGGCGGAACTGAATCTCGGTGTCGGAACTTCGGTCTTTCAGCCACTGCACCATGGCATCGATATGGGAGCGATCTACCGTGGTGTCGTCTTCGTTACGCAGCAGGTTCTCCATCAGGACTTTCAGGGAGAACGGAAGGCGGTTCAGGTCGCCGACGGTATCGGCGGCCTTGGGCAGGCTGTAATAGTGATAGGTCTTGCCAGCCGCACTCAGGGTGGAGAGGGTATTCAGGCTGTCTTTACTCAGCGAGGTGTTCGACATGCGGAGCCTCCTCTTGGTGTGATCTACACTAACTATCGCATCGAATGTACATACTTCAACTCAACACCGATGAATCTTCGCTATTCCCGGGATGAATACCGCTACCCGGCGCGCAGAATAGGGACTTCCACGCGTTGACAGCAACCGGTGTTTAGACAAAGCTGGCCAGGCTCCAACCACAATAAATCAAACCCTTGCAGGAACGCCTTTGAACCCGGACACCTCGTTGTCGTTACCCGGACTTTCCAGTGAAGATTCCCTGTTGCTGCTGCGTGCTTCGGCCGAGATGTCGTTCAACTCCATTCTGGTAACCGGGCCGGATCGTCGGATCATCTACGCCAACCCGGCGTTCTGTAACATGACCGGTTACTCGCTGGACGAACTTCTGGGAGAGAATCCCCGGATGCTTCAGGGGCCGCTCACCGAGCAAAGTGTGATCGACCGAATGACTGCCGCGTTACAGAAGAATGGCTCCTTCAACGGCTCCACCATCAATTACCGGAAAAATGGCCGCCCCTACCTGGTGGAATGGACGATCTCACCCATTTTTGGTGCATCGGGCGAACTGCGCTACTTTATCTCTACCCAGAAAGACATCACCCAACTGCATGCCGAACAGTCCACCGGCAACCTGTTTGCCAAGGCCATTGATGCGGCCTACGACGGCATATTCATCGCCAACGCCGATGGCGTGATTGAGTTTGCCAATCAAGGTTTTGAGATCATCACCGGCTACAACCCCAATGAGGTGGTGGGCAAAAGCCCTCGGTGCTGAAGTCCGGCAAACACGACAACACCTTTTACAAGGGCCTATGGAGACACCTGAGCGAGGGGTTGCCGTTCCGGGCCATGATCGTTAACCGTCATAAGAACGGGCATGAGATTCACTGCCAGCAAACGATCACACCGGTCAAGAATTCTACCGGCGAGATTTCCCACTTCATAAGTATTATCAAAGACATGACAGACCGGGTCTTTGAGGAACTGAAGCTCCGGGAGCAGGCTTCCCACGATTCACTCACAGGGTTACTCAACCGGCGGGCCGGTGAGATCGAGCTGGATGTTGCACTGATTCAGGCTCAGGAGAAAAACGCGTCGTTCTGCATCCTGATGACCGATATCGATGATTTCAAAATCGTGAACGATACTTATGGCCACCCTCGGGGCGATGAAATCATAAGGGCCGTTGCCGATATTCTTATGGACCAGACGCGCAAAACAGACAAATGCATCCGCTGGGGTGGAGAAGAGTTTATTGTGCTGCTGCCTTTCTGTGATCATGCAAAAGCCATGGAAATTGCCGAAAACATTCGCTCGCTCATGGAAGCATGCGACTTTGCCGAAGCGGGACAGGTGACGCTCTCCATCGGCGTATCCGAGTCAAGGGCCAATATGATCTTGGGCTGGTTATCCTTTCGCTGGTGATCGCCGCTGGCGCCTCCTATATGGCGCTAACTCTGGCCGCAGCAGCAAAACGCAGCCGAACTCATTCCATGCAACGCCTGCACCTGTTGAGCGGTTCCGTCTCACTGGGGCTTGGCGTCTGGTCAATGCACTTCATCGGCATGCTGGCATTCGAAATGCCCAATCAGGTGCACTACCACCCCGTGATCACCATGCTTTCCGCTGTCCCAAGCCTGTTTGCATCCTGGGTTGCACTCAGCCTTTTATCAAAGCAAGACATTACTACGTCAAGGCTGCTCGGTGGTGGTGTGGTGGTCGGTGCAGGCATCGGCACCATGCACTATCTGGGCATGGCGGCCATGGAGATAGGGCCATCACTGCGCTACGATCCAGCGTTGTTCGTGCTGTCGATTGTCGTTGCCATATTGCTGGGCACACTCGCGTTGTGGATCAGTTTTGGATTAAAGCAGAGAACCCGAATGCGCGGTTACAGGCGCAGGCTGCTGGCTGGAACGGTCATGGGGCTGGCCATCGCCGGCATGCACTACACTGCCATGGAGGCTGCCCGATTTATTGGCCTGCCAGACGCGAATTTCCTGCCGGGCAGTAACCGCCACACTATTCTTGCCCTGACCATCGCTTTCATCACCGTCAGCCTCAGCCTGATGGCTGCCGGTGTCAATGCCGTGGCCCGTTACCGGTCACTGATGAGTCGCAGCCAGGAGATGGCAAGTGAACTTCAAGCCATGTTCGATACTGCCGTCGACGGCATTATCAAGATCTCTGGGCGCGGAATCATCCAGTCTTTCAACCGATCGGCGGAACGCATCTTCGGCTACCGTGAAGTCGAGGTTGTGGGGCTCAATGTCAACATGCTCATGCCAGAGCCTCACCGCAGTGCGCACGACAGCTACTTGCGCCAGTACCTGAGAACAGGAGATGCAAAGATCATTGGTGCCGGGCGAGAAGTTACCGCCCGGCACAAAGATGGCCACAGCATCCCCGTCCGCCTCTCCATCGGTGAATCACGCCTCGGTGGCATCAGCAGTTTTGTTGGTGTGATCACTGACATCAGTGAATCCAAGGCCATGGAGGCTGCGCTCAGAAAACAGAAAGATCAGCTACGCACTCTGATGAGCAATATACCGGGGGCCACCTTCCGTTGCCGCTGGGACGATCAATGGAGCGCTATTTTCCTGAGTGAAGCGATCACCTCCCTGACAGGCTGGCAACCGGCGGATTTCACCAGTGGCCGCATTTCGCTGGCATCCCTGGTCATCGACAAAAACGGCGAGCAAAATCAAACCATCATGGAGGACGCCGTTAGGAACAAGAGTCCTTTTACCATTGAATATCAGCTGAAACACAGGGATGGCAGCCAGCGTCAGGTAGCGGAGATTGCTACTCCGGTGACAGATGAAGACAGTGGAGAGCTTCTGATCGATGGAATCCTCCTGGATATCAGTGAACGACACCATATGGAAATGGAACTTCGTGAAGCCAAGGAACTGGCAGAGCAGGCTGCAGCCGCCAAAAGTGCATTCCTGGCCAACATGAGCCACGAAATTCGCACCCCGATGAATGCGATTATTGGTTTCACCGATCTGGTGCTGGATACGTCCCTTGATGAATCCCAGGCCCGACAACTGGGGGTCGTGAAAACCTCTGCCCAGTCCCTGCTTAACCTGCTTAACGATATTCTGGATACCGCCAAACTGGACGGCGGCCATACTGAACTGGAGCATCGGGATTTCAGCCTTCGGGCACTGTGCGAGCAAATCATTGCTACCCAGTCCCTGAATGCCGGGCGCAAAGGTCTGTATCTGAAACTGGATTACCAAGCCAAAGAACATTTCAAAGGTGACCCACTGCGCATCCAGCAAGTCGTGCTTAACTTGGTGAATAATGCCGTCAAATTCACCCAGACGGGTGGTGTCACACTTCGTATTCAACAGCCCGATCAAGAAAAAGTCATCATCCTGATCGAGGATACCGGCATCGGCATCTCAGCCGACCGGATCAACAAGATCTTCGAGCCGTTTACCCAGGCTGATTCCAGTATGACCCGACGCTTCGGCGGTACCGGCCTTGGGACCACCATCTCCCGGCAACTGGTGGAGTTGATGGGTGGTCATATTGCGGTGACGAGCGCCCCCGGGCAGGGTTCTACTTTCAGAGTCAGTCTTCCCCTCTTCACTGGCCAGCCCGTCGCTGACGCACAGAGCTCCGATCTCGAGACCGAGTTACCACCGATCAGGATTCTGATCGTAGATGACGTGCCCCAGAACCTCGAGCTGCTCTCAACTCTGCTGAGCCAACGCAAACACACGGTGACCACTGCCTGCAATGGTCGCGAGGCGGTCGAACGGTATTGTCATCAGGCCTTTGACCTGATCCTGATGGATGTCCAGATGCCTGAGATGAACGGTCACCAGGCCACGCAAGCGATCCGAGAGCACGAGGCCGCTGAACACCGCCATTACACACCCGTGATTGCCCTGACGGCCAGCGTACTGGAAGACGACCGCCGAGAGGCCCTGAAGGCGGGTATGGACGGGTTTGCCATCAAACCCATTGACCTGCCCGAGTTAACCAGAGAGATTGCCCGCGTCATGGGGATGGAAGCTTATGGAGCTGTCAATCAGCGCGATACAACGTACATTGGCGTTGTGGATGACAGCGTGGTCTCTCAACTCTGGCCGAATGCGATCACCCACCAAAAGGCTGTCGCCCACTTCCTGCAATCCGACGACAACCAGCCGCTCCGGCTTCGCCAACAAGCCAAACTGGCAGATGCAGCAGCTCTGGCCCATCGCCTTCGAGGTGTTGCCGGCAATCTCGGACTGAAACCACTGGCAAGCATCCTTGGGGGACTGGAGTCTGCGTTTTCCGCTGGTCATTCCATCGCCGACAGCCTGTGGCAGCGTTTGGACCAACAGTATGCCGAAGTCCACCAGTGGCTGGAGAACCAAGAGAGCGCTCAAGCCTGCGACCCGCTGACGGCATCCGTCACCGCCGAAAAACCGACCCCCGAAGCCCTGGCGGAAATCATTGAACTTTTACAACACGGCGAACTGCCTGACCGGCTGTTTGCGAGTTTGAAACCACAAATGCCCGGATCATTGGCAACCGCCGTCACCCATGCCATGAACGACTTCGAACCAGAGAGGGCTGCGGAGCTGCTGAAACGCTATTGCCAGACTCAGGAGGAAAAACAATGATCACAGACACCCGCACTCTGCTGATCGTGGATGACGAGCCGGCCAACTTGCAGGTACTCAGAAACATACTTTCCGATGACTATCGGTTGCTGTTTGCCAAGGACGGTGAGCGAGCACTGGAACTGGCCTCAACAGAGAAGCCGGATCTAGTACTGCTGGATGTGATGATGCCGGGCATGACTGGCCACCAGGTTTGCCAGACCATCAAGGCCAACCCGGCAACCCGCAACATCCCAGTAATTTTCGTCACGGCCCTGGCCGAGGCTGACGATGAAGCAAAGGGTTTTGAGCTGGGTGCCGTGGACTACATCAGTAAGCCGGTAAGCCCATCGATTGTCCGCGCCCGTGTAAAAAACCATCTGTCCCTGGTCAGAGTGGACGAACTGGTTGAAACCCGGCTGACCGTGGTACAGCGTCTGGGCCGGGCGGCAGAATATAAAGACAATGAAACCGGGCTCCACGTTATCCGCATGAGCCATTTCTCACGGCTGATTGCCCTCGAAGCCGGTATGGGCGAGGCTTGGTCAGACACTCTGCTGAACGCTGCCCCCATGCACGATGTCGGGAAAATCGGTATTCCGGATGCGATCCTCCAGAAACCGGGAAAGCTGGACCCAGACGAGTGGGCCATTATGCAGCGCCATGCAGAAATCGGTGCAGAGATAATTGGTGAGGATGGCTCAGACCTGCTTAACATGGCACGGGAAGTTGCTCTTAATCACCACGAGAAGTGGGACGGAAGCGGCTACCCAAGAGAGTTGAAAGGAGATGCCATTCCTATCTCTGCCAGAATTGTAGCACTCGCCGATGTATTCGATGCCCTGACCAGTGAACGCCCTTACAAAAAAGCCTGGCCCATTGACCGGGCGACCGACCTGATTCGCGAGCAAAGCGGCCAGCATTTTGACCCACAACTGATTGAGGCCTTCTTCCGCTGCCTGCCGGCGATACTGGAGGTCCGCGACCAATGGCGGGAAGGGGCTGCTTAGCAGCCCATATCACCACGTTCCAGCACTTCCGAGATCATCCCGTCGAGCAATGCCAGCACTTCCGCTGATGACGCCCTCAGAGTTTGAACCAAATCTCTCGATAATTGTGCGTATTTCTCCGTGGTCATTCGTTGCGCGTGATAATCGCTGGCCGCCTTGTAAAGTTCCCGCCCCGCTCTGTGTACTTGCGGATGCATTTCGTCAATCAACCTTTGCGCATTTCGTAATTGGTGCATCGGTTTTGCCTGCTCACTGGCAAGGAAAGTCCCCAAACGACACTGGGTGTGGTCCTTCACCTCGGCTTCGGTAATGGTATTCTCCGCAAACACCGCGAAACGGATCAGCTTATCCACCCAAACAACATGATCTCGCTTAGCACTGGCCAAGACAAGACAAGGAGTAGATAACTGCAAGCGGCCGAAGATGGTGTCTGTGTCCTGCCGCAACGGACCTATGGACTGCATCAGGTCCCGGAAAATAGCCGCCAGTGCGTCCGAGTCTTCCGAGTTAGAACTGACCTGCCTCGCCATATCCTGGGCGACCTGGCTTTGCTCTTCAGCCGCTGCGGCGATGGATGTTGCCTGGTCGTAGTTGATATTCGAAGATTCACGCGATTTGTGAATGACTTCCGCCACCCGCCCCCGACTCTCGCCGGAAGCTTGCACTGCTCGCACCGAATTACCCAACCGCGACTGCACTGTTTCTGAGCCCGAAATAATCTGTGAAACGATCCCATTAATTTCCTGAGCAGCCCCCGAACTGCGGGCTGCCAGCTGACGAACCTCATCGGCAACCACCGCAAATCCTCGCCCCGCTTCCCCTGCACGAGCCGCCTCAATAGCAGCATTGAGCGCCAGGAGGTTTGTCTGATCTGATATTTCATTGACCGTGTTCGTTAAAGACTCGATGCTGCGTGTCCGCTCCGCCAGCGACCGCATCTCTTCATTCGCCTGGGTCAGAGCAATGTCCACTTCCGCCAGCCTCGCTTCCATTTCATCAAGGGCTGCAATTGACTCTTCAGTGTATTCATTGACCCGCGACGCTTGCTCGAGGACATCTTGCCCGAGGCCACCCACTTCCGTCGCGCTGGCAGACATTTCCTCAATGGCAGCCGAAAGTGCCTGTATGTTGGCTACCAGATTATGAATGCGTTCATCAAACTCCAGGGCACCCTGACCAAGGTCGGATATGTGGCGGGAGACATCTACCGCCCCGTTAGCAACCGCCAAGTTTTGGGAATTTGCTTCAGTCAGGTACTCTGCCAAAGGCTTTGCCCATGATGGGTATTGCGCAGGGACGCCATGTGACAACATCGACTCTATTAATTGTTTTACTTTTTTCTCAGTTAACAGCATTGGTATGCTCTTATCGTCATAGGGATATGCTTAGCAAGCTTGGAAACATTTCATACGTGCCTAGGATAACGGCACACTAAGGCGCACCTTTAGGACCAAGATCAATTTTCAGGATGCTTCCGAGGCGAAAGATCCAACCGGAAACTCGGTCAAGGCAGCCGATACTGCGCAACCAGCGCATCAACATATGCCACTCTGGTATCAATCTCGCCCGCCAAGCCCTGTACCCGCTCAGCCTCTTTTGCCACATCGGTGGTTCGGGTAGCTACGGTACGGATGTTCTCGTTGATCTGCAGCGAGGTCGCGGCCTGCTGTTCGCAGGCGGGGGCGATCTGGTTGTTCATGCTGCTGACGGCGTCTATCGCTCGCTCAATGCGGCTAATGGCTTCGGCGGCTTCCTGAATAGCCCGATTCGACTCGGTTGACCGGGTCTGCCCCATCTCCATGGCGGCGGTGGTCGCTTCCGAAAGGTCTTTCAGTTCATCGACTGTGGTGCGGATTTCATCGGTGAATTCCTGGGTACGGCGCGACAGCGACCGCACCTCATCGGCGACCACGGCAAAACCCCGACCGTGCTCGCCGGCCCTGGCGGCTTCGATTGCCGCGTTCAGCGCCAGAAGATTGGTCTGGTCTGAAATGTCGTGTATCGAGCCCGTTACCCGGGCAATCGATTCCACCTTTTCCGCCAACTGAGCCACCATGCGGGCACTGTCTTCGAGAGTGTTGTTGGTGGCGTCTGTCATGGTGCGGGCACTGGCCATAGCCTGACTACCAGCCGAGGCAGAACCTGCCGCATCAGTAGCAGCTTCGGAAGCCAACTGGGCGTTATGGGCCACTTCCTGCACACTGGCAGACATCTGATTGGTCGCCGTGGCCACCTGATCAGCCTGCTGCTGTTGCTCCTCGACATACTGACGGGTGCTTTCACTAGCTTGAACCAGTTGCGCTGTATTGCGCTGAAGCTCATCAGAGAAACCGCGCATCTGCCGGATCAGCTCGCAGGACTTCTCCATCATGTCGTTGAAGGATTTTGCGCTGACACTGCGGCCATCAGTGGGCAAACGACCGGAAAGATCATGCTCCTGGTCAAACGACTGGACAATCGACATCATACGGAACGCCTGATTGCGCTCCTGCTTCATTTGCACCGCAAAGAACACAAGGATACAGGCCTCGAAAACCACAAAGGCGGCATGGACCATGGCGGTGTCCCAGCCATGCCCGTGGTCGTATATCATCAGCGGCATCGAGCCTATCTGCGTGCCGGCATGTTGAAGTGCCGTGAACAACAGGTGATGTAAGGCGATCGTGACCGCTGCAACCACCACAGGCAGCCAGTCCCGGTAAATAATCGTCAGGGCAAGCGCCGAGAAAATGTGAAAATGCATTTCGATTCGCCCCATCTGGGCCTGAATCATGATGGCTGAGAACAACATCAAACAGACTGCAAAAAAACTCGAACTGGCGCGACTTCCCCGCAACAGGAAGTAACCTCCAGCTGCCAAGCCTCCCACAAGCATTGACGCCACAAGTGCGAAAGCGTGAGTGCCATAACCAACGGGCACCAGCAAGCCGACCACAGGCACGTGGGCCAGCAATATGAGCAGCATTTGCCGGTCGGTGACCAGAGTTTGCTCTCGGGTTAGATCGCTGACGCTAACAACGGTTGTCATTGGAATCACTCTCTTGGGTTTATCGCGCGGGAATTGTCTGGTGGGTTGCACTATCAGGATGCATTGGATCTGGTAATTACGAACCTGAATTGTTGCAGATCACAGACAACACAGCTGGTTCGTACTTTCACTTAACGGATGTTTCTCGTGTTCACGGTAGGGATGTGTGAACAGATCAGCTGCGGCCCGAGGCCAGTTCTGTCATGATTAGCAGCTGTTTTCTGACGGATCAGGACCTGCCGTGAAGCACGATTGTCATTACCACCCGGGCGACCCGGCCAAGTGGCACTGTGGTGAGTGCCAGATGCACTATTGCAACCGCTGCATGCCCGATGCAGACACCCGCCAGCGCCGCGCCCTGTGCCCTCGCTGCAGCAAGGCCATGAGGTATCTCGGGGCGGCAACCGAGGTGGTGCCCTTCTGGCACCGTATCGGCGCGTTCTTCCGTTACCCGTTCCATACTGATCCACTGATGGTAATCGCTATCTGCACTCTGGTGCCCATCGTTGCACCGGCAAACATTGTTGGTCTGATCATCTGGCTGGTGCTCGCGCTGGCGCTGTTCAAATACACCTATGCCGTGATCAGCCACACCGCAGAAGGCCATCTGAAACCGCCACCGGTGTCGGTTGCGTTCACTGGCAGCGGTTTTGACATCGTCATTCTGCAGTTTCTGGTGTTCGTGCTGATGGGCGGCCTGGTCGCTGCCGCGGCAATGGTCGGCGGGCCGATTCTGATGCTGCTGGCCCTGGCGTTTGTGATCCTGGCGCTGCCCGCCAGCATCATGGTGCTGGCGATGGAGCGATCGGTAGGTGCGGCGGTTAACCCGATGAATCTGGCGGTAATGATTTCCCGCATCGGTACCCCCTACTTCCTGCTGTATGGCTACCTGATTCTGCTCACCCTGGCGTCCGGAGCGGCCCAGGACTTTGCCGTTGATCACTTTCCGATGTGGGTGGCACAGCCCCTGGCGGGCTTCCTCAACAGTACGTTTACCCTGATTCTGTTCCATATGCTGGGTTACCTGCTGTTCCAGTATCAGGAAGAGCTGGGCTTTGCCTCGGACGTTCAGGGGGAAGACAGCGATGCAGACCAACAGAACCGGGATCGCAGCACCCGATTTGATGCCGACCTGGACATGAATCTGAAAGACGGCAACTACGACCGGGTTCAGAGCATGCTGATCGAGTCCCTCAAGAAAGACCGGGACAATCCGAAACGCATCGGGCAGCTCTATCAGATTCTGACCGCCCGGCAGGCAACTGCAGAACTGTACCGGTATCACCCGCGCCTGATGGCGTGGTTGACCCAGCGGCATGACGGTGACGGGCTGAACCAGCTGATGCAGACCCTGCAAGCGGCTGAGCCCGGCTTTCAGCTGGACGATCCGGAACTGGCTGTGCAGTGTGCCAGCGCGCTGTATCACCGGGGCCACTTCAAGCCGGCACTGCGATTACTACAGGATTTCCACAAACGGTTCCCGGACAGCGACCAGCTGGCGCCGGCCTATTTACTGGCCGCCCAGGCACTGGCCAATGGCCTGCAACAGTGGGAGAAAGCCAGTGCGTTTCTCGCGTTTATCAAGAAACGCTGTGTCACCCACCCCTTGCATGGGCAGATCGACACCTGGCTGGACCAGGCCCGCAATCAGCAACCGCTGAAAGGCCCGAAAGCGAGTTTTGAGATACCGGAGTAATCAGAAAGCGCCGGCACAGGGCAAGCTGCGCTGTGCCGGCATTTAAGGCTTCAGAGAGTGTTCTGGAGCAGTTGGCGGTAATGGCGGACTTTTGGCTCCATCTGGTGCTTCTCGAACTCCGCCAGCAACAACCGGCAGGCCTCGTTGACCATTTCCACATCCGCCGTTGAGCGCATGCGTTCAAAAGCCTTTTCCGCTGATTTCAAATCGTGGTGCTTGAGACTGGCAAACATTACCCGGTTATGGTCTTCCACCGCCAGCGGATGATGGGCCTCACCCTTGCTCAGATATTCCTGCCATACTGAGATCATTTGCTCTGGCTGCCGTCGGGCCATGGCATCGGCCATCAGTTCCCGGGACAGGTCCCGGTAGGCTGGCAGGTCTGGCCGCAGTTTGGCCAGCTGGTACAGATGTTCCAACACGATGGTGCGCTCGGGGTAGCGCTCCCGCAACGCGTCGAACTGGCGCCAGGCCAGGTCAAACTCCATCCGCCCAAGGCTGGCCATGGCCTGGGCATACGCCGAGGTAAAGCGGGCGTCCTGCTCATCTTCTTCGGGTTCAAAAAACTCTTCTTTTACCTGCAGCCAGCTTTTACCCAACAGCCAGACCAGTCCAGCGCCGGCAAGTAGCCCGCCAGCGTGGGCCATATAGGCAATACCGGTAGAACCGGCGTACCAGTAATCGTAGATTTCCTTGCCTACCCACACCGGCAACAGGGCGATGGCCGGGGCCCGGAAGTAATTGAAATAGACCACCAGGAAGTAGAAAAACCGGATTCTCTGCACGCCGTATATGGCCACATACATGCCCATCAAACCGGAAATGGAGCCAGACGCGCCCACCAGAGGAATCTGACTGCCCATGGAGAAGCCGGTGTACATCAAACCAGATAACGCACCGCAGGCCAGGTAGGCCATCAGGTAACGGCCCGGCCCCAGGGCTTTCTCGACGGTAAAGCCAAGCAGGAACAGGAACAGCAGGTTACCGATGATATGGCCCCAGCCACCGTGCAGAAACTGGTAGGTAATCAGGCTGTAAAGCGACAATTCCGCCGGGATAAGTCCCAACTGATAGGCACTCATGCGAGACAGCCACTGTTCGTCGATGGAAACCCGCTGTTCCAGCCAGTGACTTCGCTCAGCCGGCGCCCAGATCAGGTCCCGGTTTTCTTGCAGATACTGGTAGAACTCCCGGTCCACCAACAGGGTGGCTGCCAGCCAGAAGGTCTCGTTGTCCTCCTGCAGTTGCTGGAATTCCTGAAGCTCCAGCACACTCTGGGCATCACCAGAAAACCGGATTTCCCGTTGCAGGTAGTCTTCATAGGCCGGTGCTTCGAGCGTCAGCAGGTCGGCATCCAGATACTGTTCCAGGGCGGCTTCAAACTTGCGGTCGTCACCACCCTGATAAAACAGGAAGACCAGCAGGCAAACCATCATCAGGCTGAGGGTTACCCAAGGCGGGCGTTTCCAGTTAACGGCGTTCTCGGCAGGAATAATCAGCATGGGCGGTCACAATTCATCACAATCTGTCCCTGAAAAGCTGCTTTTTACCACAGCAGCGACTTCTTTTCCCGGTGTAATGACACCTGGCGAGCAGAAATCAAAGGTCTGCAACGGGAATTGTGGCGCAGCACACAACCATGGGTGTCATCACACAGTCACACAAATGCCATTCAATCGGTAACCACTCACTTCCGGTGCCTATCGACCATTCGCCAATTGCCGTTATTGCTTCAACCAACAATATTGGGGTAGCGATAACAACAAAAACCGGATTCTGGACTCGAGGATACTGCACATGACCGTACTAGTTCTGGACAACCCTGACCTGCTGGCGAAGGCCGCACTGGCATTCGGTGGCATGGCAGGCCAGCCTTCGCAAGACGGAAAGCGTCCTCACCGCACCCGCTTTCACTATGGCTTCAACAAACACACCCCGGATGCCGGTGACATCGAGGTTTTGAAGCAACATGCAACCTACCTGAAGAACCACCCGGGGGTGCGGGTAAGAATCCATGGCCACGCCGACCGCTTTGGCTCGGAAGAATATAACCGGTTCCTGGCTCGCCTGAGGGCCAACTCCGTTGCCCGCCTGCTCATGCGCGAAGGTGTTCACCAGTCCGCCATTGTGCTGGCCACCTGGGGGTCAGATCGCCCCTTGACCCGGCCGGAAGACCACGCAGCCAACCGGCGGGTGGAACTGGAATACCTGACCATGGACATTGCCCGAGCACTCTGAGCACCCGGTACAAACACAAACGGGGCCAACAGGCCCCGTTTAAGCAATCGCTGCCGGCTTGGTCAGCCGTACACCTGCCAGACGTTCCAAAGTAACAGCAACGCCGCCACCAGGATCGCCAGCCAGGTTAACAGGATACCGATCATACGGGCCTTGTGGGGCCCCCCCTTGCCGTTGATCATGCCCCAGGCATGGAGAATGCGGCCCACGACCAGCGCCATGCCGGTCCAGTAGATCAAACCCGAAGCAACACCGTTCAGCTCGGCAATCGCCAGCATGATCAGGCCAATGGGAGCATATTCGACCAGGTTAGCGTGGGCGCGCACCGCTGCCTCAAACTCCACATCATCGTTCACGCCCAGACCTTTCCGGTACTTCAGCCGGTATTTCACCACCTGGCCGGACAACACCAGCAACAACAAACCGAGGACGGCCGCGAACACAGCGGTAACGGGTACAATCATGTCAGCCCTGCTTGATCTTGTTAACCACCGCCAACAGCAGTACCGCACCGACCGTCGCTGTGACCAGCTCACCGACCATGCTCTTTACCGCCAGCCCCAGCACGCCAAACAGCACGCCGCCAATCACCGAACCGACAATACCGATACCGATATTGGCCAGTACACCAAAGCCCTTGCCTTTCATAATCAGGCCGGCCAGCCAGCCGGCAAGACCACCGATGATCAGAAACCAGATCAGGCTCATCTCCGCGTTCTCCCAAGGTTTACCAGTTCAGAATGTAATCCTGTTCAGAAGACTGCCCTGTTTTTCACGGCCATTCAAGCAGTTCCGGGAGTTCGTGCCAGCCCTGTGATGGCTTCCGACATCTGTTGGTGGCACCGGGCGATCAGCTCGGGTACATCGGCAGAGGTCAGCCCCTGGGTTTCGACAGGAGGAAGAATCCGCATCGGGACGGGCTCCCTGCGACCAGACCAGCCTCGTGTTTTGCCGTGATACTCACCGGCACACACCATGGTAATGGGGGCACCGGCGGCAATGGCAGTGTGAAACGCACCTTTCTTGAAGCTTCCCAGGCCACGGCCACGGCTACGGGTGCCTTCCGGGAATACCCAGATACTTTTACGCTGCTGGTTGATCGCCTCACTGGTGGCCTCCATCACCGCCACCGCTTTTCGGGACCGACCGCGGTTCAGAATGATGTTGCCACCCAGCCAGAATACCTGGCCAAAGAACGGCACCCAGACCAATGAGGACTTACCTACCGCCACCGTGCGCGGCGGTAGTAAGTCACCCATCAGGAACAGGTCGTCGTTCTGTTGGTGGTTAGCGATGATCACCGTTGGCCTGTCCTGCGGCATGTTCTCAGCCCCGTACAGGGGGCGCTTCATGCCCAGCAAACAACGCCCTACCCGGGCGACAATCCAGCCCAGCAGACGGTTATTATCCGGGTTGAACGGCCGGGCCAGGTATAACATCAATGCCAGAAGGCACAAGACTGGCACGCTGATCCACGCCAGGATTTTTCTTACCACTGCCATACTGCCTTTCCGTTGAGACTCACTTGGCGCACAAGTGTACGCCAAACCTAAAGCGCGGCAACAGTATCCTTTTGTTCGAGTGCGTAAACGGGATGGGCTTCAACCACATAGCGCAGAGGGCCACGGGCATCTATGGAATTGAAGGGATAGCAGGTAACCAACAGCAGGGTGCCGGCCGCCAACGCATGAGTGTTAATTAGCTCCTTACGACTGTCCACTACCCGGATACTGGTCACCCGATAGTCCTGCCAATGCTGATCCTGGCCTTGCAATCTGACCGGGTTGCCCGGAGCGAGATGTTGGAGGTGGCTGAAGTGAGTGTCCCGGTGTCCGGCCAGAATCACCGGCCCGTCGGCACCGGCCACCACCCGGCCTGGCCCGAAGGCCAGGCTTTCGCCATGCAGGCCATCCAACACGATCATCGACACGTCCAATTCAGGCATTTCCAGCCTGGCCACTGGCCAGGTATCCGCCCAGGGCCAGGGCCGGGCCTGAACCTGACGGGCCTGGGTTTCCGCCCAGGCAAGTGCCAGCAGCTCCTGTGCCACCAGCGCCTTGAAGGGAATCCACAGCCCAAACATGAGCACCGTGGCGGAACAGCCGAACAGCAACAGCAGCAGGCGGCTCACAGGGATGACCTCCGGTTCAGCATGGCAATCGCCAGGGAAAACATCAGCCCCAGCAAACCCAGCGCAGTGAACAACGGTGCGAATGTGGCTGTCTGGGGGTACCTGAGCATACCGGGCTGGCTACCTGCCGGCAGCAGGGTGGGTATGCTCTGCGACCCTGCGCTTTCGGTTTCCGGACGAGCCTGGCGCTGCTCCACCACCACAAAGCTGGTGAATGGAGAAATCACGCTATGGCGAACCGACAGCTCAGTGATCTGCTGCTCATCCGGCGTCTGACCCTGAAGCCGGGCGGCATCGGTCAGCTCATCAATCCGGCCGCGGGCCCAGTGACGATTCAAACCACTGGCGGGCGCCGCCTGGGCCAGGTCCAGAGATGTGGACCAGCGACGGCCTCCGGGCAACTGGCCGGAAACCTGCAACTGCCCTGCTGCCGGCAGCCCCCGGACTACCTGGACCAACGGCGTGCCGCGAAACAGATCCCCGGGCCTGGCCGGTACTGGCTCCAAAGGCTGCCCCTGATCCGGCCAGCGGACGTCCAGATTGGTCAGCACCGGTGCCTCCATGGCGGCAAACAGACGGTTCAGGGCCCGGTCTACCTCGGCGCCTGAGTGAATTGCAGTAAACTCACCCCGGCCCCACCGGGCCGCTTCCCGCAAAAAGTGCATATTGGGAGCAGAACCAATCCCCACGGTAAACAGTCTTCGGTCCGTCAAACCCGAGCGGATCTGGTTAAACAGGGCAGACTCATTGCCCACGGCACCGTCGGTGATAAACACCACCTGGCGCACCCGTTCACCACCCGGGACAGAGTCCATTCCCAACGCCAGCGACAGGGCACCCGCCATTTCGGTACCGCCATTGGCCCGCAAATCCTGGACATAACGCCGGGCCCGGGCCAGGTAATGGCCTTCTGCCGGCACAGGCTGGGCGAACAGGGCATGGGCCTGGCTATTAAACTGGATCACATTGAACGAATCACCGGGGCGCAGGGTTTCCAGCCCCTTCAGCAGGGCAGAACGGGCCTGGGCGATTGAATCCCCCGCCATGGAACCCGAGGTATCAATAACGAAGACAAGCTCCCGACGCAGCATTGGCCCGACGGTTTCCGGCGGCAGCACCATGGCCATCAGATAATCCTCACCCTGCCAGGTCTGGTGAAACACCGCCGCTTTTGGCTCACTGCCAGCCACCGGGCGCCACCTGACGATCACATCGCGGTCCATGAGCACCTTTTCCTGTTCCGTCCTCACCGTCGCCCTGGCACCGTCTAGCTCTGTGTACAGTCGATGGCTTGGGCTGGAGACATCCGCCAGAGCCAGGCCGCTTTCGATCTCTATTCCGATTCTGGCCCGGTGGCTGCCGCCATCAACGTCCTTGGGGCGAACGGTAAACGGACTGATTTCGTGGGCGTCGGCAACCTCTGTGGTGGCCAGCGCCCAACCCGACTGCCACGGGCCTTGCGTTTCCGCCAGCGGTTCGCCTGGCATATAACGGGGAGTCAGTGTGGCGGGCAACCGAAGCTCGAATTCACCGTGCTTGTAGGCCACCGGTTGCTGGTAACGGATCTCCACCTGCACACTCTCGCCTGGCGGGATATTGGCTACCCGGCTGGTGAACAGGTTCGGGCGATGCTGCTCCAGAGTAGCTGCATGCTGCCCGGCCTGCCTGGCCCGCTCATAGGTTTGGCGGGCCTTGGCTTTGGGCTCGATGTGGCCCACGATTTCACGCTCGCCAATGGTCATGCGTAGCCCGAACACCGTGGCCTTGTCGGGTAACGGGAACACGAAAATCCCCTCCTGCCACTGATCGCTGGTATTACGAAAAACCCTGGTCAGCCTGGTCTCCGCCAGCAGGCCAGACACATGAACCCGGAAGTCACTGTCCAGAATCAGGGCCGGCTGCTGCCGGGCACTTTGATCATTCATCAGGTACAGTTGACCCGGCTGTTCCATGTCCATCTGACGCGCCTCCGCATACAGGGGATGGACAAACAACATCAGCAGAACCGCCAACCAGAGGCTGATACCCTCGGCCATCCGCAACCACCTGGATTGTTTAGCGGCTGGCTTCGCCCGGCGGGCAGTGAACAGGTCGGGCCGTACGGCCGGATTGGCAAGCAGCGATAGCAACATCATCACGACATCCTTTTTGTGGAAATTAGTGATGCCATTGCAACAGCCTGAATGGGCCCTGCCGTGGCAGAAACGGGCAAGCTGGCGATAGAAAATGATGAATTATGGCAATCCCGCGGCATCGACTTGTGCCGCACAAGGAGCATGGTTTAATGGCAACACATCTTGCTGAACAGCATCACTCATGAAAAAACACATTGTTCTGATTGAAGACGAAGCAGGCATTCGCGATAACTACCGGGCGGCGTTCGAGCGCCGGGGTTACCGGGTATCTGCCTATGGAGACCGGCCATCGGCCTGGCAGGTGCTGCGCCAGGCGTTGCCAGACCTGGCCATTATCGATGTCGGGCTCGGAGACGAGCCGGAAGGCGGCTTTGCTCTGTGCCAGGACCTTCGGTCACAGTCTGCCACCTTGCCGATTATCTTCCTGACCGCCCGGGACAGCGATATCGACTCGGTGCACGGCCTGCGCCTGGGCGCAGACGATTACGTCACCAAAGACATGAGCCTGGACCACCTGCTGGCCCGGATTACTGCCCTGCTGCGCCGGGCCGATGCCTGGGCTGAGGCGCTGCAGAAGCCGGATGAGCTGCTGCACCGGGGCCGGCTGTCGCTCAACGTCGACCGCATGACCGTGTCCTGGGACAACCAGCCGGTGGACTTGACGGTAACCGAATTCTGGATGCTGCACAGCCTGGTTCAGCATCCCGGCCACGTTCGCAGCCGGGACCAGCTGATGGAATCCGCCAGCACGGTACTGGATGACAACACGGTGACCTCCCATATCAAACGCATCCGGCGTAAATTCAGCCAGCTGGACAGCAGCTTTGATGGCATTCAGACCGCCTACGGCATGGGTTACCGCTGGAATGCCCGTGAGGTCTGACCTTGAGCCTTAAACGCCAGCTGTTTCTCGCCAGCCTGCTGATGCTGCTGATCCCCTGGGCCGGGCTGAAGTTTGTGCTGGAACTGGATGACGCCCTGCGCCAACAGGCCCTACAACAGCTCCAGGAGCGGGGCCAGCGGATGGCAAACCTGGCCGGCGACCTGCTGCTGGGGCAACCCACCATCGCCACCCCGAACGCGCTCTACGCCAGCCCGGCAGAAACACCGATCAAACCCGACGGCCATGCCGACGACTGGCCCGGTTACGATGAGCCCGATCACCTACAGCCCTGGCAACCGGCTGAGCCCCTGCCCGTGCCCGGCGCACCCCATCTGCGATGGCAGGCCGCCAGTGATGGCCGACACCTGTTCCTGCTGGTCCAGATGCAGAACCAGGCCATGCAACTGTTTCAGCAGAACCGGCCTGACCAACCCCACGATCGCTTTGAGCTGGTGCTGCAACCGCCGATCACCGACCTGCAACAGCCGGTGCCACGGCAACGCTGGACACTACGAACCTCAGCACCGGGCAGCGTGAATGCCATTCGGGAAGACCGCCAGCAAACTCCGGATTATCGGGTTCAGGGTGCCTGGCGGGATCGGGGGGCTGGCTGGCAGCTGGAGCTGCAGATGCCGCAGCCTGCGCGGGGCAGCTTGCTGGGCTTCCAGGTGACCCTGGGAGGCCAGGAGTCGTCAGTACCCGGCACCGGTATTGAGCCACCACCCCCACTGGTGCAACGAATCCCGGAGCTGGAACGGGCCTTGGCGGACCAACTCGGTGACGGCCAGCAAGTCACCGTGGTTGAGCCGGCGGGTTGGATAGTTGCCCATCACCGGCATCCGGCCACGGGCCAAGGCCCGGATTTTGATGACCTGTCCCCCGTGCAAGTGCTTGAGAAAATCACACTGAACGCTTTGCGAGCGCTGATTCGGCTCTACCAGCCAGAACCGACACCGTTGGCAGAAACCGGGCACCGGCTGATCACCGGTGGTCTGCCAGACAACCATCTGGTCAGGCGAAATGACGGCTCGGTCTGGCTGGCTACCGAGCATGATCTGTTTGGCGGTCGCTCGCTGGTACTGGAACAATCCCTTGATCAGTTACTGACCGTGTCCGGCTCGGCCCTTGGCAGTGTCCTGGCCCGGAGCCTCCTGATCATTCTCGCGCTAACCCTGGTATTGCTGGGTTACGCCAGTTGGTTGTCCTGGCGAATTGCCCGCCTGCAGCGCCTGGTCAGCGCCAGTGTGGACGAAGATGGCCGGATTCTGAGCCCGGTGCCCAGCGCCAGAACCCGGGATGAACTGGGGCAACTGCAGCAGCATTTCAGCCAGATGGTGGAACGGTTGCAGAGTTACAACCACTATCTGGAGAGTTTCTCCCGCCGGCTGTCCCATGAGCTGAAAACCCCCGTGGCGGTGGTCAGATCGTCCCTCGAGAACCTCGCTCATAACAGCTCCGAGCAGGAACGGCAGCAATACCTGGAACGGGCCGCCGGGGCCACCGAGCGGCTGCGCCGAATTCTCAACAGCATGAGTGAGGCTGCACGGCTCGAGCAGAGCTTCGACCAGGCCGACAAAGAACAGTTCGACCTGTCCGAGGTGGTCGCGCAAGCCACTGCGGCGTACCAACAACTGGATGCCGACCACCAGATCCGTTACCAGATTCCCGAAGCGGAATGCCCTCTGATGGGCTCACCGGAAATGCTGGTGCAAATGCTCGACAAGCTGGTGGATAACGCCCGGGATTTTACCCCCGAAGGCGGCGCCATAGAGGTCAGCCTGCGACGCCATTCGGACCACTATCAATTGCGTGTGTTCAACGAAGGCTCGCAATTGCCGGAACACGCCGGCGTGGATATTTTTGGCGCCTTTGTCTCCCAGCGCCAGGGCCAGAGCGAGGGGCACCTGGGGCAGGGGTTGCTGATCGTACGTCTTATTGCCGACTACCATGGTGGCTATGTGGAGGCCCGAAACACCCGCGAAGGTGGCATTGACGGGGTGAGCTTCCGGGTTATCATCCCGGTATACCGCCCGGAAACAGGATCAACATTGTGAGTGCCGAAACGTCATCCCTGGATTTTCATCCCTTGCGGGCAGACCTTTACCAGGAACTGCACTCACGCCCCTTTCAAGTGATACCCTCCACCGCCCGGGTGACCCACATTGCCGTGCTGGTCACACCGGAGCAGCGCCGAACACAGTTCGCGCATCTTCAGCGTCTGCACCGCCTGCTGGGCGAGCCCTGGCCGGAACAGGAAGTCAGCTGCTATGAGCACAACTTTGGCAAGCTGCGAGTCCGGCGTGAAGTACATATGGAGTTTGCCTCCTACACCTTCACCAATCTGGACGTTTCCAGTGCCGACCCGTTTGCCGAGACCGGCATCAGCTCATTACCTGAGGGTTGGCTGGAACAGCTGGACGGCACCATTGTCGGGGCCTTCCACATTGAGGTGCGCCCGTCAGAAGAGGACGCCCGCAGCGAACTGGCGTTCATGCGCAAGTATTTCGAAGGTATGCGCCTCATTGGCAGCAGCCCACAGGAAGGCGCCGCCCGGGTGCTGGGCTCGTTCCAGTTGCACAGCGACCATTTCGGCCGGTTCATGGTACTCAATCACAAGATGTCCAATAGCCAGCTGGGCCGCCTGGTACAACGCCTGATGGAGATTGAAACCTACCGTTTGATGTCTTTGCTGGCGCTGCCACTGGCCAGGGAAATTACGCCCAGTCTGAACGACATGGACCACAAACTGGCCACCATCACCCAGTCCCTGGCGGATAACGAATCCCTGGACGAACAACAGATACTGGCCGAATTGACCCACATTGCCGCCCGGATCGAAGCCTACCGGGCCCATTCCACCTTCCGCTTTGCCGCCACCCGGGCCTACCACGAACTGGTGCTGACCCGGCTGGAAGAACTGCGGGAAGATGAAGTCTCCGGCCACCTGACCATCAGCGAATTCATGACCCGCCGGCTGACACCGGCCGTGAAAACCTGCGAAGCCGTGGGAGAACGCCTTGAAGACCTGTCCCGCCGGGTGGACCGCGCCTCCGACATGATGCGTACCCGGGTGGAATTGGCGATCCAGAGCCAGAATCAGCAGTTGCTGAGTTCCATGGACCGCCGTTCCCGCATTCAGTTGATGATGCAGCACACGGTGGAAGGCTTCTCGGTGGTGGCGATCTCCTACTACCTGATCAGCCTGCTCAAGCTCGGCCTGGACGTGCTGCAGGACAGTGGCCTGGCGTTCAACAAATCCCTGGTGCTGGGCGTGGCCATCCCGGTGATCATGGTGCTGGTGTTCCTGGGCATCCGGATGATCCACCACCGGTTTATCCGCATGGCCCGCCGGCAATAGCGGGCTTCAACTGAATCTGGGGTCGCCGGCGAACTGCCGGTAGAACTGCTGCGCTGTGCGGCCGTTGCGGACGCCTTTGCCGGTGGCAAACCGGACGGCCTCCTGGTGCAGTTGCGAGCGGTCTGCCACCTCCGGAAACAGCGCGTCCACCGCCTGCAGATAGACATCCTGGGAAAACGGATAGAACGACAGCTGCAACCCGAACCGGTCTGCCAGTGAGACCTGTTCTTCAATGGCCTCCGCCGGGTGCAGCTCGCCGTCGCGCACCTCGCTTTTCAGGTTGTCACTCATGAACTCCGGCATCAGGTGCCGGCGGTTGGAGGTGGCATACACCCGCACGTTCTCCGGGGGCAGCTCCAGTGATCCCTCCAGCACGCTTTTCAGGGCCTTATAACCGGACTCCCCCACATCAAACGACAGGTCATCACAGAAGATCACAAAGCGGTACGGCAGCTCGCAGATGTCGTCGACAATCTCTGGCAGGTTGACCAGATCATCCTTGTCCACTTCAATCATGCGCAGGCCATCAGCCTGGTAACGGTTCAGCAACGCCTTGATCAGGGACGACTTGCCGGTGCCCCGGGAACCCCAAAGTAACGCATTATTCGAGGGCTGCCCCGCCAGAAAGCGTTCGGTGTTGCGGGCCAGCGCCTGTTTCTGCCGGTCAATACCCGTGAGATCAGCCCATCTGACCGGATCCAGCCGACGAATGGCCCTCAGGCCGGAGCGATGCCGGCGCCATACCGCGGCCGGAACCTGCTGCCAGTCAAAACCCGTTTCTGTCATTCCCCTACTCCATCAAAGGTGTGCCGTTTCATAGCCTGAATATGTATTCAATATAGCCACACACCCATGTCAAAGGTTACGATCTGCAACTACACTGGCACTGTTATTCACAGGGAAGGTATACCTTGCAAAGCCGCCTGCCTCAACCGCCCCAGCGAAAATTCTGTGCTGCCTGGCTAACGCTGGCCACACTAACGATTGCGGTGCTGACGTTTGCAGCCCGGGCGGAAGAGCCGGAGAGCCTTTCTCCCGTGGTCACAATTGGCGTGGTGGCCGACAACGAACCCTACACTTTTTTTAAAGGTCGCAATCCAGCCGGGTTCTCCATTGACGTCCTTCGGGAAGTGGCCAGCAACAGCAACCTGGTCTTTGATTTTCGTGCCGGTAGCTGGCCAGACATCTATGCGGCCTTCCTGCGCGGCGATCTGGATGCGATAGACGGTATTTCCTGGCGCCCGGATCGTGCTGAAAAGGTCCTGTTCTCCGAACCTTATCACTACCGCGAAATCTACCTGATGCATGACAGCGCCCGCCCGACTCCCACGATTGAGGCGCTGGACGACTTACAAGGCCTTCGCGTTGGCATGGTAGAGGACATTTTCTACCGCAGCGAATTCGCCGACGCCGGCATTTCACTGACCACCTACGACTCCCTGACGAGCGTTGTAAGGGCACTGGCCTTTGGCTGGATCGACATTGCTGTGGGCCCCAAACTCACTATGGAGTATCTGGCCAACCAGGCCGGTTTCCGCTTCCTGGAACTGCTGGGCCCGGCGCCGCTGCAACAATACTCCGGGGAGGATTTCCGTATTGGTGTTCTCACCGACAACCTGAGCCTGTTCAATCAGATTCAGGCCGGGCTGAATGCCGTACCGGAGGAAAAACTGCAGCAACTGCTGCAGCGTTGGCAGGAGTTTGGCGGTTTGACCGGTTCCACAGGTACAGAGCTGGCCCTCAATTCGCAACAACGACAGTACCTGGCGAGTCTGGGGCCGGTTCGGGTCGGATTCATGGATGATTATGCGCCGTTCAGTTTCACCGACGGCGGGCGGGTCAGAGGCCTGAGCGTTGATATTATGAACCGTCTGGTTGACCTGACGGGGCTGCAGGCCATTCCTGTCAGCAGTCAGTGGAACAAGCTGATTCCCATGCTCAAGAACGGCGATATTGATGTCATGGCCAACATGTCCCACCGCCCGGAACGGGAGTCCTTCGCCCACTTCACCTCGCCCTATCACATCATTCCCAACGTCATCTTTACCCAGGATGAGAGTCTCAATTACCAAAATCTCGAGGACCTGAAGCACTATCGGGTTGGACTGGGCGCGGGCATCTACTATGAGGAAACCCTTCGGCAACTGCTGAGTAACGGCACATTGCTCAGCTTCCACTCACAGCAACCCATGTTCCAGGCATTGGCGAGCGGCGATGTGGATGTCGTTATCGGAGCCCTGCATTCGGGCAATTACTGGATCCGGCAACTGGGTATCAGTGGCACCCGAATCGCCGGAGAACTTCAACTCCCGGGTTTCAGTGGTGAAGACCTTCGCTTCGGGGTGAGACCGGCTCTGGCGCCGCTGGCAGACATCCTGAATCAGGCACTGACCAGCATTACACCAACGGAACAACAGGTGATCGAAACCCGCTGGCTCGGCGCCAGCAACCAGCCCTCGCTGAACACAGCGGAACTGGTGAACTGGACAGACACCGAGTCCCTATGGCTGGAACAACGGAATCGGGAAATTCGCATCTGCGCAGATCCGGACTGGATGCCCCTGGAAGGTGTAAGGGACGGCAAACACACCGGCCTGGCCGCAGAGGTGCTTGAGCTGTTCAGCCAACGAGGTAACCTGCGTTTCCGTCTGGTGCCCACCAGCAACTGGCAGGAAGCCATTGCCGCGGCGAAGGATCGGCGTTGCGACATGTTCCCGATGGCCATGCGCACACCGGAAAGGTCCGCATATCTGGATTTCACCTCACCCTATCTGGAAGTGCCGAGCGTGGTGATTGGCCGTATTGAGGCCCCATTCATTCAGCGTCTCAACGAGCTGGAGGGTGGCCGCGTTGGCATTGTGGAAGGCTACGCGTTTGCCGAGTTGTTGCGCAAACGCAATCCATCCTTGCAGCTGGTTACCGTAGAGTCAGAGCAAGAAGGCCTGAGAAAACTTCAGAACCGAGAGCTGATCGGCTATGTCACTACACTGGCCACCGCCAGTTACTACATGCAGTCAATGGGCTTGGCGGACCTGAAGGTGATTGGCCGGGTGCCCGCCGACTGGTCACTGGCGATTGGCACCCGCAATGACGAACCGACACTGCACGGAATAATGCAGAAACTGGTGTTGAGCCTGACACCTGCAGAGCGCTCTCAGCTTGAAAGCACCTGGCGCAACCTGCGAATCGAGGAACGCGTGGACTATACCCGGTTCTGGCAAATACTTTCGCTTGGCCTGCTGGCCACCGCCCTGTTGGTCTACTGGAATCGGAAACTCGGCCGTCTCAATCGGGAGCTTGCCGAGGCCAATACCGCCCTGTCCCGCCTGAGTGTGACCGATAACCTCACAGGCCTGGGCAACCGCACCTACTTCGACCGGGAGTTCTCCAACAGCTTTCAATGGTGCCTGCGGCACCAGACCGGCTTTGCGGTAGCCATGGTCGACGCGGACCACTTCAAGAAGATCAACGATAATTGGGGGCATGAGGCCGGTGACCGGTGCCTGGAATCCCTGGCAAACACCATGCGGGAACATTTCCGACGAGACACGGACCGCCTGGCACGGTTTGGTGGTGAAGAATTCGTGATGTTTACCAGTTATCAGGATGCAGATGACATAAAGGCTCGATTGAACCGGTTCCGCGAGGAAGTCGCAAACCGGCGCTGTGATACCTGCAAGGATAAAGGGATTGATCTGACCGTCAGCATTGGCCTGGCGTTGGGGCTTCCAACTCCAGAGCACACATCTGCGGAATATCTCCGACTGGCCGACCAGGCCCTGTACACCGCCAAGCGTAACGGCCGCAACCGCCTGGAGGTTCTTCCCGCCGTGCAAGCCAATGACAGCCGGCGCCAACAAACAGACTAACTCATATTTCAGACAGGTCTTGCCGATACATCGACAACCGCGCCCCGGCAGACGCGACCCCTTCGGCAACCACACGACCGGCCAGCGACACGCTGTCGTAGCTGACTCTGGCGATACCATGGTGGCACACCCGAACAAGCCGGCTGCCGGGCCGAGTGACCGGAATGGCGTCCAGCACCCGAAAACTCTCGTCGGCAATGGAAAGGTGCACACGCTTCAACTTCACCGCGCCGTGATGCATGCCCTGGGCCACCAGCTCCGCCACACCCAGCCACCAGTGGGTATTGTTATCCGGTCCTTTCATGACAGCCACTCCTGCAATTGCTGACTCACCAAGGGGTGATGGGCCAGGCGAATATGGTCAACACCGGGAAAATTGGCGATGCCCGCCAGTTCCCAGCCTTCACGGCGTTCACCACGGGCGCTGGATTGGTGCACCAGGGCATCGCCAAACAGAACGTTCACAGGGTGCTGTTGGCCCTTGGCGAGCAGTCCGCTGATCACGTAATGCCGTGCACCCTGCAACAGCGGTTGATCCGAGGTTCCCGGTTCAAACACATCCCCCCGGGACAAGTTGCGGATACCCTCGCTGCGAAGGTCAATCACCTCGCCCACCACTTTCAGGTAATCCCGGGGCACCCGATTCAGCCAGCCTGCCGCTTTGTGGGCGCCAACCGCTAGCCAGGAGCCGTCGTGGGGGGAGCCGATGTACACACAATCCGGGTTCAGGCTGGCCCAGCGGTGATCATTCGCAGCCCCGTAATGACAGGCACTGCGAATCAGCAAGCCTCCCATGCTGTGGCCGATCAGAACAAGTCGTTTTACCGGCACCGGCCAGTTGGTTACCAGCCGCTCCAACAATGCGGCAAGGTCCTGGCCGTTACGGTAAATGGGCCGGCCGGTATTGAAACGGAGTTTGAGGGCCGAGGTATCGCCCAACCTGTTGGCAAGGTGAGTACCATAGTGTTCATCGGGCTTGGCTGGAAAGTCCCACACCGATTCCAGCTCCATCAACCCATGGATGGACAGGCAAAGCACACTGCCCGGCGCTGCGGGCTGGGGATTCTGCAGATCCAGCGCTTCGCCATCGGCAAACACCGTCATCGGCACCGCCAGCGGATTGCCGCGGTGTTCCAGCCAGTCTCCAAGAAAGCCGCTGGCAATGGCCGAAATGTGTTGCTGGACTCGCCCAGCGGAAGGAACAGACACCATGGTTAGTCTCCCGTGTGTATTTTCAGTGTACGCCCTTCGCGGTGCATTACACTGGCCATTTTCGGGCCAGAATGGCGGCCCCGGAGCAAATCCGGCGAGACAGGCTCACGGTTTGTTAATCTGCCCGAAAGGGCTACAGGCGATCGACCCTGATAACCTTCCGGGAATTGCACAGCAACAGACCGGCCCGTGCCGCTCCATTTTTCACACTGACCAGCCAGAGGAAGCATCCCATGAGATCTGCTGTCATCGCCCTGACCCTGACCAGCCTCCTGTTCTCTGCCAGCCCGGCCACGGCCGAGAGTCAGTCACAAGCATCGGCGGAGCCGGAAGTGATGGGCTTTGTGGAGTGGGTGGTGATGGGCGAGACCGGAATCCGGTTAAAGGCACGCCTTGATACCGGCGCCAAGACCTCATCTCTGCATGCTGTGAACGTGGAACCTTTCGAGAAAGACAGCGAGGACTGGGTACGCTTTCAGCTGCCTCTGGGTGACCACGAAGACCAGCCCAGCGAGGGTGAGCTGAAGCACGACGAAGTGATTCTGGAATTTGAGCGACCGGTCTATCGCACCGTACTAATCAAACGCAAGGGTGCCCCCTCCCAGCGGCGCTACGTGGTAAAAATGGACTTCTGCCTCGGCGGCAAGGTCCATGAAACCCAATTCTCCCTCACCGACCGGGGCAAATTTTCGTACCCGGTGCTGCTGGGCCGTCGGTTGCTGCGGGATGATAATATCCTGACCGATTCGGCCCGCACCTTCATCGCTGAACTGGAATGTGAATACAGCACGCTGGAGGAGCTGGCCCAGAGTAGCAAGGCCATCTCGCCCTAATCGGCCTTCGGCACCGGTTCATCATTCCGGACCCGAAGAAAGCTGGCAAATCTCGGCAAACCGGTGGCGGTCAGACCACGGTAGCGGAAGGTGATCATCGAGCCAATCGCCGGCGGATCCCCCCTGTCGACATCGGTAAACCCGGTCCCGATGCGAAACCGCCGGCCATCCGCCAGCTCAACTTTCAGGGCACCCATCAAGCCCTCATACTTGCCCTTGCCCGGCACGAGGCCAACCACTCGGGCTTCGGCGTCCTCATGGGTTTTCACCTTGAGCAGATCGTCTGAACGACCAGCCCGATACAGGCTGTTTCTGCGCTTCAGCATCAACCCTTCAGCACCGGCTGAGACAACCTGTTCAAGCCGTGCCTTCAGTTCATCATGGTTTGAAACCGAGCGTTGCTCCACCAGTTTCAGATACGGAGAACCAGAGGACTCTACCAGCTGTTTCAGCTTGCGATAACGCTGCTCGAACACCATTTCAGGAGCTGGCATGTCAAACACGTGAAACCTCACCTGACGCCACTCCTGATCCACCGGCTGCACCTTGCGCACCACCCCAGATAGCTCGGCAAAGCGCCCGCGACCTCTCCAGAGCTCACCATCCAGAGGATACCGGGGAAACTGCGCCGTAAACCAGTGTGGTACCGCGTAAACATGCCCACCCCGGGACCAGAGCTGCTCACCATCCCAATAGGCCCGGACACCGTCCAGCTTTTCACTGACCCAGTAATCCTGAAGGTTTACACCCGGGTGGTAGACATTCGCCAGGGGAATGGCCGGCGGCCGGGCGGCGGCCCGAACGGGATCAATAGCAAGTAACGCGAGAAAAAGCAGGCCGAGTGCCAGGGCTGCTGCCCTGACACCGCCGGTAGTGAAGAGTGGCATGTTCCTTTGCCCTTTTTTACATCCTGTTTGCAGTACTCTGAACGTCGCTAGCTTTAAGCAGTTACATACTTCAGCAGCTCAACCACCTGCTCCGGCGATTGTGCCCAGGCCATTGCGGCCGCGTCCACTTCCTTGAGCGGGTGCACGATGTCTTCATCGTGCAGGGTGATGTAAGGGGTGCCCATGGCGGCGCAGTAGCCGGCGTCGAAGGCCGCGTTCCACTGTTTGTACTTGTCGCCAAAACGGATCACCGCCAGGTCACATTGCTCCAGCAGGGTCTTGGTACGAATGGCGTTCACCTTGGACGACTGGTGATCCCGCCAGAAATTGTTCTCCGGCTTGCCCAGGAAATCACCCGCCGCATCGCTGGATTCGTGGTCGGTGTTGGCAGAGGTGAACTCAACCGGCAGGCCCTCCGCCTCGGCACCCGCAGCAATCTGCTCACGCCAGTCGGTGTGGATTTCGCCGGAAAGGTATACGGTCCAGATCATGGTGGGCTCCTTAAGCTTGATTAAAGCCGGCCAGTCTATCCTATCCCACAGTGTTCCTGTACCGGCTCAACCCTGCATCCCGTCCTGCGTCAGCAATCTGTCCTGAAGATCCCGTATAACCCTCAACACCCGGCTCATTTCCTGTTGGGTTTTCAGATCCAGGTCCAGCTTGCCATCCATGGTTTTCACCAGTGGCACAATGGATTCCTCGAAGATTCTCGCAAAAGCCATCAGGGCATCGCCCACTTGCGGCGGGCTGTCCAGGTTGACGGTGACTGCCGGATTGAGTTGCACCGATTGCAGGCCTTCGGTGAGGCCGGTTTCCAGGGAGCGGGACAATTGGCTCAGGGCCCTGTCGATATCCGGTTCGGACTCCCTTCGGCTGCCCATTCCGGCGACCAATTGCTGTCCCAACTGCTGCATGTGCTCGGAAATCAGGCCCAGCTGGCGCACCACTTTGACGCCGGTTTCTTCATCACCGCCGGCCTGTTGGCGGCGGCGGTATTCTTCGCAGATCGACTGCCAGCGGGCGGCTTCTGCCTCGCTCAGGGTGCCACGCATCTGTTTGAGTTTCAGCAGGTTTTCTTCCGCGCCCTGGGTCAACAACTGGGATTCACCCTGGTAGTGGTCATCAATCAGGGCTTCCAGCTCGTCCTCGCTCATGATCGGCGACAGTTTCTCTGCCAGCTTGTTCATGTTCCGGTAACTGCCCTGCAGCTTGAACGTCGGCTCGGTGCGATAGGCCTCGGCCTGGGCACTGGAGGCAATGTAGGCCTGATTCACTCGCAGTACGGTTTCCCGCACCCGGATCATTTTCTTCAGCAGGGAGACGATTTCGTCCCGCTCGGCAGCACTGTAATCGTGTTCGAAGTCGGAATCGGCCACGGCTTTGCCTTCGGCCAGTTCGGCAAAGCGGTAGAAATCCGCCATGCCCCGGGTGGCCAGGGGCGCCAGTACCGGATTGGAGCTCAGGCTGTTCTCGATGTAGGACAGTGCAAAGTCGTATTCCATACCGGAGAGCACATCGCCCAGGTTGTAGATATCGGCCCGGTTGGCAAGCATGTCGGGCACTTTAAACACTTCACCGCTCTCGGTGTAGGGGTTACCGGCCATGACCACACAGAAGCGTTTACCGCGCATGTCATAGGTTCGAGTCCGGCCACGCCAGACACCCTCAATGCGCCGGGTGCCGTCACACAGGGAGATGAACTTCTGCAGGAACTCCGGATGGGTGTGCTGGATATCATCCAGATACAGCATCACGTTGTTACCCATTTCCAGCGCCAGGTTGAGTTTGATCAGCTCTGCCTCGGCGGTGGAGTGCGGCGCTTTTTCCGGGTCCAGCGAGGTGACGTCGTGGCCCAGGCTCGGGCAGTTGATCTTCATGAAGATCAGGCCCAGGCGGTTAGCCACATATTCCATCAGGGTGGTCTTGCCGTAGCCGGGTGGCGAAATCATCATCAACAAGCCGGACTGGTCTGTGCGCCGGTCTTCACCGGCGGTACCCATCTGCTTGGCCAGGTTGTCGCCGATGATCGGCAGGTAGCTTTCGCTGATCAGTTTGTTGCGCACAAAAGACGACAGCGGCCGGGGCCGGAACTCCTCAAGGCGCAGCTGATCGCGCCAGCGCTCCAGGACTTTGTGGCGGACTTCCTGCAATTGCTGCCAGCCGGGAATGATTTCCTGGCGGTGGTAGCGCAGGCGCTCATCGAACTCGTCCAGCTGCAGGCTCAGGGTGCGCTCGTTTATGCGACTGTGCTGGCCCAGCAGGCCTTCGATATGAAAGGCCAACTCAACGCTGCGAACGCCGGTCTTGATGGCATCGCCCACATTGAGGACGGCCACCACTTCCGGCAGGTAATGCATCAGGTGTTGCTGGTCGGTTTTGTCCATCCAGGCCTTGAGCCAATGCCGGGCAATGGTCCAGCGAGCCGCCGGCTGACCGCTCACTACCTCCAGCGCTTGCTGATACTGCGCAAACTGGTTATCCCGTTTCAGGGCCTCGGTGAAACCGGCTGCCAGCTCACCCGCATAACGGGTGATATCAAACTGCTCGGTTTCCTCCGCCAGCTGCTGCACTAAATACTGGGCCGCCGACTCAATCAGGGTGCGCTCAGCACTGCCTTTTTCCACCAGCGCCAGCTGGTGTTTGGTGGCGAACTCCGACATCAGTGGAGCAAGTTCCTGCTCCAGGGAGTACAACAATTCGTTCGACTGCATCATCCGGCTGAGAATGCCGGCAGACAGGCAGCGTGAACGCAACTGTTGCGCTGCCAGATCCTGCCGGGCCACCTCGGCCCAGTAAAGCATCGCCAGGGCACGGGCCTTGGGGCTGAATCGAAGTAACCCGGCGCTCTGGATAGCCGGCCAGAGGGTACTGACGATCAGGGCCGCATCGTGGTCGTGAATGCCTTTTTCATAGCCTTCACGGTAGCGGGGGGAGGCGAATTTTCGGATGTAGTCGGTCAGCTCATCCAGGTCGGCCACGTTGACGGGCAGATCAGACGCCTGCCGGAATTCCTCGATCACCAGTGCCGCAAGATACTCGGCCCGGTAAACCTTGTCCGACTCCGACGGCTGGCTCATGTTCCAGTAGCCCCGCAGGCGGTCCAGCTCTGGCTCGTCCAGGCGTTCATAATACTGGGTGCCGGTCAGGTGCAGCAGCACGTGGTCGTCTCGCGGGATCAGCGTCAGGTCCAGCTCCTGCTGGTTAACGCTGAACCGGTGCTTGCCCAAACGGATCACGGCGCCGCCATCTTCAAAGATATCGGCTTTATCACGAACACTTCTGAGCGCGGTGTCCTGGGCGGCCTTGAGCTGCCCCAGGCAGTCATCCGCTTCCATAGCCGCGCCCAGCTCCCGAAGCTCTTTGGCCATGCTGCGCAGGCGCGCCACCATGGCGTCGGAGGCGAAGAAGGCATGCAGTTCTTCCGCGCTGGCGAACCGCTCGGTCCACCGGGTGACGTTCCGGAGTATGCGTTCGGCCGCGTCGGTGAGGGTTGTCACCCGGCGCTGCTGCTGATCCTGCAGTTGCTGGCGCCGGGCTTCAATGCTTTCGTGGGCATTCTCACGCTGCTCCAGAATGGCGGCAAGAAACTCATCGTATTCGCCAAACTGGCTTTCCAGTTCCTGCAGCTGGTCCAGCATACGGGTCATCAGGCCATCGCATTCCCGCACATCGGTCAGGGAACTCACGCCGTTGGCCAGGCTCTGCTCAAACAACCGCAGCCGGGCGGCAAACTGGGCCCGGGCCTCGGCACTGCCCTGCTCTTTCAGGCGCAGTTCCGCTTCCGAGCGCTGCTGGTTGATGGTGGCGTAGATGCCGGAGATGTTATCGGTGATGGCGGTTTCCAGGGCGGCATCGTCACCGGCCATGGACGCCAGCATGCCCTGAATCATATCCAGCCCGGAGGTCAGCTCCCGGTAGCGATCCACGATCTTGCGCAGGGCGTCCCGGGTGTCGGCCTCGGCAAGGTCAGTCTGCAATTCGGTCAGGGTCTTGCGATAACCATCCAGCGCCTCCGGTGAGGCCAGAAAACGGAAGGTTCGCTCCGTCAGCCGCTCTTCAGCGTCGGCCAGATCGCTTTCCAGCGTGTCGATACGGGCTTTATCGGCATACCGCCGATCATTCAGAGTGCGCACCCGCCCCCGATGTTCACGCAAGCGGGCCAGGTAACTGACGAACTGATCCGGGGCTTTCCAGCTGTCTGGCTTCAGGTCTCGCATCAAAATGCCCTGAGCCTCAGCCACGTCGTTAATGGCGGTTTCCGTCTGGGCCCGGATGCTCTGAACTTTCTCATACTCATCCAGTACCAGTTCCGCGGTGCCACGGATGGTTGTCAGGTGCTGATGAAGGCCAGAGAAAAGAGCCTCTTCCTGCCTGCCAGACAGCCAGAAGAACTGGTCGAGCACCCGATCAACGGTGCGAATCAGGCTGGTGAAGTGGCGTTCACTGGCGCTGGAGGAATCCACCAACGTTACCACCGTGTTCAATTCGGCAATGCCTCGGACCAGTTCCGGATTGCCAATCCGAGCCAGTTCCGAATCGTTTGCCACGCTGGCCTGCGCATGGAAGCTCTCGGAGGTAAACGGGGTTTCCCATACCTGCAGCGGGTGCACCAGGGTCGGTTCGTTATCGGCGTTGAAAACCACCAGATGGCCGTTCTCGAATAGCGCGAAACCATGGCCAATCAAGGGCACGTCCGCCTGTTTCCGAATCAGGTTGTAGCGAAACAGAATCACCTGCCCGGTGAGGTGCTCGTAGAACACATACAGCATGTCCTCACCGTTCGGTGAGCGCAGCGTGCGCTTGAGCCGGAAATCGCCATCCGGAATCTGGAAGGTTTTCAGCTCACCGGTGGTGAGGTAATAGCCGGAGGGGAAAATGAGGCCATGATTGTCCGGCAAAGACGCCACCGAGCCCGCCATGGCATCCACTCGCTCAACCTTGCGCTGGGTGCGATTGAACAGGTAGTAGCGCCAGTGTTTTTCATTGAACGGCAGAATCCGCACCAGCAGAATCTCGCCAAGGTCAGCGTAGTCAAAGCTGGCGTCGTCCAGCGACTGGGAGTCAGACTCCACGGCGTCCTGATAGATGCCCTCGCCAGTGGCGGTGTTGTTCTCCACCTTGAAGGTGATGTTGCCCCTAAGGTTGTCGACAAACAGGGTGTCGGCAATGTTCAGGTGAGGAGAGCGGCCCTGTACCTGGCTGTCACGACCAACGGTTTTCCAGTGGAAACTGAAACGGTCCAGGAAGGTCAGGTCGCGCTCGCCCCGGTTGTCCACGTATCGGTTTACGTTACCATCCGGCTTCAGCTCCCAGCGGAACACCCTCAGGTCATCCAGCTTGTCACCAATACGGAACGCCATCAGCAGCATGCCCTTGAGGATGACAAGCTGAGACAGGGTGGCGGTGTTGTAGTATTGCTGCAGTTCCCGGAAGTCTGTGGCGAAGCGGGCATCGGTCAGGAAGGAGCCTTCGATGGCGGCTTCGGTCATTTCGAAACCGCTGTCGCCGTCATTCAGGTGGTACAGCCTGAACACATCCTCAACCGCCAGGGACTTGCGCAGCCCAAGCTGAAGGTTGAAACCGAACAGCAGCTTGTCACCGAGACGAACCACATCCCGTGCAATGGCATTGTTTTCGGTTCTGACCCGGGCCCGGCCAAGTACGTTCATGCCGGCACTGCCGAAAACCTCCTCCCGAGCCTGGTTCAACCCGGACACCTGCTCCCGGAGCTGTCCGCCCTGCTCTTTCAGCCGCCGCTGGATGGTTTCGAAGGCAGAGCCTTCCTGAACAATGCTTTCAAGGCCGGTGCGATCCGTCGACATACCAAATCATCCTGAACTGAAGGGAAATCGGAATGGGAACAGCGACCGCCGGGGCTTGGGCCGGCGGTCGCTGGGGCTTCAGGCGGTTTCCGAAGTCCGGCTGGACTTCTCACCGGAAACCCGTCCGGCGATGCCGGCCAGGGCTGCCTGCAGCGAGGGCGACTTGTCCAGAACGCCCTGCACACTCTTGCCATAACCCAGCCCCTGGGCAAACTTCTCGAAGATGCCGCCGTCGCCGCCAATCATTTCAAACTTGGCGTCTTTCAGGGCCGCCGCCATAACGCGACCATTTTCCAGCAGGCCGGTCTTCTGGGCTTCGATTTGCGCCATCACTTCCTTCTCATGAACTTCCAGGTTCATGCGGAATTCTTCGAAGTGGCGGGCTTCTTCAGACATACCATCGTAGGCCTTCAGCTTCTCGACCAGGCCAGACGCTTCGGCCTTGGCCATGGCTTCGCGGGCATCGGCCTTGGCCAGACCCATGCGCTGCTCGCCTTCGGCATCCGCCAGTACCATGGCTTTACGAGCATCCGCTTTGGCCAGACCCAGTTTCTCTTCGCCCATGGCTTCAGTTTCAAGGCGCTGTTCCAGCACCCGTACTTCGGCCAGGCCGGCTTCTTCGTCAGCCTTCGCGGTGGCCGATTTAACTTCAGCACGGGCCAGACCATCCGCACGGATCGCGGTTGCCTGAGCTTCCTTGACCTGGGCATCAGCCAAGCCATCGGCAGCCGCCATGGCCTGACGACCACGGGCCAGCTTCTCATCCGCCACCGACTTCTTCTCGGCGGCATCCAGGTCTGCCTGGGCTTTGACTCGAACTTGCTCAGCTTCAAACTTGGATCGTTCGAAGGCGGCTTCCGCAGCTTTCACGTCCATCAGTTTCAGTTCTTCGGCATCCGCTTCCGCAGCCACAACCTTCTTGACCTTCAAACGCTCGGCTTCAGAGCGGTTGCGCACATCCTTGATATTCTCTTCTTCTTCCGCCACACTGCGCTCAACCGCAATTCGCTGACTGGTGATGTCGGCAATTTCCTTACGCTCGCCTTCCAGCGCCTTCTCCATACCGATGCGCTCGATTTCTACGGCGCGCTCACGGTTTACATCTTCCAGCTCACGGGCCTGGCGAATGCGCACTTCCTCAATCTGCACCGCGCGCTCACGGGCCTTCATGGCCATCTCGATCTGGCGCTGCTTGTTTTCCTCGGCAATGGCCAGCTCTTCATCGGTCTTGATGCGAGCGGCCTCAGCGCGGGCACGCTCCTGCTCACGCACCTGCTCGGTTTCCGAGGTTTCGCGGGCCTGCAGGGTCTCGATTTCGCGACGCTGACGGGCTTCGGCATCCGCCTGACTGCGCTCCAGCTCCAGAGAGGCCTCACGGGCGGACACGTTCTTGCGCTGAATTTCCAGCTCTTGGTCACGCTCCAGGCGGTTGGTTTCTACGTTGTGCAGTGCGGTAATTTCGGTGATCCGCTTGATACCCTCGGAATCCAGAATGTTGTTTGGATCCAGAGAGGTTTTCGGTGTCTGCTCCAGGTAATCGATGGCCACGTCTTCGAGGATGTAGCCATTCAGATCTTCGCCGATGGTTTGAACGATGGAATCCCGGAACCGCTGCCGCTCTTCGAACAGCTGCATGAACTCCAACTTCTTGCCAACGGTTTTCAGCGCTTCACTGAACTTGGCATTGAACAGCTCATTGACCGCGTCCCGGTCAGAAGCACGGCCAACGCCTACCGACTTGGCAACCCGCAGCACATCTTCTGCGGTTTCGTTGACCCGCAGGTAGAACGCAACGGTGATATCCGCCCGCAGGTTATCCTTACAGATCAACCCTTCCTTGCCGGTGCGGTTCAGCTCCAGGGTAATCACCGAGATTTTCATGGTCTCGGAACGGTGAATAACCGGCAGAACCATAGCGCCGGTGAAGTACACCTTCGGGGTGGGCGACAGGTCGTTCACGATCAGGGCCTGGCCCTGATCAACCTTGCGATAGAAGGCCTTGAACAGGGCCAGGATGCCCAGTATCAACAAGACCAGAACGCCGACAGTCATGAAGACCGGGATGATCCAAGATAAATCCATTTACGCTTTCTCCTGAGCTGATTGGAAGGACGTTTGTGCAGGGTTAACCGGCGGATTCACCGGACAGGAATTCAGCTTCCGGCACCACCCACCAGGCGTTGGCGTCCGGAATGTGTTCAATAAGAATGGCCCGCTCACGATGGGACAACGGGGAATGGCTGCGCACCTGCAACACCAGGTGGGCACCGTCCAGATGGGCTTCTGCCCGCCCGGATGTTTCAGAAACCGAGGACGAAATCACCACGCAGGGTGTTCCGATAATGCGTTTTTGCAGAGGCGGCAGATAGGCGCGGCGAAACAGGGGCCGAAGGGGTCGAACGACAATGGACGTGGCCAACAGGCCAGCAACCAGGGCTGTGAACATTACCGCCAGCGCGTACAACCAGTGCAGAATGCCCGACGGCACCAGTGCGCCCAAGGCCAGATCAATGAAATAGCTGGTCAACCAGCCAGCCAGGAACAACAGGGTGAGCACCAGCGGCAGGGGCACGCCTTGCAACCCGAGGGTCACCATCAGGCCACTGAAATCACCGGCCACATCAAGATCACCCTCGGCATCGACATCGCCCATACCGGAAAGGGAAATCAGCCAGTAGATAATGGCCACGCAAAGCAGTACGGAGAAAACCACCGTCGGGAAGGAGAACGCAACTGCGAAGAATGTTTCCATACGCGACCAGACATCCGTTCCGGTAAATCCATACGCTGACAGTTCATGTCAACCATTAGGCGTTGTTTATAACGCAAACAAACTATTTCTTGCAAATATTTAATTGCGGAGTATAGACTCGGCTTATTGACATAAAATGTCAAGCGACAGGACAAGGTTCGTCCGGATCGGCCGAACCGATTCAATGCCACAGGAAGGAGCTATTCGTGGACACTCAATCCCTCACCCTGGCCTTGGGTGATGCTACCCATGCAGGCCGTACCTTTGATGTGATGCCCGTAGCCGGTGACGAGCCGGTACTGCAAGTGGTCGTTTCCGGCGCTGAAGAAACGCCGGTGTACGTTACCGTAACCGACACCCAGATTCTGTGCCTTGCGTACCTTTTTGACGAACAGGAACTGAACCCGGAACGCCTGAACGAGCTGCATGAGAACATGCTCCGGCTGAGCGTACCCATGCCCCTCAGCGCGCTGGGAAGAACCGGTGATCACTACGTGGTGTACGGCGCCTTGAGCCCCACCTCCGGTACGACCGAAATCATGCAGGAACTGGTCACGCTCGCCGAGAATGCCATCGACCTGTTACAGACTTTTGAAGACTACCTGGCTTGAGTGAGGGCTGAACCATGAGAACCGTACTGAAGAAAATTCTGACCGCCATGCGCGGTGGCGTTAACGAACTGGGTGAAGCCGTTGTGGATGGCCAGGGCAACCGCATTCTGGAACAGGAACTGCGAGACGCCGAACAGGAACTGAAACAGGCCAAGCAGGAACTGGCTGCCCTGATGGCCGAATCCGCATCGCTGGCCCGGCAGATTCGCGTTGAGCAGGACAGTGCCAGCAAACGCGAACAGGACGCCAGCAAAGCCCTGGCCGCCGGCCAGGAAGACCTGGCCCGGGAAGTGGCAGAGCGCATTGTGGGCCACGAACGCCGTGCCGGGGAACTGACCCAGACCCGCGAATTGCTGCAACAGCGCATCAGCGGCCTGAAAGAGCGCGTACAACGGGCAGAAAAGCAACTGGCCGACTACCGCCGGGAACTGCAGGTGGTGAAAACCAACGAGCGGGTACTGCGCACCACCGCCCAGATCGACACCAATATCAACAGCAACCAGTCTTCCCTGAGCACCGCCAAGGAAACGCTGGAACGCATCCGTGACCGCCAGGCCCGGGAAGAAGACCGGCAGAACGCCAGCGCTACGCTTGAGAAGGAACTCACTGGGGCAGACCTCGATGAGAAGCTCAAAGCCGCCGGCATTGACAGCGAGCAAGACGCGGTCAACGATGTCCTTGCCCGCCTGAAAGGCAACCAGGCTCAGTAACACGTTGCGCGCCCCCAATACGGGGGCGCCTATCCAGGCTAAGCTAATGGCAAAGAAACCGGACTGGTCAAAAGAAGAGCAAGCGGTTCAGGCAGTGCAACTGGCCTTTGATCTCTCCAACGATATCCAGCGCGCCTTCCGGGTGTCTGCCGCCCTGCAGGACATGACCACCGCTGATATGGTGCGCAAAGTCCTGCAACTGCCTTACCGTAAGAATCGCGCCAGGCCACGGCTGACCATCACCCTGCGGGATGAGGATTTTGAGGTACTGGCGCAGAAGTACGAGCTAGATCCCAACGACCGCGCCGCGATCCGGCAGCGGGTGGCGGGGGAGTTGCAGGCGTTTGCCAAACACTACCTAACGGAATCCGACCAGTAATCGCAGGAAGTATCCAGGGAAAGGAAGTTATGCCCAGAATTCGACATCAACGTTGCCCGGCCTGCAAAACCGACAGCCTCGCTGCCACCAGCAACCCGTCCATACTGGACTGCCGGCAATGCCATGGCCTGTGGTTTGAAGACGGTGCCCTGAACCACGCCATCGCCCATCAGCACGACTGCATTGATGACTACGACCATGAACTCCACCTCGGACCGGCTTTACGCCCCAGCGATCGCCAGTGCCGCCGCTGCCAGGTGCCGATGGTTCATTACCAGCTGTTGCAACATTACACCACCGAAATCGATTGCTGCCCGGAGTGCGACGGTGTCTGGCTCGACAAGCATGAGATTGATCAGGTGATGCACTCACCGAAGCTAAAGCAGGCCCTGAGCGATCTGAACAAAAAAGTCACCTGGAAGTCCTGGCTGTTCCAGTTCCTCACATCCATGCCCGTGGAATACAACGTGCAGCCGCATCGCACGCCCTGGGTTACTCGCTTGCTGATTGCACTGTGCAGCCTGATTTTTGTGGCGGGGATGTTCGCTCCGGCTACCAACGAATGGATATTCGTGAACCTGGGGCTGAACTCAGACACCCAAAGCCCGGCGCACTTCGTTCTCCAACTGCTCACCTACCAGTTTGTTCATGGTGGGCTGATGCACCTGGTGGGCAATATGTATTTTCTCTGGATTATCGGCGACAACCTCGAGGATGCACTCGGCCATGGTGCCTTTCTCGCAATTTACCTGTTTGCCGGCGTGATGGCAGCCCTGGCTGAGTTCATGTTCTTCGACACCGCCCAGGGGCCACTGCTGCTGGTGGGAGCCAGCGGCTCCATCGCCGCGCTGTTCGGGCTTTACCTGTTGTGGTTCCGCCACGCCAGCCTGACCTTCATGATCATCGTGTACCAGAAGAAACTGGCACCTCACTGGTACTTCCTGATCTGGAGCCTGATCAACCTGTTCGGGATGTTTACCGCCCAAGGCGGCGTGGCCTGGGCAGCGCACCTTGGTGGTTTTGCCCTGGGCTTATTGCTGGGGTATCTGATAAAAGACTATGTGCTCAGGAAGAATCCGCTGATTGCTTTGCTGAATCAGCCGGAGGCGGTGTTGCGGCGGTAAATACCGCCGCATGCGCTCACTGGATGCTGGCCAAGATCACCAGCCCGGTCAGGCGACGCGATAAAAGCGAGATGGTCCTGAACTTCGACCAGTGCGGGCGTCTCGTCACCCTCCTCAGTCTTAGAGAAAACAGCATAGAAGGTAGGTCGCTGCCAACGTCGCACCAGAGCAATGTAGTCTTTGCTGGCGACGACTTGTCCAAATTCCTCGATACTTACAACTGATTGTTCGTCCATGACGTAATTTTTCCCTATTTCCCCAAAAGTCACAGCCCCACTCAGTGGGGCTTTCATTCAAGCTGCGTTGATTTTGCGCTCAATTTCCTTCAAACGGCGGCGCATGGCGTCATCCACCTCTTCGGGCTTGATCCTGGAAATGATGTTCCGAAGTACCCGGATTTCGTTCTCATCAATCACACCATCGCGCTCGGCGATGCTCATGATTGAGCCCAGTTCTTTAGCGTCGAGCTTGCCGTCATCAGTAAAGCACTGGATGGACATGAACGACATTTCCAGGTGGTCCCGGCTTCCTGACATGGTGTTCTCCTTGTGGTTACACGTTGTTGATGGTTGACAATTATGGGCGGAAGTAATTTCAGAGTGGTGGAGGCATGACAAGGTGCTGTCATCGCCGTCCCTGGAATACGGTGAAGCGAGTATTCATGAAGCGTATTGCAACTTTTCTGCCATCACATTGCTCCGCTGGGCAGTGTCAATGATGGTGACTTCGGTGAACATCCGATCTACATGCTTCTTGAAGGTTTCATCATCCATGTCCCGCCAGTATCGCGCTGGCCGGCCCGTCTTCAGGTCATGCTCAGCCGTGGTCGGATCCAGCGGACGGTATCGCTCCAGCATGGGCAGCTCCGGCAGCGGCTTGGTGATGTCCATATAATTCTGGATAAAGTCCCAGTAGGCGTAGCACATGGTAGCGCTGCCATGTGCGCCAAGGATATCGCCAACGGTGACGTCCAGTCTGCTGTACCGGTGAGACAACACCAGATCAAACAGAGTGCCGAAACGATCTACCCGGGCGCAGCACCAGGCATCAAATTCGTAGAAGGGTTTTTCGATCACGACCGGAGGCTTTCGGGGCACGAACGGGAGTTTCCGAGAATATTGCCAGACCTTGATCATGCCGGTTCGGCGGTTGAACTCCCATTCGGGGCCGCGGCCGTTTCTGAAAAGACATTTGGGGAAGAGGCGGAAGGCTAGGTAGGAGATGAGGATGAGAACTAAGCCTCCGGTCAACAAAACAAGATCCCCATAAACGAAACCTTGCATATATTCAGACCAAGTCTGCCCCCTATTCCCTACCAGCGGAGATGTAAGCATTAAGACTAAGACATACATCGGAGAGACAATGTAGGCCCAGATCTTTCCTAAAACACACATCATGTCAATAAAGCGTGCCTGAAACGCCAGAGGTGCATGCCGGAAGCATTCGTGATTGTTCTCGACGTATAGCCCGAGCTTGTCAGCCAAATCTTCCTTTTTCTCCAACCTTCTCAGTTTTTTTGGTGGATCATCAGACATGAAGGTCGGGGGCACCACCTCACGGGTATTACCCCAGGGCAGTCGCAGACTGGCGGACCGATCCAGTCCTGTCCGGTTCAATTCCTCTACCTGATTCTTCTGAGGAGGAATAACATCAGAACGGTAAGCGAACTGCCCGTAATGATCACCGGCGAAAACAGCGCTGGATAAATTATTCAACATTTTCCTGAACTCTCTGACTGTACCAGAACGGCTGGTTGTTTCGATTGAACTCAGGTTTGCTATGGGAATCGTTATCCTTGTTAAAGGACAAAGAATCCTCGGGAGGCGGGGCCGGGAAAACCATCAACAAACCATCAGGTGTTTTACTCGCCTGAATCTGCACTTTAGCCTGCCAACGATAGGTCTTTGTTTCCCAGACATCGCCCTCCCAGAACCAGCTATCGAGCTGCCGTCGCTCATTGGCAGGAGCATTAAGGTAGACGTGCGCTCCTGTTTCAGACTGCTCCGTCAACAGTCGGTACTGTTCCACATCGTCTCCAGCTATCTTATTTACGCGGACCTGGCCTCTTCCTCTGGTAACCGCAATCGTTTCAAAAAGTTGGAGCTTGACGATAACTTTGGAAAACATCCCAGAACTGAACAACCCAGGAATAGCACTTTCGATTACCAAGCGCTCACCGGAATTTGACAGTGCAAGTGACCTTCCATCAGGCTCACCTTCTTCTAACGAAAGGGCCTCACGGGTAGCTAGACGTAAAGGGTTGTACTCTAGGCGAACTGAGACGCCCATCAAAAGGCTGATCAATCGATAGTATGCTTCATCCGGCTCTTTTAGAAAGGGCTTCTCATTCAATGGTCCGAAAGGACCGTGCCTCATCCAAATATCCAGAGGCTCATCACTGAAGGCTAATACAGTGGCCAGACCTGCCACCGCAAGTACCACACCGGCAACCAGCCAGCCTTTTGGTCCAAGTACCAGCAACAAGCCAGGCTTGCCAACCAGACTGGCAAAGCCAAACGCCACACCGCTTCCGGCCAGAAGACCATAGCCAATGGCCGCCCCTGTGTTGCCCATCCGGTATTCGTAGTAGGCATCAAAACCGGCATCCAACGCCATCAAAAAACCAGCCGCTGCACCTAGGCCGCTTCTTATTGTCAGCGGTGCCCCGAAGCGCTTAGCAAAGACTGCCCCGACGCCGCCCGGTAATTGTAAAGAGAGAATTTTTGATGGGCCTAGCACCCATCTTTCACTGATAGCAACGCCCGCTGCGGCTATGTCTATACCCGCACTAAGCATTTTGACGTTAGAGGAAAAAGCTCCTTTGACACGACCTTGGTATGCGTCCGCGGCCCAAACGCTCGAAATGTTATGAACTTCCATCAAGCCAACAAACACTGGAAAAACCGGCTTGCTCAACACTCGGTAAAGTCTGCTGGATCTTTTACTGCTGATCTCGGCCTGATCAACCCGGTTAGCAGCATCATTCGCTGCTTCAAGTTCACTTACATATTGCTCTCTTCCATTAACCCGCGCGCTATCTCGTTCAAACGCTTTCAGTTCTCTCTCCGCGGTGTCCAACTCCTGCTTCGCAGCATCTAATTTTCGCGCAGCTATCGCGGCTGCAGCTGCAGGGGTGTTCGGTGCGTTATCCAGTGCCCCTTCCAGAGCTTCCAACGCATGCACTGCCTCTCGAAACCGGGATTCTGCAGCAGAGATCTCCTCCAACGCTCTGGCAATTGCTTCGGTTTTCGGGATAACCAACACATAAACATCATCCGCAACGTCTGAAGCAATACCGGCTGCGCTGCTCCGCTTCTTATTGGTGGACGCCTGAACTTCCTGATCAGCCCCCTGCTGAACAAAGTCCCCGAACAACGCGATATCCCGTTGATTAGCGAACTGCCTTAGCCGGCTCTTGCTGATTTCGATAACCAAATAATCCTTCTGCAACGCCTTGGAGAAACGTTTAAGTTCCATCTTCCCGAGCAAACCCGGTAGTGAGCGGCGCAACTGTTCGATTGATCCGGAGTAGAGCTTCATCCGGCCAAGAATCGCGGTTTTTGCAATTGCTTGCTGTTGTAGCATTAACCCTTGGTAACGGGTTTCCATCTGGCTCAGCCGGTTCCGAATATCCGCAAGCTCAGCTTCCTTACCTCTGAGGTTATCTAACCTCCGCTCAACAGCCCAACGCCGGTTTTCAAGTTCGGTCTTTTGCGTCCGAAGGGTTTCAAATTCTTTGCGAATATCTGCAAGTTCACTATTTCGGGCCTGAACCGCATGACTTGCGTGATGGATCGCAGCCCACATATTGCCGTGAACCCCCATCAAGACCTGGCCACCTATGCGCATGCCTGTTGTCAAAACCGTTTCAAAGGAACCGGCGGCGGCTTCAACCGCAAGTTCAAGACCATCCATGGTTTTGAGATCCTCAATGTCTGGCAGATCCATCTCAGCCATTGCGGCCAGATCCGTCTCCCGGAACCTGCCGTTGCCGTGATTGGGCTTAGGTTCAGCGGGCGCCTCATAGGGCTTTTCCAGGTCTTCCGATTGAAAGCGAGGGAACAGCAAGGAATGTAAGACTCTGCTATGGCGACCCTCACACAAACCCTCTAGCCATCGTTTCCCCTGACCGTCCACGGCCCCTTCAACTTCTACGTCGAGAGCATCGCACTCCGCAGGCTCTGTCACCAGATTCATGACCAGAGAAGTCACAAAGTTGAATGCACCTGCATAGTCGTAACTGGAATGTGTGAATAGGTCTGTCAGCACATGATGACTGCGCTCATCGGATAGCCGCTCTAACAATTCCGTGTGAACGCGATCCAGATATCGCCTGGCCATTGCTCGCTCAGACACAGACAGCGAACGCTCCAGCTCCACCCTGCCATCTCTTTTTACCTCAAACATGTGCTTATGGAGCGGATTTGGCTCAGAGCCGATCAACTCAGGCTCAAGAACTGAGTGGACCAATAATGCAGAATCGAAATAGGGCCTGAACCGGGCCCGGCGCAATGCCGCATTCATAAACCAGGCGGCAACCTGACGACGACGCTGGTTATACCGCAACTGGTACACCGGATCATCCAGCCGGATGGCACCGATACCGCGAGTCTTGGCTTGCTCTGTGCAGTCCGCCACACAAGATTCCGAGCCATTCCAGGAGAATGGTTCCGGTTCTTGAAGCCGGCGCTCCTGCAACCGTTCTGCCTCTGCGAGGCTCAGTTCTTGGAGTGTGTTATGCAAACAATTTGACAGTGCTGTCATCTCGGGACGTTCGTCTTCCGCAACCGGGTCCTCAGGGTCGGGATCTTCTTGCCGCTGGTGCATCGACACTGCAGCCCGCATCGCTGTGTCGTGGTAAATCCCGTCGAGGTCCAGCAAGTACTTTTCCGGCCGATCGAACTGCCACTCCAGAGCGGGCTTTCTTGGCCTCTGCGGCTCCAGCAGTTCTGCGAGAAATGCAGTGGTATTTCCGTTTGACACACTAAGATTGGCAATGTCTTCTTTATGATTAGTGTCAAACTGCATCCTGATCAGGTTACAGCGATTTGAACGATCACCATCTGACCGCTCAAGGTGATTCACGCGCTCACCCGGCCACTGTGATTCGCTGTACGCCGCTTGCAGGTTCAGCCAGCCTCCACCGATCCTGGCTGGCAGCCAGATTTCTTCCAGCCCGGTTCCAGTCACGTCGCGATAGCCAGCCCTCAGCTTGCCATCGTCCGCGCGGTGGTCAGACAAAGCTACATCGCAGTATCGGGTAACGCCACTTTCATCAATCTGGATCTCCAGTTCCCGCCAAAGCTTTCCTTCATGAAACAGGTAAAGGAATCCAGCTCTGGCAAGTACATGGTGAACCGGGTTGCTTCCATGCAACTCAACACCAGAGATCAGCGTGGCGGGAACAATGGGCAAAATAACATGGCGTTGCCGCTCCATCTCCCGATCAACACGAGCCGCTCCTTCGAGGAACGGTACTCGAATCGGGCTGCCCTCGGCTTCGATCTCGATCCAGATATTGCGACTGGGTTGCCCTCGCCAGGGCCAAACGTGAAGAACCGAATCTTCCAGTGGTTCAACCTGAACCTGATTTTCCAGCCATTCCTGCTGCTCGTAGTTGGTGTCATCAAAGATTCTGAAACTGTGCCCGTCCGGATGATCCCTACCCATCACCTCAATAATCACTGATTCGCCCTCACAGGCGGGGCCACAGCTTCCGGCAACCTGGTTCGAGTTGTTCTCAGACATCCCTGTCATTCCTTGCTTTATCTAGCGGTGAATTCATTCTCAGGCAATAACGGTGTTCAATGCCTGCCATTGGCTTTCGTTCAGTGTGGGCACAGGTAACATGTTAAACGGGCTTGGTTTTTCGGTGGTTAGCCAGCGGGCCTCACCGGAATCACCATGCCAGTAGATAACGCGCTCCACCACATCCGCTTGGTCCTGGACCACGGGAGATAGCCGATGCCAAACATTCGGGTCGTAGAAGCGCAAAAGGCCCTGTCGCTGCCCATCGAAGCGTACTCTCAGACGCGCTCTTAGCCATTTCGTGACGGACTCGAGTCCTTCTGACGACTCCAGAATCAGGCCCGTTAATCGTCCCTCTTTCAATCCTTTCAGCGCCCACTGGTATTCAGGGTTACTTTGGTTTGCTTCCAGGACAACAGGGCTTTCAGCCAGGTATTGCTGCCAGTCTGTTTCAGCAAACAGGTGCACCCACTTCGGGTTGTCTGCCTGCTCATACAAAGACCGCACAACCGGTGGATTCTGGCGGGCTTCCAACACCAGGTAACGCACTTTGTCAGATGAAGGCTTTGGTAATGCCATGGACCGTCCCCCTCCGATTATGCCGACTGGCTCTTGCCACAGGGGCAATTCCCGAGCGGACATGAGCCATCAGGTTGTTGCTGGCACTGCTCAACAATGGCCGTTCCTTGCATGCGCGCTTGCTTAAGGCGGTGAGCTACGACGGCTTTTGGCTCGGCATCCATACGTTGATCGGCTTCCGCCAACGCCACCGGCGCCACAACCCCGCCCGCAGCCGTCACCAACCCAGGCCTCTCCGGCACCTGCACTTTCTGCCCACTGCCTTTGCCACCAGCGCCACCGGCGTTCATCTTGATGCTCGCGCCACCCAAAGCCACGCCGCTGGGGTCGATCTTTACGAAGCTGCCACCGGCTTTGAGGGTGATTTCGGCACCGGCTTCGATCACCGCTTTCTGGCCGGCTTTGATATGCAGTTCGGTGCCCGAGTCACTGAGCCAGGCGGTGCCCGCTTTCAGGTGCAGGGTGCCGG
>NZ_JBQTCK010000004.1:0-318812 GCF_052380025.1 Marinobacter sp. NSM
TTTTTCTTTGGAAAAACAACTCGCTTCGCTCAGACATCTTTTTCCGGCAGAAAAAGACATCCCCACCCCGCACCGGCATAACAATTTTGCTGACGCCCGTCAGGACTCGTTTGCTTCTGTGTTTTCTGGTTGGTCGTCCCATCTGGGGCGATTGGCCCTTATTTTTCTGACTTCCTGCATCCAGCCTACCCCGTCGATCAGTTCGCCGGTTTCGTGGTCGATGGGCGGATACGGCAGGTTGCGGTCGTCGCAGTAGCGCTTAACCGTCGGCTGACACCAGCAAAACAGCAGACGGTTGTATTCGTCATCCGGCATCCGCCGCTGATCAAACATACCCGCCAGCTTCCGCTGACGCTGGGCTTCAGAAAGGATAATCGAACAGGCTGAAGACACATTCAGCGATTCCACCATGCCCATCATCGGAATCACAATATGCTCATCCGCCTGCTCGGAGGTGACCGGGTTCACGCCATCCACCTCGTTACCCATGATAATCGTGCAGGGCACCGTAAAATCCACTTCCCGAAAATCCACCGCCCGGTCCGACAACTGCGCGGCATAGAGCTTGTGGCCCTGCGCTTTCAGCTCGGTGACGGCATTATCCATGGTGGGATGGGTGTGGGTTGTTACCCAGTGAAAGCTACCCCCGGCGGTCTTACGAAACGCCCGAAAACCCTCCTTCGGCCACACCACGTGCATGTTCGCCACACCGAAAGCGTCACAGGAGCGGATGATGGCGGAAAGGTTTCGGGGTTTATGCACCTGATCCGTCAGCACCCGCAGGTCGGGTTGGCGGGTGTTAAGGACTTGTTTGATTCGGGCGAGGCGTTCGGGAGTCATAGGTATATTGGCTAGCGATGATTTTCCGGTTCCCACAAACCAACAATCCAGCTTGTAGAATCCAGTACAGGTGTCTGGGAAGGGTTTTGGGGTGGGCTTTCCAAAAATTTCGAAGGCCATGGATGGCCTGAGAGAAGCGCACATGGATGTGCTCGTAGCGGTTTTTGGAAAGCCCACCCCAAAAGCCTTCATGCACACAAGCGGCGAATAATAGCACAAGGGCAAATGAGGAATACCGAGACAACGGTGGTTGATGTTTAAGCACCCCGTTATAATGTGCAGTCCATTTTTGCCAGCGCCCCACACCACCCCGGCGCCAACACACCAAACTACGTGAGACCCATGGCCAAGAAGCTGTTCATCAAAACCCACGGCTGCCAAATGAACGAGTACGACTCTGCCCGCATGGCAGACCTGCTCAAAACCGGCGAAGCGGTTGAAGTGACCGACAACCCGGATGACGCCGACATCCTCCTGCTGAACACCTGCTCCATCCGCGAAAAAGCCCAGGAGAAAGTGTTCCACCAGCTCGGCCGCTGGAAAAACCTGAAATCCAAAAAGCCCGACCTCATCATCGGCGTCGGCGGCTGCGTTGCCAGCCAGGAAGGCCAGGCCATCATCGACCGGGCTCCTTACGTAGACATGGTGTTCGGTCCGCAAACACTGCACCGCCTGCCAGACATGATTACCGAAGTGCGCACCAAGGGTAACGGCGTAGGCGTGGTAGACGTCAGCTTCCCGGAAATCGAAAAATTCGACAACCTGCCCGAGCCCGGCGCCGACGGCCCCTCTGCGTTTGTCTCCATCATGGAAGGCTGCAGCAAGTACTGCACCTTCTGCGTGGTGCCCTACACCCGCGGCGAAGAAGTCAGCCGCCCGGTGGACGACGTCATTGCCGAGGTGGCCCACCTGGCCGCCCAGGGCGTTCGGGAAGTGAACCTGCTGGGCCAGAACGTCAACGCCTACCGTGGCGACACCCACGACGGCGACCAGATGGACCTGGCGGAACTGATCGAAGTCATCGCCACCATCGACGGCATCGACCGCATCCGTTACACCACCTCTCACCCGGTGGAATTCAGTGATGCATTGATAGACGTCTACGAGCGGGTTCCTGAACTGGTCAGCCACCTGCATCTGCCGGTGCAAAGCGGCTCCGACCGCATCCTGGCGGCCATGAAGCGTGGCCATACTGCGCTGGAGTACAAATCCAAGCTCCGCCGCCTGCGCAAGATCCGCCCGGACATCAGCTTCTCCTCCGATTTCATCATCGGCTTCCCGGGTGAAACCGATAAAGATTTCGAAGACACCATGAAGCTGATCAACGACATCGGCTTTGATATGTCCTTCAGCTTCGTCTACAGCGCCCGCCCGGGCACACCGGCCTCAGACCTGCCGGACGATACGCCGATGGAGGTCAAGAAACAGCGCCTGAGTATTCTGCAGGACCGCCTGAATCAGAATGTGATGGATATCAGCCGGAAAATGGTGGGCTCTACCCAGCGGATTCTAGTGACTGGCCTGTCCAAGAAGGACCCGGGCGAGTATGCAGGTCGTACTGAGAACAACCGCATCGTAAACTTCCGCCACGAAAACCCTGAAGTGGTTGGCCATTTTATCGATGTGGAGATTGTTGAGGCCTATGCCAACTCTCTTCGCGGCGTGCCTGTTGGTTCTGAGTTTTACTGAGCTTTGGCTCCCATGGTTTCTGGTTTTGGGGGCTTGGTGACAGGGTGAGGGTGCCTCCCAAAAAACGCCCGCAAGTACGTCCCTGTAGGGCTTCGTCGCGCCTTCCCTGGCGCTCCAGATTTTTGGGAGGCACCCTCACCCTGTCACCGGCAGACTTCACAATGGCATGCCGTACAAATTGCTAACCAAACCCCGCCACAGACCAGTGATTACGGAATTGGCTCATCCAAACCACTTGTTTTTCGCCCTTTCGGCCTGCACATTGTTTAAACAGGTACGGGGCGGGCAGGGCCGTCAAAAAATCTGGAGCGCCAGGGAAGGCGCGACGAAGCCCTACAGGGATGTATTCACGGGCGTTTTTTTGACGGCCCTGCCCGCCCTGTACCGATAACTTCGCAGCCTGAAAAGCCTACTCCCCCACAGCAGAACCCCGGGGAGTAAAACGAAACGGAGCAAGATTGAACACTCACGATACCAGACAATTTGACCTGCACCCAGTCAACCAGCGCCGCCTGGCCACCCTCTGCGGCCAGTTCGACGAACACCTGAAGATGATCGAAAAACGTCTGCAGGTGAAAGTCGGCCGCCGGGGCCACCACTTCCGGGTGGAAGGCCACACCGAAAATGTAGCCGCAGCCACCGAAGTCATTCGGCACCTGTACCGGGAAACCGAAGCCAGCGAAGATATTCCGCCGGACACCGTACATCTGTTTATCCGTGAGACCGGCCTTGAACGCCTGCCGGATGATGTGCCCTACGACGAAGGCCAGGTCACGGTTATCAAAACCCCGAAGCTGACCGCCAAACCCCGTGGTCAGAACCAACAAAAGTACGTGCACAACATCCGCACTTACGACATCAACTTCGGCATCGGGCCTGCAGGCACCGGCAAAACCTGGCTGGCCGTAGCTTGCGCGGTCGAGGCGTTGAAAGACGAGCAGGTTAAACGGATTCTGCTGGTCCGGCCTGCGGTGGAAGCCGGCGAAAAGCTGGGTTTTCTGCCCGGCGACCTGGCCCAGAAGGTGGACCCCTACCTGCGGCCACTGTACGACGCCCTCTATGAAATGCTCGGCTTTGATCAGGTTACCCGCCTGATCGAGAAAAGCGTGATCGAGATTGCACCACTGGCGTTCATGCGTGGCCGCACCCTGAATAACTCGTTCATTATTCTGGATGAAAGCCAGAACACTACCCGGGAGCAAATGAAGATGTTCCTCACCCGGATTGGCTTTGGTTCAACGGCGGTGATCACCGGCGACACCACCCAGGTGGACCTGCCGCGCGGGCAGAACTCCGGGCTGATTCACGCCGCCAGCGTGCTCAGCAAGGTCCCCGGTATCGGCTTTACCCGATTTGAATCAAAAGATGTGGTTCGCCATCCTCTGGTTCAGCGCATTGTGGAAGCCTACGACTCGTTCGGTGATGGGGGCTCAACCAGCCCATGAGCAAACTGACCGTGGATTTCCAGGTAGTTTATGAGGGCACCGGTGTACCCGACGAAACACAGTTCCAGGTTTGGGCTGAAAAGGCATGGCTGGGCGAGGATCCGTCTGAAGTGACGATCCGTATTGTCGGTAACGACGAAAGTCAGAACCTGAATCACCAGTACCGGGGCAAGGACAAGCCCACCAATGTTTTGTCCTTCCCATTTGAAGCACCACCGGGTATAACGGTGCCATTGGCCGGAGATCTGGTGATTTGCGCGCCGGTTGTTGAAAAAGAGGCGCAGGAACAGCATAAAGATTCTGTTGCCCACTGGGCCCATATGGTGGTGCACGGTATGTTGCATCTCCAGGGCTACGACCATATTGAAGATAACGAAGCCGAGGCCATGGAAGCCCTCGAAGTCCGGCTGCTCTCGCAGCTTGGATTTGCTAACCCTTACGAAGCAGAGGAAACGGAACCAGACTCATGAGCGACGATCAGTCGAGTCGCAGCCAGGGCGGCAAGTCCTGGCTGGAGCGTATATCACAGGCCTTCTCCAGCGGGCCTGAGTCCGTCGAGGACGTGCTGGAGATTCTTCGGGATGCCGAATCTGAGAACATCATTGATGCAGATTCCATGAGCATTATCGAAGGCGCCATGCAAGTGATCGACATGCGGGTGGACGAGATCATGATCCCCCGCTCACAGATGATCACTGTCAAAGCCTCCCAGGAGCCGAAAGAATTCCTGCCGGAAATCATGTCGTCTGCCCATAGCCGCTTCCCGGTGATCGGCGAGAGCCAGGATGACGTTATTGGTGTGCTACTGGCCAAAGATCTGCTGCCTCTGGCGATCAACAACGAACTGAACTGGAACGGTATCCGGGAGATTCTCCGGCCACCCACGTTCGTGCCGGAGAGCAAGCGGCTGAACCAGCTGCTTAAAGAGTTTAAGGAAAACCGCAACCACATGGCCATTGTGGTCGATGAGTACGGCGGCACCGCCGGCCTGATTACCATCGAAGACGTGCTTGAGCAGATCGTCGGTGAGATCGAAGACGAACACGACTTCGACGAGGAAACCCACATCAAGGCTCGCGGCGATGGCACCTATGCCGTCAAAGCCGTCACCCCCATTGAAGACTTCAACGAATTTTTCGAGACCATGATGGACGAGGAAGAGTTCGACACCATTGGCGGCCTGGTTCTCAAAGAATTTGGTCACCTGCCCAGACGGGGAGAAACGGTTGAATTCGGCGGCTTGCAGTTTACTATTGCCAACGCCGATAACCGAGTCATCCGTTTGTTGCAGGTAACGCGAAGTGAATCATGAACCTGGCCTTGGTCGCCCTCTGAATCTGCGGTTTATTGACCACCCCTGGTTTGGCCCGGCAATCCTGCTGATTGCCGGTGCACTCCAGACCCTCACCTTTTCACCTTTTCATTTGTGGTGGCTTGGCCCCCTCTCGGTTTTTCTGATTGTCCTGGTAACACTCCACCAGGCCTCGGAAAAACTGTTTCGCGCCGGTTGGTTTATCGGCCTTGGCCTGTTCGGTTCTGGCGCAAGCTGGATTTACATCAGCATCAGCGAGCACGGGAACACCCCAGTGCCGGTGGCCGTCCTGCTGATGGTCCTTTTTATAGCAGGGCTGGCGCTGTTCCACGGCCTTGCCTTCTGGTTCTGGGGCAAACTGGCCAAAGAAAGCATGATCCGGCGCCTGCTCCTGTTCCCGGCTATCTGGATATTGGGGGACTGGCTGCGGGGCTGGCTGCTCACAGGCTTTCCCTGGCTGTACCTGGGTACTGCACACACGGATGGACCACTTGGCGGCCTTGCACCGCTCACCGGCGTACATGGCATCACGTTCTGGATCACGGTCACGGGTGCGGCCGCCTACGCCATCTGGTGGCTCTTGTTGTCGGGTCGGCGAAAATCAGCCGGGGTAGCCGCAGTCCTCACCCTGCTGCCCTGGTTCATTGCGCCTGCCATGAAACAGGCCGACTGGACAGACCTCAGCAGTGAGCCGGTCACTTTTGCTGCCATGCAGGGTAACATTCCCCAACAGATCAAGTGGGACCCGGACTTCCTCCGGGACCAGATTGTCGCCTACCTGGGTATGACCGAAGCCCACTGGCAACGTGACCTCATTCTATGGCCGGAAACCGCAATACCGATTCCCCAGGACCAAGCAGGCAAGGTGCTTGACCATATCCATGAGGAACTCGGTGACAAAAGCACTCTCATCACGGGTATTCCCTGGTACGGATACAGCGATCGTATCGACGACTTCACCTTCCACAACAGCATCATGACCATTGGCAACGGTGAAGGCATCTACCACAAGCAGAAGTTAGTGCCGTTTGGCGAATATGTACCGTTGCAGGGCATTCTGCGGGGACTGATCGGCTTTTTCGACCTGCCCATGAGCAGCTTCACCCCCGGGCCAAAGTACCAGTCTCCGCTGGTGGCCAACGGCATCAACATCATGCCGTACATCTGCTACGAAGTAGCCTACCCGGACTTTGTCGCCTTCAATGCCCGTAACTCCGGCTTGCTGTTAACCATCAGCAATGATGGCTGGTTCGGTGATTCCATTGGCCCGTTGCAGCACCTTCAACTGGCCCGCATGCGCGCCCTGGAAACCGGCCGCTATATGCTCAGGGGCACCAATAACGGCGTTACCGCGATCATCAACGAAAAGGGCGAGATCACCGAACGGATTCCGCAGTTCCAACGGGCAGTACTGACCGGTGAGGTCTTCCCCGCCACCGGCAGCACGCCCTACATGCAGACCGGTTCATGGCCGGTGCTGACCCTGGCGGTGATCCTGATCGTGTTTGTGCGGGAGCGGGTGATCCCGAAAAACCCTACTCCTTAGGCGGCCAGCGGCTGGTTACCCGCTCGAAGTAATGGGACCCGCAGGCCTCGCACGGGTGCAAGTGGCTGGTTTTGGTCAGGCACACCATATGGTTGCAATTCATGCACCGGAACATACCGGCGGTGGCCACCTCGCCCGATATGTAGTGGCTGACGTCCTGGTTCTCCAGTTTCTGTTTGAGTTCCAGGGTGTCCACCAGGGTTTTGTCGGCTACCGAAAGCAGTCGATCCGCCAGGGTGTGCTCCAGTAACGAGATATCCAGCTGCAACCATTCTCTCAGGCCCTCACCGGTTTCCTCGACAAAGTTCAGCAGGTGCTCCAGGTCCCGCTCAAGGTAGGCGCCGAGCAGGTCGGCTTCCTCACGGGTCATTTCTTCCAGTTCGTATTCAAACTCAACCGCTTTCTGAACTTCTTCCTCCAGAGTCTGAAGTGAGGTTTCCTGGAGCTCATGCAAACGGGTTTGTACCCGCTCCAGCATTCTGTCGTAAGCCTCGAGGGCCTTGCCTGAAAGGTGATTGCGTTCTGGTTCCGTCATAGTCTTCCCGCCTGTTTTCTAGTTTTGGTGCAAGGGTCAGGATGTGGTACCTCTTTCCGGGACACGCTGTAAATACGTCCCTGTACGCTTGACTGCAGCATCCATGCTGCAGTCAGTCCCGGAAAGAGGTACCACATCCTGCCCCCCGGACATTCTCCCTGCCTTTAGCTAATCGCAGTGGAGCAAGCGCTTCTCTCCAAGAGTACCCTTCGCAAGTTTGGGGTGCTGCCGGGGATGGCTTCCCGGGACTATGCGCAGCATGGATGCTGCGCTCAAGCCCCCAGGGATGGGTTCACGGCGTGTCCCGGGAAGCCATCCCCGGCAGCAACCTGCACCAAACCCACGAATAACCTCCATACGGGAAGTCTGGCACAAGTCTGCGAAATTGGCAGACTACCTGTTAAGCCTTGGGTGCGTTAGAATGTTCGGCCCTTTCGAACCTCATTTTCACACAGGGTAATTTTGGTAATGGCAGGAATGGACGAACAATACAACCCACGTGATGTAGAGCAGACCGCCCGCGACTTCTGGGAAACCAACGAAACCTTCAAAGTGAAGGAAGAACCCGGCAAGCCCAAGTACTACTGCCTGTCCATGTTCCCCTATCCCAGCGGCAAGCTGCACATGGGCCACGTTCGCAACTACACCATCGGCGACGTGATTTCCCGCTACCAGCGCATGCAAGGCAAGAATGTCATGCAACCCATGGGCTGGGACGCCTTCGGTCTGCCCGCCGAGAACGCCGCCATTGCCAACAAATCCGCCCCCGCCAAGTGGACCCGGGCGAACATCGAATACATGAAGAAACAGCTCAAGCAGTTGGGCTTCGGTTACGACTGGGGCCGTGAGTTGGCCACCTGTGATCCCGAATACTACCGCTGGGAACAATGGTTCTTTGCCCGTCTTTACGAAAAGGGCCTGGTATACAAGAAAATGTCCACCGTAAACTGGGACCCGGTCGACCAGACGGTTCTGGCTAACGAGCAGGTGGTGGATGGCCGGGGCTGGCGCTCTGGTGCGCTGGTTGAGCAGAAGAAGATTCCCCAGTGGTTTATCCGCATCACCGATTACGCCGAAGAACTGCTGAACGACCTGGACCAGCTCGAAGACTGGCCCGAGCAGGTCAAGACCATGCAGCGGAACTGGATCGGCAAGTCTGTAGGTACTGAGCTGACGTTCCCGCTGAAAGACCGGGAAGACGGCCTGACCGTTTACACCACCCGTCCGGACACCCTGATGGGAGTCAGTTACATGGCGGTTGCTGCGGAACACCCGCTCGCCAAGGCCGCGGCTGAACGGCACCGGGATGTCGCTGAGTTTGTCGAGCAGTGCCGCAACAGCAAGGTGGCGGAAGCCGAAGTGGCCACCATGGAAAAGAAGGGCATCGACACCGGGTTCAAAGCCATTCATCCGCTGACCCAGGAAGAAGTGCCGGTATGGGTCGCCAACTTTGTATTGATGGACTACGGCACGGGCGCACTGATGGCCGTTCCCGGCCACGATGACCGCGACCACGAGTTTGCCCTGAAGTACAAGCTGGCCATCAAGCAGGTCATTGCGCCCAATGACAGCCGTGATATCGACGTTCAGGAAAAAGCCTTTACCGAGAAAGGTGTACTTGTATCATCCGGCAAATACAGTGGACTGACCAGCGAGGAAGCCTTCGACGAGATCGCGCAATACCTTGAAGACAACGGTATCGGCACGCGCACCGTCAACTACCGCCTGCGTGACTGGGGTGTTTCTCGTCAACGGTACTGGGGCGCTCCCATTCCCATGATGACTCTGGAAGACGGCACTGAAATGCCGGTGCCGGATGACCAGCTACCGGTTCGCCTGCCGGAAGATGTCGAGATGGACGGCGTTCAGTCACCGATCAAGGCCGATCCGGAGTGGTGCAAAACCGAATTTAACGGTCAGGCGGCTACTCTTGAGACCGATACCTTCGACACCTTCATGGAGTCATCCTGGTATTACGCGCGCTTCTGCAGCCCTAATTACGACAAGGGCATGCTGGACCCGGCAGCGGCCAATTACTGGCTGCCGGTGGATCAGTACATCGGCGGTATCGAGCACGCGATCCTGCATCTATTGTACGCCCGTTTCTTCCACAAACTGCTGCGGGACGTTGGCCTGGTCAACAGTTCGGAGCCGTTCAATCGCCTGCTCTGTCAGGGCATGGTGCTGGCTGAGACCTACTATCGGGAAGATGAGTCCGGCAAGATCACCTGGATTGCCCCGGCCGATGTCACGGTCGAACGGGACAACAAAGGGCAAGTGGTGAAAGCGGTCCACAATGAAGACGGCCAGCCGGTTCAGATCGGCGGTGTCACCAAGATGTCCAAGTCCAAGAACAACGGCATAGACCCTCAGGCGATCATTGACCAGCATGGCGCCGACACCGTTCGTCTGTTCATGATGTTTGCTGCGCCGCCAGAACAGTCCCTCGAATGGTCTGACAGCGGCGTGGAAGGCGCACACCGCTTCCTCAAGCGGCTGTGGCGCCTGGTCAATGAGCAGACCGCCGGTGGCCAGGTGCCTACCCTTGAGGCTGGCAGCCTGAACAGCGCCCAGAAGGATCTGCGCCGCAAGACCCACGAAACCATTGCCAAGGTCAGTGACGACATCAGTCGTCGCCTCACCTTCAATACGGCTATCGCCGCTGTGATGGAACTGCTGAACGAAGTCAGCCGACTGACAGACAACGAGCCCCAGAGCCTCGCAGTTCGCCAGGAAGCACTGGAGGTGGCGGTTCTGGTGCTGTCGCCCATCGTGCCGCACATCAGCCATACTCTCTGGCAAGCTCTTGGCCACGCAGAACCCGTGGTTGATGCCAGCTGGCCGGTTGCCGACGAAAGTGCCATGGTCCGCAGTGAGATTGAGGTTGTGCTGCAGGTCAACGGTAAAGTACGGGCAAAAGAAAGCGTGCCCGCGGACATCGGCAAGGCGGACCTGGAAAAACTGGCTCTGGAGAACGAAAACGTTATGCGCTTCACTGATGGCAAAACCGTGCGCAAAGTCATCGTTGTACCCGGAAAGCTGGTTAACGTGGTGGCTAACTGATATGGCTTCGGTGCCTTTTTTTCTGAAAGCCCTCCGGCTACTGTTACTGGCAATACTGGCTACCGCCACGCTTGCCGGGTGCGGCTTTCAGTTACGGGGCACCTCACCGGTGCCGGCTTCTCTGCAACCCCTGGCAGTAGACTGCCCCGAGTCCTTGCCCGGGCGTTTCTGCCAGTCGGTGCGGGATCAACTCAGGCTGGGGGGCATTGATCTGCAGGATGCTTCATCTGCGGACTACGTGCTTCGGCTGAGAAGCTACCAGCAGGACCGCCGGGCATCCGCCATTACCGCTCAGGCCGCCGCGGCAGAGTACATACTGCGACATCAAGTCACTATGGAGTTGCTGACCGCAGACCGGATCCCGCTGATTGCCGCAACCGATCTGACCACCAACGAGACCTATCGTTACGATGAAACCAATGTGCTGGCCAAGCAGCGGGAAGAAGAGGAACTGAGGCAACAGCTGGGAGACCGGCTGGCGCAACAGGTACTCTTCAGGCTGGCGCCGATGACCCGGGAGCGGATTGACGCGGCCATCGCAGAGTACGAAACAAGCCAGAAACAAGCCGATGCGCCATGAAGACCCAACCCGGCCAGCTCCCCCAGTTGCTCAAGAAAGGTCTGGCTCCGGTCTACCTGATTTCCGGTGACGAGCCCCTGCTGGTGCAGGAATGCTGTGACCTGATCCGAAAGACGGCCCGGGACTCGGGGTATCAGGACCGCCTGACCTACCACGCCGACCATCAACTGGACTGGAATGCCGTTGCCGATGAATGCAACGCCATGTCCCTGTTTGCCGAGAAGCGGCGTATCGAGATTCACCTGCCAACGGGCAAGCTCGGGGATGGCCGAAAGGTTCTTGAACAGGTTCTTGAGGCACCACCCGAAGACGTTATCCTGCTACTCATCAGCGCCAAACTCGACGCCGCAGAAACCAAACGCAAGTGGTACAAGGCTCTACAAGGCTGCGGTGTCCATGTACCGGTCTGGCCGGTTGAGCCCGATAAATTTGCAGGCTGGCTGCAACAGCGGGCCAGCGGGCAAGGCCTGAGTCTTACCCGCGGGGCCCTGGGCATGCTCACGGAGCGGCTTGAGGGGAATCTTCTGGCTGCCAGCCAGGAACTGGACAGATTGGCGTTACTGACGGCTGGCAAAACCATCGACGAAGAGACCATCGAGCAAGCGGTCCAGGACAGCGCCCGCTTCAATGGCTTTGAGTTGGTCACCGAGTTACTCGCCGGTAAAGCTGCCCATGCGGGAAAGATCATCGGAATCCTTCAGCAGGAAGGTGAAAACCCGCTGGGTTTGTTGAGTGTGCTGGTGCGAGACCTGCACATCATCATCGAACTGAAAACCGCTTTGCCCCCGGGGGACAGTCCAGCAGGTTTCCTGAAAAAACGCGGAGTGTTCCAGCCCCGGCGAGCGTCCGCTATCCAGCAGGCAGCCCGTCGGCTGAATATGCATCAACTGCACCGCGCCATCAGTCTGTGCAACGCCACAGACCGATCCGCCAAGGGGTTTGATAGCCTTACCCCCTGGCATCACCTCAGGGATTTGTCGGCGGTTCTTGCCGGTGCTCGCCCTAACTGATCCAGGTCAATCCAGTACGAACCTTCGCAAAACCCTGACTTTCACCCTCTTGACAGTTTTTTACATTCCGGCGCATTGTAGACTTCCCAACTCATCAGGGAAGGAGAATCGCTATGAGCCTGCAAGACGAATTCAACAAACTGTCGGAAAAAATCAAGCAGTACCGTGACGAAGCCCGTGTGCAACTGCATCTGGCCAAGGAAGATGTAAAAGATGAATGGGACGACCTGGAACAGGAATGGGATCGCTTCCGCCAGAAGCTGGATCAGGTTGTCCATGATGCGGAGAATGCCAGCCATGAGGCGAGAGACACGGCTCGCCAATGGGGAGAAGACCTCAGGACCCGCTATCAGGACATCCGCAACAAAATGAAATAGATTGTTAACGCGTTAACAATTTACAACATGAACGAGCCGCACAGGGGCTTCTCTATTTGAGCCTCTGTGCCATACTTCACAGAAAAGAGTGAACACTCCGTCATACTTTTGTCAGATTGTTCATTTTGCCATCAATCGCTCGTCGCGATGGCGACGGTATGTGCCGTGCAATGTGAGGTACAGCGGCCCTATGAAAAAAATAACGTTAGTTCCCATCACACTTACACTCGCCCTCTCAACCACCTTGGTTATTGGCCAGAATACCCGTTTCAGTGATCCAGAGACGGTCGTGAAAGATCAGTTCTGGGGCAATCTCTATGCAAACGGCGGAACGTCGTTTTTCTGTGATGCGCCGTTCACCAGCAAGGGGTTTGTGATGACGGATGGCTATGTCTATCCGCCGGCCGATATCCGTAGCGCGCTGACTTGCGGCACTACGAGTCAATGCAAGCAGGATAATCAGTACCGTCAGATTACGTCGGATCTTCACAATATGGTGCCGGTGCGTTCGCGGGTTGAGATGCGCAGGCGGAACGCCCGCTATGAGAATCTGGGCGATGCGACGCGGGCGGATGACTGTGGTATTCGGGAGAGTGCACAATTTTTTGAGCCGCCGGAGCATGTGAAGGGGGATGTTGCCCGCACGATGGCTTATATGGTGGATACCTATGGGTTGCCGTGGCTTGGGGCGACTTCGGTGTTCCAGGGCTGGAGTGAACTGGATCCACCGGATGATCGGGAGTTGGCGCGGCACCAGCGTATTGCCGAGATTCAGGGTAACGAGAACCCGTTTGTGGTTAATCCTGGGCTGATTAATCGCCTTTGAGGTTTTGATCTCGCTTTGGTGCAAGCGCCGGTCAGGGTATAGCTATCCAAAACACGCTGTGAATACTTCCCTGTACGCTCTGCTCCGCCATCCCTGGCTCCGCAAGGTTTTGAATAGCTATACCCTGACCGGCGCCCATAATTTTTTATTAGCTCTCTCCGATGTCTCAGTAAGAGCTAATTAAACACGCCGATAGACTTCAGTTCGCTAGCAACAAAAAAGCAGGCCCCTTGGGCCTGCTTTTTTGCTATCTGGAGTAACAAATCTGAATCAGATTTCGTTAGCCGCCAGAGCCATCATCGCATCGCTGCCACTGCGGATACCTTCGGCCAGAGACACGGTCTTTGGCAGCAGGCGGTCGAAGTAGAAGCGTGCTGTTTTCAGCTTGCCGGTGTAGAAGCCGGAGGTATCGCCCTCGGCTTTCGGAGCGGCGGCTTTGACGGTTTTGGCCCACATGTACGCCAGGGCGGTGTAGCCAAACATGTCGAGGTAGTCGACAGCAGCGGCGCCGATGGCGTTGGGGTTGTCGCCGGCTTGCTTGATGACGTGCTCGGTGACGTCAGACAAGCGCTCCAGGGAGGCGGCCAGCGGCTCGAGGTAGGGCTTCAGCGCGGCATCGCCGGTGTTCTGTTCGATGAACGAAGCGACGTCCTGCACGAACAGTTCGTACAACTTGCCCTGGCTGGCAACGACCTTGCGGCCCATCAGGTCCATGGCCTGGATGCCGTTGGTGCCTTCGTAGATCTGGGTGATACGGCAGTCACGTACCAGCTGCTCCTGGCCCCACTCGCGGATGAAGCCGTGGCCGCCAAAGACTTGTTGGCCAATGATGGTGGTGTCCAGGCCACGGTCGGTCAGGAAGGCTTTGGCGACGGGGGTCAGCAGGGCAACCATGCCTTCGGCGTGTTTGCGCTGTTCGTCGTTGTCAGAGTATTTGGAGATATCCAGCCACTGGGCAACGTAGGTGGAGAATGCACGGCCACCCTCTACGTAGCTCTTCATGGTCAGCAGCATGCGACGGACGTCTGGATGTACCAGGATCGGGTCGGCGGCTTTTTCGGGCTGCTGGGCACCGGTGGGGGCGCGGCTCTGGATACGCTCGTTGGCGTATTCGCGGGCGCTCTGGAGGGAGGCTTCGGCGGCGCCGATGCCCTGGATACCCACACCCAGGCGCTCGTAGTTCATCATGGTGAACATGGCGGCCAGGCCTTTGTTCTCTTCACCAACCAACCAGCCTTTGGCGCCGTCGAAGTTCATCACACAGGTAGCGGAGGCCTTGATACCCATCTTTTTCTCGATGGAACCACAGCTGAACTGGTTGCGCTCGCCCAGGGAACCATCGTCGTTCACCATGAACTTGGGCACCAGGAACAGGGAAATACCCTTCGGTCCTTTGGGAGCGTCCGGGAGCTTGGCCAGCACCAGATGGATGATGTTCTCAGCCATGTCGTGCTCGCCCCAGGTAATGAAGATCTTGGTGCCAGTTACGTTGAAGGAGCCGTCGTCGTTCGGCTCGGCCTTGGTACGGATAATGCCCAGGTCGGTGCCAGCGTGGGGCTCGGTCAGGTCCATGGCGCCAGACCAAACGCCGGAGTACATGTTCGGCAGGTATTTCTCTTTCAGCTCCTGGCTGCCGTGAGCGTCCAGGGCCAGGCAGGCACCGGCGGTCAGCATCGGAGCCAGGCCGAAGGCCATGTTGGCGCCCTGCATCATTTCTTCAAACTGGGCCACCAGCGTTTTCGGCATGCCCATACCGCCAAAATCGGGGTTGCCGCCGAGGCCGTTCCAGCCACCTTCCACGATGGTCTGGTAGGCTTCTTTGAAACCTTCCGGAGTGGAAACTTCGCCTTCGTTCCACTTACAGCCCTGCTCGTCCGCTTCGCGGTTCAGGGGTGCCAACACGCCACTGGTGATCTTGCCCGCTTCCTCAAGGATCGCATCTGCGGTGTCGGGATCTACGTTTTCTGCAATCTTAGGCAGTGATGCCCAAAGCGCCGGGGCATCAAATACTTCGTTCAGAACGAAACGCATGTCACGAAGGGGTGCCTGATAATCAGCCATGTAAAACTCTCCAGAAATTCAGTCAGTCACTTGGGGGATGTGGAAAACGCCTTCTCGATGAAGGTCTGATAATCCCCCGCTCGGCTATGTGTCCGAAACAAGGTTGTTGTTCTATAGCGCGCTATTCTACCTCAAAACACGCCCGGGACTCATGAAAAAAGCCCGCCTCCGGACGGAGAACGGGCTTTTTCTGTGCCATCAACCAGATAGCAACCCCGCCTTAAATAGCGAAGGCTTCTTCCGGCATATCCAGCAGGCTGTCAGAGCCGGCCAGCATGGTTTCTGCGTGGGTCTTGGTGCGAGGCAGCAGACGCTTGAAGTAGAAGCGTGCAGACTGAACCTTGGCGTTGTAGAACATCTCTTCGGAGGTGCCGTTAGCCATCTTGTCCAGTGCCACTTTGGCCATTCGGGCCCACAGGTAGGCGAATACCGCGTAACCGGAGTACATCAGGTAGTCCACCGCAGCGGCACCGACTTCTTCACGGTTCTTCATGGCGGTCATACCAACCTTCATGGTCAGGTCGCCCCACTCCTTGTTGATCGCAGCCAGCGGCTCGATGAACTCTTTCAACTGCTCGTTGTCGGCGTTCTCTTTGCAGAATACGTGAACCTGCTTGGTGAACACTTTCAGCGCTTCGCCCTGGGTCATCAGGACCTTACGGCCTAGCAGATCCAGTGCCTGGATACCGGTAGTACCCTCGTAGATCATGCCGATGCGGGAGTCACGTACGTTCTGTTCCATGCCCCACTCAGTGATGAAACCGTGGCCGCCGAATACCTGCATACCCAGGTTGGCAGACTCGTAACCGATTTCGGTCAGGAACGCCTTGGCGATCGGGGTCAGGAAGCCCAGCAGCGCGTCAGCGTGCTTACGCTCTTCTTCAGTCTTGCCACTGTGAACTACGTCCACTTGCTGGCCAGCCAGGTAAATCAGGGCGCGGGCGCCTTCAGCGACAACCTTCTGGGTCAGCAGCATGCGGCGTACGTCCGGGTGCACGATGATCGGATCAGCGATGCCGTCCGGGTTCTTCGGACCGCTCAGGGAGCGCATAGCCAGGCGATCCTTGGCGTAGGCCAGGGAACCCTGGAAGCCAAGCTCAGCGGCACCCAGACCCTGGATGGCGGTACCGATACGGGCAGTGTTCATAAAGGTGAACATGCAGTTCAGGCCCTTGTTCTCAGGCCCGATCAGCCAGCCCTTGGCGCCGTCGAAGTTCATGACGCAGGTAGCGTTGCCGTGGATACCCATCTTGTGCTCCAGGGAACCACAGGATACCGCGTTGCGCTCGCCGGCAGAGCCGTCTTCGTTCGGCAGCTGCTTAGGCACGATGAACAGGGAGATGCCCTTGGTGCCTTCCGGTGCGCCCGGCAGACGTGCCAGTACGATGTGGACGATGTTCTCGGCCATGTCGTGCTCGCCGGCAGAGATAAAGATCTTGGTGCCAGTGATGCTGTAGGTACCGTCAGCGTTCGGCTCGGCCTTGGTGCGCAGGGTGCCCAGGTCAGAACCACAGTGCGGCTCGGTCAGACACATGGTGCCGGTCCACTCGCCGCTGATCAGCTTGGTCAGGTAGGTCTGCTTCTGCTCTTCGGTACCGTGCTCTTCGATGGTGTTGGTGGCACCGTGGCTCAGGCCAGGGTACATGCCCCAGGACCAGTTGGAAGTCCCTACCATCTCACTGACCACCAGGCCGATGGAGTGTGGCAGGCCCTGGCCACCGTAGTTGGGGTCGGCAGTCATGGACGGCCAGCCACCTTCAACGTACTGCTGGTAAGCCTCTTTGAAGCCGGTCGGGGTTTTTACACCGTCTTCGCTCCAGGTACAGCCTTCCTGGTCACCCACCTGGTTCAGCGGAGACAATACCTGCTCACAGAACTTTGCACCTTCCTGGATGATGGCATCGACCATATCCGGAGTTGCATCTTCGGCACCTTCCAGATTGGCGTAGTGCTGCTCGCTGTTCAGCAGCTCGTTCATTACGAATTTGATATCACGCAGGGGCGCTTTGTACTCAGGCATGGAATCCACCTCGGTTTTCGGACTCGGCTGAAACAGATAACAGCCTTTGGCCTTGGGTTTGCTCAGACACTGTGACACATCGCATCACAGCCTTAATTAAACACTTGTTTGAAACATACGTTTTGCGACACAGAATTGTCAATAGCCTCGGCTAAAAATTGTGTTGCATTGTGTGTTCACCAATGCGGAAAACACCGCCACAACAACGATAGGAAACCGCCGGAGCTGACGGATTGAGAGAAGGAACAGTCAGGTAATTCAGGCAAATAAAGACGTTGGCTCGCCGAACACGCCTTCGGCACCCTGCATGGCAGAGACGCTGCGGTAGGTTTCGTCTGCCTGGCGGGCAAAGCCGGACTGGCCCTGGGCTGTCTCGTCCGGTGCCGTTTCGGAACCAGGCGCTGGCTCAGGCTCGCCTTCACCGACCGCCAGTTCAGACTGCGCCTGCAACATGGTCTGCATGGCCTGGGCTGCTACCGCACGATCCTGCGCTGAGGGTTGTGCCGGCGCCATGGCGGCCGCCCGCACTACACGCATTTTCTCGATAGTTGCCTGCGGATCGCCGGCGACCGGGGAGACATCGATGGGGACTTCACCGCCCACGGCGTACTGGGCACCGTCAGGGCCCCGCTGATAGGTAAACGACATGGCTCCGGCGTACTGACCGCCGACTGCCTGGTGCGCCGCCTCATGAGCCCGAACCTCTCGGTCCCTGGCTTTCAGCTCGCTCAGCTGTTTGAGCTCGGCTTCGGTCAGCCCCTGCAGGTCAGCCTTCGCATCCGCTTCACCATCGACAAATCGGGAGGTTGATCTGGCGTCGGAGGACTGCTCAACACCCCGGGTACGATCATCAGCATCGGTAGAGAAGCCTTCACCAGGCGCTGCCGAGGAAACGCCACTCGGCGGAATGCTGCCGGTCGCGGACGCAGCACCGGAAGCCACCGGATAAACAGGGGGGATCGAAGAGAGGATATTCACCGCTTAATGGCCAGTGTCAGGCGCGGATGTCCAGAAGTGTTCCCAGTGTTTCGTCAGCCGTCTTCACAACCTGCGCGGACGCCTCAACACTGCGCTCGTAGAGCGTCATTTCAATGATTGGCTCAGCCAGGTTACCCGCACCCTCAGCAGAACCCTGCGGGCCGTCAACACCGCCACGGGCGATTTTGCGAGCCGCATTTTCCATGCCCGCCATACCATCCTGAATACCTTGAATACCAAGAGAGAGGGTGTTGTTAATCATATCCAAGCCACCTGTGACGACCCATTGGCTCTATTTACTCACATAACTGGTCAAATTTCAATCAGTGGACGGATATTCAGAAATCTCGCCAGCACTTTCGGCAACTGATCGGTCGGGGTGTCGTCCAACCAGGGCAAGACACCCAGACATGGCGCCCCGAGGTGCGTGGTCAGGTAGTTGAGAGTCTCCTGTTCGCAGCTCATCACATTCCCGTCAGGATGATTGGCAACCCATCCTGCCACAAACAAACCATCGGCCCTGATGGCTTCAGCGCTGAGCATGGCATGGTTAATACAGCCAAGTTTCAGAGGCACAACCAGAACAACATCCAGCCCTAGCTCCCGAGGCACCGCGGCGTAGGTTTCCCGATCGTTTAGGGGAACCCGCCAGCCACCTGCACCCTCGATCAGCATCAAATCAGCAGGCCGGATCTGCAGGCCGCGACAAAACCCAACAAGACGCTGGGCAGTCAGGTGTTTGTCAGCCTGTTGCGCCGCAACGTGGGGGGCAATTGCCGGCTCAAGGGCAATGGGGTTAATCGCATCGTAGGCAAGCTCTTCGGTCATGGCCGCCTGCAGCATCAAGGCGTCTTCATTACGCAGCCCCTCAGGGGTCTGCTCACATCCGGACGCTATCGGCTTCATCGCCAGTGTACGTTTGCCTAACTGCCGGGCGGCTTCCAGAATGGACGCTGCCACCACAGTCTTGCCAACCTCGGTATCCGTGCCGGTAACGAAATAGGTTTTCTTTGCCATTTCCTGAGATTCCTGCTGCATCTGCTTTAAATATGTTTTTCCCAATACAACCATCCAGCATGGTAGCTGGCAATGACCTCGCCGTTTTCCGCGCTCGGATAAGCAGCACACATTGCCTTGAATCTGCCCGGGGCGGTGATGGTTCTGCGGCGCTCTTCGCCTTTGAACACGGCGCCGAGGTGTTTGAGCTCCCGGTTCAGGGCCATGGGAGAATCATAAGGCAAAGTCAGGATTGCCGTGTCCACGATGGAGCCGGGTAGCTGCTCGCCGGACAATCGCTTCCAGTCGGCAGGGTGGGTAAAGCGGTTAACATGAGGCTGGCCGGGGTCGGCGGAGGCCCAGGCTTGCTTAAGTTCTGCCAGAGTGCCATCCAACAAGGTTGAGATTGCAAGGATGCCACCGGGTTTGAGGATTCTTTGGCATTCGGCCAGGACAAGTTCCGGGCGGGTGCTCCATTGGATCATCAGGTTGCTGAAGATCAGGTCAGCGCTGTTGTCCGCCAGCGGGAGCTGTTCGGCGTCTGCGTTGAGCCAGCGAATGGTCTCGGAGCTGCGGTCTTTGGCCTCTTGCAGCATACCGGGAGCCAGGTCTGCACCGGTGATGGCGGCGTTCGGAAATCGACTCGCCAGTTTGCGGGTGAACCAGCCAGTACCGCAGCCAAGGTCCAGTATACTCACCGGCTCCAGGTTTTCCGGTAGGCGGCCGAGCATGGTGTCGCCCATGACCTTTTGCAGGCGAGATGCACTGTCGTAGGTCTGGCTGGCGCCCCCGAACCCCCGGGCAATGCAGCCTTTGCTACCGGTTCCGCCTTCGGCCCGGGTTATTGCCGCCAGATCGCTGTAGGCGCTCATACCGCAACAGGCTCCCGGGCGGCCTGCTCCGGTAACAGGGAACGGCACTGGGCCAAAGCTTGCAACAACCGATCAAGCTGCGCTTCGGAATGCGCCGCGCTCAGCGTTACCCGCAACCGGGCCTCACCTTCCGGCACCGTGGGCGGGCGGATGGCCGTGACCAGTATGCCCTGCTCCTCCAACGCCCGGCTTAACGCCAAAGCTGCATGGTTATCCCCCACCATAATGGGCTGGATGGGCGTGTGCGACGGCATCAGTTGATAGCCCAGCTGCTGCGCCCCCGAACGGAACCGAGCAATCAGGGCCTCCAGGTGCACCCGGCGCTGGTCATCCCGTTCGATCAAATCAATGCTGGCGCAACTTGCCAGCGCCACCGCCGGCGGCATGGCAGTCGTGTAAATATAGGTTCGAGCCTTCTGTACCAGATAATCCATCAGCACCTCCGGCCCGGCCACAAACGCACCACTGGTGCCCACCGCCTTGCCAAGAGTACCAATCAAAACCGGCACCTCATCCTCCGACAACTCGGCCTCCAGCACACTGCCCCGCCCCTGGGGGCCAAGCACGCCGATACCATGGGCATCATCCACCACCAGCAGGGCATCATGGGCCTTACACACCCGGGCAAGCTCTCTCAGCGGCGCGATATCACCGTCCATACTGAACACACCATCGGTCACCACCAGCTTATGCCCGGATGTCTCCGCCAGCATCCGCTCCAGGGCTGCGACATCCCCGTGCCCATAACGCCGAACCCGAGCCCGGCTGAGAATGCAGCCATCAATAATCGACGCGTGATTCAAGCGATCCGAAAAAATCGTATCCCCACGGCCAGCCAACGCCGAAATCACACCCATGTTCGCCATGTACCCGGTGGAGAAAAACAACGCCGAACTGCGCCGGGAAAACGCCGCCAGCCGCTGCTCCAGCTGATGATGGGCGTCATGGTGACCACACACCAGATGAGAAGCCGCCCCACCCAGCCCGGTCACCGGCAACGCATCACGCAGCGCCTTCATATTGCCTGCGTGATTGGCCAGCCCAAGATAATCGTTGCTACAGAACGACAACAGCTCCGCCCCGTCCGCCACCAGCTCCGGCTTCTGCGGCCCGGAAACCAGGCGACGGGACCGGTACAAACCGTCCCGTTTACGCTGTTCAATCTCCAGGGCGAAATCACGCATTGAAAAGGTACCTAAATCAGCTGTTGTTGTACGGAATCCACGAACGGCATTTGGCGTAAAGGTCGGGTAAGGCTTTCCGGAACTATAAAGGGCCAGGGATGGCCCGTCCTAAGCGCACATGGACGTCTTGAGCGTGTTTCGGAAAGTCTTACCCGACCTTCACCCGCTCCGCACAAAACGCCCAAAACCAGAAACCTTAGGCAGACTCCCGAGTAGCGTCATAAAACATATGCCGAGTAGCCTCATACTCCACCGCCTCGGCCAATGCCTCAGTCTCCTGCTCCTCGGTAGCACGCTGCTCCCGCTGCTCCGGCCGAATACCCAGCTTGCGGAACAACTGCATATCCGCATCCGCCTCAGGATTGGACGTGGTCAGCAACTTCTCGCCATAGAAAATGGAATTGGCACCCGCCATGAAACACAACGCCTGCATCTGCTCATTCATCTGCTCCCGACCTGCAGACAACCGAACGTGGGACGCCGGCATCATAATCCGCGCCACCGCAATCATCCGGATGAAATCAAACGGTTCCAGATCCTCCACATCCTCCAGCGGCGTACCCTTAACCTTCACCAGCATGTTCACCGGCACACTCTCCGGGTGCTGCGGCAGGTTCGCCAGCTGAACCAGCAAACCGACCCGGTCATCTTCGTCTTCACCCATACCCATGATGCCGCCACAGCAGACCTTCATGCCGGCCTTGCGAACATTATCCAGGGTATCCAGACGGTCCTGGTAGGTGCGGGTTGTGATGATGTGGTTGTAATACTTCTCGGAGGTATCCAGGTTGTGGTTGTAGTAATCCAGCCCGGCATCGGCCAGTTCACGGGCCTCTTCTTCCTTCAGCATGCCCAGGGTCATACAGGTTTCCATGCCCAGGGATTTCACCTGCTTCACCATATCCAGAACATAGGGCATGTCCTTTTTGGAAGGACTACGCCAGGCCGCCCCCATACAGAACCGGGATGCGCCCTTCTCTTTCGCCGCCCGGGCCTCCGCCACCACCTTCTCGATTTCCAGCAGCTTTTCTTTTTCCAGCCCGGTGTTGTAATGGCCACTCTGGGGGCAATACTTGCAGTCTTCCGGGCAGGCGCCGGTCTTGATGGACAACAGGGTGCTCACCTGCACTTCGTTCGGGTCAAAGTGCTCGCGGTGCACAGTCTGGGCCCGGAACAGCAAATCGTTGAACGGCAGATTGAAAAGATCCCGGGCTTCCTGCAGCGTCCAGTCGTGACGCAGTGCTGTGGCGGTCATGGCAAAGTCCTGTTAACCTTCAGAAGGTTGTTGGTTTACGGATAAACCGAGATGATAAACGGACTGAAAACGCTGTCAACCTTCATTGAACGAAAGGTTAACAGCGCAAGCAGTGGAGGCCACTGCGTCACCTGCCTGTCACCCTTCGCATACCATGGTCTATGCCACGGCTGCCGGGAAGACCTCCCTGCCAATCGCTGGCACTGCCACAGTTGCGCCCTGCCCCTGGCCTTTGCCACACCGGGCATGCTCTGCGGCGAATGCCAGACACTGCCCCCGCCCTTTTCCCGATCGCTGATTCCCTGGCGCTACCAGTATCCGGTGGATGGCATGATTGGCCGTTACAAGTATCAGGGTCACCGCAAGTTCGCCCGCCCGCTGTTAACCGGTTTCGCCAGCTTTCTGGAACAACACCTTGAGCCGGAGCAGAGACCGGATGCGCTGATTCCCGCCCCGATGCACTGGCTCAGGCGCTGGCAACGGGGTTTTAATCAGGCCCAGGATATTGCCGAGTTTGTTGGCCCCCGGCTGGACATTCCGGTCGCCGCCGGGGTGGTGCGCCGGTCGCGACGGGTGAAGGCTCAGCGGAGTCTGAACAGGGCTGCGCGACTGCAGAATCTGCGGGATGTGTTTGAGGTGCGAGGGGCGGTGCCGGAGCGGGTGGCGATTGTTGATGACGTGGTTACCACGGGGGCTACGGTCAGGGCTCTCGCGGATACCCTAAAGAAAGCTGGCGCCCAAGAAATTCAGGTTTGGGCTTTGGCTCGGACTCCTGGCTAGGAGGTCCGGGAAACTGGTCGGGGACCTTTGTCTGGTGTCAGCAGCGATGAGGTCGCCCTCTCCGGGACACGCTCAAGGCATCCTGCTCGCTTAGGACGGGCCATCCATGGCCCTTTATAGTCCCGGAAAGGGCGACCTCACCGCTGCACTAACGGCTGTGCTGGTTTCCCCGACCACCAAATGCAGCTCTCCCCTACACCCTACTTTTGGCCGCCTAATAGCAGTTTCACCTCTTCGGCTATTGCCAAGCAGGACGTTAACCCCGGAGATTCAATTCCAAACAGGTTAACCAGGCCGGGCAGTCCATGTTGTTCCGGGCCATCAATGCGGAAGTCGAAGAAATCGCCATCGGGGCCAGTGAGCTTCGGGCGAATACCGGCATAGGCTGGCTGAAGCCGGTCTGCATCCAGGCCTGGCCACCATTGCCGGATGCCTTCGGCAAAGGCGTGAACCCGGTCGGGATTCACCGTGTAGTCTTCCTCGGGAATCCATTCCACATCAGGGCCGAAGCGGGCCTGGTTAGCCAGATCCAAAGTCAGGTGCACGCCCAGGCCGCCAGGTTCGGGCAAGGGGTAGATCAGGGTGTTGAAGGGGTGTTTGCCGGCATAGCTGAAATAAACACCCCGGGCCAGCCATTGTTCCGGGCGGGCGGCTGCGGGTAGGCCCTGCCAGTGTTGGGCAAGCCGGGGGGCGCCCAAACCGGCGGCGTTGATGACTTCGGAAGCCTCGAGTACCACTCGCTGGTTGCCACCCAGGGTCAGGGTATGCTGTCGGCCGTCGGATTCAGCGGCCAGCACCGGGCTGTTTAACACCAACTGCCCACCCGCGTCTTCCAGCTCCCCCAGCAGCGACAGCATCAGGCCGTGGCTGTCGATAATCCCGGTTTCCGGGGACCAGAGACCGGCCCGGGCGTTGATGGCGGGAATGCCTCCGGTGATGTCTGCGCCGTCGCGAAGCTGCAACTCGACCCCATTGCCCGCCGCCTGTGCCTGGATGCTGGCAAGCCGTTCTGCCTGGGCAAGATCCGCTGCGATGATCCACTTGCCGCATTTGCGATGGCCCACCTTGCGGCTGTCGCAGTAGTCATACAACAGTTCGCGGCCACGGACGCAACAACGGGCTTTCAGGGAGCCTTGCGGGTAGTAGATTCCGGCGTGGATGACTTCGCTGTTGCGGGATGAGATGCCCTCGCCAAAACGGGAGGCCGCCTCCAGCACCAGGACTTCCCGGCCAGTCCTGGCCAGTTGCCGGGCAATGGCCAGGCCGATCACGCCGGCACCAATGACCACGGTCTGTACGCTAAAACGTTCTTCACTCACGGTTACGGGCCATTTATCAATTTCAAACGGGGAAATTACCGCAGATAGCCGCTGACTGCATTACCTCTACCCCCAGAACCGTTATACTTTACCCTATGGGTATCAGGATGCACGGAGCAGGGATTATGTCAGACAGGAAGCAGTTCATTACCGTTATGGTGGTTGCCGCGCTGTTCGTTAGCTGGATTGGCTGGCGAGGCTTTGAAGTCATTAGCCTGAACAACCAATTGATGGCCGATAAAACCGTGGCCAGTTACCCGTACCAGCACAGGGTGCTTCGGGTGGAAGGGGATACAGCAGTGATCAGTTCACTTCGCTCCCATTCCGTCTCTACTCAGCAGGCATTATCTGCTGTTTTCCCGAACATGCGCCATCTGGCGGACACCCATCGGGAATGGCAGAGGGCCGAACGGGAGTTGGCGCAAGTACAGGCTCGGGTCGGTGACATGGTTCTGGCAACGTCCGGCGTCAATCGTGTTCGTTGGGAACTGGACGAAAACTGGTACCATCTGCAATCCATGAAATCGCGATACAACACGGCCTTCTGAATTTTATGCAACATGAGCCTCCGGAACTGACAACCTCCACGCACCCCTACGATAGCCTTACCCCGGAAGTGATCCTGGACGCTCTTGAGGAAGCAGGCTTTGCTGTCAGTGGCCGGCTGTTTGCCCTCAACAGTTACGAGAACCGGGTTTACCAGATCGGGCTGGACGACGGCCCGCCGGTAATTGCCAAGTTCTACCGCCCGGGTCGCTGGAGCGAAGCCGCCATCCGGGAGGAGCACGAATTCTCTCTGGCCCTGCAGCAAGCCGATATTCCGGTGGTCGCACCCCTGGTTATGCCCGCGGGCGATACCTTGGGTCAGCACCAGGCGTTTCTGTTTGCCGTATTCCCACAACGGGGCGGGCAGGCGCCGGATACCAGCGTAACCGACACGCTTTACCGACTGGGCCAGTGGCTGGGGCAGATCCATAACCTTGGGGCGCTGAAACCGTTCAGGCACCGGCCGGGGTTTGACCTGATCCAGGGGCTGGAAGAGCACAATGCGCTTTTGGTCAATGGAGGCTGGGTGCCGGACGACCTGCGCCCGGCCTGGGACAGCCTCATTCCGGATCTGATGGCAGGCTGCCGCCAGCGAATGGCAGACGCAGGAGACGTCGACACCCTGCGCATTCACGGCGACTGTCATGCCGGCAACATTCTGTGCCGGGATGAATCCATGCTGTTTGTAGACCTGGATGACTGCCGCACAGGGCCGGCCGTACAGGACATGTGGTTGCTGCTTAACGGCGAGGCCTCCGAACGCGGTGCCCAGCTTGGCGAGCTGATCGAAGGCTATGAGATGTTCCGGGAGTTCAACCGGCGGGAGCGCCATCTGATCGAGCCCCTGCGGTGTTATCGGCAAATCGCCCATTGCGCCTGGCTTGCCCGGCGCTGGGAAGATCCGGCCTTTCCACGATTCTTCCCCTGGTTTGCCCAGCCCAGATTCTGGTCAGACCAGATTCTGGCTTTGCGCGAACAACTTTCCGCACTTCAGGAACCGGCCATCAGCCTGCCCGGGCAATTCTGATCATCATTCAAAGAGGTATCCATGAGCGATAACGACGAAGCCCGCTATACCGTACGTAGTCTGATTGTGACCGGCATAGCATCGATCATTGGCACGGTGCTGGTGCTTGAGGCCTCCGGCCGGATTGACCACACCGAGCACAAAGACCATGTGCCGGTAGGTGACTTCAAAGCGATCCATATCCAGCCTGGTGACAGTTTCCGGATGTCCAGAAAATCCTCGGAGCTGCACGCTGTGTGCGAAAACGGCTATCTGGCTATCGCCGCCGACATTGACCCATCATTCAGAGGCATTCTGGTGGACTACAAGAATCGGGGCGTTCGCTGCCAACGGCCTTCGCCAACCGACCTTGACCCGGCTTCCGGTGCCCAAGAGCAAAGCGATGACTGACGATAAATCCCGAGCGCCAGAACAGCTGACTGACCGCCTGTTTGCCACCGAACGCAATCCGGAGGATTTCCGGTTTGACGCCTCGGTGGCCCGGGTATTTCCAGACATGATCCGCCGTTCTGTGCCTGGCTACACCACCATCATTCCGATGATCGAGGTGATCACCGAGCAATATGTGCAACCTGGCTCGCACTGTTATGACCTGGGCTGTTCCCTGGGGGCTTCTACCCTGGCCATGCGCCACGGCATTCCCCACCAGGACTGCACACTGGTGGGTGTGGACAACTCCAGCGCCATGATCGAGCGCTGTGAACACTATATTGCACTGGATGACCACGAGCTGCCGGTTACCCTGCGCTGTGAGGACATTCTGGAGACAGAGCTGAGCCGGGCGTCAGTAACCACATTGAACTTTACCCTGCAGTTCGTGCCCCCGGTGCACCGGCTGGCACTGCTGACACGAATTGCCAACGCCACTCTGCCAGGCGGCGTACTGATCCTGTCTGAAAAAATCCGCTTTGAATCGCAAACAGAGCAGGATATCCAGACCCGCCTGCATCAAGAGTTCAAGCGGGCCAACGGCTACTCCGACCTGGAAATCAGCCAGAAACGGGCTGCAATCGAGAAGGTCTTGATTCCGGAAACCCTGGCAGCCCACCATGACCGGCTTATGCAGGCCGGTTTTGATCAGGTACTGGTGTGGTATCAGTGCTTCAACTTTGTTTCCATACTGGCCCTCAAGAACCGCTGATTCCAGGACACCACGGACCCATGGCACTTTTCGACTGGCGCGCACACTATCTTCCGTTTATCGACTCCCTGCAGCAGACCGGGCATGGACCCTGGGCCGAGCTGCTCACCCGCCAATTGATTACCCGATTTGAAGACAACCCCCACGGCGATTTGCCACGCTGGCAGGGCGCGCTGGATCTACTACCGGAGGTGCCGGGCGCCGTCGGCGACCTGAACAAGTCCGCCGTCACCCTGTTCTCGAGCGAACCGCTGGCTCCGGAGCAGATCGCCAACCTCGAGCAGGGACTGCGGGGCCTGATGCCCTGGCGAAAGGGCCCGTTTGACTTCTTCGGCACCCACATCGACACCGAATGGCGGTCAGACTGGAAATGGGACCGGGTGGCTCCCCACCTGTCGGACCTGAAGGGCAGAACCATACTGGACGTTGGCTGTGGCTCCGGTTACCACTGCTGGCGCATGGCGGGGGCTGGCGCGGGGCGGGTTGTGGGTATCGACCCGGGCCTGTTGTTCATGTTCCAGTTTCTGGCGGTCAAGGGCTACCTGGGCGAGGTGCCGGTTGACCTGCTACCAGTGCGCATGGAAGATTTACCGGACAACCTGCAGATGTTCGACACCACATTTTCCATGGGCGTTCTATACCACCGTCGGTCACCCCTGGATCACCTTCTGGAACTGAAGGGCACGCTCCGCCCGGGCGGCGAACTGGTACTGGAAACTCTGGTAGTGGATGGGCCGGAAGGGTTCAGCCTGATGCCGGAAGATCGCTATGGCCAGATGCGCAATGTCTGGTTCCTGCCCAGTTGCCCTACTCTGCTGCGCTGGCTGGACCGTACCGGGTTCCGCAATACCCGGGTGGTGGATGTCAGCGACACCACCACCGAGGAACAACGGCAGACGGACTGGATGCGTTTCAACTCTCTGGCCGATTTTCTCGACCCAAATGATTCGAGCAAAACCATCGAAGGCTATCCGGGACCCAAGCGCGCAACCATCATCGCCGAGAAGCCCTGACGTAATACCCGAACATAAAAAAACCGCCTGAGGCGTGACAGCCAAAGGCGGTTTTTTGTTCTTGGAGCTTACTCTCCGAACGGATGGCGCAGAGTAATGGTCTCCACACGGTCTGGGCCAGTGGAGATAATATCGATCGGCGCTTCAATCTGCTCCTCCAGGAAGCGGATGTACGCCTTGGCGTTCTCCGGCAGCTGATCGACGGTGGTCAGGCCAACCGTGTTCTCGCTCCAGCCTGGCAGCTCCTCATAGACCGGCTCAATGTCCTTGTAGCTGTCGCAACCAATCGGCGGACGGGTAATCTCGCCATTCGGTGTCTTGTAGCCAACGCACACCTTCACCGTTTTCAGGCCGTCCAGCACGTCCAGTTTGGTCAGGCAGATACCAGACACGCTGTTGATCTGAATGGCGTGGCGCAGGGCCACCGCATCAAACCAGCCACAACGGCGGGCGCGACCAGTGGTGGTGCCGACTTCGTTACCTTTGACCGCCAGGTGCTGGCCCATGTCGTCAAACAGTTCGGTCGGGAACGGACCAGAACCTACGCGGGTGGTGTAAGCCTTGGTAATGCCCAGCACGTAGTCCAGGAACATCGGACCAAATCCGGAGCCGGTGGCGGTACCGCCGGCGGTGGTGTTGGACGAGGTCACGTACGGGTAGGTACCCAGGTCGATATCCAGCAGCGAGCCCTGAGCACCCTCAAACAGGATGTTTTCGCCGCGCTTGCGGTAGTCGTGCAGAAGATCGGTGACATCCGCCGCCATGGGCAGGATTTCCTCACCCATTTTCTTCAGTTCGGCCAGGGCCGCGTCAATATCTTCCGCCTCTTCCTTGAAGTACTCGGTCAGCACGAAGTTGTGATACGACATGATTTCCCGCAACTTCACTTCAAAGTCTGCCAGGTTGCACAGGTCGCCCAGACGCACGCCACGGCGAGATACCTTGTCCTCATAGGCAGGACCAATACCACGACCGGTGGTACCGATCTTGTCGTTACCCTTGGCGCGCTCGCGGGCCTGGTCAATGCGCACGTGAGTACGCAGGATGATCGGACAGGCCAGGCTGATCTTCAGGCGGTCGCGTACTGCCACCCCGTTGGATTCCAGTTCACGGACTTCCTTCAACAGAGCTTCCGGCGACAGAACCACGCCATTACCAATCATGCACTGGACATTCTTCCTGAGGATACCCGAGGGAATCAGGTGCAGTGCTGTTTTCTTGCCCTCGATCACCAGTGTGTGTCCGGCATTATGGCCACCCTGAAAGCGCACCACCGCAGCGACTTTGTCTGTCAGCAGGTCAACAATCTTGCCCTTGCCTTCATCACCCCATTGGGTGCCCAGCACAACAACGTTTTTACCCATGATTCTCTCTCAATTCAGACGAGCCGTAGGCTCAAGTCCTGCACATTAATTCGTTAAACCGACAACTAGCGATTCAGGCCAGTGCCTCGACAACCCACTTACCATCCTTTTTGACCATCTGACGATCGCAGCCACGCTCAGCCGGATTGCTGTCCGTGTCATCGGGCAGAGCCCGTACCACGGTTTCCGTCATTCTCAGGCCGGAGATCACACCTTCGAGGGCCGGGTCCGGGTCCGCAGGCGCCCAGATGGCCCCGGACCTATTGGATGGGCGCTCTCCCAGAGACACCAATGCCCGGATATCGAGACTGAACCCGGTGGCGGGGCGAGCCCGGCCAAAATCACTGCCGATGGCATCGTAACGGCCGCCTTTGCCCACGGCATCACCATGACCGGGCACATAGGCTGCGAACACCAGCCCGGTGTGGTAGTTGTAACCACGCAGTTCACAGAAATCGAAACCCAGACTCACTTCCGGAAAGTCCCTGGCCAGCATCTCCGCCACCCGGCCCAACTGGTCGAGGGCAGCGTCCAGGGCAGTTGAGGCACCACTGAGGATCCCACGGGCCTCGTCAAGTGCTTCAACACCGCCGTTGACCCGGGCAAGCTCACGCAGGCGCGCACCACCGGAGCCAGCGGGGCAATCACCCAGGAGCCGGTCAAGCTCAGGCACGGATTTGCGTGCCATGGCATCAAAAACAGCCGCTTCGGTATCCCGGTCAAAACCTGCATCGGTGATCAGGCTCTCGTATATCGAGACATGGGCCAGATCCATATGCACACGGCGCAGGCCGGCAACCCTGAGCGCCTCCAGCATCAGGCTGATCACTTCAAGATCGGCGGCTTCCGAGGCACTGCCAAACAACTCGCAACCTGCCTGAATCGGCGTTCGGCCAGTCAGCATATGACGCGGACGGGTATGCAAGACATGCCCGGCATAGCAAAGACGGGTGATTCCTTCCTGGCCCAGGGTGTGGGCATCAATGCGCGCCGCCTGGGGCGTCATGTCTGCGCGCACGCCCATCATGCGGCCGGTCAACTGATCCGTGAGCTTGAACGTCTGCAGCTCCAGGTCGTGACCGGTGCCGGTAAAGAGTGATTCAAGGTATTCAATGAGCGGCGGAATGACCAGCTGGTAACCCCAGCGTTGGCAGGTATCCATTACATCCCGTCGCAGGGATTCGATCTGTCCGGCCAGCGGCGGCAAAATGTCTTCCACCCCGTCAGGCAGTAACCAGCGATCAGATACAGTCATGAGATTCTGTTGTCCGTTTTTCCCGCACCGGCCAGTACTCCGGGGGAATGACTCAGGATTTAGGATGCCCGGGCCTGAAAAACCCAAAGCAAAACCGGCGAAATTCTACACCGTTGGCAGACACAAAAAAACCGGAATACCGAGGTATTCCGGTTTTTTGATCTTCAGGGCCGATCAGTTGGCGCCCATCGGGTCCTTCAGGAAGCGCATGAAAGCGCTGTCTGAGTCGATCACCATGATGTCATCTTTACCCGAGAAGGTTTTCTGGTAAGCCTGCAGGCTACGGTAGAAGCTGTAGAATTCCTCATTGGAACCATACGCATCTGCATAAATCTGCGCAGCTTCACGGTCACCGGCACCCCGGGTCTGCTCAGCTTCAGCAAACGCAGTGGCCAGGATGACCGTCTGCTGGCGATCTGCATCAGCCCGGATACCTTCGGCCAGCTCCTGACCGCGCGAACGGAATTCCTGAGCCAGCTTCTGGCGCTCTGCAGCCATCCGGCGGAACACGTTCTCACTGACCTGACCCGGCAGCTCAATGGCTTTGACACGGATATCAAGCACTTCGATACCGAATTCCCCCACCACATTGGAGTTGACCCGCTCACGGAGCTTGTTCATCAGCTCGTCACGCTGACCGGACACCACCTCATGCATAGTGCGAACACCGAATTCGTCTCGCAGGCCGTTATCAACCCGGGACAGAATCAGGGAACGGGCCCGGAATTCATCGCCACCGGTAGAACGGTAAAACTGGTCGACATTACGGATACGCCAGGCAACGTAGGAGTTTACATCCAATGGCTTTTTTTCCACCGTCAGATACTGCCGGGACGGCAGATCCATCGTCAGAACACGGATATCAAACTCACGAATCTGGTCGATGACCGGCACCTTGAAGTGCAGGCCTGCCGGAATGTCGGTCTGCACCAACTCGCCGAACCGCAGCTTAACACCCCGGTGGGTTTCCGGGATGATGTAAACACTAGACAGCACGAGCAGGACAACAATCAGAGCGCCTGCAAGGCCCACAACAGCTTTGGGTCCCATAACTTATCTGCTCCTCCGAATGTTGGTTTCCTGGCGCGAGCGTAACTCCTGCAGCACCTGGTCGGTCAGCATGCCGACATCAGCCTGGCTGCTGTTACTGGATGACCGGGAATTGCTGGATGCGCTTCCGGTGCTCTGCATCAGTCGATCCAGAGGCAGGAACATCATGTTGCCGCTGCTTTCGGTATCGATGAAGATCTTGCTGCTGTTCTCCAGCACCTGCTCCACCGCCTGAATGTACATACGCTCACGAGTTACAGCCGGCGCGATTTCGTACACCTCCAGCAACTGCGTGAAACGGGCGCTCTCACCGCGGGCACGCTCAACCACCTCTTCGAGATAGGCATTGGCCTCTTCAATCAGGCGCTGGGCCTGACCGCGGGCCTCTGGCACGATCCGGTTCCGATAGGTTTCTGCTTCTTCCTTCAGACGCTGTTCATCTTCCCGGGCACGCTGCACTTCGCGGAAGGCATCTTGCACGGCTGAGGGCGGCTGGGTGCTTTCCACGTTGACGCGCACGACCTCAAGGCCGGCACCGTATTCACGGAGGAAGCTCTGCAGGCGCTGCTCTACGCGAATGGCCAGCTCAGCACGGCCTTCGGTCAGAACCTCATCCAGCGTGGAGCTACCCACTTCGTGACGCAAGGCACTGTCAGTGGCAAACGAGAGGGCTTCATTCGAATCCCGGACGTTCAGGACGTAGTCTCGGGCATTGCTTACCCGGTACTGAACCTGCAGGTCAACTGTTACCAGGTTTTCGTCCATGGTCAGCATCTGGCCACTGGACTGGGCGGTACGAACGTTGGTTACCCCAACTTTGTACACCCGATCAATCAACGGCACCTTGAACCTCAAGCCTGGGTTCTCAGTGGTGCTGTACTCACCAAACCGGAGCACAACGGCCCGTTCCTGTTCGTCTACGGTGTAGAACGACTGGAACACCACATAGCCAAGCGCCAGGATGGCTGCCAGCGCAATGACCGCACCAAAACCACCGGCACTGCCGCCGGAGCTGCTGCCACCGGAATTACCTGAGTTGCCGCCTTTGCCACCCAGCATCCTGTTGAGCTTTTCGAGACCCTTTTTCAGCGCCTCGTCCAGGTCTGGTGGCCCCTGATCATTGCCGCGACGACCACCACCGGTTCCCCAGGGGTCGTTGTCGTTACGGTTTCCACCCGGTTCATTCCAGGCCATAGTTCTCTCCGTTCATGTATTATCGAATGGCTGCAAATACTAGGGATTTATCAACGCCCCGGCAATAGCTTGCAGCTTTCATGCTTATCGAATCTCCAGCCGGAGCGCCTCTTCCCTGACACCCGCCCGGCTCAGTAACTGCTTCCAGTCACGGTTTTGCAACCGCACCTCCAACACGGTATCACCGGTTTCCCGGTGTTCTTCACTCAGCACGGAACCTGCCTCGTGCAACAGGGCCCGGAGTTTGCCGTCGGCTGGCCCCAGCAGCACAAAGTGATGCACAACGTCTTCGGCCAACCGCTCAACCAACGCGTCAAACAGAAGCTCCAACCCCTGCCCCGTCACCGCAGACACCCAGGCACGGACAGGCACCCCCTCTTCGTTTCGGTCTATCCTGGGTTCAAAACCATCCAACAGGTCAATCTTGTTGAACACCTGAAGGACCGGTATTTCGTCCGCACCGATCTCTGCGAGCACGCTTTCTACCTGTTCCATGTTGTCATCGCGACGCTCGTCGTGACAGTCAATCACATGCAGCAGAAGGGTTGCCTGCGTGGTTTCTTCCAGCGTTGCTCGGAAAGCCTCTACCAGCTTGTGGGGCAAATGCCGGATGAAGCCGACAGTATCCGCCACTACGACCGGGCCAATATCCGGAAGTTCCAGACGACGCAGGGTCGGGTCCAGCGTTGCGAACAACTGGTCAGCAGCATATACGCTGGCCGTGGTGATTCGGTTGAATAGTGTGGATTTACCAGCGTTGGTATAACCCACCAAAGACAGCGTTGGAATATCAGCACGATTACGGGCGCGTCGGCCCTGATCACGCTGTTTGCGAACTTTTTCAAGCCGCTTGTGAATGGACTTGATGCGTTCCCGCAGCAATCGACGGTCGGTTTCAAGCTGGGTTTCACCGGGCCCCCGCAGACCGATACCGCCTTTCTGGCGCTCAAGGTGGGTCCACCCTCGAACCAGCCTGGTTGACATATGTTCCAGCTGAGCCAGTTCCACCTGGAGCTTACCCTCGTGGGTACGGGCGCGCTGAGCGAAAATGTCCAGGATAACGCCGGTACGGTCCAGCACCCGACACTTGAGCTCCCGCTCAATGTTGCGCTCCTGACTGGGCCTAAGGGCATGGTTGAAAAGCACCACGTCCGCCTCACTGGCGGCAACGGCATCGCGGATTTCGTCAAGCTTGCCTTCGCCAACAAAAAGCCGGGGGTTGGGCTGCTTGCGGGAGCCTGTCACCATCATCACCGGCTCAACGCCGGCGGAGGTCACCAATTCCCGGAATTCACCGGGGTCTTCGGTATCATCGTGGGCGGTGAATTCTATGTGAACGAGAACCGCCCGTTCTCCAACGTCAGGACGCTCAAACAAGATAGGTTAAACTCCATAAAAACAAACACCCGCGGCCAATCGAGCTCTCGGGCTGTCCTGGAACGCGGGTGTAGAAACCGGAAACTCCGGAAAGATCAGCCTTCAGACTCACCTTCACCTGCCGGGTTCTGCGGCGGAAGGCGCACATTGCGAGCAGGGACCACAGTGGAAATCGCATGCTTGTAGACCATCTGGCTGACAGTGTTCTTCAGCAGAATAACAAACTGGTCAAAGGATTCGATCTGGCCCTGCAGCTTGATGCCGTTGACCAGAAAGATGGAAACCGGAATGCGTTCCTTGCGCAATGCATTGAGGTAAGGGTCTTGTAAAGAATGCCCTTTTGACATGTGAGTTCTCCTGTTTATAAGTAAGTGCAGATCGTCATTTTTCTGATTTAAATGTGGTGCCAAAGCCGCTTTTTTTCAAGGCATTAACCACCACGTGCGGATCACCAGCGTTCAGCCAGTGAACATTCGGCCATTTTCGCAACCAGGTCAGCTGCCGCTTTGCCAGTTGTCGGGTGGCGGCCACGCCCTTGTCGACGAAAGTCTGGTAATCACAGCTACCCGTCAGGTAATCCCACGCCTGCCGATAGCCAACGCAACGCATCGAAGGCATGTCAGGATTGAGATCACCCCGCTTCATCAGAGCACGGACTTCGTCCAGAAACCCTGCCTTAAGCATAGCCTGAAAACGAAGACCTATACGCTGATGAAGCTCAGAACGCTCGGCTGGAGCCAAGGCAAACTGAAAAACAGTATACGGCAGGCTCGGGGTTTCGTCTGCCTGCCAACGGGTAAAATACGTGTAATCCTCAATACCTGACACCGCCTCCCGTTCAGAAGTTCCCGATTGTGCCTGCCAGATTTCAGAAATGGGCCTCCCCGTCAGGCGAATAACTTCCAGTGCCCGCATCAGCCGCTGGCGGTTATTTGGGTGGATTAGCCCGGCGGCAACGGGGTCAAGGCTTGTCAGTTCCCGATGCAGGTGCTCCCAGCCGTGCTCTGCCGCCTCCTGCTCGATGCGCGCCCGCAACTTCGGGTTAGCGGAGGGCAAGTCGGACATACCGTGCAACAATGCCTTGAAATACATCATGGTTCCGCCAACCAACAACGGGATGCGGCCGCGGCGGGTGATATCTGCCATCTCGGCAAGCGCATCACGGCGGAAATCCGCAGCGGAGTAACTGTCGGCGGGATCACAGATGTCGATCAGGCGATGAGGTGCTCTGGCCAGTTCTGCGGCATCAGGTTTTGCGGTACCAATATCCATTCCCCGGTAAATCATCGCGGAATCGACGCTTATGATGTCACATGGGAGCAAGTCACAGAGGGCGATGGCCATATCGGTTTTGCCGGAAGCCGTCGGCCCCATCAGAAAGATAGCCGGCGGCAGCGCATGCCCCGGTTGGTGCTCAGCGTCCGACATGGAGTGACTAACGCCCCCTCAGGAACAGTTTGTCGAGTTCTGACAGCGTGACCAGAGTCCAGGTGGGGCGGCCGTGATTGCATTGGCCGCTTCGCTCGGTGGCTTCCATATCACGTAACAGCGAGTTCATTTCGGGAATGGTGAGCTGCCGGTTTGCCCGAACAGAGCCATGGCAGGCCATGGTGCCCAGCAATTCGTGAGTGACGGCTTCTACCCGGTCGCTCTGCCCGTGCTCAATCAGATCCGCCAGCACGTCCCGAACCAGTTGTTCGGTGTCGGCGCCCCGCAATAGCGCCGGGATCTGTCTCACGGCCAGGGTCTCCGGGCCGATTCGTTCAATTTGCAGCCCCAGGTGCTGCAACTCCTCACCGTGAATTTCCGCCAGCGCAGCCTCTTTCTGGCTTACCGCCAGTGACAACGGCACCAGCAGGGGCTGACTTTTCAGGTCTTGCTCGGCCAGGGCGTGCTTCATACGCTCATAGATAATGCGCTCATGGGCAGCATGCATATCAACAACGATCAGGCCAGCCCGGCTCTGGGCAAGGATGTAGATGCCATGTAGCTGGGCTATGGCATAACCCAGGGGCGGCTCTTCATCGGTGTCCCGTGGAGGCGTGACCGCAACCGGCTGACTGACATTGTCAGGCCGGGAAGCGACACCCCCGCCCTCATTCAGGGATTGATAGAACGCCATCTGGTCACTGGCTTTCCATTCCTGCTGCGGCTGGGAAGCCGACCCAACACCAAAGCCGCCTCCGTTGGCATAACCACCAGCTACAGGCGGCGCCTGATCCGGGAGAGATGCCCCCATCCCAGCTGGATTACCGGCAGGGTTGGCAACAGCTGCCTCTGGCTCGCGCCCAAAAGACTGAGCGACCGCACCTCGCAGATGATCATCCGGGCGAACATCAGCCAGGGCCCGGTGCAGTGTGCGGAAGATAAAATCATGGACCAACCGACCATCCCGGAACCGGACCTCGTGCTTGGTGGGGTGTACGTTGACATCGACGGTGGCGGGATCCACTTCCAGATAGAGCACAAAGGCGGGGTGGCGGTTGTTGTAAAGCACATCCCGGTAGGCCTGTCGCACCGCATGGGCAGCCAGCTTATCCCGAATGACCCGGCCATTCACGAAGAAGTACTGCAGGTCCGCCTGGCTGCGCGAGAAGGTGGGCAATGCCACCCAGCCCCAAAGCCGCAGGCCGGTCGCTTCCGCGTCAATAATAACGGCGTTGTCTATGAACTGCTGTCCGCACAGCGAACCAATCCGTCGCTCCTTGTCGACCTCCGACTCCGCTGGCCGCAGGCTCTGAACCACACGCTGGTTGTGACGAAGGGTAAAGCCAGCATCAAAACGGCTCAGGGCCTGCCGGCGAATACACTCTTCCACATGATTAAATTCGGTTTTTTCCGTTCGCAGAAACTTGCGCCGGGCTGGCGTGTTGAAGAACAGGTCACGGACTTCGACGGTGGTTCCCACGGGGTGCGCAGCCGGAGAAATACGGGCATCCATATCCCGGCCTTCCACCTCCACTCGGGCAGCGGCTTCCTGGGCTTCGGTGCGGGACGTGAGTGCCAGGCGCGAAACGGAACTGATACTGGCCAGGGCTTCACCACGAAAGCCTAATGTACCGACCGCTTCCAGGTCATCGAGGGTCAGGATTTTACTGGTGGCATGGCGGCTGAGGGCCAGCGGCAGGTCGGCTTCATCAATACCCGAGCCGTCATCACGCACCCGGATCAGCTTGACGCCACCCTGCTCCACTTCAATATCAACCCGGCTTGCACCTGCATCCAGCGCGTTTTCCACTAACTCTTTGACGACGGACGCAGGCCGCTCCACCACCTCGCCCGCAGCAATCTGATTGGCGAGCCGGGGCGATAGCAACTGAATGTGGGGCATATCCGGGAACTACCTCTTGATCAGGATGAGGGGATGCGAATGGTTTGCCCTACCATAACACGATCATCGGTCATCCCGTTAAAGCGCATCAACTCGCTGACGGTGGTCTGGTTCTGCCGGGCCACACCAGACAAGGTGTCACCCCGCTGGATACGATATCGGCTAACCTGCCCGCCACCTTTCTGATTTTCCTTCTGCCATGCCAATAGCGTGCCCGGTGGCGGCGTTCGCTGAAAATACTCGTGGATACCGTCCATGATGGCGTTGGCCAGCCGATTGCGGTACCACTCAGTCGCCAGGTTCTGCTCTTCTTTCGGGTTCGAGATAAACCCGGCTTCCACCAGTATTGACGGAATATCCGGAGACTTCAGAACCGCGAAGGCCGCCTGCTCAACACCGGGCTTGTGCAACTTCGCAACACTGCCCAACTGCCCCAGCACAGAGCTCCCCACCCCGAGACTGGCATTGATACTGGCGGTCATGGAGAGATCCAGCAGAACGCCTGCCAGCATATCGTCGCGACCATCCAAAGAGACGCCACCAGCACCACCAATCAGATCAGAGCGATTCTCGCTCTGGGCCAGCCAGCGCGCGGTTTCACTGGTCGCTCCCCGCTGGGACAGGGCAAATACCGATGCGCCACTGGGCTGAGGTGTTCTGAAGGCATCTGCATGCACCGAGACGAACAGATCCGCGTTGTACTTGCGCGCCAGCAAGGTGCGATTCCGCAATCCGATGTAGTAGTCCCCGGTGCGGGTAAGTTTGGCGGTAAAGCCCGGCTGTTTGTTGATCAGGTCCATCAGGGTTTTGGACATTCTGAGCACAACATCTTTTTCCCGGGTGCCTCTGGGACCTATAGCGCCTGGGTCTTCACCGCCGTGGCCCGGGTCGATCACGACGATGATATCCCGCTTGCCGGCCGAATCCTGAGTGACCGTGGGGCTGGCAGCCCGTTCGAGACGGCTGCCTTTCTCGTCAATCAGGTCGACCACCAGCCGGTGCCCGTATTGCTGATTGGGCTCCAGCACGAAACTGCGGGGCTTGATGTCGCTTTTCAGATCCAGCACCACCCTGAGGTCGCTGCCATTGCGCGGAGCGCTGCGGATCCGCTCAATCGGACTGCCACTGAGGTCCACTTTGCTGAAATCCGCTTTCAGGGAGGTATTTTTCAGGTCGATAACCAACCTCGAGGGCCCGGATAGCGCAAACACGTTGTGCTCCACGCTACCGGCAGTATCAAGGACGAGGCGCGTGTGGTCGGGCGCGGGCCAAAGCCGCACGCCTTCAATCTGGGTAGCGGCCTGAGCGAGGTTAGCCGCCAGAGCCACCATCAAACACAGAAAAACTCTCATGAATCAGGCCCTATCAGCTCTATTTGATTCAACAGGGAGGCGCCGAACTCCGACCGGGCACGCAGTACTACCGAGCGGCCTTCTCCCTGCCGTTCCAGGTGGATTTCAAGATCCGGCTCTGGCAGAACACCCTCTCCCCGCTCCGGCCATTCAATCAGACAGAAACTGCCGCCCGAAAAGTAATCGCGGATTCCCATGTACTCAAGCTCCTCGGGATCGCCCAGACGGTAAAGGTCGAAATGGTATACCGGCGGGTCCAGGTCTTCATAGGGCTCCACCAGGGTATACGTTGGGCTTTTAACCGCCCCCACATGCCCGAGCCCTCTCATTACACCGCGGCTCAGGGTGGTTTTCCCCATGCCCAGGTCGCCATCCAGGAACACCACAATGCCCTGATCGGAAGCCTTCACCAGCCCGGCAAGCTCACCGCCCAGGCGCTCTGTTTCCGCCTCACTCTCCAGAAACAACCGGCGTTCATTGCCGAAAATGCTCATCACGCCTCCTGGTCGTCACGGCCGTTCACCTTTTCTGCTTCCGACAGCACCTTTGGCAAGGCGCTGATTACATCCGTGGGCGTCAGCCCCATATAACCATAAGTCCGCACTGCCTGGTCCGCCGCGGCCAGATGCAGAGCCGCAGCCATTGTCGTGGCCTGTTGAGGGTCCTTCAGCTGTGCCAGCAACGCGCCGGCGATGCCGGATAAAACATCGCCCATGCCCCCGGTCGCCAGGCCCGGATTACCACCAGGAACAATCACCGGAAGTGCCGAGCCACTGGCGATAACGGTACCCGCGCCTTTCAGCAACACCACACCGCCCAGCATGGTTTGCAGCCGGCAGGCTGCAGACAGCCGGTCCGCCTCAACATCAGCGACATCACAACCCAACAACCGGGACGCCTCGCCGGGGTGGGGCGTTAGTATATGGCTATCAGACACCACAGACACTCGCGCGGCCATCAGATTGAGCGCGTCGGCATCCAACACCCGCGGCAACCCACTTTGTTCGACCTGTTGCAGCATCTGCTGCCCCCAGGCCAGTTTACCCATGCCAGGACCACACACCACCACATCGGCCCTGGCCAATAATGGCGGCAATTCTGAGCCATGGATCAACCCGTGCACCATCAACGACGGGCAGCGGGCAAGCGCGGCCGTAACATGTTCCGGGCGGGTAGCCAGGGTAACCAGACCGGCCCCGGCCCGGGACGCCGCCTCGGCCGCCATGATACCGGCGCCACCAAAACCCCGGTCACCAGCAACCACCAACACGTGGCCAAAACGCCCCTTGTGGGCGTCAAGCGGACGGACAGGCAGCTGTTCCTTGCACTGGGCCCAGGATTGCAACCGGGCAAGCGGCGGCTGGCCACTGCCAGAGATATCGTGGCCGGTATCAAGAGCCTCAAACACCACCTCACCGCAAACACCAGCGCCGGCACCCGTGTACAAACCAGCCTTGGCGCCAATGAAAGTCACCGTTACCTTGGCCTGAATCACATCACCCACTGCAGAGCCGGTTGTAGCATTCAGGCCAGACGGCAAATCCACCGCCAATACCGGCAAACCCGATTCATTAACCCGCCGGATCACACCTGCAAAGGGCTCCCGGGGCGTACCCGTCACCCCTGTACCCAACATTGCATCCACCACCAGGGTTGCAGACGCCAGATATTTTTCCAATCCGTCTTCGCCCAGCTCACCGACATCTTCAACACTGACACCTACCGAGCGGGCATGGTTCAGCGCGTTAAGCGCATCCCCGGCCAACTTCCCCGTCGGTGCAACCGCAATGCACCGGGCAGTGATGCCATGCCTGTGAGCATTCGCGGCCACCAAGTAGCCATCGCCGCCGTTGTTGCCGGCACCGCAGAGCACCAGAATCGCCCCAGGGGCAGGCCAGTGACGCAACAACTGGCGAAAGGCCGCCCGGGCGGCGGCCTGCATCAACTCAAAACCATCAACGCCTTGCTGATCAATCAGGTAGCGGTCAATCTCTCGCACCGAGTCGGCGGAGTAGAGCGCTTCTGGTAGACTGCTTGCATTGCGTATTGGCATTCGCCAAGGCTCCAGCTAAAGAAACCAGTTTAAGAAAACTGGCCAGATACCTGTAAAGAATAGCAAAACAGGGAAAAAGGTCATAACTTAATCAAATTAAATCTTCGCAGGTTACACAGCCGACTTCTCCCATGACGTCAAACCCAGAGCCCCGCTCCGAGCAGTCAGAACATGAGGCACTGCACGCCCTGCCCGACCAGATCCGGGCCTGGGCCAGCGAGCTCGGCTTTGCCGACGCCGGTATCACCTGCGCAGATACCGGGCCCCACGCCGAACGCCTGAAACAGTGGCTGAAAGCCGGCTACCATGGCGACATGGCGTATATGGCAGACCACGGCGACAAACGCTACACCCCAGACTCACTGGTGCCCGGAACTACCCGCGTTATCTCAGTACGAATGGATTACCTGCCCGCTCCGGACAACCCGAAACAGGTACTTACTGACCGCGAAACCGCCTACGTGACTCGTTACGCCCTGGGCCGGGATTACCACAAACTGATGCGCAAACGGCTGGCCACCCTGGCAGCAAAGATTGATTCTGCGGTCAGCGGCTACGACTACCGCGCCTTCGTAGACAGCGCACCGGTTCTGGAACGCGGTCTCGCCCAACGGGCGGGGCTGGGCTGGATTGGCAAGAACAACATGCTGATTCACCCCAAGACCGGTTCATTCTTCTTTCTGGGTGAAATCTTTACCAGCGCCCCGTTGCCAGTAGACGACGCGTTTGACAGCCAGCATTGTGGCTCCTGCTCCGCCTGCCTGGAGGTATGCCCTACTGACGCCTTCGTTGGCGCTCACTTACTGGATGCCCGCCGCTGCATCAGCTACCTCACTATTGAGCTCAAGGGGCCCATCCCGGAAGAGCTGCGGTCAAAGATGGGCAATCGGGTATTCGGCTGCGACGACTGCCAGCTGGTCTGCCCCTGGAACAAATTCAACAAACCGACCCGGGAAAACGATTTTCAGCCCCGGCACGGCCTCGACAATAGCAGCCTGGCCGAGCTTTTTCTGTGGACAGAGGACGAGTTCCTGAAGCGCACCGAAGGCTCGGCCATCCGCCGTACCGGCTTCGAGAACTGGCTACGCAACCTGGCGGTGGGGCTGGGCAATGCCCCGAGCACCATTCCGGTGATCGAGGCCCTGAAACAGCGGGCAGACCACCCTTCCGAGCTGGTGCGGGAACATGTGGCCTGGGCTCTGCGACAGCACGGCATTACAGCTTGAAGAAGGTCTCCCGGTAATGGCGAAGTTCGTCGATGGAATCGCGAATGTCGTCCAGGGCCAGGTGACTGCCCTTCTTTTTCACGCCATCAAGTACATCCGGGCGCCAGCGACGGGCGAGTTCCTTGATGGTGGAGACATCCAGGTTACGATAATGGAAGAAGGCTTCCAGCTCGGGCATATACTTCACGAGGAAGCGGCGATCCTGGCCGATGCTGTTGCCACACAGCGGTGATTCGCCGGCGGACAGGTACTGTTTCAGGAAGGCCAGGGTTTCTTGCTCTGCTTCGGCCTCGGAGGTTTTGCTATCTTTCACCCGCTGGGTGAGCCCGCTGGCGCCATGGGTGTTCGTGCACCACTCGTCCATGGCGTCAAGCAGGCTGTCGGGCTGATGGATAGCAATCACCGGGCCTTCAGCCACCAGGTTCAATTCTGAATCGGTAATTATCGTGGCCATTTCGATGATCCGCTCTTTTTCCGGATCCAGGCCGGTCATCTCTAGGTCTATCCACACTAAACGGTTGTGGTTGGGCATTATTGCTTCCTATGCGGTTTGGTTTGGGTGCTGGTGCGTGTGTGGGTCGGCTTTCCGAAAACCGCTACGAGCACCCGCAAGCGGGTCCAGCCAGCAATCACAGATTGCTGTCGCTCTGCAGCGCGCAAAGCTTCGCTTCTACAGCGCTTGCTCCGCCCATGTGCGCTTCTTTCAGCGCCATCCTTGGCCTTCGAAATTTTCGGAAAGCCGACCCACACACGCACTCGAAACTGAGCAGGTACCGCCTGAGGCCCGCAGCTTGCACCAAGGTCTGAGTGCCGGGTTGGGGTGCCTTTTCCGGGAGTGTCTGAAGCCATGGATGGCTTCAGTCAAGCGCACAGGGACGTGCTTGTAGCGTCTCCCGGAAAAGGCACCCCAACCCGTCACAGGCACCCAAGTCTGAAATCAGGTTTAAGCGCCACACTCACAAGTCTAGAAACTCTGCCTATTGTCCATGATTCACGTATCATGTGTCACACCACTTCCCCGGAACATTTGAGAGCCGATGGCCAAAAGAAAACTGAACAAACGCCAGCAGTGGCGCATCGATAAAATCCAGAAGGAACGCACCGATCGCCTCGCCCGCAAGGAAAAAGCCGTCGAAGCACAGGCTGAAGCGGGGGAACTGGGGCCGGAGCAGGAAGGGTTGGTGATTGCCCACTATGGCCAGCAACTGGACATCGAAGCGCTGGAAGGTGACGACACCGGGCAGGTGTTTCGGTGTTTTGTGCGGGCCAATATCGACAGCCTGGTAACCGGCGACAGGGTTGTCTGGCGACAGGGCAAAAGCGAAACAGGCGTGATTGTCGCCCGCTGCGACCGCGACAACCTGCTGCAGCGGCCGGATAACTTCGGCGCCTTGAAGCCAGTGGCGGCGAATATCGATCATATTATTCTGGTGATTGCACCAGAACCGGAGCCTCACGACAACCTCATCGACCGCTACCTGGTGGCCTCAGAGAGCTCCGATATTCCGGCCGTTATCCTGCTGAACAAGACCGATCTGATCACCGACCAGAACCGGGCCCAGATTGATGCTCTGTTGGGTCGCTATGAAGCGCTCGGGTACCAGGTGGAACGTACGTCTGCCACTGCCTGCGCCGGGCAGCCTGCGCCAGAGGTGGAGTCACTGGTCCGGGACCAAACCAGTGTTTTCGTGGGCCAGTCCGGGGTAGGGAAATCGTCCATCATCCAGACATTACTGCCGGACGAATTACTCCGGGTGGGCGCGGTGTCGGAGAGCACGGGCAAAGGGGTACACACCACCACCACAGCCAAGCTGTTTCACCTGCCGGGCGGCGGCGACCTGATCGATTCTCCAGGCATTCGGGAGTTTGGCTTGTGGCATATGACACCACAGGAAGTGGAGTACGGATTTCGGGAAATTCGACCGCTGATCGGGCTTTGCAAGTTCCGCAACTGCCGCCACATGGGTGATCCCGGCTGCGCGCTTGATGCGGCCGCAGATGCCGGGACGGTGTCGAGGGAACGGCTACAGAGTTTCCACCGGATTCTGCAAGATATGTCGGAACAGCAAGCCAGAGGGCTTCGCATTTCCTGACAGATAAAGAGCCACTTATCGACACTCTCCTACCAGTTCAACTCACCGGGTGCTGGATCCGGTTGCTCTTCAAACCAATCGCCACTTTCAAGACGCTCGACCGCCTCCCGTTGCTCCAATTCGCTCGGCTCTGTGAGATCAATTAGGGGCTGATCGTAGTTGCCTGCATCTATTTCTATACTGTCTGCCGTTTTTTTATTGAGAACGATTATTGAAATCCGACGATTGACTGGTGCAGTTGGGTTGTCTTTATCGAACAACACAGAATCACTCAAACCAACCACCCGAGCGATTTGATCGGGCCTTACACCACCGGCTACAAGTGCCCGGCGGGCGGTATTCGCGCGGTCAGCAGACAACTCCCAATTTGTATAGCCAGGACGCCCAACAAAAGGCGTAGCATCCGTGTGACCGGTAATACTTACTTTGTTATTGACAGACCCAAGCTTTTTGGCCAATTCAAAAAGAATATCCTGTGAATAGTACTTGAGCTCTGCGCGACCACTGTCAAACATGGGCCGACCAGACCGATCAACGATCTGGACTCTCAAGCCTTCGTCAGTAATGTCAAGCAGAAGCTGGTCCTTGAATTCCTGCAAAGTTTCACTTTGTTCAATTTGCTCCTGAACCACCCCAAGCAAGGCCTGCATGCGACGGCGCTCCAAATCATCAGCCAGAAGGTCAACTGTTTCATCCTGTAAACTCACGGAGCCCTCAACCCGATCGGGCTGCATCTGGTCAGCCACAGAGGCTCTACCGCCCAAGTCAATCGGACTCGCAGAGCCTCCTTCTACAAAGCCAATGGGATCTTTAAAATAACCTTCAACCGCCAGCTTTTGTTCCGGAGACGCCGTGGCAGTGAGCCAGAGAACCAGAAAGAACGCCATCATGGCGGTGGCAAAGTCTGCAAAGGCCACCTTCCAGGAGCCACCGTGATGGCCCCCGACCACTTTTTTCTTGCGCTTGATGATGATCGGCTGTTCTTCCACAACTCAACTCCGGGCGATTAAGACGCAGCTCGTCACTTCGAACGAACGTGGTCGTTGAGTTCCTGGAAACCAGGTCGTTTATCCGTGGGTAACGACTTGCGGCCGAATTCAATGGCCATCTGGGGCGCCTGACCGGATACCGTCGCAACGATGGCGGACTTAACGCATTCATAAGCTTTGAGTTCATATTTCGCCGAGTGCTCCATAGAAATAGACATCGGACCAACGAAGCCGTATCCCATCCATATGCCAAGAAAGGTACCTACCAAAGCCGCTGCCACACTCATGCCAATTTTCTCCGGGCCCTCGGTGAGGAAATTCATGGTGATGACAATACCCAGTACCGCCGCAACGATACCAAGGCCCGGCAAGGCGTCGGCGATCTTGTTGACCGCGTGAGCGGGCTCTTCCAGCTCATGCTGACGGCTGTCGATCTCATTTTCCATCATACCTTCCAGCTCATGGGGCGCCATGTTGCCGGAGCTGATGATGCGCAAATAATCGGTGATAAACGCCAGCAAATGTTTAGACTTCATAATGACCGGATACCGGTTAAATATCTGGCTGTTCTCTGGGTTGTCGATGTCTTCTTCGATGGCCATTACGCCCTGCTTCCGGGACTTATCAAACACTTCATAAAGCAGGCTCAGCAAATCCATATAATAGGATTTGTTAAACGGCGATCCTGTCAGCAATCGCACAACGGCCTGTCCCACCTCTTTCACCGTGTGCATGGGGTTGGCAATGATGAAGGAACCAACCGCAGCGCCCCCAATGATAAGGACCTCGGTAGGCTGCCATAACACGGCAAGATTACCACCGTGCAGCACGTAGCCGCCAAGTACACTCGCAACAACTATTACCGCACCAATAATCAGCAGCATGGAAAGATATACGCCTTTTGTTATCTCGTTAACGACCGAGGTCAGTCACGGGTTCTCCACCCCGACCGGGGCGAGCTGTGCCGTGATAATAGCAAGGCTCTGAACGAACAGCGAAGGCGTGAAACAATTTCTATACACGGGGCCGGTTTTGTTACACTGCCGCCTCTGTTCTTACCGAGACTTATTGATGTTTGACAAACTGTTCGTGCTGAGCCAATACATTACGCCCCAACGCGCTGTCTCTCGCCTGGCAGGTCGCCTGGCCGACAATACGCGTGCCCCGGCCATGAAAAACCGCGTTATTAACTGGTTTATCGGCCGCTATGGCGTAAACATGAGCGAAGCAGCCGAGTCAGACCCTACCGCCTACCCGTCGTTCAATGCATTTTTTACCCGCGCTCTCAAACCCGGCGTCCGCACCGTGGCGGAAGGCAACGACGTCTTTGTCAGCCCGGTCGATGGCACCATCAGCCAACTGGGACAGATCAGCAACGACAGGGTTTTCCAGGCCAAGGGCCAGTCATTCGGGTTGACTGAAATTCTCGGCGGCGACGACAGCCGGGCGGCGCCTTTCCGGCACGGGGAGTTCAGCACCACTTACCTGTCGCCCAAAGACTATCACCGCATTCATATGCCCATGGCCGGCACACTGCGGGAAATGGTCTATGTTCCGGGCAAGTTCTTCTCGGTAAACCCGGTGACCGCAGAGCATGTTCCCAACCTGTTCGCCAGGAACGAGCGGGTTGTCTGCATTTTCGATACCGAGGCAGGTCCCATGGCCCTGGTTCTGGTGGGCGCGATGATCGTGGGCAGCATGGAAACCACCTGGGCCGGAGTAATTGCGCCGGAACCTGCACAGATAACCCGCTGGGTTTACCAGGGTGAAGACGCGATCCGTTTTGAGAAAGGAGAGGAAATGGGCCGGTTCCGCCTGGGCTCGACGGTTGTCCTGGCCATGCCCAAAGGCGCCGTAGCCTGGGATGCCAACCAGGTTCCCGGCAAAACCGTCCGCATGGGCGAAGCGTTTGGCAAGGTGACCAACAAAAACGCCTGAGCCGATGGCTCAGGCGCTCTCGACCGGAAACGCCAGCACATCTTCTATGCACTCAGCCCCGGTTTTCAGCATCAGCAAGCGGTCCAACCCCAGGGCCACACCGGAACACTCCGGCAGCCCGGCCTCCAGGGCTGCCAGAAAACTCTGATCGACAGCCATTTCCTGCTTGCCGGCCGATTTGCGCCGGCGGTTATCCTGCTCGAACCGGGCACGCTGTTCGACCGGATCGGTGAGCTCCCAGTAACCGTTACATAACTCAAGCCCGTCAATGTAGAGCTCAAATCGGTGTGCTACCGGGTAGCCATCTTCGTCTGATGCCACCCTGGCCAAGGCAGCCTGGCTAGCCGGATACCGGGTAATGAACACCGGGCGGCCCCGCCCCAACAACGGCTCAACCCTGAAGCTCATCACCAGGTCCAGGCAATCGTCGCGCCCCATGCCGGCCAACTGTTCCGGCTCAAGCCACTGCTGACAATACTGGTACAGATCGTGATCCGTGATGGTCATTGGATCCATTCCGGCAAGCGTCTGAAGCGCCTCGCGGTAGCTCAGAACATCCGGGCGCTCACAGCCCAGCCAGTCACACACCAGGTCAGCCACTTCGGCCATCATCGCCGTGTCGTCCAGGCCCACCCGGTACCATTCCAGCAACGAAAATTCGGGGTTATGGCGGCTACCACGCTCGCCATTACGGAATACCCGGGCAATCTGATAGATACATCCCGAGCCCGCCGCCAGCAGGCGTTTCATGTGATATTCAGGGGAGGTCTGCAACCAGCCGCCGGAAACTCCCGCAGCGTTGACCGCCGCCGCGATACCGTCGAGGTTGATATCGGTGACGCCATACCGGCCGAGTACCGGTGTTTCGACTTCAAGAACATCCCTTTCTGCAAAAAAGCCGCGCACCCAGGCTAGCTGTTGTGCACGGCTTTTCAGATGCTCCCGCGAGGCAGAAGGCTGCCAGACAGGCTGATCGGTCATTGTCGGATCAGCTGCTCTTGACGCGGTTAACGTACTCGCCAGAGCGGGTATCCACTTTCAGCACTTCGCCAATGGTGATGAACAAGGGTACGTTCACCACTGCGCCGGTAGACAGTGTTGCAGGCTTGGAACCACCCTGGGCGGTATCACCCTTCATACCAGGATCAGTATCCACCACTTCCAGCTCGACAAAGTTCGGCGGTGTGACGGTCAGCGGCGCGCCGTTATACAGAGTCACCGTGTATACGTCTTGCTCTTTCAGCCACTTGACGGTATCACCTACAGCCTTGGCATCGGCAGCGTACTGCTCGAACGAGCCGTCGGTCAGCATGAAATGCCAGAACTCACCGTCGGTGTACAGGTATTCCATGTCCTGGTCCATCACGTCCGCGGCTTCCAGACTCTCACCTGATTTGAACGTACGCTCCCAGACCCGGTTGGTCATCAGGTTGCGCAATTTAACGCGGTTGAACGCCTGCCCCTTACCGGGCTTGACGAACTCGTTCTCCAGCATGATACAGGGGTCGCCATCCAGCAAAACTTTGAGACCGCTGCGAAATTCGTTGGTAGAATATGAAGCCATGAAATGTCCACCTGACAGACTGTCGTTAAAATTTCAAAGGTCGCTATGATACAGCGAACCCCTGCCTGTATAGAAGCCCGTAACGAAGAGCCTTCATTGATCGCTACCGAACAGCGTCAACAGCCCCACGATTCAGCTAAAGGCTGGCAACAGATTCTGGCAGAATCCGTTACCTGCCCGGAGCAGCTGCTTGGGCGCCTGAACCTGCCGGCGGAGCCCTGGCTCAAGGGTGCCCGCGCGGGCCACCAACTGTTTCCCGTGCGGGTGCCCGAGCCGTTCATACGGCGAATGACTCTGGGCGACCCCAACGACCCCCTGTTGCGACAGGTACTGCCGCTGGCGGAAGAATCGCGACAACAAGCAGGTTATTTGCGCGATCCGCTGCAAGAGAACAACGCCATCCAGACCACAGGGCTGATCCGCAAGTACCAGAGCCGGGCACTGCTGATGGTAACGGGCCAGTGTGCAATCAACTGTCGCTACTGCTTTCGCCGCCACTTCCCCTATGAATCCCAGCGGCTCGGTCCGGATGACCGCCAGCAGGTTCTGGCGACCCTGAAAGCCGCCCCCGAAATTAACGAAGTGATCTTCAGCGGTGGTGATCCACTGGCAGTGAATGACCGGCTATTGGCGCAATGGGCCGAAGCCCTGGCAGGCATACCGCATATCAAGCGCCTGCGAATACACAGCCGGCTACCGGTCGTTATTCCGCAACGGGTGTGCGACGCCCTGCTGGACTGGCTTGGCAATTCGCCACTTCAGAAAATCCTCGTGGTGCATGTGAATCACCCGGCAGAGCTAGACTCAGACACACGAAAAGCCTTTGCGCGCCTTCGCGAAGTGGGGGTGACCCTGCTCAACCAGAGCGTGATTCTGAAAGGAGTCAATGACTCAGCCAGCATCCTGGCCCGGCTGAGTGAAGACCTGTTTGATTCGGGCGTTATGCCCTATTACCTGCACGCGTTTGATCCCGTTGCAGGCGCCCATCATTTTGATGTCAGCGACCAAGCGGCGGCGGCGCTGGTTCGGGCACTTATGACGCGGCTGCCGGGCTTTCTGGTTCCAAGGCTGGTCAGGGAACTGCCCGGGGAGACCAGTAAAACCCCTATTTTCACAGGCGACAATCAGGCCAACATCAGCGTAGCGTGAGACATGTCGCAAAAGCGGTCCCACTTACACTTGTCAAAGATTGTCAACTCATGATTTTCTCGCTTTTTGTTATTGGTTTGCTATCTTAAAGTTCTATAGGTAAAAACAATAAAAGCATGTATTTTCGACACTTTCGGTCGATACATACTCAAAGCGACTCAAACACTGGCGTGAGATGATGGAAGGCAATATTCTGAAACCTGAACTGAAGGTTCCTGAACAGAAAACCGCAAGCCTGTCGTTTTGCGATACGACACCCAAGGCCTTTCGTCTGTGGATTGACCAGCTACCGATGGCCAACATCGGTGAGGCATCCCGCCAGCTTTACCATGCGATTATAGAACTGAACCACCTGTTTCTGGCTCCGCAGCAACGAATGCAGTTCCTTGAGCTGGTTCGCGAGAAAATTCATTTTGTCTGCAACGAGTTGTCACGGCACTTTCTGGGCCTGGCCATCGCCCTGCCCGAGAAACAGCGCAAAATTGCCAACCTGGCCCAGGCCCTGCAGCTTCATCTGGCCAGCGGCTATAAACTGTGTGTACTGGAATATCTGGATAACGGCGGCCTGGACAAAAATCGCCGCCACGTTGCCGCCGCCATTCACCGCGCCACATCCGAGCTGGGCGCCACGATTGTCCGCTCCCATCAGCTCTATTGCCCAAGCCCGGCCCTGAGCTGGCTGGAATGCCACCGTCTGTACCGGTTTGCGCACCGGAACAAACTGGCCGCACTGGAAATCGATGACGACACCCTGACCCATCGCCGCGCCAGTACGGTGGCCGACAGTTACAAACGCATTCTCCTGCTGGGCTGCGCCCGCCCCAATCAACTCCGCCAGGCCGAGCTGACGCAGGTTTATGAGCTGTTCGAGTCCTGGACCGAGTTCTGCCAGTGCGGCCCGGACATTGGAACCGACAGCCTGTTCGTGATCAACATGGAACTGGACAACCCGCCAGTCTATCGGAGCTTGCTGGAAAACAAGCCGGGGGACGAGAGCTGCGGTTTTGACACCAAAGATCTTTCCACGCAGCTGGCCGAGGTGCTGCACGCCAGGCGCAGCCACGAGAAAGATACTACGCGGCTACAGGTATCGTCCAAAATCAGCGACACCCTGCTCACACATCTCAGCCAGGCGCTGGGTATTCTGGCCAAGCGGAATTTCAACCGCATTTCCAGCCAGGGCACGCTGGAGGTCTGCGTCGGCCTGACGGCCACCCACTATTTCGTCGCCGGTGAAAAGACCTTTGCCGAGTTCCTGAACGGCAACGAAACCATTGATCCCGAGCAGGAAAACCGGTTTGTCCGTAATGCCAACCGGAACACGGACGCCTGGGCCGGAGCCCACGACGCCGGCCCAAGTGAGGACAGGCTGCACGCGGCCGATGCCCCGATCAACTTCAAGTCGGCTACCGGGGCCGCCATACCCACGGGACAGGAGAAGAGCCGCCCCCGCTCCCATCATGCACTGCTGATCAACACCAGCCCGGGTGGCTACTGCGTTGCCTGGGAAACCAATGTACCGGCCTCCCTGCAGGCGGGTGAGATTCTTGGGGTACGGGAACAGAAATCCCATCCCTGGAGCATCGCCGTGGTGCGCTGGTTGCGTCAGGTCCGGAATCAGGGCACCCAGATCGGCATTGAGTTGCTGGCCCCCAGTGCCGCGCCTTGCGGGGTTCGATTGATCCAGAAAGTGGGCAACAGCAGCGCATACCTCCGGGGGCTGCTGCTGCCTGAAATCAGCGTCGTCAATCAGGCTGCGACCCTGATTACCCCAAGGCTGCCCTTCCAGAGTGGCAGCCGCATCTCATTGCTGCACGATGGCCGGGAAGATCAGGGACAACTGCTCAAGAAGGTCTCTGCCACCGGTAGCATCAGCCAGTTTGAACTGAAACTGCAGAATCCGGCGGCCCTGGCCAGTCCGAATGGCGCCCCGCCATCAACGCCCGGCGCCACGGAAGACGAATTCGACTCCCTGTGGCCATCACTGTAACGCCAAAGGTCGGAAAGACTGTGAACCACGGCTACTGCCAGGGTTGTTATTGATCGCCAACCCCTGCATCATTCAGCGGAAGTGACCGCATCCATGAGAAGTCTTACGAATGCAGAAAAAAAACGCGACCGTACACCTGCTGATTCTTGATCCATCTCAAAATGATGCTGAATCCATGGTCAGCCTGCTCCGCAACTCGGGCAAGGCCACCCGGGCACACCGTATAACCTCGGAAGAAGATCTGGAAGAAGCCCTGAAAACCAGCAACTGGGACCTACTGTTGGCCCGGGACCTGGAGCAGGAGTTCGGGCCGGATGACGCCCTGGCCATGGTCAAGCGCATGGACAAGGACATCCCCTTCGTTCTCCTGACCGAGGAAGTCAGCCGGGAAAGAACGGTGAACATTATCCGGGCCGGCGGGCAGGATGTTGTGCCGTTCGAGTACAAGGATCTGCTCGTGCTGGTGGTGAAACGCGAATTGGCCGCCCTGGAAGAGCGCCGCCGTCGTCGGGTTCTGGAGTCCCACCTGCGTGAGGCCGAACAGCGCTGCCAGCTGCTTCTGGAAAGCTCCAAGGACGCCATCGCCTACATCAACGATGGCATGCACATCTACGCCAACCAGTCCTACATCGAGTTCCTGGGCTACGACGACATTGACGACCTTATCTGCATCCCGGTGCTCGATACCCTGACCCCGGAAAGCCAGGACAAGTACAAAGACTTCATGAAGGCCTTTGCCGATGATGGCAAGGACGGCATGACCCTGAACTGCACCGCACGCCGCAGCGACGATCAGGAACTGAACGTAACCATGTCTGTCTCTGCCGCCACCTATGATGGCGAAGCCTGCACGCAGATTGTATTGCAGCCGGAACACAGGGATGCCGAGCTGGAAGAAAAGCTCAAACAGATCAGCAGCCAGGATCTGCTTACGGGCCTGTATAACCGTCAATACCTGATGGACGCTCTGGCCCAGGCCGTTGCCAATGCCGGCAAGAACAACCAGACCGGCGCCCTGGCCTACATCGCCCTGGACAACTTCATAAGCATGAAGGGCCAGGTCGGTATCGCCGGTGCCGATCTGTTGCTGGGTGATCTGGCCTCGCTGCTAAAAGAACAGGCCGGCGAGGAAGTGACGCTGGCCAGGCTGAGCGATGATGCCTTCTGCCTGATGTGCCTGCCCTGCGATGAGAAACATATGGAAAGCATTGCTGAGCGGGTTCGCAAAGCGGTTGAAGATCATCTGTTCGACATCAACGGCAAGACGGTACCGCTGACAGTGTCCATCGGTGTAGCCGCGATTACGGAGAATTCGCCCAAGGCAGAGGAACTGATGGGGCGTGCCCATACCGCCTCCGCTGAGGTTAAGAAGCTCGAAGGCCATGAACGTGGTAACGGGATCGTGGTCTATAATCCCGCCCAGTACGAAAGCCTGGATGATAGCAACTCCGTTGAGGCTATCCTCAGGGCCCTGGACGACAACCGCTTCCGGCTGCTGTTCCAGCCTATCATCAACCTGCGGGGTGAGGGCGAAGAGCATTACGAGGCCTTCGTTCGCATGCTCGACAAAGACAACGAGGAAGTCTCTCCCTACGACTTCCTGCCCCCCGTGGGGCCGAGCGACACGGCCATCAAGATTGACCGCTGGGTGATCCTGCAAACCATCAAACAGCTGGCAAGTCACCGGTCACGGGGTCATGACACCAGGCTGTTCCTGAACATCACCGCCGAGACACTGCAGGACAAAACCTTTACGCCCTGGCTCAGCGTTGCCCTTAAAGCCGCTCGCCTGCCTGGTGATTCGCTGATATTCCAGATCCGCGAGGGTGATGCTAATAACTACATGAAACAGGCCAAGGAATTCACCAAAGCCGTGCACGAACTCCACAGTAAGGTCTCCATTGCCCAGTTCGGCTGTGCCCTGAATCCATTCAACACGCTCAAGCACATTGACGCGGACTATGTGAAGATTGACGGCTCGTTCACCGAAGAGATCCAGAAGAGTGATGAAGCCAAGGAACAGGTCAAGGAAATGGTGAAGAGCCTGCAGAATGCCGGTAAGCTAACCATCATCCCGCTGGTAGAGAACGCCGGGGTACTGGCGACACTCTGGCAGGCCGGCGTAAACTATATCCAGGGCTATTACCTGCAGGCACCGGTACCGGAGATGAACTACGACTTCGGGGACAGCTGACCGGAAGGTTATGTCGGGAAGAACCACGAAGGGCGAGGCGTCAAAACCTCGCCCTTTGTGCGTTCACAGGCGGCTATTGCTCAGGGTCTGGTTGGTTTCGCTCTCACGGAAACCGATCAGGTACAGAATGGCATCCAGGCCCAGGGTGGAAATAGAGTGTCGAGCCGATTCCTTGACCAGCGGCTTGGCACGAAAGGCCACGCCGAGGCCAGCCTGGCTCAGCATCGGCAAGTCGTTGGCACCATCACCCACGGCGATGACCTGCTCCCTTGAGATATGCTCTTTTTCGGCAATCTCGAGCAGCAGCTCGGCTTTGCGCTTGCCATCCACGATCTGCCCCTTAACCTGACCGGTCACCTTGCCGTCGACAATGTCCAGTTCGTTGGCATAAACGTAGTCAATGCCCAGTTTTTGCTGCAGGTGGCGGGCAAAGTAGGTAAAGCCACCGGAAAGAATCGCGGTGCGGTAGCCCAGCGCCTTCAGGCTTCGGATCAGGTGCTCGGCCCCCTCTGTCATACGCAGCCGAGCGGCAATACTTTCAAGCACCGACTCATCCAGGCCTTTAAGCAGCGCCAGCCGCTCGGCAAAACTCTGGCTGAAGTCCAGTTCACCCTGCATGGCACGCTCGGTTATTTCCGCAACCTGCTCGCCCACGCCAGCCTCATGGGCCAGCTCATCGATCACCTCCGCCTCAATCAGCGTGGAGTCCATATCAAACACCACCAACCGGCGGTTTCGCCGGAAAATGGAGTCTTCCTGGAAGGCGATGTCCACGTTCATCTCACCGGCAATATGCAGGAAGTCCGCCCGAAGTTGTTCCAGGTCTGACGGCGTTCCCCGCACCGAAAACTCGACACAGGCAATGCGGTTCTCCCCCTGATTGAGCGACGGGCGTGCGGAAAGGCGGGTAATGTTGTCGATGTTCAGCCCATGCCGGGCGGTAATGGCCGATACCCGGGCGATCTGTTCCGCCTTGATGTCACGGGATAGCAGGGTAACGATGTAGCAGGCCCGGTTACGGCCTTCGGCCCATGCCTGGTATTCCTCCACCGTGATGGGCGCAAAGCGCACCTGAAGATCCAGGGCATGCAGCCGAAAAAGAAGGTCACGGATCACCGGGGACGATTTCGACTCATCCGGGATCTCGATCAGTATGCCCCAGGTCAGGTGGTCGTGAATCACCGCCTGGCCAATATCCAGAATCCGGACATCATACTGCCCCATGATCCCGGTGATCTCCGAGGTCAATCCGGGCTTGTCTCGCCCGGACACATTTACCAGAACCAGCTCACTCACTGTCGGTGCCCTCCACGTCCTGAGCTTCTTCCTGAGCACGGGCGGCAGACGGAATCACATCAATGCCGTCTACCCGCTGGAGCCCTCTGGGCAATTTGTGACCACGCCGGCCACGCTCACCCAGATAATGCTCCAGATCGGCAAAACGCAGACCCAGTTTGCGTTTGCCGGCCTTCACCTCCAGTTGGTCTTCTTCACCAAAGACGGCGGCAGCCACCACATATTCCTCACGATTCTGAACGCGGGCAGAGGGAATGCTGATGATCTTGTTGCCCTTACCCTTGGCCAGTTCCGGCAATTCGCTGAGCGGGAACACCAGCATGCGCCCCTCGTTGGATATGGCCGCCAGGTAAAGGGTTGTTGCTGTCTCTGGGATCAGCACGGGGGGCATGATTCGCGCCCCTTTGGGCACAGAAACCACCGCCTTGCCAGCTCGGTTCTTGCTGATCATGTCGTTCAACGAGGTCACAAAACCATAACCACCGTCAGTGACCAGCAGCGCTTTACGCTCCGGATTCCCCATCAGCAGACCAGAGAAGGTCGCCCCGGACGGTGGGTTGATCCGGCCGGTAAGAGGCTCGCCCTGCCCCCGGGCAGACGGCAGACTGTGAGCCATCAGGGCATAGGCCCGCCCAGTACTGTCGAGGAAAATGGCCTGCTGATTGTTTCTGCCCCTGGCAGCCAGCGCAAAGCGGTCGCCAGACTTGTAACTGAGCCCGGACGGATCAATGTCGTGCCCCTTGGCAGCCCGCACCCAGCCCTTTTCCGACAGCACCACAGTGACCGGGTCGTTGGACACCAGGTCAATCTCACTGAAGGCCTTGGCCTCTTCACGGGCAACAATTGGGGAACGGCGGTCATCACCGTAGGTTTCGGCATCCTGCTGCAGTTCGGTCTTTATCAGCTCGCGCAGGCGGTCTTCCGAGCCCAGAATGGCCTGCAGCTCATCCCTTTCCGCGGCCAGTTCGTCCTGCTCACCGCGGATTTTCATTTCCTCGAGTTTTGCCAGATGACGCAATTTCAGCTCAAGGATGGCTTCCGCCTGGTCTGCCGACAGTCCGAACCGGGACATCAATTCCGCCTTGGGCTTGTCTTCGGTACGAATGATCTCAATCACCTCGTCGATGTTGAGATAGGCAATCAACAAGCCTTCAAGAAGGTGCAACCGGGCCAGAACCTTATCCAGACGGTGTTGCAGGCGGCGGGTAACCGTGGTCTTTCGGAACGCCAGCCACTCGGTCAGGATCTGGTGAAGCCCTTTTACACCCGGGCGGCCATCGTTACCGATTACGTTAATATTGACCCGGTAGGTTTTCTCCAGATCGGTGCTGGCAAACAAGTGCGCCATCAAACCATCCAGATCCACCCGGTTGGACCGGGGCACGATCACCAGGCGGGTGGGGTTCTCATGGTCGGATTCGTCACGCAGGTCCGCCACCATGGGCAGCTTCTTGCCCTGCATCTGCTGGGCAATCTGCTCCAGCACCCGGTTACCGGATACCTGATGTGGCAGATCGGTAATCACGATCTCGCCACTTTCACGAACCCAGCGCGCTCTCATACGCAGAGAGCCGCGGCCGGTTTCATAGATCTGTCTCAAATCCTTGCGAGGGGTAATAATTTCCGCATAGGTGGGAAAATCCGGGCCCTTGATGTGTTCACAGAGCTGGTCAACGGTGGCTTCCGGGTCATCCAATAGACGAATGCAGGCGGCTGTGACCTCTCGCACATTGTGCGGCGGAATGTCAGTGGCCATGCCCACGGCAATGCCGGTGGTGCCGTTCAGCAGCACATGAGGCAACCGGGCTGGCAGAACGGACGGTTCTTCCATGGTGCCATCAAAGTTCGGCGTCCAGTCCACGGTTCCCTGCCCCAACTCACCCAGCAGAACATCGGCAAAGGCAGCCAGGCGGGATTCGGTGTATCGCATGGCGGCGAACGATTTCGGGTCGTCCGGGGAGCCCCAGTTACCTTGACCATCCACCAACGGGTAGCGATAGGAGAACGGCTGCGCCATCAGCACCATGGCTTCATAGCAGGCGCTGTCACCATGGGGGTGGAACTTACCCAGCACATCACCAACGGTACGGGCAGATTTCTTGTACTTGGAGGTGGATTTCAGCCCCAGCTCCGACATGGCATAAACAATCCGACGCTGCACCGGCTTGAGCCCATCCCCTACGTTGGGCAATGCACGGTCCAGGATCACGTACATGGAGTAGTCGAGGTAGGCCTTCTCGGTATAATCCCGTAGCGATACTCTTTCGAAACCTTCATCCGTTGTCTGAAACTCTGGCATAGATGCCTCTTTGCCTTAACTGCCTGTTTTGAAATGCGGCTTTGATGCAGCCCCGGTAACCCGGCACAAACACCGGGCAATGTGGCGCACATTATATGGACGCAAGCAACGATACACCAATTTCCAATAGCGGAATTCCCGCATGGAGAGTCTGTAAGGTGCACCGTATTCTCGCCACAGTGAATAGAAAGCCGTTTTATCCCCTGACAAGCGGAAACCTATGAAACCCAATCTTAAAGCCTGCGGGCACGCGCTGGTGACAGCCCTGGTGAATGCTACCCTGGCCGTCGCGCTGATGCTGCTGGTGGAATTCGCCATCAGTGGATCGTTCCAGATGCCGGAGCCCTACCTTTGGGCCGGTCTGGTCATCGGTGTTGTAATCTTTATTGCTCAGTTCTGGCGCCAACGACACCTTTGCCGAGCCAGTGAACAGTCTGGCAACGTCCAATAGCCCTGATTAGCCACCAAAATCTGAGCCAAATCAAGATTTCATCCCCTTGTTCAGGGTGACAACCCCCCGCCCCCTGCTACGCTTAGCCTCAAGGGCGGCCGAGATCACCCGGGAAGCAGACCTCAAGGGGCAGAACAGTGCCGAAATCATCCGAAATTCATCCAGGCAGGTGCACCGGATGGGCCGGGGCTTTGCGGTTGTGGCGGATGAGGTGCGAACGCTCGCCCAACGCACACAACAGTCCACCGAAGACATTCAGACTATGATCACAGCACTGCAGACTGGCGTTTCGGATGTGGTCAGTGTGATGGAAACCGGCAGTAAAGAAGCCGCTGAGACAGAAAAACTGGCCACCGAAGCCGAGCAGGAACTGCAAGCCATTCTGGAGGCCATCTCCAATATCACTGATGTAAACACCAGCGTGGCGTCGGCCACCGAGGAACAGACCCAGGTTGTTGACGAAATCAATCGCAGCATTACCGACATTAACGACCTGGCCGCGGCCAGCGCTGAACGCTCTCGTGCCATCGACGGAATCAGCAAGTCACTCAAGGACTATGCTGCAGAACTGGAGCAACAGACAGGCAGGTTCCGGGTTTAACCCCGGAACCTGAGGCAGAGGTTTCAATCAGGATTACTGACGAATGCCTTCGATGGAGATCTTGATTTCAACGGTTTCGGAGGCTTCACCCAGATCCATCGGAATACCGAAATCCTTCAGACGAAACTCAGTCTCGGCCTCAAAGCCCATACGGTAGCCGCCCCAGGGGTCTTCACCGTGGCCCAGCATTTCCGCTTCCAGAGTGATCTCACGGGTCACGCCGCGCAGGGTGAAGTCGCCGATGATATCAGCCTCGCCGTCGTCATCCACAACCACGCGCTTGCTCTTGAAGGTGGCCTGCGGGAACTGGCTCACATGCAGGAAGTCATCGCTGCGCAGGTGCTTGTCGCGCTCGGCGTGGTTGGAGTCCACACTGGCGGTGTCGATTGTGACGGTGACGGTGCTGTTCTCCGGGTTCTCGGCGTCGTAGACAAATTCGCCGTCGAAGTCGTTGAACCGGCCATACAGCCAGCTGTAGCCCAGATGGGAAATCTTGAAGGTGATGAACTGGTGTGCGCCCTCTTTATCAAAGGCATAGATGCCGCTGTGTTCGCTGGCGTTGGCAGTGCCGATCAGCGCCACGGAAACGGCGGATGCGAGCAAGAGTCTTTTCATGGTCTTCTCCCTGAGTGGGTCATGGTTATCGTTTCGGTCTTCGGATCTGCGTCAACCGCCGCCAAGCATGCGCCTGAGCGTGGCATCCCGATCAATAAAATGGTGTTTCAAGGCCGCCAGGGCATGCAGCCCGGCCAGCCCGACCAGTGCCCAGGTGCTCCAGTAATGGACCGCACCCGCGGTGTCCTCCATCCCCCTGATCCGGCCGGTAACTGAAGGCACCTCAAACCAGCCAAATACGCTGATGGACGAGCCATCGGCCGTGGTAATCAGGTATCCACTGATCATGGCTACGAACAGAAGCAGATAGAGCAGCCCATGGGCCCCATGGGCTGCGATCACTTCCCACCGCTGGTGCTCAGGCAGTGGCCTGGGGGGCGGAGTCACAACTCGCCACAACAGCCGGGCCACCACCACTATGAACAGCAGGATGCCAATGCTCCGGTGAATGTGTGGCCCCTGTCGGTACCAGGGGTCATAGTAGGACAGTTCCACCATCCACCAGCCGAGCCCGAACAGGCCAATGACCGCCAGCGCCACCAGCCAGTGCAAACTGACGGCGATCAGACCGTAGGCGGTGTTGGTATTTCGTAATTTCATGATTTGGGAAATCCTCCATCCCTGGACTGCGCCAACCTGTGCGACTGATACGTTAAGATCAGTCTAGGCCCCGAACCGCCGGGTGAAAATCAAAATATTCTGCCGGGATACATCAAATTATCTGATCAAGTCTCTGGCAGACGCCGGCTCTGGCATTGGCCACTTTGGTCGAATACGGCTTCTACGGATTGTGCAAATTCACAGCACCGCTAAACTTCTCACATACTTTAATTCGCCCCGTCGGGGGCCTCAGTGACCGAGAGGAAACGACATGGAACTGGAATTCGACGAATCCGTAGTAGTACCCAGCAACAATTAATACGCCCCATTCTGATCCCCCGGCCTGCCGGGGGTTCTGCTATCCAAAGCCCCGCCCCGAATTCCCCATACCAACACAAAGTCACAAACTGTTTCGAGTTTTACCGGTTAAACAGTGGTAATGATTCCTGTTTTTTGGCAATCTGCGCCTTAGCTAAACAGTTAACGCCTTGAAATACAGGCAAACGTGCCAGGGATGTCGGCACTCTGGCTAACAGTTCAGTGGTCAGCACCACAACTGCTGCTCCTGATGCGTTCGTTAAACGGTTCAGACTCGCCTATGTCCCACAGCCTTACCGATATCCTGCCAGCGCCAGAACTAGACCTGCTGTCGCCCATGTTCACTCAGCAAGGAGAGACCTGGACAGCCGATTTCAGAGGGCTAAAGCTCAGAACCGCCCTGCAACCGATTTACAGCATCTCCCACAAACGGACCGTTGGTTATGAGGCCCTGATCCGGGCGTTCGACAATGACAACGCGGCTGTACTTCCCAATCACCTGTTTGAACTTCCGGACACCGACGCTGAAAACCTGCTGCTGGACCGACTGTGTCGATACCTGCATATCCGTAACTACAGCGGCGTAAAAGACCAGCTGAACTGGCTATTCCTGAACGTATCCCCACGGGTGGTGACCAGTGGCAGCCGGTCTGATTCGTTCTTTGGGGCGCTTTTGAAGAAAACCGGGCTACCACCCCATCGAATTGTGATGGAGATTGTTGAGCAGCCCACAGACGATGCGGAGAGACTGAGAGACACCGTCGCCTACTACCGGAAACTTGGCTGCCTCACCGCGATCGATGATTTTGGCGCCGGCCACTCGAATTTCGAGCGAATCTGGAACCTGTCACCGGATATCGTCAAACTGGATCGTACGTTGCTGACCCGCGCCACTGACGATCAGCGGGCACGGCAGATTCTGAATGGCATGGTGTCGCTGCTTCACCAGTCGGGATGCCTGGTACTGCTGGAAGGCGTGGAAACCCGTGATCAGGCCATGATAGCCATCGATGCTGGCGTGGACTTTGTACAGGGATTCTATTTCCGGCGCCCTTGCCTTGAGCTCGGGGAACTGCCCCACACGCCGGCAGACCTCGAAGAATTACTTCAGGAATACAAGAAGCGCAAACAGATCACCCAGGACCCCACACAGCAACTGGTAAACTATTTCAACGGGCCGTTCCGGCGGGCTATTGAACGACTGCAGGACGGCAGCCTGATGTCACAGGCCTGCTTTGAACTGCTGAACCACCCCGTCGTATCCCGCTGCTATCTGGCGGATGACAAGGGCATCCAGATTGAAGACACCCTGGTCTCCGATTCCGCCATTGAGAATCGGGACCCTCGTTTCCGGCCGCTGGAGAACACCACCAGCGCCGACTGGTTCCGCCAGCAATACCTGCGCCAGGCCCTGGCCCAGCCTGAGAACCTGCACGTTACAACACCCTACCTGTGCGTAACCGGCGCCTATATGTGCGTCACCCTGTCACTGGCCTACGAGCACAAGGGACGTTTGCAGGTGCTGTGCTGCGATATCCTCGCCAACCCCCATCAAACGCCGTAAACCACAGAAATAACTCCAACCGTCACCAGGCCGATAAAGACATTCATCGGCAAACCCACCCGGATAAAATCACTGAAACGGTAGCCTCCCGGCCCGAACACCATCATGTTGGTCTGATAACCCAGCGGTGTGGCAAAGCTTGCCGAAGCGGCCATCATCACCGCAATGATAAACGGCTCGGAGTCCACGCCCATCGCAGACGTGAGCGACAGCACTACCGGCACAATCAGGACGGCGGCTGCGTTATTGGTAATGACTTCCGTCAGCACTGACACCACCAGGTAAACCAGTAATAACGCCAGCAGGGTGTGGCCATCGCTCAGGCTGAACACCGCACCGGCCAGGTAACTCGCCGCTCCGGTCTGTTCCAGCGCTCCGCCCATGGCAAAGGAGGCAGCGATCGTGAGAATCACCGGAACGTCTACCGCTTTCTGAGCCTGGCCAACCGTGCAGCAGCCGGAAAGGATCATCACGAATGCCCCTACCAGGGCAGCGTTGAGCATCGTCATGATGCCGCAGGCGGCAAGCCCGACCAGCACCAGCAGAATGCCCCAGGACAACCAGGCCCGGTCGTGGCGCGGCGCTTCTGTCTCAAGGTCGTTGATCAGCAGGAAATCCTTGTTGTATCGCTGCCGGCTGACGAACGCAGGGCGCGCTTCCAGCAACAACACATCACCGGGCTTCAGGCGAATGTTGCCAAGGTTACCCGGCACCCGCTCACCTCCGCGTGCAACCGCCAGCACCACGGCACCGTACCGGTCCCGAAACCGGGCATCCCTGATGGTTTGGCCAAGCACATCTGACTGAGGTGACAACACGGCCTCCACCAAACGTCGTTCGGCGCGGTCCTTGCTGAGCGACGGCTCATCATCATGCACCGAAGGCACGATGCCATTGATCCGCAACAGATCGGAAATGGCCTGGGTATCGCCGGCAAACACCAGGCGGTCACCGCCTCGAAGACGCTCTTCCGATGGCACCGCCGTTACCACGCTGCCATCCCGCTCAATTTCCACCAGATAGAGTCGATCCAGCTCCCGCAGCCCGGCCTCGCCTACGCTTTTGCCGACCAGCGGCCCCTCGAACGCGACCGCCACTTCCAGCGTAAACTCTTTAACCGAGCCGAACTTCTGCTGGTCTTTACGATCTGGCAGCATCCGCGGCAGTACCAGCAACATCACAGCAACCCCGATGATCGCTACCGGCAGCCCAACCTGGGTAATGGCGAAGATTGAAAAGCCTTCTTCACCGGTCAGCTGCTGGTACTGACCATTGACCACCAGGTTGGTACTGGTACCGATCAGGGTGAGCGTTCCGCCAAAAATGGCGGCATAGCTGAGGGGAATCATCAGCTTGGAAGGGGCAATACCAATCTTTCGGGACCACGCATGCACTGCCGGAATCATGGTGGCAACCACCGGTGTATTATTCAGGAAACCACTGAGCAGAGTGACTGGAAGGGCGATGCGGGCCTGGGCCCCGCGGACGGTTTTCGGGCTGCCGAGAATGTAGTGCACCAGGAGGTCAACACCCCCGGAATGGTGAACACCGGAGGCCACCACAAACAGAGCAACCACGGTGATCAGCCCCGGATTACTGAAGCCGGCAAGGGCCTGTTCCGGGCCGATGATACCGCTGGCACTCAGCACTACCAATGCCGCCATCATCACCAGATGCGGCGCAAAGCGGCCAGAGCTCATCAGTAACAGGGCGGCACCCGCCAACCCAAGGGAAAACCATCCGTGCCAGTCCATAACTCGGTTATTCCGGTTAGAAAACTGGCAGGATAGCGGCCCTCATCAATTCTGAGAAAGAATAAGTAATGATTTTTATAGTACTGCAGAGAATATCAAACCGCGATATCCGCCATATTGCCGTAGGCTTCCAGCCAAACCCGACGGTCTGAAGCCCGCTTCTTGCCCAGCAACATATCCATTCGCTCATCGGTGTCGTCACCCTCTTCCAAGGTGAGCATCACCAGTCGGCGAGTGTCAGGCGCCATGGTGGTTTCACGCAATTGCAGGGGGTTCATCTCACCCAGGCCCTTGAAGCGGGTTACCTGAACCTTGCCCTTGCGCTTCTCAGCCGCCAGACGGTCGATAATGCCCTGCTTCTCGTGCTCATCCAGGGCATAGAAGGTTTCCTTGCCCAGATCCACCCGGTACAGCGGCGGCATGGCGACAAATACGTGGCCAGCAGAAACCAGTGGACGGAAATGCTTTACGAACAGCGCGCACAGCAAGGTGGCGATATGCAGGCCGTCAGAGTCGGCATCCGCCAGGATACAGATTTTGTTGTAGCGCAAACCGGTAAAATCCTCTGCGCCAGGATCAACACCGATGGCCACGGCAATGTCGTGGACTTCCTGAGAGGCGAGAATTTCACCGGAATCCACTTCCCAGGTATTCAGAATCTTGCCCCGCAGCGGCATAACCGCCTGGAATTCCCGATCCCGGGCCTGCTTGGCGGAACCGCCAGCCGAATCACCTTCCACCAGGAACAGTTCTGAACGGGTGGTATCGGCACCGGAGCAGTCCGCCAGTTTGCCGGGCAACGCCGGGCCGGAGGTCACCTTTTTACGGGCCACCTTCTTGCTGGCCCGTAGCCGGCGCTGGGCATTGCTGATAAACAGCTCTGCCAGGGCTTCAGCGATATCGGTGTGCTGGTTCAGCCACAGGCTGAAGGCGTCTTTCACCACGCCAGAGACAAACGCCGCCGCCTCACGGGACGACAGACGCTCTTTGGTCTGGCCAGAGAACTGCGGCTCCTGCATCTTGAAGGACAGGACATAGGCCACCCGTTCCCAAATATCCTCGGGCGACAACTTGACGCCACGGGGCAGCAGGCTGCGGAATTCACAGAATTCCCGCATGGCTTCCAGCAGTCCGGTACGTAAACCATTGACATGGGTACCGCCCTGGGCGGTGGGAATCAGGTTGACGTAGCTTTCCATGACGGCATCGCCACCCTCCGGCAGCCACTGGATTGCCCAATCCACCGCTTCCTTATTACCGGAGAAACTGCCGGTGAAGGGCTCAAGCGGCACGGCTTCAATATCGGCCAGGGCGGTGCGCAAATAATCCCGCAGCCCATCTTCATAGAACCACTCATCTTTCTCCCCTGTTTTCTCCTGTACAAAGGTCACGTGCAGACCGGGACAAAGCACCGCCTTGGCCCGCAGGTTATGGCGCAGGCGACTGACGGAGAAATTCGGACTGTCGAAGTATTTCGGGTCGGGCGTGAACTTCAGGCGGGTACCGGTGTTGCGCTTACCAACGGTATCGACCACTTCCAGCTCGGAGGCCTTGTCGCCATTGGCGAAGGTCATCTGGTGAATCTGCCCGTCCCGCCGGATGGTGACTTCCAGGTGGGTAGACAGGGCGTTCACCACAGACACACCCACCCCATGCAAACCACCAGAGAAGTTGTAGTTACCTTCGGAGAACTTACCACCGGCGTGCAGGCGGGAGAGAATCAGCTCCACCCCCGGAACGCCCTCTTCCTTGTGGATATCGACGGGCATGCCGCGACCATCGTCTTCCACACTCAGGGAGTTGTCACTGTGCAGGATCACATCAATCCGGCGGGCATGGCCGGCCAGCGCCTCATCCACACTGTTATCGATGACTTCCTGAGCCAGGTGGTTCGGCCTTGAGGTGTCCGTGTACATGCCCGGGCGTTTGCGCACCGGGTCAAGACCGCTCAGAACTTCAATGGCATCGGCGTTGTATTGTTGCTGGCTCATAGTAACGGCATGGCTCCGCAAGTGGTCGTTAAAGCTGAGCCATAGCTTAGGGATTCGGGCTGAAAGATCAATGTTTGTTTTGTGGCTACGCCAAGTGGTTTCAGTTTCCGAGCTCTTTCAACAACGGCGTTTCAGACAACCCGGATACTTCCAGGCGCTGCCACTGGCTGTCCGCTACCGCAAGCACCGCGCAGGGCGAGGTAATCACCTGCGCCACCATCATGTCCGGTGCGGGCGAATTTACCTTCATGGCGAGTTTCAGGGTTTTCCGGTCCGCCGTAGCAGACGCAAGCCCAACGCTATAACCGGCAGTAGGCTTCTGGCCCAGGGTGACAATCACCAATGACTCTTTCTCAAGATTAACCTGGCGAATGATGCCGGTTGCCATGTTCTGCCCGCCAATATCCAGCAATGCCTCCAGTTCCGAACCGGTCCGCACGTGCGCGACGCCTGGTCCGGTCAGGCCACAGTGGGCGGACTGGGTTACCTGGCGCACCTGGGGCTGCACGCTGGCGTTTTCACCGCCGGTGGCACTGCAAGCCGTTATCAGGGCCGCTGCCAGCGGCAAGGCAAACAGCCGGGGAATGCGATCTGTCATTGTGTCATCCTGGGTCGGTTATCACTGTTAGTGCGGGCGCTGTCGCGCTCCGGCGTGATCAAACGGTAACCCTGAAACCCCGGCCTGGGCAAGATTTCCGGGGTTTCCGCAGAAATTGTGGGGCGGGTAAAGCTGGTGGTCATTCGAAGATCAGAAAGGCTTTGGCCTTCCTCAATAGTGATCACCTCACGCAAACCGGAAATCGGGTATTCCGCGCAGGCCTCACCGGGCTGACAGATAATGCCGTCGCCATCGATATCCGTGCCTGCTACCAAAAAGTAGTCGCCCGGACTGACTTCATTGAGCCGGCGCGGCTCCTCTCCATCCCAGGACTCAAAGCGGAAACCGTAGCTGCCATTGGAGGCCTCCACAGCAACCTGGGCCTCGGCCCAGTAGAAACCGTCATCATCCGGAGTGGTATCCACCAGCAGGACGAAGTGGGTGCCGGCGTTGCGGGCCTGTTCGTCGCTGATGAGCTGGGCGATAACGGGAATGCGCAGGCTGCGCTGAGTTCCACCATCGTCATAGGTCACCCGGATATCACCCCGGTAAGCCGTATCTGGCTCAATCTCCGACTCCACCAATGATACATTAAATACATACCGCCCGTTCTCAGGGGTCGGTTGGTTTGAGCTGAGCCAGGCAAGGTTTTCGGTAAGGACAACGTTGGAAATGGAGCCATCACCAATCTGGTTCAGGGTCACCGTGGCACTCGTCGCTCCCTCATTGCTGAGCGAGACCTGGGACGGCGACGGCGACAGAATCGTCACGCTGCCTTCCAGATTTGCCTGAAGCGCCTTGGCGGCATCGAGAACGCCATAACCCAACTGGTCGTTTCGGCTTCCCGGAAAATCGGTGAGTTCGCCGCTTTCCAGTCGGGCTCTAACCTCGCTGTAGGTGAGAGTATCCTTCTGGGCTTTCAGCAGTGCCATGACGCCAGACACATGAGGTGTGGCCATAGACGTACCCTGCAAGCCCGTATAACTGGCAACGAATTGACCGGCCTGCCCCACCGCACTGGTACTCCAGATCAGATCGGCGCGGCCATCGTTATTGCCATCCCGGCTGGCATCCCCACCGGGTGCCGCCAGATCAATCCAGCTGCCAAAGTTTGAATAAGACGCCAGTCGACCACCGGCATCTACAGCACTGACCGCCAACACGTTGGGCGACGCCGCCGGGAACGATTGCGTTGAGGTTGCTGAGTTTCCGGCTGCACCAACGAAAATCATGCCTCGCCCTACGCCGAAAGCAATGGCGTCTTCCAGCGCCTGAATCCTGGGCAAACCACCCAGACTCAGATTGACGATTTCGGCCCGGGGCAAGTTCTGCCTGGGAGAGTCCCCGGTCACCCAGCGAATGGCATCAATGAGATCTGTGGAGGAGCCAGTGCCACCCTCTCCCAAAACCCTGACTGGAACGATCCTGGATCCGAACGCAACCCCTCCGATGCCTTCACCGTTAACCACCGCAGCTACCGTTCCGGCAACGTGAGTACCGTGAAACACACTGGCGCCAACGCTGCCACCAGGATCCTCAGGATAGAAATCGTTATCCACCAAATCCCTGCCACCATCCACATTGGCGTCAAGATCGGTATGCCAGGCAGTCGTTCCGTTGGGGCTAAACAAACCGCTGTCCAGAACAGCGACGCTGGCGCCCTCGCCACCGTCAGGAGCCAACTGCCAGGCTCCGGGCCCGTTGATCAGATCGTAATGCCACTGCAAACCGTACAGAGGCTCATCCACCGGCGAGTTCTGCATGCTCGACATGGTGTAGTTGGGCACCGCATCTTTCACTCCCGGCATCTGCCGAAGTTGGGTAACCCAGGACAGGGTTTCCGCCTGCCTCTGAGTCGCACTGACAGCACGGGAAGAAGCCTGAGCCGGCATCCGCATCAACCAGTCCGAACCACCCAGATGCCGCTCAGCATTGGCCATACCGGTCGCCAGCGAAGACATGGTTCCGGAGTCGGTTGCATCCAACGTGACAATGGCCTGGCCGGGGAGGAATTGGTAATCCGGCCAGTCAAGACTGACGCTATCGAGTTGGCTATCGGCGGCTTTGACCAGAACATAGCGGGCGGGCCCACCTACGCTGGCCACACTGACCTCAACGGAGTAATTCCCTTCCGGGGCGCCGCTACCCAGGGTCACGCTGACGGAAGGCCTGTCCTTGTCGGTCTCTACGGCCCCATAGAGAATTCCACCGCCGGTAACACGCAATTCAAGTTCCGCATTGCCGTCACGGCCGCCAAAATTTCTCAGAATTACCGTTTCACCGGGCCCCATGGGCACGGTGTAGTTATCCACCGGGTCAGCGGCGTAACTGAACAACTGGCCGTTCAACGGCGGATAGGAGCCATCTCTTGAACTGACGAAACCCGCCAGAACAAAGCTGGCCGGCAAGATTTGAGTTCCCGAGGCGGGGCTGGCGTCAACAAACCGCAACTGATCCATGGTGTCCTGATCAATCCGGCTACCGGATTCGATACTGATCACACCAGATAGAGGGCCAAGATCAATGGCCGGGGGCTGGGATTCAGAACTTCCGGAACCACCACCGCACCCTGCGAACAATACCACTCCCGAGAGCACAAGATACTGCGGCAATGTTCTTCTCACGACCACCCTCTTTGCCTGTTTTATATGAACCTCCTTATCCATACGCAAACTATAGGTCAAAAGTTCCAAAATCGTTTACTCCCGGCCCGGGTAAAATGAGCGCTAGGATGGAGGAGCAGGTTGGAGGGGCTTTCTGAAACCCTGCGGAACCATGGGTGAAGCGCGACGCAGGAGCAATAAGCGCTGAGGGGCGAAGCGGAGCGTACAGGGATGTATTCACAGCATGTTTCAGACAAGCCCTCCGGCCTTCTCCCCCGCCCCCGAAACTCGAATATGTCGAACCAACAAAAAAACCCGTGAAGCAGAACTCCACGGGTTTTCAGTCTTCACGCCAACTACAAGGCGTAGAACAGCATCGGCACAAAGGCCACCAGCAGCAAGCTGGGTATCATCACCGCCAGCGGTAACAGCAGGCGCTGATAACGGTGCCAGAAGGTACCGGTACGCTCGGCGGCCAACACCTCGGTCTCACCAACCACCTGCCGCGTCAACAGATGGTTCAGGGCCACAGGCGGGCTCAGGTAACCCAACTCGAAGGCGACCAGACACACAATCCAGAAGTGCAGCGGGTCGACGCCAATCTGTATTGCCGGCTGGGCAATGGTGGCCGATACCAGAATCACCGCACCGAACGGGTCCATCACCATGCCGATCAGCGTCAGCATCACCACAATCACCATCATGGCAATCCAGGGGCTGGTCAGGGTCTCCGGGAAAACCGCATGGACGATATCGGAGCGCTCCAGAATACCGCCCAGGCAGATGGAGAAGCCGATCAGGGCCAGCAGCGCGCCGATGTGAACGGCTGAATCACTGGCAGCATTGCTGCTGCGCTCAAAGAAGGTCTGCATCCGGGAGACAGAAAGTTCCTTACTCTCCTTTCCGGAGTCCAGCACCACCAGGGCCAGCATCACCAACGGCAAAATCATCGGCGCACTGTACTCGTTGAATTTCAGACCCAGGACCACCCAGATTGCAAAGATCACAGCAGCGGCAGTCAGTGCATAGGGTACCAGTGGCAACAGTTGCTTCAGCGCTAGCCGGAAGGCCCCGGGTGCCGGCTTGGGCTTCCAGTTACCTTCGGTCTTGCACACGATGAACGAGAATAGACTGGCAGACAGAATGAACACCCAGAAGCCCCAACCGTACATCTCAGAGGTGGTCACTTCTTTGTTCAGAGCGGCGATCACCACAATCAGCAAACACGGATTGAGCACCACCCCGAGACTGCCTGACATGGCCGTAGTCGCCAGGGACAACTGCCGCCCAGCGCCGGCTTTGCGCAGCTCGTCGTACACCACACCGCCCACGGCAAGAATGAAGATACCGGAGGCACCGGTGAATGCCGTCGGGAAAGCCGTGGCAAAGATGATCACCGAGGCCAGCATAGGCGCCGGCAGGTTGAACGGCTTGACGATGTTCAGCAGCAATTCCGGTACCCGGGTCTGCTTGAGCATCATGCCCACCAACACATAAAGACCAATGTTGATGAACATGGAAGACAGGTTCGCCATCATGCCGAAGTAGATTGCCAGGCCCGAAGTGTAGCCATCCACAAAGAAGAAGTACGACATGGCGATCAAGCCCATCATGCAGTACAACGGGATGACCAGGCTCGATGACAGGTTCAGGCTGCCAGGCTTCATGCGTTCGGGGATATGGAAGAAGCGGATGGCGTTGATCACCATGAACAACCCGAATACCCCGGCCCAGGCGTACTGAAGAATCATGGTGCTTTCCGTGCCCGGCGATGTCGATAGCCGACCAAGATAGGCATTAAGCGAGAGCACCATCAAACCGTTGACGATGAACTGGATACCCTGACTGAGACGCCATTCCGAGCGGTTACGGGACAAACGCAAGGCAATGTGGTCTGCATCCAGAGCAGATATGGCTGCGGCCATGGCAAACATGGCAATGAACAGGTACTTGGTCAGTTCAATATTATCAAGCAGGAAACCGGCCAGACCCTGCTCAATACCCTTGTACACTCCCAGAGCCCAGGTAGCGTGTTTCTGGTTCTCAGCGAACTGCAGGTGACGCTGCTCGCACAATGCCAGATTGCTCTCCAGAGACTGTCGCAGTGCTTCAGGGTTAGGCGGCGAACTGAACAGATCATCCGGATCCGGCTTGTAGGCCTGGAGTCGCCGTTCCACCTCGGCATCCACATCCATAAACATATTACAGGTGGGCTCAGTGGCATCTGGGTTCAACAGGTAATAGTTCGGCCATACCTGCTCACCAACCCACAGCAATCGGGAATGAAGAGAGTTCCCCATACCCAGCAAAAGAGTTGACAGGAGCAAAAGTAGTAAAATAACCCCATGTATCCTGTGTACGGGGTAGAGCGTCCTTGCACCAGAGGCAGTCATCGCGCGCCAGTTCATGTGTTTTCTCTCCGATTATTCCCGGTTGTCAGCCGTGCACTCAGAAGCGCCCGGGTTGCTGGCGCAGCGAATTTTGCTCAATAGGCTCATCATGCGAGGGTCATACACACTCGGTGCACCGTTCACGCCATCACGCATTTCCAGACGGTTTTCACGGAACATCTCCTGATAGCCAGTGATGTCCTCGTCTGGAATCCGAATCCATTGCTTTTCAGGGATCGCTTTTTCCTGGCTCTCAATCAGGTTCATCGCCTGCGGGAACATGTCCCAGGCCACTTCACGGGATTTCTGCGCAGCGTCATCATCCAGAATGCCTTCGCGGGCAATGATCTGGATAGTCAACTGGGCCAATGGGTAGTCAACAATACCGCCTTTATCACCGATACCCTTGTATAACTCGAGGGCTTCATAGGCGAACGCTGGCGCATACGCGGTATCAACGGAGCCATTATTGAACTTGCCTGCGAAGTTGGTGATATCCGATGGCACCACCGTTGCCTTCACATGATTGACCATATGAATGGCGTCACGCTGGTAATCAAGGGTGGCCATTCGCTTCCCGGCCAGTTTGCTTGCGGTGTTGATGCTTCGGTCGTTGACGAACAAATACCCCGCACCCGCCGGCACAATCGCCAGCACCTCATAGCCGCCTGACTTCATCAGAGATGCCGCCCGGGGCTGGGCCAGTGTCGCCAACAAGGTTTCCAGGTCATCGTAGGTAGGAATAGCGCCAACCGCACTGACACTGCCCGTAAACTTGTTGAACGGTCGAGTCCGAATGTCGGTTGCGGCAACGGCATCACACTGTCCGGCGTTAAAGTCGCCAACGGCAACACCTTCGTCAGTGTACGGGCGAAGATTAAAGTCCACTCCATGGGCTTTCATTTCCAGGGCGTAGTCTTTGACCAGGTTGTATACGTCGCCATTAGCGCCGATAACGTCAAACACACACATGGAAACTGTCTGGGCTGATGCCAACGGAGCGGCAACGGCCAACGACAGCGCGGCAAGGGATTTACGGATCATGACGACCTCCGGGTCATTCTTGTGTTTATCGATCAAACAGGGCGTGGATGGGAGGGTTGCCTCAGAGCAACCCATCCAGATCCATGGTTTCAATATTCTCTCTCGCGCGCTCAGGACTCATCTTGCCGAAGAAATTGCGCGGCGTGCGGTGGCCATATTCCGATGTCCAGTGCTTGTCGGATGAGAACTGAACGATGGTTCGAGCCACTTCATCCACCAATCGATAGTCGTCCCAAACCTCGATCTGGTCATCGGCATCGGCGAAATGCGCAATCGCATCGGCGAGCACTTCAGGGCGGCCAAAGGTTTCAGCAGCAACAATCTGCACCGCATGGGAAGCCCGCATACCAGCCTTTACACCCATCTCAGCGCTGTACTCAAGCACCTGCCAGGGGTCGGGCGACAGTTCGGGACGGGTATCAGGCAACAGCAACCAGACCAGCGCCCGAACAGCATTAGGCAAACCGCCCCATTTTTCGTTATCTACACATTGCGCGGCACGCTCTGCCCTCGGCGCAATATTACGAGGCACGCCTGCAAGCGCACCAGAGTTGGAATCGTTCACGATAGCCTGCATACCGGTCAGAAGCCCCAACAGAAACGTCAGTTCGTCCTGATCGGTAAACAAGAAAGGGCACTCGATGGGCTCAGCAGCGGGATCGAAGTCGTAGGCTGCCATTGCCCGAAGATAGGCATTGTAACGGCGCGAGGCTGTCGTGGCATAGAGTCGTTTAGCGCGCTCGCGGGCATCTTTTGCGGCGGGCACATCACCATTGTACTGGGCACGGAGATAGTCCAGTTCTGCGTTCCAGGCACGATATTCCATGCAATTGCCGGCCAGCAGCATAAGCAATGAACCGGTGCTGTCAGGCGCAGAGGTTACGCGAGAAAAGGAGTAGACGAGAGGATCAGTACCCTCACCCAGCGCGCACGCCATTTCAGTGTCCGACATCTGCAGCACATACGGTGTTGCCTCAGACTCTGCATAACTGGAGAGCACCATACCCGTTGTCGTATATATGGGGTTGGCGGAGCAGCCGGCCAGGACAATCGCCAGTCCTGCAAGTGCGAACTGTCTGAGCAGGGCCGAGCTACGGCCCACTAGGGAAACCTCTGGGTAGAACATAATTTGCCCTGTCTTGCTTTGTTTTTGTCAGTAAGGGGTGACGAGTTTTTTATCACATTTTCGCTTCGTCAAACCGTGAACCAGAACCTTCACAGCCAGCATTCGGGCTGCTCCCCGAGGAACTGATCTCTATGACGCGAAGAATGCTTTGATTTTTGTCAGACAAGAATGGCTGGAATGCCGAAAATTATATGCCGATCGGGCCAATGGCCTCTAAGGAAAGCACAAAAATTTAAACTAATTGATTTAAAACAATAAGCTCCATAGGCAACCTGTTGTTACAGTCCGAGCATCGCCATGACTTGATCGGTCAACCCATCCTGCGTCAGTCCACCGCGCTCGGGCTTGTACCAGGTCACCGTCCAGCTCAGCGCTCCGGTCAACATCCGCCTTACAATAAAGGGGTCTGCCTTGAGCTGGCCACGCTCATTAAGCTCCTCCAAAACAGACAGCCACAGCCCTTCGTAGATCTCCCGCAATTCCAGCACCTGCACCTGAGAGCTCTCGGAGAGACTGCGCCACTCATAAACCAGCACCGCCATGGCTTCACCGGTCTGGCCGTTAATGGATTCCAGCTCACTTCGCACCAAAGCCCTAAGCTTGCCCCGGGGGGACTCCTCGCTGTCGGCCGCCGCCTGCATCAAAGCGGTATTGAGGCGGATGGTCTCAACCATCACCGCTTTCAGGATTTCCTCTTTGGTTCGGAAGTGATGGAACAGACTACCGGACTGGATGCCGACGGCTGCCGCCAGATCACGCACCGTGGTGCGCTCATAGCCCTTGTCCCGAAATAACCTCGCCGCTTCCTTTAACAAGCGCCCACGAGCACTGGCGGGGTCGGAAACGAGCTGTTCGGCAATCAGGGACTGAAGAATCTGGTTCTGGTTCACAAAGGCCATCCGGTTGTCTTGGTGGGACTTTTTATATTACCCGAGATTTGCCTGTTTACAAACCAAGCGCTTGCTTGGTATTGTCGTTCTTAACGTTGGATAACTTCCCGCCGACGCGGGCTTCATAACAAGGCCAAGAACATGTCACACGCCAACAAAACCATCCGTATCGGGTGCTCCGCCGCTTTCTGGGGTGATACCGAAACCGCAGCCGCCCAGCTGGTGCGCCAGGGCAATATTGATTACCTGGTTGCCGACTACCTGGCCGAGATCACCATGTCGATCATGGCTGGCCAGAAGATGAAAGACCCCACCCAGGGCTATGCCCGGGATTTTGTGGAAACCGTTATGGCGCCCTTGCTGGGCGACATTAAAGAAAAAGGCATCCGGGTGCTGGCCAACGCCGGCGGCGTGAACCCGGTGGCTTGCCGGGATGCGTTGCAAACGCTGTGCGAAAAAGCGGGAGTCGATCTGAAAATCGCCCTGGTGCTGGGCGACGACCTGCTGATGAAGAAAAAGAAACTGGCCGATGCCGGTGTCACCGAGATGACCACCGGCCAGCCCTTCCCCGCCATGATGGTGAGTTTGAATGCCTATCTGGGCGCGCCTGGCCTGGTGGCCGCCCTGGAACAGGGTGCCGACATCATTATTACCGGCCGGGTAGCAGACAGTGCGCTGGTACTGGCGCCGCTGGTGCATGAATTCGGCTGGCGCTGGAACGATTATGACAAGCTGGCCCAAGGCAGCCTGGCCGGGCACTTGCTGGAATGTGGCGCCCAGTCTACCGGCGGCAACTTTACCGACTGGGAGCAGGTGGCTGACGGCTACGTCAATATGGGCTTCCCCATTGCGGAAGTGAGCGCCTCCGGCGACTTTGTGATGACCAAGCCCGAGGGCACCGGCGGCCTGGTCAGCCGGGGCACGGTAAGCGAGCAGCTGGTGTATGAGATTGGTGATCCAAGGGCCTATCTGTTGCCCGACGTTACCTGCGATTTCACCCAGGTTGGGCTTGAGGAAATCGGTAAGGATCAGGTTCGCGTTTCCGGCGCCAAAGGTCTGCCACCTACCGACAGTTACAAGGTGTCTGGCACCTGGCCGGATGGCTTCAAGTGCACGGTCACCTTTTTGCTGGCTGGCATAAACGCGCCCGCCAAGGCTCAGAAAGTCGCAGAGGCGATTCTTGGCAAAACCTCGGCCATGTTTGCCGAGCGCGGCCTGCCGGACTATTCCGAAACCAGTATCGAATTATTGGGCACCGAGACCACCTATGGCGACCATGGCAAGGGCGACCAATGCCGGGAGGTGGTGGTGAAGATTGCTACGGCCCATCCGAAGAAAGAGGCGCTGGTGCTGTTTTCACGGGAGATTGCCCAGGCGGCCACCGGGATGGCTCCCGGCATTACCGGCATTGTCGGTGGTCGGCCGACGGTGTGGCCGAAGATTCGCTTGTTCTCTTGCCTGGTACCAAAATCGGAAGTGGCGGTTTCGGTGGATTTGGCTGGCGAGAAGTCTGAGGTGCTGGTCGCAACCGAGGGTGGTTTCGATCCAGGTGCTCTGGCGGCTGAGCCGGACTCTCGGATGGAGGTGGCGGCGGATACTACGGTGCCGTTGATCAAGCTCGCTTGGGCGCGGTCCGGGGATAAGGGTGATCACAGCAATATCGGGGTGATTGCGCGGGATCCGGAGTATGTTCCTTATATTGAGGCGGCGTTGACGGAGCAGGCGGTGGCGCAGTGGATGTCGCATACGCTGAATCCGGATTCTGGCAGGGTGACGCGTTGGTCTATGCCGGGGTTGTATGCGTTCAATTTCTTGTTGGAACACAGTCTTGGTGGTGGTGGTGTGGCTTCGCTTCGGATTGATCCGCAGGGTAAGGCGTTTGCGCAGCAGCTGTTGGAGTTTCCTGTGCCGGTGCCTTCGAATCTGGCGGCGCAATGAACATTCTAATCACACTCCGGCGCAAGATTCTTGCTTGGGACTCGGGCCCACAACTTGGGTGCTGGCACCCTGGTGGGGGAATGCCCTACAAAAAGCGCGCCTTCGGCACATCCATGTGGCGCTTCGCTCCGGCCATCCATGGCCTACGAGATTTTTGTAGGGCATTCCCCCACCAGGGCGCTCCGACTTTTTACGTGGATTCAGCTTTTTTTGAGAAGGATTATTTATGAGTTATCAGTCTGTTCTTCGGCCCGGATTGTTTGAAGGCCAGGTATTCATTGTGACCGGCGGCGGCTCTGGCATTGGCCGCTGCACGGCTCACGAACTGGCGGCGCTCGGTGCTCGGGTTGCGCTGGTGGGTCGTAAGCAGGAGAAGGTGGACGCGGTTAAGGCCGAGATTGAGGAAGACGGCGGCATTGCCAGTGCTCATGCCTGCGATATCCGTGAGGAGGAGTCGGTCAAGGCGACGGTGAAGGCCATTATTGAGACTTACGGTGGGCTGAACGGGGTGGTGAATAACGCCGGCGGGCAGTTTGCGTCTCCGCTGACGGGGATTAACCAGAAGGGTTGGGAAACCGTGGTTCGGACGAATCTGACCGGTGGCTTTCTGATTTCCCGGGAGGCTTATACCCAGGCCTTGAGTAAGACCGGCGGTTCGATTGTGAACATTGTGGCGGATATGTGGGGCGGCATGCCTGGCATGGGCCACTCTGGGGCCGCGCGGGCCGGGATGGTGAATTTTACTCAGACGGCGGCGGTTGAGTGGGCGCCGTCCGGAGTTCGGGTGAATGCGGTGGCGCCGGGGTGGATTGCGTCCAGTGGGATGGATAACTACCCGGCCCATATGAAGTCGTGGATTCGCAGTCTGGCGGATGCGGTGCCTATCAAGCGGATGGGTACGGAATCGGAGGTGAGTTCGGCGATCTGTTTCCTGCTTAGCCCGGGGGCGGCGTTTATCAGTGGCGATTGCTTGCGGATTGACGGTGCGGCATCCCAGGGCGGGCGTGTTTGGCCGATGCCGAAGGCGAAGAACAATGAGCCCTATAACGGTTTCCACCGGGCGGTAACGCCGAAAGTATTGAGTGACGACTGAGGATTTCCCATGCAGGTACTGGAAACAGCAATAAGCCCCCAGTCCGACGAGTTCCGGGCCAATGTGGAGGCCATGGAAGCGCACATCACCACCTTCCGGGATGTGGAGCAGAAGGTGCTGGACCTGGCGGAATCGGCCCGGGAGAAGTTCACCAAGCGGGGCAAGCTGCTGCCACGGGATCGCATCAACCGGCTGCTGGATCGTGGAAGTGAGTTTCTGGAGCTGTGCTCCCTGGCCGGTTACAAGATGCACGATGACAAAGACGGCTCCATGGCCGGTGGCGGGATTATTGCCGGTATTGGTCGGGTAGCGGGTGTTCGTTGTCTGGTGGTTGCCAGCAACAGCGCCATCAAGGGTGGCACCATTACCCCCGCAGGTCTGGATAAAACTCTGCGTCTTCAGCAGATTGCCATGGAGAACAAGCTGCCGGTGGTGTCGCTGTCGGAATCCGGCGGTGCCAACCTGAACTACGCCACCGATATCTTCGTGCTTGGCGCCCGAGGCTTTGCCAATCAGGCTCGTATGTCCGCTGCGGGCATTCCACAAGTGACGGTGGTGCATGGCAACGCCACCGCCGGTGGGGCCTATCAGCCGGGCCTGTCGGATTATGTGATTACTGTGCGTGAGCAGGCCAAGATGTTCCTGGCCGGCCCACCGTTGCTGAAGGCCGCCACCGGCGAAGTCGCCACCGATGAAGAACTCGGCGGCGCAGAAATGCATGCCACCGTGGCCGGCACTGCTGAATATCTGGCCGAAGACGACGCCGATGGCATCCGCCAGGCACGGGAAATCCTCGGTGCCCTGCCCTGGAACGAAAACCTGCCGCTGCGTCAGGAGCCCCAATGGGATGAACCTCTCTATCCGGCAGAGGAACTGCTGGGCGTGATTCCCTCCGATGCCAAGAAGCCTTACGACGTGCGGGAAATCCTTGCCCGGATCGCTGATGGCTCCCGCTTCCTGGATTTCAAGAACGACTACGACAACCAGACCGTGTGCGGCACCATCCGCATTCAGGGCCACAGCGTGGGCATCATTGGCAACAACGGCCCGATCACACCGGCCGGCTCTACCAAGGCTGCGCAGTTTATCCAACTGTGCGACCAGGCCGGTACGCCAATCCTGTTTCTGCATAACACCACCGGTTTTATGGTGGGCACGCATTCCGAGCAGAACGGCATCATCAAACACGGGTCCAAGATGATTCAGGCCGTGGCCAACTGCCGGGTTCCAAAGCTCGCCGTGGTTGTCGGTGGTTCCTACGGCGCCGGCAACTACGCCATGTGCGGCCGGGGCCTGGACCCGAGATTCATCTTCGCCTGGCCCAACAGCCGTACCGCCGTCATGGGCCCGGCCCAGGCCGGCAAGGTGATGCGCATCGTGGCGGAAGACAAGCAACGCAAAAGCGGCATAGAACCAGACGAGAAAACTCTGGCGTTCCTTGAACAGGCCACCGCCAAGAAACTCGAAGACGGCTCCACCGCCCTGTTCGGTACCGCACGGCTGTGGGACGACGGTTTGATCGATCCACGGGATACCCGGCGCGTGCTGGCCATGGCTCTGTCTGTTTGCCGCGAAGCCGAACAAAGACAACTACGACCCAACGTATACGGCGTCGCCCGTTTCTGATTTCCACACTGATTTACTGGGAGAACAACAATGAAATTCACAGCCGAACACGAAGCCCTTAGAAAAACCGTCCGCGATTTCGTGGAAAAGGAAATCAACCCACACTGCGACGAATGGGAAGAGGCCGGCGAGTTTCCGATTCATGACCTGTTCAAGAAGCTCGGCAACCTGGGCCTGCTGGGTATCCAGAAGCCGGAAGAATACGGCGGCATGGGCCTGGACTACAGCTACAACCTGGTGGCGGCTGAGGAACTGGGCATGGCCAAATGTGGCGGCGTGCCGCTGGCCGTGGGCGTGCAGACCGACATGTGTACTCCTGCTATCGCGCGCTTTGGTTCAGACGAACTCAAACGGGATTTCCTGGCACCGGCCATAGCCGGCGATATGGTGGGCTGTATTGGCGTGAGTGAAGTAGGCGCAGGTTCCGACGTGGCGGGCCTGAAGACCACGGCCAAGAAAGACGGCGATGACTACGTCATCAACGGCTCCAAGATGTGGATTACCAACTCCCCGAAAGCGGATTTTATGTGCCTGCTGGCCAACACCAGCGACGACAAGCCCCACAAGAACAAGACGCTGATGATCGTGCCCATGAACACGCCGGGCATCAGCTTCAGCCCGCACCTGAACAAACTGGGTATGCGGTCGTCTGAAACAGCGCAGGTGTTCTTCGACGACGTGCGGGTTCCCCAGCGCAATCGCATCGGTGCCGAGGGCACGGGTTTTATGATGCAGATGTTGCAGTTCCAGGAGGAACGTTTGTGGGGCGCGGCCAATGTCATCAAGGCTCTTGAGAATTGCGTTACCCAAACCATTGAGTACTGCCGGGAGCGCAAGACGTTTGGTCAGCCGCTGATCGATAACCAGTACATCCACTTCCGCCTGGCGGAGTTGCAGACCGAAATCGAAGCGCTGCGAGCGCTGACCTACCAGGCCTGTGAGCTGCACGTTGAAGGCAAGGATGTCACCAAGCTGGCATCTATGGCCAAGCTGAAAGCGGGTCGTTTAGGCCGCGAAGTGACGGACGCTTGTCTGCAGTTCTGGGGTGGCAACGGCTACATGTGGGACAACCCCCTGTCACGGGCTTACCGAGATGTGCGGCTAGTCTCCATCGGCGGCGGCGCTGACGAAATCATGCTGGGCATTATCTGCAAGCTGATGGGTACCTTGCCTGGCAAGAAACGCGACTGAGTTTTTAGTTTGGCGGAAGGCCATGAGGCGGGGTTCCCCTTCCGGGACACGCCTACGAGCACCCGCAAGCGGGTCCAGCCCGCAATCTTAGATTGCGGTCGTTCGTCTGTCGCATGAAGCAATGCTTCATAAACGCTCGGACGAACCGACGAACCCATGTGGGCTTGTTTCGGGCCGTCCATGGCCCTCAACGGTCCCGGAAGGGGAACCCCGCCTCATGGCCCCAAACGTTTTACGTGGAGTCCTGTATGGAATACCAACTACCACAATGCGAAACCCTGATACTTGAAAAACAGGGCCCGACACTGCTCATTACGATTAACAGACCCGACGTTCGCAACGCCATGAGCCTCCACATGGTCGCGGAACTGTCCACCGTGTTCAGCGAAGTCGAACACGACCAAACCATCCGAGCCGTCGTCATCCGCGGCGCCGGTGGACACTTCTGCGCCGGCGGCGATATCAAAGACATGGCCGGTGCCCGGGGCCAGAAAGCCGGCGAAGGCCGCAACGACCCGTTCTACAAACTCAACCGCGCCTTCGGCCAGATGATCCAGCAGGTCAACGAATCCGCCAAAGTCGTCATCGCCATCACCGAAGGCGCCGTCATGGGCGGCGGCTTCGGCCTGGCCTGCGTCTCTGACCTCGCCATCGCCGGCCCGACGGCCAAGTTCGGCATGCCGGAAACCACCCTCGGCGTCATCCCGGCCCAGATCGCCCCGTTCGTAGTAGAACGCATCGGCCTGACCCAAGCCCGTCGACTGGCCTTGCTGGGTTTGAGAATCGACGCAGCGGAAGCCTGCGCACTCGGCATCGTCCACCAGGTTGCAGAATCCGAAGAAAAGTTAAGCGACATGCTGAACCAGGCTCTGGAACGCATTCGCCTGTGCGCCCCAAATGCCACGGCAGAAACAAAGGCCCTGCTGCACCGGGTCGGCCATGAAGCCATGGCCGGTTTGCTGGATGATGCCGCCGAGAAATTCGCCGCAGCCATCCGGGGCCCGGAAGGCATGGAAGGCACCATGGCGTTCATGCAAAAGCGTGAGCCAAAGTGGGCCGGCAACGAAAGCTAATCAACAACAAGAAGCAACAGCAGCAGACTGCTTACACAACATGTCTGCAGGCACGAACAAAGTCAGCGGAAGCGCCGCTGGCGGGGAGGGCCTCCGGAAAATCTCGGAGGCCATGGATGGCCGGAGCGAAGCGCACACGGATGTGCTCGTAGCGTTTTTCCGGAGGCCCTCCCCGCCAGCGGTGCGCACGAGCACCCAAACACGCAGGCGCGTATCAAGGCAGGTGACATACAAATGTTAAAAAAACTACTCATCGCTAACCGTGGCGAAATCGCCGTCCGGGTCATCCAGACAGCCAAGGCGTTGGGCTACCGAACTGTTGCCGTCTACTCCGAAGCCGACGCCAACGCCCTACACGTTGAACAAGCCGACGAAGCCGTCTGCATAGGCCCGGCACAGGTTGCCGCCTCCTACCTGAACGCCGACGCCATCCTCGATGCCGCAAAGAAAACCGGCGCCGACTGCATCCACCCCGGCTATGGCTTTCTCTCCGAAAACGCCGGCTTCGCCAAAGCCATCAAACAGGCCGGCCTCACCTTCGTCGGCCCGCCCGAAAACGCCATCGAACTCATGGGCAGCAAACGCCGCTCCAAAATCGCCATGCAGGAAGCCGGCGTGCCCGTAGTCCCCGGTTACGAGGGCAACAACGCCAATGACGATGAACTCGTCACCGCCGCCAAAGACATAGGCTACCCCCTCATGCTCAAAGCCTCCGCCGGCGGTGGCGGCCGGGGCATGCGCCTGGTCGAGAGTGAAAACGAGCTGGCCGACAACATCAAACGGGCCCGCTCCGAAGCCAAACAGGCCTTTGGTGACGAAGAACTGATCATTGAAAAGGCCGTTATCGAACCCCGCCACGTGGAAATCCAGGTGTTCGCTGACCGCCACGGCAACGCCGTGTACCTGGGCGAACGGGACTGTTCCGTGCAGCGCCGGCACCAGAAAGTGGTTGAAGAAGCGCCCTCACCCTTTGTCACCCCGGAGCTGCGCAAAGCCATGGGCGAAGCCGCCGTCAAAGCCGCCCTGGCTTGCGGCTACGAAGGCGCCGGCACCGTGGAATTCCTGGTCGACAAAGACCGCAATTTCTACTTCCTCGAAATGAACACCCGCCTCCAGGTAGAGCACCCGGTTACCGAACTGATCACCGGGCAAGACCTGGTGGCCTGGCAGCTGATGGTCGCCGAAGGCCGCCCCCTGCCGCTGACCCAAGACGAGATCGAACTCAACGGCCATGCCATCGAGGTGCGCCTGTACGCCGAAGACCCGGCCAACGGCTTTACTCCGCAAACCGGCACCCTGCACCAATTTACACCGGCCGAAGGGGAAGGATTGCGCTACGACACAGGCGTGCGCTCCGGCGATGTGGTCAGCTCCCATTACGACCCAATGCTGGCGAAAGTCATCGCCTGGGGCCAGAACCGGGACGACGCCCGCCGCCGGCTGATCCGTGCCTTGGAAGACACCACCGTGTTCGGTGTGACCACCAACCGGCACTTCCTCAGCCGCATTATTGCCGACGACACCTTCGGTGCCGGTGAAGCCACCACCGCGTTCCTCCAGCAGGCCTTCAAGGATGATCCATCCCTGGCGCCCCAGCCGCTCACCATCCGCGAACTGGCGCTGGGCGCCTGCGTTCTCAGCCTGAGTGGTACCGGGCAGGAAGGCTGGAGCAACGCCCCTTCCACAGTCATGCCCATGAAGCTGGAAGCACAGGAAGAAAGCCTGGAATTGCTGGTCCGCCACAGCGGCAACACACTGCAGGTATCCCACGGTGAAGAACATTATGAGCTGCAACTGCAAAGCCACGAACTTGGCCTGCTATGCATTATCGACAATGGAGTTCGTCAGCGGTGCCAATACTACCGGAGCGGAGATTCCCTATATTTGCAGGCATTCGGGCGTTCCTGGTCCGCTCGGGACATCACCCACCAGCCGGCACAGGGTGCCCAAGGCGCCGGCAGCGGTAAGGTACAGGCCAGCATGGACGGCGCCATCATCGACGTCCTGGTGGCCGAGGGGGATCAAGTTGAACAGGGTCAGACCCTGGTGATTCTGGAAGCCATGAAAATGGAACACCCGGTGAAAGCCGATCGCAGCGGCACCGTCGGCCAACTGCTTGCCCGGCAGGGTGATCAGGTTAAACGGGGCCAACTGCTGGTTCAGGTAAAAGAGAACGAGGAGGCTGACGCATGAGCCGACTCAATCAACGCACCGTGTTCATCACCGGCGGAAGCCGGGGCATCGGCCGCGCCATCGCCCTGGCCTGCGCTCGGGAAGGGGCCAATGTGGTGATTGGCGCCAAGACCGATACACCACATGCGAAGTTACCGGGCACCATTCACACTGTGGCGGAGGAAATTCGCAACGCCGGCGGCCAAGCGCTGCCTTTGGTGCTGGATGTGCGGGATGAACGCCAGGTAAGACAACGGATGGAAGAAGCCGCACATCATTTCGGCGGCATCGACGCACTGGTCAACAACGCCGGCGCCATCCGCCTGACCGGTGTCGAAAACCTGAAGATAAGCCGCTACGACCTGATGCACCAGGTCAATGCGCGGGCGGTGTTCACGTGCAGCCAGGCTGCCCTGCCCTGGCTGAAGCAATCCGGTGGCCACATCCTGAGCCTGTCGCCACCGCTGAACCTGAACACCCGGTGGTTTGCCCAATACGGGCCCTACACCACCACAAAATATGGAATGACCATGCTCAGCATGGGCATGGCGGAGGAGTTCCGCCGCTACGGCATTGCCGTGAACTGCCTGTGGCCGAAAACGCTGATAGCCACGGCGGCCATCGAGTACGAAGTTGGCGGGCCCCAGCTCATGGTGCAGGGGCGCAAGCCAGAGATTATGGCGGATGCCGCCGTCAGCATTCTTTCCCGTACAGCAGAGGAACTGACGGGGCAGGCGCTGATTGATGAAGAGGTGCTTCGTCAGGATGGCGTAGAGGATTTTGAACACTACCGGTACGCCCAGGGCGACAAACCTCTGCTGCCGGACCTGTTCCTGGATTAGCCTCGGGGCTCTGTGTTGCTCCGCGGTTCAAAATTGATAAAGACAATGACGACTGAAACGGAAGCAACATGAGCCAAGAGATCGTAACCGCGCGCGACATCATACGTAGCCTGCCGACGGTACTGAAAAAATTCCCCTACGTGGCCAAGGGGCTTTATTACTACCGGCTGAAGGACGACAAAAAAGACCTGACACTGGGCCGGCTGGTCGAACGCAACGCTGACAAATACCCCAACCGCCCGGCCATTCTGTTTGATGATCGCACCACTACCTGGTCTGAGCTCGACGCCTGGAGCAACCGGATTGCCCATTACCTGAAAGACCAGGGACTGGTAAAGGGCGATGCCATTGCCGTACTGCTGGATAACCGGCCAGAGTTGCTGGCCACGGTAGTTGGCGCCGCCAAAGTCGGCGTCGCCTGCGCTATGCTAAATACCTCACAGAAGGGCAAGGTCCTGGCCCACAGCATCAACCTGATCCAGCCGCGCATGCTGGTGGTGGGCGCCGAACTGGTTGACCACGCCGAAGGTGTGCGAGACGACGTTCAACTACGCCACAGCAAACCCCTACAGTACCTGGCCGATGCTAATACCCTGAATATGTTTGGCGAAGCCCCAGAGGGCTACACCAACATGGCGTTTGAGGTCAGCCAGCGATCATCCACCCGCCCCATGCTCTCTAACAACGTCACCATGGGCGACACCGCGGTCTACCTTTACACCTCCGGCACCACCGGCCTGCCCAAGGCCGCACCAGGCTCACACCGCAAGTTTATCCGAGCCTATGGCGGCTTTGGCATGCTGTCCCTGGCCATGGAACCGGAAGACGTCCTGTACTGCACCCTCCCCCTGTATCACGGCACCGCGCTGCTGGTGTGCTGGGGCTCGGTACTGGCCGGCGGCTCCGCCATCGCCCTGCGCCGAAAGTTCTCCGCCAGCGCGTTCTGGGACGACGTCCGAAAATACAACGCCACCACTTTCGGCTACGTGGGCGAGCTCTGCCGCTACCTGCTGAACCAGCCCGCCAGCGACCAGGACCGCAACCACGGCCTGACCAAAATGATCGGCAACGGCCTGCGCCCGTCTATCTGGACTGAGTTCAAGGAGCGTTTCGGCATCGACAAAGTGGCGGAGCTGTACGCCTCGTCTGAGGGCAACATCGGCTTCAGCAACTTCTTCAACATGGACAACACCGTGGGTTTCTCCACTGCCCCGTACAAGCTGGTGAAGTACCACGAAGGCACCCGAGACCCGATCCGCAATGACAAGGGCCGCCTGGAAGAAGTGAAGAAAGGCCAGCCAGGTTTGCTGATCGGCGAGATCAACAAGAAGTGGGCGTTCGAGGGCTATACCCAGAAAGAGGCCACGGAAAAATCGATCCTTCGCGATGCCTTCAAAAAAGGCGATGCCTGGTTCAATACCGGCGATGTGTTGAAGGAAATCGGCTGCCGGCACCTGCAGTTTGTGGACCGCATGGGCGATACCTTCCGCTGGAAGGGTGAAAACGTTTCAACCACGGAGGTGGAAAACATCATCGACGGCTCCGGTATGGTTCAGGAAGCCATTGTCTATGGTGTGGAAATTCCCAAAACCAACGGCAAGGCGGGCATGGTGACACTGGTACCGCAAAATCCGGAGGCGGAGTTTGATGCCGATAAGCTGTTTGCTTACCTTCAGGACAATTTGCCACCGTATGCAATACCGGTATTCGTGCGGGTCACCCACGCCATCGAGAAGACGGGGACGTTCAAGTATCGGAAGGTGGATATCCAGAAACTGGGCTATTCACTGGACCGTCCCCATGAGGAGGTTTACGCGTGGCTTCCGGGCTCATCCTCGTACACGCAGCTTACGCCGGAGTTGGTGGCCGATATCGATGCTGGTGGTGTTCGGTTCTGACTTTTGGTGGTGGGGTCTAGTTTGGCCCTAGCCTGTTTGTTTCTGAGTTAGCCGGGTTGGCTTGGGCTTCCAAAAAAACGCTACGAGCACATCCATGTGCGCTTCGTTCGGGCCATCCTTGGCCCTCAAGATTTTTTGGAAGCCCAAGCCAACCCGGCTATTCGAGCATCGAGTAATAGTCTAAAAACACCGCTACTAGTCCAGCTCCTATCCAGGGACTAATGCAGACTACAACCGAACAGTTGAAGGGACGAGTGGGTGGCCCCTCCCAAAAATCTCGGAGGCCATGGATGGCCGGAGCGAAGCGCACATGGATGTGCTCGTAGCGTTTTTTGGGAGGGGCCACCCACTCGTACCCAGCACCCAGCCTAAAAAGCTAGGAGCCCAAACCAGACCTAAGAACCAACCCGAAGAACAATCTTGCCAGTAGCACGGCGACCGGTCAGGGCACCCAGAGCCTCGGCGTACTGGTCGAATTCGAATACTTCGCTGACCTTCGGGTCGATTTTGCCCTCGCTGTACAACTGCAACAGCTCCATCATATTCCGGGCACTGGCCTCCGGCTCCCGCTGGGTGAAGCTGCCCCAGAACACGCCGACTACCGAACAACCCTTCAACAACGTCAGGTTCGCCGGCACCTTTGGAATATCGCCCGCGGCAAAGCCGATGATCAAGTGGCGGCCATTCCAGGCCATGGAGCGCAGGGCCTGTTCGGTGAAGTCGCCGCCGACAGGGTCGTAGATCACGTCTACGCCCTTGCCTTTGGTGAGCTTCTTCACCGCATCTTTCAGAGATTCTTCGGAGTAGTTGATCAGCTCATCAGCGCCTGCGGCTTTGGCCACCTCCAGCTTCTCTACGGTGCTGGCCGCCGCGATTACCTTCGCGCCCATGGCCTTGCCCAGCTCCACCGTGGCAAGGCCGACGCCACCGCTGGCGCCGAGCACCAGCAGGGTTTCACCGGGCTGGATGTTGGCCCGTTGCTTCAGTGCGTAATAGGAGGTGCCATACACCATCATAAAGCCAGCGGCCTGTTCGTGGGGCATGCCGTCAGGAAGGGGCAACAGATTGGATTCGGGGGCAACGACCTCTTCTGCGAACGCACCCCAGCCGGTGAGGGCCGCCACGCGGTCGCCTGGTTTGAAGCGGGTGACTTTTTCGCCTACTTCAATCACTTCACCCGCCAGTTCGCCGCCCGGTGAAAACGGCATGGGTGGCTGCAACTGGTACTTGCCCTCGATGATCAGGGTATCCGGGAAGTTGAGGCCCGCGGCCTTGACCCGGATTTTCACGCCCCGGCCCTTGGCTTCCGGGCTTGGGATGTCTTCAATAACCAGGTTTTCGGCAGGTCCGTATTCTTTGCACAGAATGGCTTTCATGATCTCTCCTGATGCCTTGGGGCCGATCAGCGTAACTGCAGTGTTCAGGCTCAAGCGGCGCCTTGTTCAGCTTTTTTATTGAATCGCACCAAGCTAAACGCAGTTGCATCATGAAGCAAATCAAGATCGTTTATCGTTTTGCATAAACCACGCTGATGCAGCCCTATAACATAGTCGCGCTAACCGCCAGCACCACGACCAGCCCCACCGCAGCAACAACCAGACCGGCTTTAAGGCCTGGTGACAGGGTTTGTGGGGCGGGCGACTTACTGCGCACCGGCTCGTCGTGGTTGACCAGTTTCTGGTCCTGGCTGGAGCGTCGGATCAGGTCAATCATTTCTTCACACTGGGTGCTGTCAAAAGCGGATGGATTGAACTCTGGCAATTGGTGCTTCTGAAGAAATGCCTGAACGTCTGCAGACGCCGGCACGTACTTCATCGACCAGTTTGTGAACGAACGCTCGGCCACAGGTTCCTCGATCAACGTCCGGACATTACGATGCCTTGGGTCCTGAAGAATTCTCTGGTAAGTGTCCCGAACGGCTTCTTCTTCGCCTTCCAGGTATTGGAAAAAGCGGTTGTCACCGTAATACAGCCCTCCCACAAGGCCCACTTTTCCGTTGTTCCGACGAGACACAAGCAGAATACGGGCAACGTGGGGCTCTACCCCTTGCTCCAGGGGCTTGGCTTCAAAGGTCGCTTCACTGGCGTAGGCAAGACGAATCAGCGGCATTTATGGTGTACTCCGGATCAATGAAAACAGGGGCCGGTGAACATACGCCCTGCCAGCGGCTGACAGATCACTCCCCGGGTAATTCTGCATCCTGTCTCTGGTCTTCATCCTGGCCCGGCACAATGGCGTGTCGTCAGGTGAATTCGAGCCCGTTTTCAGCTATCCTCCGCGCTCCCGTTTGATCGCCTTTGCTTACGTACACTTTCTGCCCCAGAGCCGGCCATGTTCGACATCATCTATACACTTGAAATGATTGGGGTTGTGGCATTTGCCATTTCCGGCATGATTGTCGCGCGTTCGAAGAACATGGACCCCGTGGGCATTTTCGCCATCGGTTTTATTACTGCTCTGGGTGGTGGCACGTTGCGGGATCTGATCATGGATAACCACCCGCTGTACTGGATCAAGCACCAGGAGCAGCCTATCCTGATTCTGGCCATGGCGATTGTGTTCAGTTACTGGAGCCGGGCGCACAGCCTCAAGGAATCCCGTATCGTCTTTCCGGATGCCATTGGCCTCGGCATTTTCTCGATTCTCGGCGCCCAGCTGGCGCTGGATCTGGGCCATTCCTGGTTTATCGCCTCCATGCTTGGGGTAATGACGGGCTGCTTCGGCGGTGCACTGCGAGACACCCTGTGCAACGAAGTGCCGTTTATCTTCCGCAAGGATCAAATCTACGCCTCCATCGCGTTTGCCGGCTGCTGGCTGTACTTTGTGTGCCAGTGGTATCTGGAAAGCGAATCCATTGCGCTGACCATTGGCCTACTGTTCATTGTAATCGTGCGCATGCTGGCAGTGCGTTTCGATATCCGGCTTCAACGCGACCACATGGCAAACTGAACTGTCAATCATCCCTTGGCCTCAGCGTTATGAGCCGGTAAGATTGCCGTTTTTTCACCCAGTTCACGATTTCCGCACGTAAACAGAGTTTCAACCCCCAACCCAGGCATCCCGAGAGGCAGACCCCCGTCATGCTTGAACGACTGTTCCAACTCCAGGCCCACGGCACCAATGTTCGTAAAGAAGTGGTCGCGGGTATTACCACCTTCCTGACCATGGCTTACATCATCGTGGTCAACCCCAGCCTACTGTCCTCCACCGGCATGGATTTCGGTGCGGTGTTTGTTGCGACCTGCCTGGCGGCAGTAATCGGCACCCTGATTATGGGCCTGTGGGCCAACTACCCGATCGCACTGGCCCCGGGCATGGGCCTGAACGCGTTCTTCTCGTTCACCGTGGTTGGCAGCATGGGCTATACTTGGCAGGTGGCTCTGGGAGCCGTGTTCCTGTCCGGTTTCCTGTTCTTCCTGTTGAGCATCTTCAAGGTGCGGGAGTGGATCATCAATTCCATTCCCATGTCGCTGCGGTTCGGCATTTCTGCCGGCATCGGCTTCTTCCTGGCCCTGATCGCCCTGAAGAACGCCGGCATTGTGGTTGATCACCCCGCCACGCTGGTCAGCCTGGGTGACGTCATGGTACCCGAGGCACTGCTGTTCTTCGGTGGTTTTGTACTGATCTGCGCGTTGTCTTTCCGTCAGATCACCGGCTCTGTGATGATCGGCATTATCGCCATTACGGTGATCGCGATGATGCTGGGTATGGTGGAATACCAGGGGCTTGTGTCGGCGCCGCCAAGCATTGCCCCCACCTTCATGCAACTGGACCTGGCCGGCGCCCTGAACGTAGGCATGATCAGCGTGGTGTTTGCCTTCCTGTTTGTGGATCTGTTCGATACTTCCGGCACCCTGGTGGGCGCTGCCCAGAAAGGCGGCCTGCTGGATAAAGACGGCAAACTGCCGCGCCTGGGCCGGGCCCTGATGTCGGATTCGGTCGCAACCATGGCGGGCTCTGCCCTGGGCACCTCCACCACCACCAGTTATGTGGAATCCACCGCCGGTATCGCGGCGGGTGGCCGCACCGGCCTGACTGCCGTCGTGGTCGCCCTGCTGTTCCTGGCCTGTCTGCTATTCTCACCCATTGCCAGCGTGATCCCGCCTTACGCAACGGCCCCGGCGTTGCTTTACGTTGCCTGTCTGATGGCCAGTGGTCTGAAACTGGTGGACTGGGACGACATCACCGACATCGCACCGGCCATCGTCACCGCCTTAATGATGCCGCTGACGTTTTCCATCGCCCATGGTATTGCCCTCGGCTTTATCACCTACGTGGCAGTCAAGGCCCTGGCCGGCAAATGGTCTGACCTGAACTGGAGTGTCACCACCATCGCCGTTGTCTTCGTTCTGAAATTCATGTTCCTGGATCTGGCGTAAGCCAGGTCCGCACAGGTGAGTTATGGATTATTTTTCCGAGAGTATAAAGAAAGCCATCCGCACCGTGCCGGACTGGCCCAAACCCGGTGTTTCCTTCCGGGATATCACCACGGTTCTGCAAGACAAAACCGCATTTCGCAAGCTGATTGACGCCTTTGTTCACCGCTACCATGGCCAACATATCGACGCTGTGGCAGCGGTGGATGCCCGCGGATTTATCATCGGCTCGGCCCTGGCCTACGAGCTCAACGCCTCACTGGTGCTGGTACGTAAGAAGGGTAAACTTCCCTTTGATACCCTGGTGGAAGACTACGAGCTGGAATACGGCACGGCGTCGGTGGAGCTGCACAAGGACGCCTTCAAGCCGGGCGATAAAGTGGTACTGGTAGACGACCTGATCGCCACCGGCGGCACCATGCTGGCCGCTACCCGACTGATTCGGCGTATTGGCGCGGAGATCGTGGAAGTCGCCGCCATGATCGACCTGCCGGACCTGGGCGGTTCGCGCAAGCTGCAGGAAGACGGCCTGCAGGTTTATACTGTGTGTTCGTTCGAGGGAGAATAACCACCGTTAAAGGAGGCGACCATGCCCGATTATCAACATCACTGGAAAGATGGCACACCGGTTCATATGCCTCTGGGCAAAATCGTGTGCATTGGTCGCAACTACGCCGAGCACGCGCGTGAACTGAACAACCCGGTGCCCGACGAGCCGCTGCTGTTTATCAAACCCTCAACGGCAGCGGTGCACATCACCCGCCCTCTGGACTTCCCCCGCAACCAGGGCGAAGTCCACTTTGAAACTGAGCTGGCCGTGCTCATCGGCCGGCCGCTCACCAACGCCTCTGCCAGCGAAGCCGAGGGTGCCATTCTGGGCTACGGCCTGGCGCTGGACCTGACGCTGCGGGATGTGCAAAGCAAGCTCAAGGAGAAAGGCCAGCCCTGGGAGCGAGCCAAGGCCTTTGACGGCGCCTGCCCGCTCTCCCCGTTTGTGGCTGCCGACAAGCTTCCCAAAGGCAATATCCGTTTCACTCTGGACATAAACGGACAACGCCAACAGACCGGCGACACCCGTGATATGCTGAACCCCATTGTGCCGCTGATCGCCCACATGAGCAGCCAGTTCACCCTTCAGCCCGGGGACGTGGTGCTGACCGGAACTCCCAAAGGGGTCGGGCCGCTCGTCTCCGGCCAGACCCTGTCGCTGGAACTGGAAGATGTGCTGTTTGTGGAGACAACAGTGGTCTGATTTGCCCGCCTGAACGCATATTCAGGCGAACCACGCGTTTCAGGGGAAACAGACAGGACCATGGCGAAGAAACCAGTTACGTCCCGTACAGGACGCTTCTTCAAACTCGCGGGCATGACCGCCTCCGTGGCGGGCCAGTACGCAGGCCAAAGGGCGCGGCGCATGTTCCGCACCGTCGACGACGAAGGCGCTCGTAGCGAAAGTTACACCCGTATGGCCGGCGAGATTGCCGACACCTTGGGTGAACTCAAGGGTGCAGTGATGAAGGTGGGGCAAATTGCGTCCCAGACCCAGGACTTCCTGCCCAAAGAGTTTTCCCAGGCTCTGGAAAAGCTCCAGAAAGAAGCCCCACCCATGCCTTTCGATGTCATTCTTGCGCAGATGGAGAGCGAGCTGGGCAAACCGGTGGGTGAACTGTTCGAGTACCTGCAGGAAACCCCTTACGCGTCCGCCTCCATTGGCCAGGTACATCGCGCCCGCCTGCACGATGGCACCGATGTGATCGTCAAGGTGCAGTACCCAGGCGTTGACGAATCCTGTGACTCCGACCTGAAACAGCTACGCCTGGCCCTGAAGCTGGGCGGCCTGCTGAAAATGCCAAAGGAGACCGTAGACCAGCTGTTCGGCGAAATCCGCCTGCGCCTGAAAGAAGAACTGGACTACGAAAACGAAGCCCGCAATCTCAAACTCTTTCGCGAATTCCACAAAGACCAGCCCTGGGTGGTTATTCCGGAGGTGGTCGACAGCCACTCCACCCGACGGGTACTGACCCTGGAACTGGTGGAAGGCGACCATGTCAGCAAGGTCACCCCGGAACGCTATAGCCAGGACACTCTTAACGAAATCGGCCACCGCATCTTCACCATCATGGCCGACCAACTGTTCCGCTTCCAATGCATCCACGGCGACCCACACGCCGGCAACTTCGCCTACCGGCCGGACGGCACCATCATCATGTACGACTTCGGGTGCGTGAAGAAGCTGAAGCCGGAGATTGTCGAGGCTTACCGTAAGGCCTTGATTGCAGCGTTGGATGAAGATTACCAGGCTCTCGATCAATACCTGATCGATCTTGGCGCCAGGGTTGATAATCAACCAGCAGTTGACGAAGCCTACTACGCCATGTGGCGGGACATCCTGATCATTCCGTTCCTGAATGATGAGCCTTACGACTTTGCCGAGGCCGACATCCACAAGCACGTAGCGGCAAAAACCAGCACCGTGTTCAAGTACTTGGATTACTTCAAGCCACCCGTGGAGAGCATCTTTATAGACCGGATGATTGCAGGGCACTACTGGATGTTAAAAAGGCTGGGCGTACAGGCGGCCTTTAGATCAGAACTCGAGAAATACCTCCGTGGTTGAGGCAAGAGCCCTGTCGGGGAGGGCCAACTATCGAGCGCAGTGCTGCTATGGGGAAGGCTTTCCAAAACACGCTCCTTGCGGCACATCCCTGTGACGCTTGGGCTCCGCCATCCATGGCTCCGCACAGTTTTGGAAAGCCTTCCCCATAGCAGCACTCCAAACGTGGGTGCTAGGTCAACGTCGAGACCCACTCACTCAAGCCGTCACTCGCACTTTTGCGAATGACCCTTGCCCTGGAAACCGAGGCAGGCTCGCCGGGATCGATCACCGTGATGGGCACATCAATATCCACTTCGTAGACCAGCCCGGCGGCGGGGTAGACCTGAAGTGACGTGCCCACGATCAACAGCCGGTCAGCAGTACGAACCACCTCCGCTGCCGCATCCAGCATCGGCACTTCCTCACCGAACCAGACAATATGCGGCCGCAGCTGGGTGCCGCGTTCGCATACATCGCCGGGGTGGATTTCATTGTAGCCGATGTCGTAGATCAGCTCAGGAAAACCAGAGCTGCGGGCCTTGGTGAGTTCGCCGTGAAGGTGCAGAACGTTGGTGGAGCCGCCCCGCTCGTGCAGGTCATCCACGTTCTGGGTAACCACTGTGACGCGGTAGCGGCTTTCCAGCTCAGCCAGCATGCGATGGGCAGGATTGGGCTGGGCAGATTTCAGCTGGTGCCGGCGCTCATTGTAGAAACGCAGCACCAGTTCCTGGTTACGGGCAAAAGCCTCCGGCGTGGCCACATCGTACACGCTGTGTTGCTCCCACAGGCCGCCGCTGTCGCGGAAGGTGGAGAGACCGCTTTCGGCGCTGATACCAGCGCCGGTGAGCACAACAATGTGTTCCTGCACTCGCCGAAAACCTCGCCTTCAAAGAACCCGGATCAATCGAAGATTTTACCCGGGTTCATGATGCCATTGGGGTCGAACACCTGCTTGATGCCGCGCAGATAGGCAATTTCGGCTTCGCTGCGGGTGTACTGCAAGTATGGCTTCTTGGTCATGCCGACGCCATGTTCGGCGGAAACACTGCCCTGGTAGCGTTCAACAATCTCGAACACCCACTTGTTCACCTGCTGGCATTTCTCGAAGAAATCTTCGTTAGCCATGCCTTCAGGCTTGAGAATGTTCAGGTGCAGGTTGCCGTCTCCAATATGACCGAACCAGATAATCTCGAAATCCGGGTAATGGTCGGTTACCACGCTCTCGATTTCCTGCAGAAACCCCGGCACCTTGGACACCACCACGGAAATGTCGTTCTTGTAAGGCGTGCGCGGGGCGATGGATTCGGAAATCCGCTCCCGCAGCTGCCACAGGTTCTGGGCCTGGGTTTCGCTCTGGCTGATCACGCCATCCAGTACCCAGCCTTCCTCAACGCAGTGCTCGAACAGCGCCATGGCGTCGTCCATTACCTGGTCAGAGACTGCCTCGAACTCCAGCAGGGCATAATAAGGCGCTTCAGTTTCAAACGGCGCCTGCACCTGGCCGTGAGCCAGAACGTGGCCCATGGCCTGATGGGAGAAGAACTCGTAGGCGGTCAGGTCCAGCTTGCTCTGGAACTCCTGCAGCACATCCATGGTGTTGGTCAGGTCGCCCAGCCCCAGCACCAGCACGGTCAGGTTGTCTGGTTGGCGGGTGAGCTTCATGGTGGCTTCGGTAATGAAGCCCAGGGTACCCTCGGCACCGATAAACAGATGGCGCAGGTCGTAGCCGGTGTTGTTCTTTTCCAGGTCCTTGTTCAGGTCCAGGATATCGCCCTTGCCGGTGACCACTTTCAGGCCGGCCACCCAGTCGCGGCTCATGCCGTAGCGGATCACCTTGATGCCGCCAGCATTGGTGGACAGGTTACCGCCGAGCTGGCTGGAGCCCGCGGAGGCAAAATCCACCGGGTAGTACAGGCCGTTTTCTTCGGCAAAGTTCTGCAGCTGCTCCGTGACGACACCGGCCTGGCAACGCACAATGCGGTCGCTGGCGTTGAAATCCAGAATCTGGTTCATGTTGTCGAACGCGACGACCACCTCACCGTTCGCCGCCACCGCACCGGCACTCAAACCCGTACGTCCGCCTGAAGGCACCAGCGCTATCTGGTTCTCATTGGCAAACTTCACCAGCGCCTGCACCTGCTCAGTGGTCTTGGGCAGAACAATTGCCAGTGGTTTGGGGGGATAGATCTTGGTCCAGTCCTTGCCGTAGGTGTCCAGGTCGGCCGGGTCCGTCAGCACTTTTCCCGGTGCGTCACCGGCGGCTACCAGCTCTTTCAGGGAAGCAATGATCTGTTCGGAATTCATGGATGCGTCAGTCTCGTCAGGTTTGGGCCGGGCCTGTGGTTCGGCGATTCGCAAGGAATTGATTCAGGCAAACCGGCGCGCTGTGAAAAGTTCCTTTTATGGTATCATATCGCCCCTGTTCTGTGAGCCGGGTTGACGATCCCCGGCCGCGGTCATTTCACGTGACGAAAGGTTCGGAAGCAAGCCCATGTCAAATACGTCTCTCGAAAAGAGCAAAATCCGGATCCTGCTGCTGGAAGGCGTGCATCAATCCGCCATTGATACCCTGAACGCTGCGGGTTACACCAACATTGAATACCTGTCCCATTCCCTGGGCGAGGAAGAGCTGATCGAGAAGATTGCCGATGCGCACTTCGTCGGTATCCGCTCCCGCACCCAGCTGACCGAGAGGGTATTTGACGCCGCCAAAAAGCTGGTGGCCGTGGGCTGTTTCTGTATTGGCACCAACCAGGTCGACCTGCAAGCCGCCACCCGCCGTGGTGTTGCGGTATTCAACGCACCGTTTTCCAACACTCGCTCCGTCGCCGAGCTGGTATTGGCCCAGGCCATCCTGCTGCTGCGCGGCGTGCCTGAGAAGAGCGCCAAGGCGCACCGGGGCGAATGGCTGAAATCCGCCAAGAACAGCTACGAAATCCGTGGCAAGAAGCTTGGCATCATCGGCTACGGCAATATCGGTACCCAGTTCAGTGTTCTGGCCGAAGGCCTGGGCATGGACGTGTACTTCTACGATGTGGTCTCCAAGCTGTCGATTGGTAATGCCACTCAGGTAGGCACCCTGCAGGAACTGCTGAACATTGCAGACGTGGTTTCCCTGCACGTACCGGAAACGCCGGCCACCAAGTACATGTTCAAGGCCGAGCAGTTCGCCCAGATGAAGCCTGGCTCCATCCTGATGAACGCATCCCGGGGCACCGTGGTCGACATCGACGCCCTGGCCAACGCCCTCCGTTCCGGCAAGCTGCTGGGCGCTGCGGTAGACGTGTTCCCGGTTGAGCCGAAGTCCAACGATGAAGAGTTCATCTCTCCGCTGCGGGAATTCGACAACTGCATCCTGACCCCGCACGTGGGCGGTTCTACCATTGAGGCTCAGGAAAACATCGGTCGCGAAGTAGCCGAAAAGCTGGCCATGTACAGCGATAACGGCACCTCCGTCTCCTCTGTGAACTTCCCGGAAGTGGCCCTGCCTTCGCACCCGAACCAGCACCGCCTGCTGCACATCCATGAGAACGTGCCGGGCGTGATGTCCGAGATCAACCAGGTGTTCTCAGAGAATGGCATCAACGTGTGTGGGCAGTACCTGCAAACCAAGGAAGACATCGGCTACGTGGTAGTTGATGTTGACAAGGCCTACGGAGAGCTGGCACTGGAAAAATTGCGCCAGGTGAAGGGCACTATCCGTTGTCGGGTATTGTTCTGAGCGCAGTGCTTACGCTAAGAAACCGGGGCTTGGCTCCGGTTTTTTTATGCCATTTCGGGCCACAATACCCCGAATTAAGGTGACTTCAACAAAACTTAATCCTGACGCCCTTGAGTTTCCAGCACCCGAGGCCATGCTGGTAGATACCACTCATTGAAATGGTCGAGGAAGATGCCCGGCCTGACAGGAAAGTTAGCTATGTCATTGAAGGATTCTTTGCAGCGAAAACTGGAAACCCAGACAGAGCACTGGAGCAAACAGATCGAAAGCCTGAGAGCCGAGGCCAATGAGAAAATTGCCAAAGCAAAGGACGAAGAAGCTGAGGCTCAGATTCAGCGGGACTTCTCAGAGCGCATTCAGGCCATGGAAGACCAGATCGAAACGGCCCGGGCCAAGCTGGGCGAGCTGAAGGAGTCTGGCGAGAACCAGCTGGATGAACTCAAAAAGCGCGTTGATGAGTGGCTGCCCAGTAACACCAACTGATGCTCCACCTGCCAACACGGCAAACAAAAAGCCCCGGTCTTTGCAGCCGGGGCTTTTTCGTTGGGCGATGGCAAAACCCAGCCGGGCTTTACTGCATCGGCACCAGGGTCAACTCAACACGGCGGTTCTGCTCACGACCAGAAGCGGTGTCGTTGGAGGCAATCGGATAACGCTGGCCATAGCCCACAGCGCGGGTCCGGCGCGGCTCAATGCCCTGATTCAGCAGGAAGTCACGAACGGATGACGCGCGGCGCTCTGACAATAGCTGGTTGTAGTTTTCAGACCCTGTGCTGTCAGTGTGGCCTTCAATCTGAATGATCGTCTTATCGAATTCCTTGAGCACCAGACCCACGGATTCCAGGGTGTCGTTGAAGCCAGGGCGGATGGTGGACTGGTTAGTATCGAAAGTGATGTTTCCAGGCATGATCAATTCAATCTGGTCACCGTTGCGAACCACCCGAACGCCAGTGCCTTCCAGCTTATGACGCAGCTCGGCTTCCTGACGATCCATGTAGTAGCCGATACCGCCGCCGATGGCCGCCCCACCAGCCGCACCGATCAACGCGCCCTTGCCGCGGTCGCTTTTGCTGGAGGTTGCCGCACCTACAGCAGCACCACCGATAGCACCAATGATGCTGCCCTTGGTGGCACTGGAGGTTTTCTCTTCGCCGGTGTAAGGGTCGTAAGTCATACAGCCGCTAAGGCCAACGGTTGCCACTGCAAAGGCAAGAATGGTCTTTTTCACTGTGTTCTCCTGCTTCAGTTCCTGACTGGCGGCCACTCGTGGCGCAAACCAATGTATTACTCGATGAAAGTATCAATAATGGTGTTAAACACCGTCGCCTGCAAATCCTGCGCTTCGTTTACCAGATGATGACGCCCATCCGGGATTCTTTGTTCCCTTACTGAGGCAAATTTATTCCGGATAATCCGTAAATTGTGCTGCCAGTCCACGGTCAGATCCTTTTCCCCCTGAACCACCGTCACCGGAAAATCCACCGGCCGTGCCGATTCTATATGTGGCACCCATTTACGCAGGGCAGTCACCCAATCCACATGCACGGCCCTGGCCTGCAGGGGATCATGCTCCCGCAGAAAGTCCAGAAAGCGGGCATTGCCACTGTTGGTGCCAAACACCCTGCGCCAGCGGGTCAGAAAGGGTTTGACCAGACTATGCAGAATCTTGGCGCCCAACCATCCCATGGGGCGCACCAGCGGTGCCAGCAACACCACTCTACGGAAATCCGAGGTTTCCCGGCTATGGTGATTCGACAACAGGTAGTCGATCAGAATCGCCCCGCCCGTACTCTGCCCTACTGCAAACCAGGGGCCGCGGATTTTTTCCCGCACCCGCGCCATCACCTCCGACAACACCGCCTGGTATTCCAGGAAGCTGCCGATGGCGGCCGGTGTGCCGCTCGAAAGCCCGTGCCCCGGCTGGTCGTAGGCCAAGACATCAAAACCGGCACCAAGACAGCGGTCAATCAGCTGCGTGTAGAGCCCCACATGATCAAAATAACCGTGCAGGATGAACACCGTGCCCTTGGGGGCCGACGACTCCGGCAGCCGGAAGTAATGAACCATGACCTCATGCCGCTCAGCCTTGATGTAACCCTGATGGTAGGCCACCTCCGGATGCTCTACCCACAAGTCCAGGCCATAAAAACGGCAGTAGGCCTCCATCTCGACACTGAGTTCACGGTTGATGGCCGGATCAAAGGGTTCCAGACGATCCAGCAAAGAATGTCTGTCCCAGTTCGGAATTTCTATGGAATCTGTTTTCCAGTACACGTAGAGTTAAACGCCTGTCATGAATCGAGAATTGTTCGACATCCTAACGCATTCACGAGGGAGAACACAGATGTTCCAGCCGCTTCTTGAAGCCGGGCTGCGCCAGACAATGCAGCGCTTGGTCCGCCCGATGCTCTCGAATGCTGTACCCCTGAAACTGCAACGCCAGCTGATTCGCCAGGCCTATCGGTCGTCCGTGCCGCCTCGCAGCGCCCGGTTTGTCCGGGACGATCTGGGCGATGTACCGGTGGTGCGAACCACGGCAACAGCAACGCCGTCAGGGACGATTCTCTACCTCCATGGCGGCGGCTATATCATTGGCTCTGCCAACACCCATCGAGGCATCACCGGGCATCTGGCCAAACTGTCCGGGTGCGAAGTGATTACCCCCGATTACCGCCTGGCTCCGGAACATCCGTTCCCGGCAGCGCTGGATGATGCCGAATCCGTTTACCTGGCGCTGATCAGCCAGGGACGGTCGGCCAATAGCCTTGCCTTGGCCGGTGATTCGGCCGGCGGCGGATTATCCATCGCTCTGGCGATGAAACTGCGTGACCAGAAACACCCGCTTCCCTCCTCAATCACGTGTTTCTCGCCTTGGGTCGATCTCAGCCAGGGCGCGCTCTATCAGCCGGAGCGCGAGCCGGTGTTGCAGGAAAGCTGGACCGCCAATGCCGCCCGGATGTACGCCGGTGACACACCGCTGACCACGCCACTGATATCGCCGGTGTATGGCCAGCTGGATCACTTGCCACCGTTACTGATCCAGGTTGGCAGCGAGGAAATCCTGCTGAACGATGCTACCCGGCTGGCAGATGTCGCCAAGCGAGATGGCGTAGCAACCCAGCTGGAGATCTACAATAACCTGTGGCACGTGTTTCAAGTCCATTGCGGCCAACTGGACCGCGCCACCGAGGCCGTGCAGGTTGCCGCCGACCATGTCAGGGCCCATCTGGCAAGCTGAGAGCACCTCTGATAAGCGCTTCCTTACGGGCTTTGGACCAGCGTTTGACCTGCCATTCCAGTTGCGAGGCCCGGCTACGGTTGCCGACCGATGCCTGGAATGCCAGGGTCAAAGGCCCTTTGCCCCGCAGGCTGCGGGCCCCTTTGGGGGCCCCGGCCTGATGCTCTGAGAAGCGGCGTTCCACGTCTGTGGTAATGCCGGTATACAGGCTGCCGGTTCTGGTGCGAACCAGATAAAGGTACCAGCCGTCATCCATGGTTGAGCCCCCGCTGCCGAACCCGAACCTTCCTCTGCTGTAACCACAACCCGGCCATGATCAGCGTCAGCCCGACGTAGGTAGACGGCAAAATGATTTCGCCGAGGATGAAGTAGATAAACACTAACGACAGAAACGGTGAGATGAAGATCAGATTGCTGACCTTCGCGGTATTCTCAGCTTTTTTCATGGCCTGGGACCAGAGTACAAACGCTATTCCCATCTCGAATACGCCAACATAGACCGCCGCCGCCAGCGACCCGCCCAATGGGAGCGACAGCCCCACCGTGTACCAGCAGGCCAGCGTTATGAACGGCAAGCCGAACAGGAAATTCAGGAACAGGCCAACCACCGGGTCACGGGTGTCCCGGGTGGCAATAATCCAGTAGCTGGCCCACACCAGGGTACTGCCCAAAGCGAAGGCTACCCCCAGTGGGTCTGAAAAACTGAGGCTGGTGACCGCGCCCCGGGTAGCAATGACCACCACTCCGGCATAGCAAGCCAGACCGGCAAGAATGTCGATGCGGCGCAGTTTCTGGCCCAGAAAGGGCACCGAGAGATAGGCAAGCACCAGCGCCCAGGTGTAGTTGAGTGGCTGCGCCTCCTGGGCGGGCAGGCGATCAAAGGCGCCGAACAGGAAGAAGTAGTAAAGGCACGGGTTGATCAACCCCATCCCGATCGACTGCAGGTACTGCCGGCGGGATAACGCAAACACCAGATGCCAACGGCCCTGGGCCGCGAGAATTCCACCCATGACCACCACCGACGCCGCACAGGCTACCAGTAACATCTGCACCGGAACCAAATCGGCCAGGGCCAGTTTGAAGGCGGTTGCCACAGTCGACCAAAGCAGTACTGTCGCCAGGCCATATAGCATGGCCTGCTTCTGGTTAGTCATTTGCCGGTCCTGTTTCGGTTTCCAGCCAACGATACAGTGTTCGCCGGTTGATACCCAGAATCTGAGCAGCCCGGCGCTTGTTACCATCCACCGCCGCCATGACCCGGCGCACATAGTCCTGCTGTAAGACCTCCAGCGTCGGCCACTCTGACAGATTCACCGAACCCGGTGCCGCCAGCGGCTGGGGCGAGCCCCCCTGACGTTTTCGGATGCGCTCCGGCAAATGCTCAGGCTGTATAGTATCGCCCTCGCAGAAGGTGACCGCCCGTTCAATGGCGCTGGACAGTTCCCTGACGTTACCAGGGAACGGATAGTCACGCAGCACCCGCAGGGTCACATCACTGAGTTTGATAAACCCCCGGTTATGGCGGCGGCAGGCCTCCTTGAGGAAATGCATCGCCAGCAGTTCAACATCTTCGCCCCGTTCCCGGAGTGGCGGAATACTCAGCGACAGGGTTTCCAGGCGATAGTACAAATCCTCCCGGAACTCCCCCTGCTCCGCCGCCCTCATCAGATCAACGTGGGTGGCGGCGAGAATCCGCACATCCACGGTTTCTTCATGATCAGAGCCCACCGGCTTGATGGAGCCTTCCTGAAGCACCCGGAGCAGCTTCGCCTGCAGCGCCAGGGGCATCTCACCAATCTCGTCCAGCAACAGGGTGCCGCCGCTGGCTTCCGCAAACAGCCCCTTGCGCCCCTGTCTGGCGCCGGTAAACGCGCCGGCTTCATGGCCAAAGAATTCACTTTCCATCAGGTCTGGCGGAATGCCCGCGCAGTTTACGGCCAGAAACGCCTGCCCGGCGCGATCACTCTGCTGATGAACCGCCCGGGCCACCAGTTCCTTGCCGGTCCCGCTTTCACCGTTGATCAATACCGCCGCCTGGCTGCGAGCCACCTGCCGGATTTCGGTGCGCAAGCGCGCCATGGCGGAACTGTCTCCCACCAGGCCCAGGTTATCTCCGCCATTCTGGCTCGCCTGAATCTCCGCCAACTGCCGGTTGATGTCCGCCTGAGCCAGCAGCCGCTTTATCTTGAGCCTCAGGTGATCAGTCGATAACGGCTTGGTCAGAAAATCGTCAGCACCCGCTTTCAGTGCATCCACCGCCTGATCGACCGTGCCAAAGGCGGTAATCACGATAAACGGAATTCCCGGGTGCTCTGCCTGCTGAAACGACAGCACCTGCAGGCCGTCGCCATCCGGCAATCGCAGGTCGGAGACAATCAGGCTTGGCCGCTGGCCCCGCAGTTGCTGCCGGGCCTCATCAACGGTCCCGGCCCGGAGCATGGTGTAGCCGTCCATCTCCAGCTCTTCGGCCAGCAACTGGCCCAGGCTCTGGTCATCCTCAACCAGTAATATGGTCGCTACCGAATCACTCATAAGCCAGTCTCCCTGGGAAAATACAGACTCATTCGACACCCGCCCAGGCTGCTTTCTTCCACACCTACGCGACCTCCATGCTCCTTCATGACACTGCTCACAACCGCCAGCCCAAGGCCAGTCCCTTCACCGGCGGGGCGGGTACTGTAGAAGGGCTCGAAGATCCTGTCCCGGTCCTCAGGCGCGATGCCCGGGCCGTCATCCTCTACCCGGATTTCCCAGCAATCACTGGACTGGTGAGCCGTCACCCTGAGCCGGCTGCGGGCAGACTGGCAGCCATTTCGGATCACGTTCAGACACGCCAGACCAGCCCGCAGCGGCTCGGCCCGGGTAGGCATAGGTTGATCAAAGCCGTCGGTTTCCAGCCGACAATGGCTGCAACGTTCATCTTCGGGGGCGCGGGCCATAACGTCTCGCAGAACATCAGACAGGTCCAGTGGCCGCCTGGAGTCCGGCACATGGCGGAAACAGTCCAGCAGCTGCTGAATGATGGTGGTCATCCGCTGCACCTGGTGCTCGATATCCTTAAGGTGCCGCTGTTGATCGTCCGGCAGCCCGGCCCTGGCTAGTATCCGGGCACGGCCCTGAATCACATTCAGCGGCGCCCCCAACTCATGAGCCACCCCGCCGGCAACGCGGCCGATCATGGCCACCTTCTCTTGATACTCCAGTTGTTCCGCCAGCGCTCTTTCCCGGGCGATCCGGTCTTCGATCTCCGCCTCGGCATCGCCCATGCGCCGGCCCATATCCCGAATACCCCGGTGAATCTGTCGCAACTCCCGCGGCCCTGCCGCAGGGGTCGCCAGAAGCCAACGGCCAGGCGCCAATTTATCCATGTTCTCCATCAATCCATTCACGTGGCGCCCCACAGTACGGTAATGCCCCAGCACCACCACCAGGATGATGGTCACCGCGAGCACAGACCAGATACCCACCGCCCACCAGCGGCTTGATGCCACCAGGTCGTGGAAGTCACTGCGCTGTCTGGTCACCTGTAGCAGCCCCTGAATACGGCCGTCTTCGCCGACCAGCGGCGTGAACTGCGAAAACACCGATTCGCCATCCACCCGCCGGAAGGCACCGCCCAGCTCGCCACTGGAAATCACCCGCTCAGCGCTCACGCTGTTGGTGACGTCTGAATCCGCCACGCCCAGACTGGCCACCCGGTTACCTTCTTCATCAAACACCGACGCCCCGGAAATGCGGCCGATCTGGAAGATGGATTTGAGGGACTCTCCCAGCACCAGTTCGTCTTTCTCCACCAGGGCATTGGACAGTGGGCCGCTGACCGCCCTGGCCACCAGTTCAAGGTCTTCACGAAGGCGCTCATTCAACGCTTTTTCAACCGCGCCCAGGCCGATGTAGATCGCAATACCACTAAACAACAGAAGTGGGACCACGATGCTCAGAACCAGCGTTAACTGGAGCGAGCGAAACAGATCACCAATGCGGCGGCCAAGGGAAGCCATGAGCGATTCCTATGTAGAAGTGTCACAGCATTTGTGCCACATGTGGCATTTCGCCACAACCGGGATTACCCGAACGTAATGCCACGAAAAACATAACTACTTGTTTTTATTGCCTTTAATATTATTTGGGAAAGTTGGCACAGCACTTGTTAGGTCTACTGTGTGTTTCACAAATCGGCGGAACCTCTTAGTTCTCCGCCAAACCCTAAGTAAGGAGCTTGTTTATGAATAAACTGCTGATTTCCATGACCGCTTCCCTCGCCATTCTCGCGGCTGCACCTGCCATTGCCCAGCAAGATGCACAGCAAGGCGCAGAATACGCAGACCCAGCGGCTCAAAATGCTCAGGATGCCAACTACAGCGATTCCGAGCTGCAGCAGTTCGTCGAAGCGCAATCCGGTGTGATGGAAGTTCGTGAAGACTACATCGCGAAGATCGAAGCGGCCGATTCCCAGCAAAAGGCCCAGGAGCTGCAAATGGAAGCCAACGACAAGATGGTGGGCGTGATCGAGGAAGTCGGTATGGACATCCCGACTTACAACGCCATCGCAACGGCTTACAGCAGCGACCCGGAAGTACGTAATCGCGTTGACTCCATGATGTAAGCGAACCCTGCAACCCGGTTCGTCCTTCAGCCCCGCTCCCAGCGGGGCTTTTTATTGCCTGTCCCGGTTATATTACGGCCTATCCGGATCTGCCACTGGCTTCATCTTGTGATACCTTTCTGTGAGGAATAACGATCTGCTTTTCATCTTTCCGGGCCGGAGTCCGACCGCTATGATCAAAACACCCAGCCGCCCCTGGCTTGCACTGGCCGCCTGCTCCCTGATGCTCTCCGGATGTTCTGACGACCCGGCGCCCGGTGATCAGGGCAGCCTGCAACCCATCTCGGAGAAATACCCGATCACCTGGCGCTTTGCCCTGGAAGAGATTGAAGGCAGCGAGCAGCATCAGTACGCAGAAGCATTCCGCGCCCATATTGAGGATATTTCGGACGGCCTTATTGAAGTGGACGTCTTTCCTTACGGGTCTCTGGGTACCTCCACCCAGCTCACCGAACTGGCCCGCAATGGCTCGGTGAACCTGGCCTATGCCTCGCCCGGCCACCTGGCCGACACGGTTCCGGAAGCCGGCATTTTCAATCTGCACTTTCTTATGCCCGAGCAGCCGGAAGCCGCGCGGCAGTTGCTGGAAGACCCAGAATTGATCTTACAGTTCCAGCAGCCCTACCAGCAAACCGGCTTGCAACTGTTGGGCTTTATTCCGGAAGGCTGGATGACCTAGCCCGCGAATAAGCCCCTGCGCTCGCCAGACGACTTTCAGGGCTTGCGCATCCGTACGATGACGTCAGACATGGCTGCCGAGGCTTACCGTGCATACGGTGCAGAGCCGGTACAGACACCCTATTCACAAGTCTAAAGCGATCTTCAGCTACGCAAGATCGACGGCCAGACCAACCCGGTGTTTGCCATTGAGGAAATGGACTTCCACGAAGTGCAGACTACCCTCACCATGGCCAGGGCTTCTTATTTTGTCGCTTCTATCGTGTCGAACCAGCAATGGTACAACGACCTGCCCGACCGGGAACGAAAGTGGCTGAACGACGCGGTACCGGACCTGGCGGGTTTCGCCTGGGAAAGTCAGGAAGCACTCAATCGGCAGCGCCTCGAAAGTATCGTGGAAGCCGGCGATATACAGGTAGTACTTCTGGATGACGATGAGCGTGAACGATTCCGGCAGGCCAGCCTGCCAGTGCGCGACAAGTATCTCAAACAGACCGGTGAAACCGGCTGGGCCCTTCTGGAATTTGTGGATGAATGGACGCAGCCCTGGTGCTCCATGGAGCTCTAGTCTGCGTCAGTCACCCTTTTTGATACCATGCGAACGCCTTCCCGGGCACAGACATCGGCCGCTCTTGCGGTCAGGTCCGAGATAAACCGGCTCTGCTCCCTGGGCTCCGATGGGTAGGCTTTGAGGCGGTAGCGCATGGCGTCGTCGGTTGCGGAAACGGTCACAATCACCGGCTGATAGGTTTTGGTCAACGGGCAGGTAAACACCACGTCCCGAAACAGCTGCTGCATCCGCGCCACGTTGTGGTTTGGGTCCAGGTGCAGCTCGGCCACACACATCAGGTTGTCGGTTCCGTCATTGCCGTTCGCCAGCAGGGTATTCCACAGCAGGCTGTGGGGAATCACGATCACGGTGTCATCCAGGGTGACAATCTCCGCTGCCCGGGTACCGATAGACCTCACCTCACCGTACCGACCGTTCACCTCAATCCAGTCCCCCGGGCGATAAGGCATCTCATACAGGGTCACAATGCCCGCAATCAGGCTGTTGGCGTAATCCTTGAAGGCAAACCCAAGCGCCAGGCCCAGGGCCCCGAAAATCGCCACCATGTTCTCAAAAGACGGCTCCACCAGGATTGGCACCACGGTTACGATGGTCAGCACAATGATCAGTAACCGAAGTAGCGGCACCGACGCCAGCAGGTACAACCGGAGCTTGCCCCCCAACTTGCCGGCAAGGGCAGGTATCAGCTTCTGCACCAGCATGATCAATACGGATGCCAGTATCACCACCGCCAACGCTTCGAGCAAAGCGTCTGAGGTGATGGAAGAGAATGTCTCCTTGAAACCAAAATCGCCCATCGGAATCTCCTAGAAACCATCCACGGGATAGCCCCTGGCCTGAAGGTTTTTGCGAACTGAGGGGTATCCCAGTGGTGTCGCCCGATACACATCGGATGCCTGGTCACGGCCCACCAGCTCTGCCCGGATCAACCTGTCCAGCGTCAGGGCGATATCCTGTTTCTGCATTCCGGTCACCAACGCCAACTGCTCGGCATTCAAGCCGTCGTGCAGCAGCAAGGCGTGCAAAATGTGGCTAGGCTGCCGTCCGGCACTCGCCGGCACCGAGGGCAGGCTGATCTGATCCAGCGGAGCAACCCAGCACCGGCTCCCGGCCAGCCGGACAACTTCCTTGCCTGTGTCTTCATCATCTTTCTCGGGCCGGGCCCGCAAGGTGCGTTGCCAGATGGCGAGGGCCACGCCCCGGTTGCCCCGGGCAAGCGTTGCCAGATCCTGGGTGAAGCTGCTGTATTTCAGGTCAGAGTCCTGCTGAGGCGCCGGCAGTACATACAGCCCATCGCGCGTCATTCTGGCGGTTACCTGCTGCTCTCCATCGCCGGAAGCCAGGTAATCCAGCCATCGGGTCAATTGCTCACCGGTAAGCGGCGCCAGGGTATAGGGCGCCAGGCTGAGCTCCGGCGAATACTGGCGCCAGAACTGCCAGCACCAGCTGGAACAGCCAACCATGCCATTACCGGCGTGGTCCAGCGCGATGCGAGCGAAGAGTTCCCGAAGCAGATTCAACCCGGCCGGATGCCTGAGCCAGAAATCCGCCAGTTCCGGAATCACCCAGTCGCCGCCAGACAGTTGTTCATCCCACCAGGCACCAGCGTCCTGCTCTGTCATCAACAGGTTATCCGGAGGTGTCAGCACCCTCCGGGACAGGCAGCGTAGCGCCTCCGGCACCCCCGAAAACGGGGGCGCCACCACAAAGTTCACCTCGCGATGGCTGGCTCCGTCACGGTGAAGCTGATCGAACTGGTCCACCATTACCTGTGCCAGCAATGCGGCATCCGGTTCCGGCGCAAATTCCTCCAGCCGGTCCCCAGACAGCATCGGCAGATCATCCAGGCTCTGGAATGCCTGTTCCTCCGGGCTGATACCGGCTCTCAACTGGTCGAGAATGTCCCGAAAGGCGCCGCGGATGGTTTTCTGAACCGAGGTCTCAGGGGTTTTCCATTGGTCCAGCGGAATCAGTCCGCCAGGCAGATACGGGTGGTCTTCTACAACGTCATTCGCCAATGCGTTACTCCCGTCAGGTCATTCCGGAACCAGCCAGTTCAAGGATTGAGACAAGCCGAGCCCGGGGTCTCCCTGCACATCATCCATCATAGCGGCCAGGCGTTGTTCAAAGCCCCATGGCGGATTCACCACCAATATACCTGACCCGACCATGCCGCGCTCCGGCGGCTGATCCAGCCGCACCTCATGGCGCAGGATCTTGCGCACCTCGCCTTTTTCCAGCTCACTGATCAGGCGCTGCTCCAATCCGCTGGTCAGGATGGGATACCAGATAAGATAGACCCCGTGACGGCATTTTTTCCATGCCTTGTGCAAAGTATCCGAAACCTGCTGGTAATCGTCTTTGATCTCATAGGAGGGATCTATAAGGGTCAGCAGTCTTGGCTGGGGCGGCGGCAACTGCCGCACCAGCCCTGCCAAACCGTCCTGTTGAAGCACCCGGACACCGGCATCACGGGCCCAGGCTTCCAGAGCTCGCCCCTCGGAAGGGTGCAGTTCAAACGCCGTCACGGAATCACCAGGGCGGGCAAATTCCGCAAACCAGGCCGGAGAACCGGGATAATGGGCCAGCGTTTCACCAGCACCATTATGACGTGCCAGCACCTCCAGCATCGGGCGCCAGTCCGGTGACGACAGCCTCTGGCGCATGGCCCACAATCGCTGGATACCGCTGTCGGCCTCCGCCGTTTTCCTGGCCCGGTCGCTGGCCAGATCGTACATGGCACTGCCGGCGTGGGTATCAAAACAGGCAATCGGGGTCTTTTTCGCCTGCATCATGGCCAGCGCCAGCGTGAGGGCAGCGTGTTTTTGCACATCGGCAAAGTTGCCGGCGTGAAAGGCGTGAAGGTAACTCAGCATATCGGGCTCCTGATCTCAGGCGCCCATTAAGCATCACCTGCCGGGCCCAGGCAACCCTGCTGGAAGCCCGCAACTTGGCACTGGCACCCTCCAAGCCGGTGAACAGGCACCCGGCAACCTGCTATGCTTGCGTTCTTGTAAAATAAGGAGAATCACCTTGCCTGGCCAGAGTAACGCCCCCGTTGACCAGCTGTATGCCCTCATCGCCAACGAAGAAGACGCCAGGGTCTGCAAAGACATTCCCGAGGAGGCCTGTCGGGAGGTGCCCAGGAATTTCTTTCTGATTCTTGCGGCCAATGTTTTGACCAAGCTCGGCGACCTTCTGATCAGCCCGAAAACCGTTCTGGCGTGGATGATGAGCGCCGTCGGCGCCCCTGCCCTGGTGGCCTGGCTGGTGCCGATACGCGAATCCGGTTCCATGGTGCCTCAAATGGTGATTGCCGCCTGGGTTCGGCGCAAGGCGGTGCGCAAGTGGTTCTGGACACTGGGTAGCTTCGGGCAGTCAGTCAGCGTGGTTGGTATGGCCGCCAGCGTCTGGTTTCTGGAAGGCTATGCCGCCGGCCTGGGCATCGTTGCAGGGTTGGTGGTGTTTTCCCTGGCCCGGGGCTTTTGCTCAGTGGCCATGAAAGACGTTCAGGGCAAGTGTATTCCGAAAACCCGCCGGGGCCGTCTGTCTGGCCTTGCCACCACCCTTGGCGGTTCCCTGACGGTCGCCATGACCGCGCTACTGTTCTGGGACCGGGGCGATCCGACTCTGGCTTTCTACAGCCTTCTTTTGCTGTTGGCTGCGGTGCTCTGGGTGATCGCCGGCTTTCTGTTTGCCAGTGTGGAAGAATTCCCTGGTGAAACCGGCGGCGGCAGTAACGCCATGACCGAGGCCATCCAGAGCCTGTCGCTGCTGAAAGACGACGCGCCGTTTCGGCACTTTGTGGTTACACGGGCGCTGCTGCTTTGCTCTGCCCTGGCGTCACCCTATTTCGTGGTGCTGGCGCAGAAGCAATCGGATGTCGGCTGGATGCTCGGGGTGTTCCTGCTGGCCAGTAGCCTGGCCAGCTCAGTCAGTGCCAGTTTCTGGGGCTGGGCAGCGGATACCTCAAGCAGACGGGTCATCATACGGGGCGCAGCCATGGCCAGCGCCCTCTGCCTGCTGGTAGGCTTCAGTGCCTTGATCTTCGGGCCGGATGTAGGCGGTGCCTGGTTCTACCCCGCCGCATTCTTTGTTCTGAGCATCGCCCATGCCGGCGTGCGACTGGGGCGTAAAACCTACCTGGTGGATATGGCCGGTGGCAACAAACGCACAGACTATACCGCCGTCAGCAATACGGTGATCGGGGTTCTGCTGCTGGTAACCGGGGGGATTACCGCCGCGCTGTCGCTAATTTCAGACATCGCGGTGATTATCGTACTGGGGCTGATGGGCTTTACCGGAATGGTCAGCGCCCTGCGCCTGAAAGAGGTCACTGAAGACTGAGCATACCGTTACTCGGGTGCCTTGCCGTCGTTCAGCGCCAGGGCGCCTTTAACAATGCGATAAATCACCCAGATAGCCATCCCCAGAAGGATAAACCAGCCAATAATAACCATCAGGGTAATGGTGCCGATCACCAGCCACAGCAGACCAATCCAGAAGGTGCGGACCTGCCAGCGAAAATGGGGCTCAATCCAGGTGCCGCGCACCTCATCCATCTTGACGTAGTTGATGATCACCCCGACCAGCGCCGTGATCCCGCCAAGAAAGAAGGCCAGTCCCTGCAGAATATAGACAATAATCGCCAGGTTGCGGGCGGAATCCGCCCCCTGCGGTTTGTTCTGATCCGATTCAGCGGGAATAAACTCAGGCTCAGCCACACGCAACTCCTATCAACCAAACCCGCAGCATAGCAACGAACCTCAGTGCCCGGAAGGCCGATAGCCGATCCGGAAACCACCCCAGTGCTTGCCGTTGACAAAGATGGGCACCGACAGGTCATGCATGATTTCACCGGTATCGCGCCGGTAGGTTTGCAACAGCATGTCCTGAGTGTGGCTACCACAACGAATACCGGTGCGATCATTGAACAGTCGCTTGCTCCGGCTTTTCACCAGATCCACTTCGGGGTTACCGGTGGGCGGGTGGGCAAAATCCCGATTGTGGGTGGGCACGTAACCGTCCTGGGCGCAGGCAATGGAGAAGACGATGGCATCCTGGGAATTCTTGATGTTCTCCTGCACCGCTGGCAACACCTGGTCCGTGAAACGGTCGAAGGCGCTACTGTATTGCTGGGGGTTGGTGTTCGGGATCGGCTCTCGCTTCTTCTCGAATAGGGCCGATTCGCTCAGTTTGCCCTGCTGAATGGCCTGCTCAAAAATCTCACCGATCTGGGCGGCCCCCGCACGCGCCTGATCAAAGAACGATCGGTGGTAACTCTGGCTACTGTTCAACGCAAACGCGGCATTGGCGTTTTCCGCCAGTTCCATCAGAGTGGCCGCCTGATCCGCCAGCGACGCCACACTGCTATCGCTTTCGGCAATGTGGTCCCGCACCGATTCAATGACAGAGAACACCTGTTCCAGACTCTGCTCATTGGCCTGGTCAATCTCTGCAATGCGGGAAACCTGCTGCTGCACCCGGTCGGACTGGTCGCGAATCAAATCCAGCTGCGCGCCAACGCTTTCAACGGATGTCAGCCCCTGCTCCACGGAGCGGGCCAGGCCCTCAATGCGGGCAACGATCAGGGAAGTATCGCCCTGGATTTCTTCCAGGGTTTCCGCCACTTCGCTGGTCGCTTGTGCAGTGCGCCCCGCCAGCTGTCGAACCTCATCTGCCACCACGGCAAAGCCCCGGCCCTGATCACCGGCCCGCGCTGCTTCGATAGCGGCGTTCAGGGCCAGCAAGTTGGTCTGCTCAGCAATGCCCTGGATGGTAGAGGTAACGCCCTGAATCTTGGTGGACTTTTCATTCAGTGCCTGAATCAGGCTGAGATTCTCTCCTGACTGCTGATGCACAATCCGGACACTTTCAATGGCGGAAACCAACGCCTGGCGCCCCTCAACGCTGACTTCCCGGTTCTGCAACGCCATGGTGGCGGCGTTGATGGCCTGTTCGGACGACTCACGAACAGACTCGGTTATCTTGCCGGCGTAATCGGCCATCTGGGCGGTTTCTTCCACCTGCCGGTCGAGGCGTTTTTTCACCTGATCCGCCGCGTAGGACACTTCGGCCGCGGAAATGGCGTTCTTGTCGGCACTGTCTGACAGGGTCTCCACCAACGCCTTGCCGGCACGGGCATCCTCCAGCAAGCGCTGGCATTGGGCTCTCAGGGGGTGACCTTCCGCAAGCGAGCCATCATTCAGGCCGGCAATACCTTTCTCGATCGGCTCCAGTACCCGCGCAATCAGATATCCGGCCGCCACCGCCAGACCAAGCACCAGGCCGATCAACATCGAGGCCGTATCCAGCCCTAACAACGGTGCCACCCACAGACAGACAATGCCGAGCGCAACAGCAATGCCCACCCCCCAAATAATTGCAGCGCGATCGAGTAAGCCCATGGTGCCCTCTTCTTTATCATTGCATGCGCAAACATTTTGTTATTTAAGGCCAGTGTTGAGAGTAAAGAATTGATACAGGTTAATAACTCATACTTTAGTGGATTCTGGATGCCACCATTGGCTCCCTGATCAATTTATCGGCAGATTCCCGGGAATCTGTAACAAAAAAACCGCACCCCGAAGGGTACGGTTTTCAGGGCGGAACGTGACGGAGCGTTAGCTGCCGATCTTGCCACCGTCATCCTTGGTGATCACCACGGTGGCAGAACGCGGAATGCTGTTTCCTCCGTCTGGCCAGTGGCTGATCAGGTTGCCGTTCTCAAAATCATCACGGCTTGTTGTTGCGCCAGGGTGCTGCACGTTGATAAACATTGTGCGCTGGTCCGGGGTGGTAACAACGCCGGTGATTTCCTGGCCAATAGGGCCTGTCAGGAATCGGCGCAAAACGCCATTGACCGGGTCTGCAGCCAGCATCTGGTTATTACCGAACTGGGCAAAATCGCCACTGTTCTGGACGCTTTCACTGATGTCGGTCTGGATCCACAGACGGGAATCTGCGTCGAACCAAAGGCCATCGGGGTTAACAAATTTCTGATCATCATCCAGACCAGTATTCTGAAACTCCGAATCGTCCTCAGGACCAGCCAGCAGGAAGATATCCCAGTTGAATACCATGGCAGTTCCAGAGTCATTTCCTTCCTGCCAGCGAATGATATGTCCCCAGGGATTGGCAGCACGCGGGTTGGCTTCATCACTCTCTTCCCGGCGGGAGTTGTTGGTCAGTGTGAAGTACACCTCGCGGGTGTTTGGATCTACTGCCCCCCACTCAGGACGGTCCATTTTGGTAGCACCGACCGCATCGGCAGCAGAGCGTGTGCGTACCAACACATCCGCCTGGCTGCTGAAGCCATTCTCAGCAGTCAACTCACCCAAGCCAAATACCAGGGGAATCCACTCGCCGGTGCCGTCTTCGTTAAACTTGGCGACGTATAAGGTACCAGAATCCAAAAGGTGTCCACCGGCCGTAGCGGCATGAAAGGGCTGGGCACTAACGAACTTGTAGATGTACTCAAAGCGCGCGTCATCACCGGAGTAACAGACAACCGGCTGACCCTCGATTGCAGGAGCAAAGACGACCCCTTCGTGGGCAAAGCGACCCAACGCCGTTCGTTTGACCGGTTTGGAGGTTGAATCGAACGGATCGAACTCCACCATCCAGCCAAAGCAATGGGGCTCATTACGGAAGTCATCCGTTGCAGACGCACCGGACGGAGTGGCGTTAAATCGGGTGTATTGCTCTTCGCCGCTCTGCGCCAGTTCCCACGCATAGCGGGACGAACCCGAAGAGCGAACACCGTAGCGGCTCTGGGAATCCGGCTGCTCATCGGTGTTGAGGAAGTAACCCGCCCAATTCTCCTCAGACATCATGTAAGTGTTCCAGGGTGTTACGCCATGAGCACAGTTGTTCAGGGTTCCACGGGTTTCGGTACCGGCCGGGCTGAACTGGGTTTTGACAAAATCAGAGCCCCGGACAGGACCGGAAATTTCCATCGCAGTCAGCGCGGTAATGCGACGGTTGAACGAATCTCCTGGCACAGGCGCCCACACACCGCTGGCATCACGCTGAACACGATAAACGGATATACCGTGCGCATTCATTTCACGAAGCACCTGATCGGTATCCCGGGTTGACTCATCAATCATCGGAAAAGAACCGCTGCCGAAGTTCTGACCTTGAGCAGCTTGATGCATGAAGCGGGGTTCGATGTATTCATGGTTCAGGACAAGCAAACCATCTTCCGAGCTACCCTCGATCGGGAAGTAATGCATGCCGTCGTGGTGGGAGCCGATCTGGGCCGCCTGATCGGCACCGGAGTTATCCAGTGAAAACTCAGGGAAAACGCCCTCGTTAGACAAGATCGGGTCGCCCCAGGCGCCAATCACACGAGCAGAATATCCTTCAGGCACGACAATGGAGTCTGCCTCACTCACGGGAACAGCCTTAAAGCCTACAAGGTCAGGCGCCGTTGTCGAACCGTCCGTACCGCCAGAGGAGCTTGAACCTCCGCATCCGGTCAGAGCTGCCCCGCCAAAAACGCCTGCAACGGCAGCTGCAAGACCGCCTTTCAAAACGCCACGACGGGCGAGGCGGGCCTCAAGGATAGAGCCGAAGGTGCGATTGCTGGAGTTATTGCATTCTGGCTCGTAACCCGGATCTTGATGAACGGGGTTGAGATTACGCTTATCCATGGTTTCTCTCTCTTTTCGAGTTATGTTTCGGAAACCTGATGGTCGCTACTAATCTTTGCGTTTGGTTGACGATGAGATTGCAAATGCTGGTCATATTTATGACAGCGGTAGGTATGTTCTTGTCTAGCCCGTTCGGCCATTCGCTCACTGGATCCGACATGGAGTCAAATCGAAGAAAAAGGCAGGGCACCTATGTGCCCTGCCCAGCCAATATATCTAAATATCTAAGATTACTGGACCATCTCGTCATAACCCTCTTCCATGGCATCGCCGGCTTCATCGGCCGCTTCGCCCATTTCTTCACCGGCTTCCTCAGCACCTTCTTTCATTTCACCCCAGGCGCTTTCGTCCTGACCAGTGGCGTTTTCCCAGGTTTCTTCAGCAGCATCGGTGGCATCGTCCATCATCTCGCCAGCGTTCTCACCAGCCTGCTCAAAGTCTGCACCTTCATCACTTTCAGAGCTGCAGGCCGCCAGGCCGAATGTTGCAACCAAGGCCAGTGCACTCAACGTGAGCTTGTTCATAACATATCCCTCTGTTGATACATGTTTAAGACGCCAACAGAGTAGTGCCGATGCCCCGTAGAAGGCAATTACCTGCCGATTACTCTTTGGTTAACCGCTGGCCGTCCACCATGATGACATGCTCCACGCCTACCACTTTACCTTTACCCAATACCAGAAAGTCATGACCGGCGCGGCTCAGGAGGTCGCGGATAACTTCATGTACCACGCATATCTGCCCTGCCGGGTCCCGGTAGACAATCTCGGCCAGCTGCCGTGACCGCACGTATTCTCGAAGCCTTTCCTGAACGCTCCAGGAGATAATCGCTGGAGAAGGATTTGAGGCACTCATAGTTTCTTCCCTGTTGTTCTTGTTTTGACAAAGTCTGGACCAGAAGCGCAAGTCTTGCCACTTCCCATGAAAGACCATCAGCGCCATCCGAGGGCTCTGCCCGGTGTTGACACCTAAAGCATTGTCATTCAAGGCCAAGGTCGCCATCGATCACAAACGACTGTTGAATTGCAAGATTGTCCGACATAAATTAAAGGCACAATAACCGAAGAACACCACGGAGAGTCAGACATGAATGCCAAAGTGAAAGGGTCCCCGGACTCCCAACAGGTAGACGCCAACTGGAAAGATCCCAAACGGTACATGTGGTTGCTGGGGCCCGCGCTTCCCGGCATTGGCCTGGCGGCGTTAACTGGCTATGCCCTGGCCCCGAAGAAACTCAAGGCCCTGGCCTGGACTGGTCCCGCCCTCGTGCATGGCATCATTCCCGCACTCGATCGCGCCATCGGCGAGGACAAGAGCAACCCGCCGGAGTCTGCTGTTAAGTCTCTTGAGCAAGACAAGTACTACGACCGCATTGTGAAGGCGTTTATTCCAACCCAGTACGCCATGACCTTTATGGGCGCCTGGCTAGCCAGCCGCAAGAAAACGCCCCTTGAAGACAAGATCGGCCTGACCCTGACCGTGGGCGCCATTAACGGTGTGGGTATCAACACCGCCCACGAGCTGGGCCACAAGTCCAACAAGCTGAACAAACTGATGGCCATGGCGGCACTGGCGCCCACCGGCTACACCCATTTCGTGGTTGAGCACAATTTCGGGCACCACAAGCGGGTGGCCACACCGGAAGACCCGGCCAGCAGCCGGATGGGTGAGAGTTTCTGGAAGTTCCTGCCGCGCACGGTGTTTGGTGGCATGAAATCAGCGGTGAAAATTGAAAAGGCGAGACTGGCACGCAAGGGTAAAAGCTTCTGGAGCCTGGACAATGAATTGCTTCAGGGTTGGGCCATGAGTGCCGGTTTCTTTGGCGCTACCACGTTGATCTGTGGCCCTCGGGCGGTGCCCTTCCTGGCGGCACAGGCGGTATACGGTGCGAGCCTGTTGGAGAGCGTGAATTACATTGAACACTATGGCCTGCTGCGCCAGAAAGACGAGAACGGCAAGTACCAGCGCACTCAGCCGGAGCACAGCTGGAACAGCAATCACATTGTGACCAATCTGTTCCTGTATCAGTTGCAGCGGCATTCAGACCATCACGCGCACCCGACCCGGAGTTACCAGGCGCTGAGGCATTTTGAGAAGGCGCCGCAGTTGCCGGGTGGTTATGCGTCGATGTTGTTGCCGGCTTACTTGCCCCAGTGGTGGTACGAGACCATGGATAAGCGGGTGATTGACCACTACGAGGGGGATCTGTCGAAGATCAACTGGGACCCTGATCGTAAGGAGGAGTTGATGGCCAAGTATGCGGATTACGCTGCAAAAGTGGCGGCGGAGGCTGCGGCTAGGCGGGCTGACTCTGCTTCCGAGTCTGAAGCTGCATGAGGTCTGACTGATTTATTGGCTTGATTGCCGGCCCTAGCCTGTGGGTTATGGTGCCGGCGGCGGGTTGGGGCCATCCTTCCGGGAGACGCCGTGAACCCATCCATGGGGGCTTGAGCGCAGCATCCCTGCTGCGCACACTCCCGGAAGGATGGCCCCAACCCGCCGCTTTCGCTTCCGTGGGATAGTCGCTGATCCTACGGTTCGCTACGGACGTGATCTGGAATAACCTGACAATCCCGCTACTTTCCTTTGAACACCGCTTCCCTTCTTTCCAGGAACGACTGGATTCCTTCTTTGACATCTTCACTGGCCATGACCGGGCGTAGTTCCGGGAACAAGCGTTCCTTGGCCACTTCCTGGCCTTCGGAAACGGCAATCTTTGAGGATTTCAGGCTGCCCTGAACGCCCAGAGGTGCGGCCTTGGAGATCTTCTCAGCGATCTCCATGGCCTTGTTGAATTGTTCGCCAGGCTCCACCAGTTCCTGGATCAGGCCCCACTGGTAGGCCTGTTCGGCCGTCCATTCGTCGCCGGTGAGCAGGTAGCGCTGGGCATTGCCCCAGCCGATTTCACGCTGCAGGCGGATGGTGGCGCCGCCGCAGGCGAAGATGCCGCGTTTCACTTCCAACTGGGCGAAGCGGGTGCCTTTGGCAGCGACGCGGATGTCGGTGTTGAGCATCATTTCGACGCCGCAGGTGAAGCAGATGCCCTGGGCGGCGAAGACGACGGGTTTGGTGAGGCCCTCTCCGGTGATGTGGAACGGGTCGAGTTCACCTTCACCGGGCTCGATGCCTTTACCGTTGGCGAACACGCCGGCCCAGTCGTCCAATTGCAGGCCGCTGGTGAAGTGGTCACCTTCCGCGTACATCACGGCTACCCGCAGTTCCGGGTCGTTCTGGAGCTGGTGATAGGCGGCTGCAATTTCGTGGTACATGGCCCGGTTCATGGCGTTCATTTTTTCCGGGCGGTTCAGGCCAATCAGCAGGATGTGGCCTTGTTTTTCTATGTTTACGAGTGACATTGGCGTTTTCCTCGACTTTGGGAGCCTAGCCTGTTTGTTTGGGCGCTTGCACGATCAACGGGTAGAGCTTTCCGGGACACGCTGTGAATACGTCCCTGTACACTTGACTGCAGCACCCCTGCTGCAGACAGTCCCGGAAAGCTCTACCCGTCGCTCGTGCGCCATACTTCTGCGATATACCTCAGACGAAAGACTTGGAAATAGAACTCAGATTTCTCGATGCGGCTCCTTAATGACCAGCGAACCCGACCGCTGCTCGGGCGCGAGCGGCTGGGAGTCCTTTCAGGGACCGTCTTTGGCCATGGATGGCCAAAGCCGAGCGCACATGGACGTGCTCGTAGCGTGTCCCTGAAAGGACTCCCAGCTGATCGTGCCTGCACCCAAACATGCAGGCTACAACACGAACGAGAGCACCAAACTCAGAACCAGTCAGCCTTCATATTCAGGCAGGTATCATCCTGGTTCCTAAGCAACACCAGATCCTGGGCCACGGTGGGCAGCTCCCAGTGGAAGAAGTACTGGGCGGCCTGGAGTTTGCCCTGGTAGAAATTGCGCTCGCTGTCGCTGTTGGCAGACGCCAGCGCATTGGCTGCCGCATTAGCCTGCCGCAACCACATCCAGGCGACGACGATTTGGCCGAACAGGTGCAGGTAGCAGCTGGCGTTGGCCAGGGTTTTGTCCACTTCGCCGCCCATCAGCGATTTGCCCAGGCTCTGGGTGACTTTCACTGCCTGCTGCAGAGTCTCGCTCAGTGACAGCGCCCATTGCTGGCAGCGGTCGGTGGTGGCCGCTTGCAGGTCGGTCTGCATTTCCTGCATCAGCAACTGCAAACCGTGGCTTTGGTCCTGCCAGATCTTGCGCCCCAGCAGGTCCAGAGCCTGGATGCCGTTGGTGCCTTCGTGGATCGGGTTCAGGCGGTTGTCGCGCCAGCATTGTTCCACCGGATATTCCCGGGTGTAGCCTGCGCCGCCGTATACCTGAATCGCCAGGTCGTTGGCTTTCGGGCCGTATTCCGAGGGCCAGGCTTTGATCACCGGAGTGAGCAGGTCCAGCAGTTTGCCGGCTTCCATCCGCTTCTGTTCATCCGGGTGGGTGTGCTGGTCGTCCATCAGGCGAGCGCCATACAGGCACAGGGCCAGGCCACCTTCGCTGTAGGCTTTCTGGGCCAGCAGCATGCGGCGCACGTCGGCGTGGTCGATAATGGGCACCTGCGGGCTTTCGGGGTTCTTTTCGCTGGCTTTGCGACCCTGCAGGCGGTCTTTGGCGTATTCCAGGCTGTGCATGTAACCCCGGTAGCCGATCACGGCAGCACCGAAGCCGACGCCAATGCGGGCTTCGTTCATCATCTGGAACATGTATTTCAGGCCATGATGTGGTTCGCCTACCAGATAACCATGGCAGGGGGCATCATCGCCGAAGCTCAGGGCGGTGGAGGTGGTGCCGCGATAGCCGAGCTTATGAATCAGGCCGGCCAGGCTGACGCCGTTGCGGTCGCCCGGGTTGCCGTTTTCGTCCACGTGGAATTTCGGGACGATGAACAGGGAGATGCCTTTCACACCGGCCGGGGCGCCTTTGATTTTCGCCAGCACCATGTGAACGATGTTTTCGGTGATGCTCTGTTCACCGCCGGAGATGTAGATTTTGGCGCCTTTGATCAGGTAATGGCCATCGTCAGTGGGCGTAGCGGAGGTGCGGATGTCCGCCAGGCTGGAGCCGGCATGGGGCTCCGTCAGCGCCATGGTGCCGCTATAGCGACCACTGAGCATGTTGGGCAGGAACTTTTCCTTCTGCTCGTCATTGCCAAATACGCGGATGAGGTTGGCGGCGGCGGTGGTCAGGAAAGGATAACCGGCGGTGCCGGGGTTGGCGGCGGTGAAGAAGCCGTTACACGCGGCCATAACGGATTCCGGCAGTTGCATGCCGCCGAGGTCGTAGTCGTAGCGACCGGCGAGGAAGCCGGCTTCAGCATAGGCGTCGAAGGCCTGTTTGACGTCCGGCAGCATCTCCACCTGGCCGTTGACGAATCTGGGTTCGTCTTTGTCGGCAGCGCTGTTGTGATTGGCGAATTTTTCTTTCGCCATTTTGTCGGCGGTTTCGATGACGGCGTCGAAGGTGTCTTTGCTGTGTTCGCTGAAGCGCTCCCGTTCGGTGAGGGCTTCGGTGTTCATGACTTCGTAGAGCTGGAATGCCAGGTCTCGGCGGTCGATCAGGGTGTGGGTCATTCTGGGTCTCCTGTTTATTGCCTCTAGCGTCTCACAGTCTTTGCGGTTGATGGAATTGTCATTTCTGACTTATTCTTGTTTATATCCGCCACTCATTACTCTGACAAGACGGCCACTGTCGTGGGAGATCCCTTCCGGGAGACGCCGTGGACCCGTCCGCGGGGGCTTGAGCGCAGCTTCCCTGCTGCGCACACGCCCGGAAGGGATCTCCCACGCCAATGGCCTAATTAGGAGGCTGCCGTCATTCCATTCCAAATCATGCTTCCACCCACGATAAAGGAGCAGCTTCCTTGAAAACCGTCACTATCGTCGGCTTCAACGGGGCGCTCGCCAGCGCCATCACCGGGATCATCGACTTGTTCCGTCTTGCGGGGGTTACCTGGGCGCGGATTCATGGGGAGCAGCCTGCGGCGTTGTTCAAAACGCGGCTTTTGACGGAGGGCGGCGAGCCCTGTCGGTGTATTAATGGGGTGACGTTGCTGGCAGATGGGTCTTGGCAGGAGGCGGATGGGCTTGGACTTGATGATTTGCTGATCATTCCGACCATCGGTGCACCAATTGATGAAATTCTGGCCGGCAATCAGGCGCTGGTTAAATGGCTAACGCAGTTTCAGGCGGTGCCGGAGGGTCAGGTTCGGGTGGCGAGTAATTGTACCGGGGCTTTTTTGTTGGCGGCCGCGGGCTTGCTGGATGGTCGGGAGGCGACGACCCATTGGGGGTTCGGGGATCAGTTCCGGCGGCGGTTTCCGGAGGTGAAGCTCCATCCGGAGAAGCTGGTGACGGTGGACGGGCCGGTAGCCTGTGCCGGGGGCGGTATGGCCTGGTGGGATTTGGGGGTGTATCTGGTGGAGCGGCTGGCGGGGGCGCAGGTGGCGCGGGAGTTGGCTAAGGCGTTTGTGATTGATGCCGGGCGTACCAGTCAGGCGCCATACAGCGTGTTGCAGGCCAAGCGGTATCACTCTGATTTGGCAGTGCTTCGGGTACAGGATTGGCTGGAGGCGCATTTTCGGGAGCCGGTGTCTTTGCCGGCGCTGGCCGAGGCCGAGGGAATGTCGGAGCGGTCGCTGTTACGGCGCTTTCAGCAGGCGACGGGGGATGCTCCCTCGACCTATTTGCAGCTGTTGCGGGTCGAGGAGGCACGGCGGTATCTGGAATCTTCACGGCTCGGGCTGGAGGCAATCACCCGGGCGGTGGGGTATGAGGATGTCAGTTCGTTCAGCCGGCTGTTTCGCAGGCACACGGGGCTGGCTCCGGGGGCCTATCGGGCAAAATTCAGCCGTTAGTCGGAGCATTCCGGGGTGGATTAGACCTTTGGTAGTATTCGGCTGGCCCGGGTTATGCACCAGAATAAGTGAGTAGGCGGTTTTTTGCCGTTTTACGTAAATAATTCTGACATAGCCAACCCCTGCGGGGAGGTCGTTCACATGAACACGTCACTGAAGCAAAGCCAGGTCGATATTCTCAGCCGTCTGTATGACATGAAGCGCAAGCAGGTGGAGCACGCCCTACAGCAGGGTAACAGCCTGCGCTGCCAGGTACTGCAGGCCGAGGCGGAGGCCATTTCCAACGCACTGAAAGCTGCCCGTTAACCCTCACTCGCCTTGTTATCCGGAGGCAAACTTTTTCAGGCGACGGCTCCAGCGATGCTTCGCATAACGGCGAAGATTAGAGACATTGTCGGTTTCATCCATGATTTCCGTGCCCAAAAGTGTCTCCAATATGTCCTCCAGCGTCACTATTCCCAACCAGGTACCCAGCTCGTCATAGACCACGGCCAGATGTTGCCGCTCTCTCAGCATGTCCGAGAACAGGAATTCGATATTGGTATTGCCTTTCACACGCTTGATCTTGCGCATGTGCTCCCATAGGTCGACATCGCTATCGAGGCTGATCAGATCGGCCCGGTGGAGGTATCCAAGCGCCTCGCCGTCTTCATCAATCACCGGGTAACGGGAGAACGGGGATTTTCTGACTTGGTCTCGGAACTGCTCATAGGAGATTTCCGGATTAACGTATTTGCAGACCGTCCGCGGAGTCATCACCGAACTGACCTTGATTTCGTGAAAGCGAAGGACATTGTGGATCATTCGTCGTTCGTCTTCGTCCAGCGCCTGCTGATCCTTCCCTATCTCTGCCAGGGCACTGATCTCCGCACGGATATCAACGTCTGCCTCACCGGAGCCAATTCGACGGGTTATCTGTTTGGATAACCATATGAACGGCAACAACGCCTTGATCATGACGCCGAGAATGGCTGGCAACCGTGGCGCAATGCTCCGCCAGTACTTGGCGCCTATCGTTTTCGGAATAATTTCCGACAAGATCAGTATTGCCAGGGTCATCACAGCTGAGGCGACCCCCAGCCAGGCTTCACCATATAACACCGTTACCTGTGCACCTACACCGGTCGCGCCGACCGTGTGGGCAACGGTGTTCAATGTAAGAATTGCAGATAGCGGGTCATCCACATCGTCCTTGAGCTTGCGCAACCGAACGAAGAGCTGCGGCCTCTCTTTTTTGAGCGAGGCAATATAGCTCGGAGTCACCGACAACAGCGCCGCTTCTAAAATGGAGCACAAGAAGGAGAAGCCAATCGAGATTACTGCGAAGGCAATAAGTAGTGTCATAGTTTAGCTGCGACTTCTGTTCCCTGCCGGATGGCCCGTTTTGCGTCCAGTTCTTCGGCAACGTCTGCGCCGCCGATCAGATGAGTGTTCACACCAAAGGCCGACAACTGATCGAAAAGTTCCCGTAACGGTTCCTGACCTGCGCAAATTATCACATTATCCACTGGTAACACTCTATTTTCCGTAACCTTGCCATCCTTGTCGGTCAGGGTGATGTGCAAGCCCTGGTCATCAATCCGGTCGTAACGGCACCCTCTGAGCATTTCAACATCCCGGTGCTTGAGGCTGCTGCGGTGCACCCAGCCTGAGGTTTTGCCCAAGCCGCCGCCCACTTTTCCGGTTTTGCGTTGCATCAGGTAGATCTTCCGGGGTGACGCCGTTGGCTCCCGCTCCGCCAGGCCGCCCGGGCCCTCAAACGCGGGGTTCACACCCCATTCGGCCTGCCAGTCGGCCACACTCACCTGCTCGCCTTCGGGCTGTTTGCCGAAGTCGTGGGTCAGGAACTCGCTGACATCAAAACCGATACCCCCGGCGCCGATCACCGCAACACTCTTGCCCACCGGCTTGTTGTGGCGCAGCACGTCGAGATAACCCAGCACTTTCGGATGGTCAATGCCGTCGATCTTTGGTGTCCGGGGTTTCACGCCGGTGGCGACGATGACATCGTCAAAGCCTTGCTCAATAAGGTCTGAGGCCTCCACGCGGGTTTCAAGTCTAAGATCAATCTCCAACAACTGGATCTGGCGCTGGAAGTAACGCAGGGTCTCGTAAAACTCTTCCTTGCCCGGTATGCGCTTGGCGTAGTTGAACTGGCCACCGATCTTGTCGTCGGCTTCGAACAGGGTCACCTTGTGGCCGCGCTTGGCGGCGGTGGTTGCCGCGGCCAGGCCCGCCGGCCCGGCACCGACCACGGCCACCCGCCGCACCACCGGGGCAACGGTCAGCACCAGTTCGGTTTCGTAGCAGGCCCGGGGGTTAACGAGGCATGAAGCGCGCTTGGCCTGGAACACATGGTCCAGGCAGGCCTGGTTGCAAGCGATACAGGTGTTGATTTCATCGCTACGCCCCTGCTCTGCCTTACGTACGAACTCGCTATCGGCCAGTAATGGGCGAGCCATGGACACCATGTCTGCCTTGCCGGCAGCAAGGATCTCTTCACCTTTCTCGGGTGTGTTGATGCGGTTGGTGGTGCACACCGGAATGTCCACCTCGCCGTAGAACTTGGCGGTAACATCGGCAAAACCACCGCGGGGCACCGAAGTCACGATGGTGGGTACCCGGGCCTCGTGCCAGCCGATGCCGGTATTGATGATGGTGGCACCGGCCTGTTCGATAGCTTTGCCCAGGGTCACTATCTGATCCCAGGTCTGGCCGCCTTCCACCAGGTCCAGCATGGACAGCCGGTAGATGATGATGAACTCCGGCCCTACTGCCTCACGCATGCGGCGCACGATCTCCACCGGCAAGCGCATGCGGTTTTCGTAGGGCCCGCCCCACTTGTCGGTTCGCTTGTTGGTACGTTCGCACAGGAACTGGTTGATGAAGTAGCCTTCGGAACCCATCACTTCAACGCCGTCATAGCCGGCAAATTTGGCCAGCTTCGCCGCGCTGACGAAATCGTTGATCTGCCGCTCAACACCTTTTGTCGACAGGGCCCTGGCCTTGAACGGGCTGATCGGCGCCTTGGTTGCCGAGGCGGACACAATCAGCGGCTGATAACCATACCGGCCAGCGTGCAGTAACTGCAGGCAGATCTTACCGCCCGCCTCATGCACTGCTCCGGTCACATGACGATGCAACAAGGCTGTTGCACGGTTATTCATGGTTGACGACAAAGGCGCAAGTTGGCCAACAAGGTTGGGCGAAAAGCCTCCCGTTACCATAAGGCCAACGCCACCCTCGGCGCGTTCTGCAAAATACCGGGCAAACTTGTGAATATTCCAGAAACGGTCTTCCAACCCGGTGTGCATGGAACCCATGAGCACACGATTTTTCAGCTCGGTGAAGCCAAGGTCGAGCGGTTTCAGCAAGTTAGGGTAATTCGCAGTCATGATACAGGTCGCCAGAGTGTGATGAATGAACGCTGACTGAGATTAGCACACCCTCTACGACCAAGGTATTACCCGGCGGGACCCTTCTGCTTTATTTACCGTCAGACGGCACCGGTTGTGGAGCACGGTTTACCTTGCCTTTGATCAATCTGTCAGATAGTCTTTCTGGCACCTATAAAAGGCTAAACCATAGATATTCCCTATCAATGAATATCCCGCACCCCGGTGTCGGCATATCGCCGCGGTGCCCAAATGGAGCTTTGACGCACATGCTGTTAGCTGTGTTATCCGGCTTTTTGCTGGCAATTGCCGCCCCTTTCCTACACCGGGTTGCGGGCAAATACGTTGGGTGGGTGCTGGCACTTTTGCCGGCAAGCCTTGCGGTCTACTTCAGCACCTTTCTTTCTCAGGTTCAGGATGGGCCGGTGCTGCTGGAGTATCAGTGGCTGCCAGGCCTCGATATCTCCCTGAACTTTCTTGTTGATGGCCTCTCGCTGACGTTTGCCTTACTGATCAGCGGTATCGGTACCTTTATCCTGATCTATGCTGGCTCTTACCTTGCCGGCCACAAGTATCTGGCCCGCTTCTATGTGATCATGCTGTCGTTCATGGCATCAATGCTCGGGCTGGTGCTCTCGGATAACCTGATTACCTTGTTTGTGTTCTGGGAGCTGACCAGCATCACCTCTTACATGCTGATTGGCTTCAACCACGAAGATCTGGATGCCCGAAAGTGTGCATTGCAGGGTCTGTTTGTGACCGTGGCCGGCGGCCTGGCGCTGATGGCCGGGCTGATCATGCTGGCCATAATGACTGGCAGCTATTCCCTCGCGGAAATCCTGGCATCCAGTGAGCCGCTGCATCAGCATGTTTTCTACACGGGTGCCGTGCTGTGCATACTCGCGGGCACCTTTACCAAATCGGCGCAGGTGCCCTTCCATTTCTGGCTGCCAAATGCCATGGCAGCGCCGACTCCGGTCTCCGCTTTCCTGCACTCCGCCACCATGGTCAAGGCCGGCGTTTATTTGATGGCACGCCTGAATCCCTCCCTGGGTGAAGGTGAGCTATGGAGCCTGATGCTGATGGGCTTCGGCGCTGCCACCATGTTTACCGGTGCCTGGCTGGCCTTTGGCAGCACTGGCATCAAAAAGATTCTGGCCTATTCAACCGTGATGGCACTTGGCACCCTGACCATGCTGATCGGTGTTGGCACAGAACTGGCCATGACGGCCTTTATCTGTTTCCTGGTAGCCCACTCCCTGTACAAAGGTGCGCTGTTCATGCTCGCCGGTGCCCTGGATCATGAAACCGGCACCAAGGACATCACATTGATGGGTGGCTTGCGCAAATCCATGCCCGCGACAGCGACCATTGCCGCCTTCGCAGCCCTGTCCCTCGCAGGCCTGCCACCACTGTTCGGTTTTATTGCCAAAGAGTTGATGCTCGAAGCGCTGATTGATGCGCCGGTCTGGAGTGGTGTGCTGCTCTTCGTGACTGTTGCCTCTGCCATGCTGATCGTTGGCGTAGCGGGTCTGGTTGCGATCAAGCCGTTCTTTGGCGCCAAGGGAGATACGCCGAAAACGCCTCACGAGGCACCGTTTGGTATGCTCATCGGTCCAGCGGTGCTGACTATTATTGCACTGGTTTTCGGCCTGCTGCCCTTCATCCCGGAGAATGCCTTGCTGACGGCTGCGGTTGCCTCAGTTTATGGTGCCCCGGTGGATTTCTATCTGGCGCTCTGGCACGGAATCAACGCACCGCTGATGCTCTCCGTGGCCAGCCTGGTCGTTGGTCTGCTGCTGTTCAAGGCCTGGCCGCGTATTCAGCCAACGCTGTATGCCATCAACTACGCAGGCGGTCGTGTCGGCCCGGAGGCGGGCTACTTCAAGTTCATGGAATGGATTACCGTAGTGGCAAGTTGGCAGACCCGGATGCTGCAGAACGGTGTACTGGGCATCTACATGCTGGTGATGGTTGCCGTTACCTTCGGTCTGGCCGGCTACACCATGCTGGACCAGTATGGTGTGCATTTCACGCTTAACCTGGCCGACAGCCACTTTTATGAATGGGGCATTGCGCTCTTGCTGGTTGCGTCTGCGGCGTTTGCCAGCGGCACCCATTCCCGCCTGGGCTCGGTAGCGTCTATGGGGGTACTTGGCTTTGGTGTAGCACTCACGTTCATCCTGTTCAGCGCGCCGGACCTCGGGATCACCCAGCTACTAGTGGAAACCCTGACGGTCATTCTGTTGGTACTGGTGCTATTCAAGCTGCCGGAATTCGTCAACCTGTCTACACCTTTCCAGCGTTATCGGGATCTGGCCGTGGCGATCTTCGGCGGAGTTGTTATCACCCTGATGATCCTGGCGGCACTGGACATCCAGTATTTCGAGTCGATCTCTTCGTATTACGTGGAGAACAGTGCTCCACTCGCCTATGGCCGGAACATTGTGAACGTAATCCTGGTGGATTTCCGGGCCCTGGATACGCTCGGTGAAATCTTCGTACTGGCGCTGGCGGCCTTGGGCGTGTTTTCCATGGTTAAACTGAAAGCGGAGGATCAGCACAAACCATGAAATCCAACACCATGATTCTGCATACCGCGGCATTGCTGATCATGCCGCTGCAGCTGATGTTCTCGATTTTCCTGCTGTTACGGGGCCATGATGAACCCGGTGGCGGGTTCATCGGCGGGCTGGTTGCCTCTGGTGCTTTCGTGCTCTACGCCTTTGCCTTTGGCGCTGAAGCCACTCGTCGGATTCTGCGGGTTGGCCCCCGCGATCTGCTGGCAGCAGGCCTGCTGATGGGGTTGGTATCCACCCTGCCTGCGTTTTTCTCTGGCCAACCCATGCTGACAGCCCACTGGTGGGAAGTACCGTTGCCAGGCGATGCCTACCTGAAGCTGTCCACGCCGTTGATTTTTGATATCGGCGTCTACTTTGCGGTTCTTGGCACCATCATGACCTTTGTGATCGGCTTGATGGAGTCTGAAGAATGATCTTCTCCCAAGAGCAGAACTCCGGAGGATCTTTATGGAGAGCCTGATGGCGTATGTGGTGGGCATCATGTTCACTGCGGCCTTTTACATGATGCTCAGGCGGTCCATCGTCAAACTGGTTATCGGTTTGATGATACTCAGTAATGCCGCCAACCTGCTGATCTTTGTTGTTTCCGGCATGACCCGTGGCGCGCCGCCACTGATTGCGGAAGGCGCCAGCGCCCCGGCCGGCATGATTGCCGACCCGCTGCCCCAGGCATTGATCCTAACCGCTATCGTGATTGCCTTTGGCGTATTGGCCTTCGCCGTGGTTCTTATCCGCCGTGCTTATGAAGTGGTTGGAACCGATGACCTGGACCAAATGAAGGATACGGACACTTGAGCCCGGAAATCATTCTTCCTGTATTTATTCCCCTGACGGCTGGTGCCCTGTCGCTGGCATTGTGGCGGTCGGTTCGCTATCAGCGAATTCTGGGTGTACTGGCTAACATCCTGTTGCTGTGGAGCGGCATCTGGCTGCTGATGTCCACCACCGACCAGGGCTTTGTGACCATGGAAATGGGCAGTTGGCCAGCACCGTTCAGTATTGTGTTTGTGGCCGATGTTCTGGCCGCCATCATGATCGTACTGACCGGGATTATCGGCCTGGCCATCGCTATCTACTCGCTGGCGTCCACGCCCCGGGGTCATGAAAAGTTTGGCTACTACCCGCTGATGCATCTGTTGCTGGCCGGCGTGGCTGGCTCTTTTCTGACCGGCGACATCTTCAACCTGTTTGTCTGGTTTGAGGTCATGCTGCTGGCCTCGTTCGCGTTGCTGACCCTCGGTGGTGAGCGGGCGCAAATGGAAGGCGCCATCAAGTACGTCACCCTCAACCTGTTCTCGTCTGCGATTTTCCTGTCTGCGGTGGGCCTGCTCTACGGCATGGTCGGCACCCTGAACATGGCGGATATCGCCCAGAAAGTCAGCCAGGTGGAAGACACCGGCATGCTGACCGTGGTCGCCATGATGTTTATGGTGTCGTTTGGTGTTAAGGCAGCAGCGTTCCCGCTGTTCTTCTGGCTACCTGCGTCTTACCACACCCCCCAGGTTGCGGTTTCAGCGCTGTTTGCCGGCCTGCTCACCAAGGTGGGCGTATATGCCCTATTCCGGATGTTCACTCTGGTTTTCACCCAGGACGTCGATTACACCCACAACATCCTGCTCTGGGCGGCCACCCTGACGATGCTGACGGGTGTTCTGGGCGCGGCAGCGCAGTTCGAATTCCGGCGAATCCTGTCGTTCCACATCGTCAGTCAGATTGGCTACATGATGCTGGGCCTGGCGCTGTTCACACCACTGGCCATCATCGGCGGTGTGTTCTACATCATGCACCACATCATTGTGAAGACGAACCTGTTCCTGGTCAGCGGCTTTACCTATCGCCTGCTGGGCAGCTATGAACTGAAAGACCTCGGCGGTGTTTACAAGTACCGCCCGCTGCTAGCGGTGCTGTTCCTGATCCCGGCCCTGTCTCTGGCGGGCATTCCACCGCTGTCGGGTTTCTTTGCCAAGTTCGTAGTGATCCGCGCAGCCCTCGAAGCAGAAGCCTACCTGGTCACCTTTGTGGCCCTGCTGGTTGGCCTGTTGACGCTCTACTCAATGATCAAGATCTGGGCAGAGGTGTTCTGGAAGAAGATACCAGACCACGTCAGAAATACCGAAGAGCTCAAGGGCAAGCTGAACGAAAAGCATGCCTGGGCCTACTACCTGCCCATGGTTGGCCTGGCCATCTGCACCCTGATTATCGGCCTGTATGGCCAGCCCATCTATGAGCTGGCAGAGATGTCTGCCGAGCAGCTGATGAACCCGCAGCTCTACATCGAAGCGGTGTTGGGAGGTGATCAGCCATGATCGGATTTTTCTGGAACGTTTGCCTGGCACTGGCCTGGGTGGCCCTGAGCGGATCATTTACTGCATGGAACCTGTTTGCGGGCCTGGCCTTCGGTTACCTGGCGTTGATGGTGCTACAGAAGCATGTTCCCGCGCTGAAGGGTTATTCCCGGCGCCTGCCAAGACTGATTTCCTTTTCCCTGTTTTTCATCAAGGAACTGATCAAGGCCAACTTCCGGGTGGCGTACGACGTAGCCACCCCCGTCTGGTACATGAAGCCCGGCGTTATTGCCTTTGAGATGGAAGCCCACACCGACGCGGAAATCATGTTCCTGAGCAGCTTTATCTCGCTGACCCCCGGCACCCTGAGCCTGGACGTCTCCGATGATCGGCGAGTGCTCTATATTCACGCCATGTTCCTGCAGGACGAGGAGCAGTTGCGCAAGGATCTCAAGGAACTTGAGTTCCGGATTCTCAAGATCATGCGCTGAGGAGCCCAAACGTGCTGGATGTTGTTATCAATATTGTCTATTTCATGCTGTCGGTGGCCCTGTTGTTCGGGTTTATCCGGCTGATTAAAGGGCCATCACTGCCCGATCGGGTAGTTTCTCTGGAACTGATCGCCTCTATCGTGGTCGGTTACGTAGGGGTGCACGCCATCGATACCGGCGTGCCCAGCCTTCTGGATGTCGCCATTGTTATCGCCCTGACAGCGTTCCTGACTGCCGTTGGTTTTGCCCGGTTCCTGGAGCGAGGAGGACCCAAGAGTGATTGAACTGATTGTTGCCATATTGCTCCTGACTGGTGCCAGCTTCATGATTCTGGCGTCTGTGGGTATCCTCCGGCTTCCGGACCTGCCCACCCGAATGCACGCATCGACAAAGGCCGGTGCCATGGGAGCCATGATGACCATGGCCGGTGTGGCGGTGTATTTCGCGGATGTGGTGGTGTTTACACGGGCGTTCGCGATTGTGATTTTTATCCTGATCACCGCGCCGATTGCCGCACATGTGATTGGCCGGGCAGGCTACTTCCTAGGCACACCACTTTGGGAAGGCACCGTGAAGGATGAACTCAAAGATAACTACGACGACAAAACCCACAAACTGTACAGCGGCTTTGAACCCGCTCCGGAAAGCGTGATCCCGCCCAAGCACGAAAAGCGCAGCGAGGATGACGAAGACTGAATAAACAAGAACAACCATCCAACAAGATGTCGAAGAGGTGTAGACCATGGCACAAACCCGCATTCTCCCCGCGGCCGACAACGCTTATCAGTACTCCCTTCTGATCAAACGGCTTCTGCTGTCTGGCCCCCGCTATAACCCGGACCAGGAAATCGTTTACGCCAACCGCAGCAAGTACACCTATACCGACCTGGTTGAACGCATTCACCGGCTTGCCAACGCCCTGACAGACGCGGGCGTAAAGCCCGGCGACACCGTTGCCGTCATGGACTGGGACACCCCACGGTACCTGGAATGTTTCTTCGCGATCCCCATGATCGGTGCCATTCTGCACACGGTTAATGTGCGCCTGTCACCTGAGCAGATCGTGTACACCATGAACCACGCGGAAGACGATGTGGTGCTGGTACATGACGACTTTATGCCGATCATCGAAGGCGTTAAAGACGAAATCAAGACCGTCAAAACCTGGATTCAACTGACCGACAGCGACAGCGCAACGGCAACCTCAGTTGACACGCTTGGCGAGTACGAAGCCCTGCTGGCCAAAGCCGACAACCAGTTCGATTTCCCGGACTTTGACGAAAACAGCGTGGCCACCACCTTCTACACCACGGGCACCACCGGCAATCCCAAAGGCGTCTATTTCAGCCACCGGCAGCTGGTACTGCACACCCTGGCCATGACCGGCACCATTGCTCACTTCGATGAAATGCCGCTGCTGCGTTCATCCTCCGTGTATATGCCGGTCACCCCCATGTTCCATGTTCACGCCTGGGGTGTGCCCTACGCAGCCACGATGATGGGCATCAAGCAGGTTTACCCGGGCCGCTACGAGCCGGAACTGTTGGTTGACCTGCTGAAAACACACAAAGTGTCTTTCTCCCACTGCGTACCCACCATTATGCAGATGATGATGGCCACCGAGTCCATCAAAACGGCCGACCTCAGCAACTGGCATGTTCTCATTGGCGGCAGCGCCCTGACCAAGGGCCTGTGTGATGCCGGCGCCAAGCTCGGCATCAAGATGTTCACCGGCTACGGCATGTCGGAAACCTGCCCGCTGCTGAGCGCTACCCATATGAAGCCGGAAGACCTGGAGCTGCCCCTTGAACAGCAGACCGCCATTCGGGTGAAAACCGGCATTGCGGTTCCGATGGTCGACCTGGAAATCGTCGACCCGGATGGCAAGCCCGTACCCCACGACGGCGAAGCCAAGGGCGAAGTGGTTGCCCGGGCACCCTGGCTGACCCAAAGCTACTTCAAACAGGCAGACAAGGGCGAGGAACTCTGGGAAGGCGGCTGGTTGCACACCGGTGACGTGGCCAGCATGGAGCCGGACAACACCCTGACCATCAAGGATCGCATCAAGGATGTGATCAAGACTGGCGGTGAGTGGCTGTCGTCCCTGGACCTTGAGAACCTGATCAGCCAGCACCCGGCCGTGGCGGGTGCCGCCGTGGTTGGCGTTCCGGATGAGAAATGGGGCGAGCGGCCGCATGCCCTGGTGACACTCAAACCCGGTGAGCAGGCCGGCGTCGAAGACATCCAGAGCCACTTGAAACAGTTCGTGGAGAGCGGCGAGATCAACAAATGGGCAATCCCGGAGCAAATTGATTTCGTGGAGGATATCCCCAAGACCAGTGTTGGCAAAATCAACAAGAAGTTGATTCGAGACCAGCTCAAGGACTGACCACCTCCGACCCAAAAAAGCCGGCCACTGCCATGCAGTCGCCGGCTTTTTTGTGCACGGAAATCAGAGCCCGGAGAACGTGAAGTCAACCTCGGGTTTACGCCCTGCCACAATGTCTGCCAATGCCGCTGCGGAACCACAGGAGTGAGTCCAACCCAGGGTGCCATGGCCGGTGTTCAGGTACAGGTTGGCAAAATGGCTTTTCCCGATATAGGGCACGTTCGAAGGTGTTGCTGGCCGCAGACCAGTCCATAACTCGGACTTGTCCCAGTATGCGGCTTCCGGCATCAGTTCCGCTGATCGTCGCACGATAGCCCGGCACCGAGTGTAGTTCAGATCCCGGGTATAGCCATTGAGCTCAGCCGTACCAGCCACCCGTATCCTGTCCCCCAGTCGCGAATAGACCAGTTTGTACTCATCATCGGTCAAACTGACATTGAACGCCGCGTCCGGGTTCTTGACCGGCACGGTGATTGAGTAACCCTTGGCGGGGTAAATGTTCAGGAATAGCCCCAGTTTGCGGGCCAGGATGGCACTGAAGCTGCCGAGACTCAGCACATAGCTGTCCGCGCGAAGGATCTGGTGTTTGCCTTCGTTAACGACCTGCACGCCCAGAATACGGTCACCGGCGCGATCAAAATCCAACGCCTCGGTCCCGTACACAAACTTTACGCCGGCCTCCTCACAACTCTTTGCCAACGCCTGGGTGAAGGCCCGGGCATCACCACTTTCGTCATCGGCGGTGTAAGTGGCACCGGCAATTCGATGGCGTACTGGCTGCAGAGCAGGTTCAATCTGCACCGCCCGCTCCGCATCGATCACCTGTCGGTCACAGCCGAGGTCACGCATAATCCGGGCGGGCTCCATGGCCGCATCGAATTCTGCAGGGTTGGTGTAAAAATGAAGGATACCTTTCTCGAGGTGGTCGTATTCGATACCCACATCTCTGCGCAGTGCCTGCAGGCAGTCCCGGCTATAGGTGCCCAGATTAACCATCTGGCGAATATTATGGGCTGCCTTGGCTGAGGTGCACTGAGTCAGGAAAGACAAGGCCCAGCGCCATTGGTAGGGGTCCAGTCGGGGGCGGAACAACAGAGGCGCATCCGGCTGAAACAGCCACTTCAGCACCTTGACAGGCGCCGAGGGATTGGCCCAGGGCTCGGCATGAGAGACAGAAATCTGGCCACCGTTGGCGTAACTGGTTTCCAGGCCTGACTGGCTCTGACGGTCGACTACCGTGACCTGATGGCCCTGCTGGTGCAGATACCAGGCCGAGGTAACTCCTACGACACCGGCCCCTAGAACCAGTACATGCATGCGCGCCTCCACTGAATCGTTGTCTGTAGTGAAATCTCAGCCTCCGGATTTTTTTACCGTCCATCCTTTCTGCTGAAGCAAGGGCACGAGAATATCGCGTTGGTCTCCCTGAATTTCCACCACACCGTCCTTCACTGTACCACCTGTGCCGCATTTGGCTTTTAGCACTTTGGCGTAGGCCTTCAGTTCTTTGTCATCCATCGGGATACCGGTAATCAGAGTGACTCCCTTACCTTTTCGCCCTTTGGTTTCCCGGCTGACCCGAACAACTCCGTCACCCGACGGCCGTTCCGGCTGCCCGCAGGTGCAATCCGCGACAGGGTTCCGACACTCCGGGCACATACGCCCCTGCTCTGTGGAGAAAACCAGGCCGCCTTCCCGCTTTTTCATTCCCATACACCAGCCTCTGCCTGTTGATCAGTTCAGGCCGGGAGGGTATTTGGAAAACATTTCCGAGACAACCTCGTCAATCAACTTGCGCCGGGTTTCCGGTGACTGGTTTTCGTTCAGGTAACGGCGGCTCGCAGCACGCCAGACCACCTCTGAGGAACGTCTATCAGCAAGTTCGACAACCAGCTTGCCCTCGGTGATTTCCCGAACCGGTGGCGGAGCCGATACGCCCCAGCCAAAGTTGCCTCGACCAAAACCGAAGCCGAGCCCTACACCCACTTGCTCCAGGCGCTCTTCCGGAACGATCTGCCAGGTAACCAGCAGATCAGCCTCCGTACCAGGAACCCGCTTCATTGCCTTGCGGGTCATTTCGCGCTCTATCGCGGCACGAACCCGACTGTCATCCAGCGACGCGAAGCCGGAATCCTGTTGTCCCGGTGCGTATGCCCAACTGGTGAAGTTTCCGAACACGGTCGCCGAGTTGTAGTCGGTAACCACGTTGCTGGCGCAGCCGGTGATAAATGCGGCCATCACCGCTATGATTAACATTCGCATGGTCTTCTCCTGCATTAAACACTCATATGGTCCAGTATACGCCCGACTGGGCACTTTCAGTTTGCCACCGGGTTCAGGTTTCCAAACGGTAATCCATCTTCTGCGCATCACAGAACGCTGCAAGCTCACCCGCCCGGATTTCAGGGACCGACACCAACGCATTGACCCGGTCACTGTACCGAATCGACTCAATGTGACCTTCATGGCCTTCACACCAGTGCCTAAGTGGTTGCTCGTCGGCAAAACCCAGAACCACCTCTGCCTGCACCCGGGACTGCTGTATGGTCCGCCCCACCTCCGACAACACACTCTCCGCCGCGCCGGCGTAGGCGCGAACCAGACCGCCCGCACCCAGCTTGATGCCCCCAAAGTAGCGGACAACGATCACCAGTACGTCCCCCATGTCCTTGTGCTGGATCACGTTCAGTATGGGCTTGCCGGCCGTACCGGAGGGTTCGCCATCATCATTCATGGCGGCTTCTGCCGCCGAACCGGGCCGGCCAATCTGGTAAGCCCAACACACATGGCGGGCATCCGGGTAGTCCTGATGGGCACGAGCAACATGTTCCCTGACCTCATCACGAGAGCTTACCGGATACACCCGGGCGATGAAGCGGCTCTTCTTCACTTCCGTTTCTCGCTCAAGGTATCCTGAGGGTACAGGGTAATCTTTACTCATGGAGCAACCTATGACCTCCGAAGATAACGATCAAAACAGTCCTGGTACCGCCGCCCCGGCAAAAATACGCAAAGCGGCCTGCGGCATTCGCTTTGATGAGGACGAGCTGCAAGAAGGCATCGACTTCTCAGCCGCTGAACGCCTTAAACCCGAAGACGAGCCAAAAACTGCCAAAAGGCAGTCAACCACCGATAAAAACCGGTAGCCGGATGGTCACCTGCAGGCCACCCTCGGGACGGTTCCGGGCCGAGATCGTGCCATCGTGAGCGTTAACAATGTCCCGGGAAATTGCCAGCCCCAGGCCCCAACCTTTACCGCCCCGGGACTTGTCAGCCCGGAAAAACGGCTCGAACAACTGCTGTAACAGCTTGTCTGGTGCGCCGGGGCCATCATCCGCTATCTCCAGCTGGATGCTGCCATCCACCAAAGCCAATGATGCGTGCACGGATTTCCCCGGTGGTGTGTGGTCCAGCGCATTCTGCAACACGTTATCCAAGGCGCGCTGCAACAACCCCGAATCGCCAAGCACTGACACTGCCCTGGTGTCATCGGTCGCGATCAGTTTACAGTCCACCCCCCGGTGTTCGGCGTAATCGGCCGCATCCCGCAATACCCGGTTCATTAGTGAAAGGGGTTTCACCGGCTCACGCTCCATCGAACCACCGTTCTCGGACACCCGGTAAAGCGTCAGAATCTGCCCGGTCATGTTTTCCAGCCGCTCGTTCTGGCGCAGGATACTGTCCATAAGCGCGGGGTCGGCACCACTGTCACTGGCAAGCTCAATGGCAACCCGCTGTCGGGCCAGCGGCGTTCTCAGGTCATGGGAAATATCACGCAGCAGATGATTCTGGCGTTCCAGTAACTGACACAGCCGATCGGTCATGGCGTTAAACGCACTGGCCAGCTGACCGACTTCGTCCCGGCGGCGGGCAATCCTGTTCGGAACCCGCAACTGGGTGTCGCCATCCGCGATTGCCTTTGCCGTCGACTCCATGTGGCGCAGAGGCCTGGAAACGAATCGGGCAATCCACCAGCAAGCCAGAGAGATCAGCACAAAGGCGAGACCAAGCTCGACAAACCGGAAGAATTTAGGGTCTAGCCAGCCATCACTGCCCATCCGCGGCCAGGCGACCAGTTGATAGCCTTCTTCCAGAGTGATTACGGCAGGCTTGTTGGGATACCAGCCCGACTGGATGCGTTCCCGAATCTGGCGTGGCAATCGGTGATGCCCCTCTTCTTTTTCGATCAGCATCAGGTGCAGGTCAAGGCGCTCACCTTCGGCTCTCAGAAAACGCCACATCGCCCCGCGATCTTCTCCCAAGCGCAGGGCCAGGGCTTCCCGGGCCAGCTCATGCAATCCTACCTGGCGCTCGATGGCCTGGCGTTCCCGGTCCAGCAGATACCGGGTTGCGAGGTTGCTGGCCACCACGGTAACCGCCATGGCGAGCCAGATTGATAGGAAAATTCGCCAGAACAAGGGGAACATAAAACGCTTCATACTGCAGGCACCCGGTAGCTGTAACCCAGGCCTCGTATGGTTTCGATTCGAGGAGGATCATCATTGCCGAGCTTCTTGCGCAGGTTGCTGATGTGCATGTCCAAAGTACGATCGTAGGCTTCCAGCCTACGGCCAAGGGCCCACTGCATCAGGTCGGTTTTGCGCACCACACTGCCGGCGTGGGCCAGCAACACCTGAAGCACTTCGTATTCCGTCGCTGTCAGTTCCAGGGGCGCATCATCCTGATATATTCGCCGTTGGCCGGGCTCCACCCTCAGGTCTCCGTAGGTGCGGGTGGCATCCACATCGGATTTCTGGTCCCAGGCGATGCGGCGAAGCAGCGCCTGGAGGCGGGCAACCAGCTCGCGGGGGTTGCAGGGTTTCGGGATGTAATCGTCGGCACCCACCTCAAAACCGACAATACGGTCGGTCTCGTCGCCCCGGGCGGTCAGCAGAATCACCGGCAGGTGGGTTTGACCGCGCAGCTCGCGCAGCACATCCAGACCATTGATGTCTGGCAACATAATGTCCAGAACCACGATATCGCAATCCTGCCCCAGGGCCAGGGCGAGGCCATCCCGGCCATTGGCCGCTTCTCGTACCGTGAAGCCCTGATTGCTCAGGTATCTGGCCAGCAATTCTCTCAGTTCGTCATCGTCCTCAATCAACAGTACCCGGTTCTGCATGCTGCTCTCTCCTGTTGCACCGCCACAGTCTAGCACGGGCGCCGGAGGGTTCTGATCTGCCAAGTTTTTTCTTTACCGAACCTTTACAACGGCCTGACACCATCTGACTCAGCACTGCGTACCATGGCAGTCATCCGATAACGCCTAACAGGCAAAACCGAACCCTAGAGGTAATCGTTATGAAAGCTAAATCATCTCTGCTCACCGCCGGTGTACTGATGGCCACACTGTTTGCCGCCAGCCCGGTTGCCATGGCGGACCATCATGGCAATAAGCATAAAGCGGGCAAGTGGGACAAACAGGAAATGTGTGAAAACTTCCGCGAGGGCAAAGGCCCGTTCAGCGAAGAAATGCGGGAGAAGTACCAGGAGAAGCGGGAAAAGCGCCAGCAAAAGATGCAAGAGCACCGTGCAGAAATGGCCGATCGCCTGAAACTGAACGAAGAACAGCGCCAGATCTGGAGCGAAATCCATCAGGAACGCCAGGAAAAGTCTCAAAACCGCCTAGGTAACTGGCAGGAAAAAATGGAAAAGCACTGCGCCGACACCCAGGAGTGATCACCAGCGGGGTTCTGTCGTATGGTATAGGGTCACTTAAACAAGCTTGATCCGACCCCATGACCGAACCCGCTGCTCCTGAAATCACACTAAGCACCTGCGCCAGCATTGCCGATATCCCAGGGCGTGACTGGCAACGGCTGGCCGGGTGCGACAACCCCTTCCTGCGCCATGAATTCTTTCAGGCACTGGAACACTCAGGCTGCACCCGCACCGAAAGCGGCTGGACACCCAGCCATCTGGTGTTCCGGGTTAACGGCAGGATCTGCGGCCTCGCCCCGGCCTACCTGAAAAGCCACTCCATGGGCGAATATGTGTTCGACTTCAGTTGGGCGGAAGCCTACCAGCGCTACAACCTGCCCTATTACCCCAAACTCCTGATCGCCGTGCCGTTCACCCCTTCCCAGGGCCCCCGATTTTTGCTGGATGACGGCTTCCGCGAGCAGCTCACACCGGCACTGCTCGACTCGCTTCTGACCAACCTGACCGAACAGCTTGGGGCGCATTCCTGGCACCTGCTGTTCCCGAACACTGCCGACCAGGCGCTACTTCAGCATGAGGACGAACTGCACCGCATAGGTTGCCAGTTTCACTGGCACAACCACGGTTATCAGGGTTTCGAGGATTTTCTGGCGGCACTCACCTCCCGCAAACGCAAGTCCATCCGCAAAGAGCGCCGGCAAGTGGCCGAGCAAGGCATCCGTTTTCAACGTTTTCACGGGAGGGATATCTCAGACCAGGTACTGTCTGCCTTTTACGTGTTCTATCAGGCCACCTACCTCAAGCGTGGCCGCCCTCCCTACCTGAACAAAGCGTTCTTTGAGCAGTTACGAGAAACCATGCCACAGCACCTGCACCTGATCATGGCGGTTCGTGACGGCCAACTGATTGCCGGCGCCCTGTTCCTGGCCAGCGACACGACCCTCTATGGCCGCTACTGGGGATGCCTGGAAGAGTACAACCACCTGCACTTTGAAACCTGTTACTACCAGGGCATTGAACTTGCCCTGACCCTGGGACTAAAACACTTTGACGCAGGGGCCCAAGGCGAGCATAAACTGGTGCGGGGGTTCGAGCCTACGATCACTCACTCCTGGCACGGCATCCTGCACCCGGGGTTTCGGGAGGCTATCCAAAGCTTCACACATGAAGAGGCAGAGCATGTGATAAGTTACTTTAACGACGCTCAATCCGCCCTGCCATTCCGACAGCAGGACCAGGATTAGCCTCTATACTGTAACCTCAGTACGGGAATTCGACGGAGGTCGAACGCCATGGACACAGGCCAACTGGGAAATTTACTGTCATCAGACAACCTGGCGCTGCTGCTTTCGGCGGGGGCAGTACTGCTAGCCTTGAGCACCATCCTGTTTACCGCCACTGCCCGGCGCCGGCATCAGGGGCAGTTAACAAGTTTACGGGAGCGTGCCGACACCCTCTGGCGGGAGGTGGACGATATTCGGGTGGTGCAGTTCAACCGCGCCGGCGAGCCCGGTTCGCCATCACAGGTGACCTCGTCATTTGATGAAGCCCGGTACCTCACTGAAAAAGAAGCCTATGATAAACTCTGGCCACAGGTGTGGCACCTCTACGAGCGCCTGGGCATGTTCCTCAGGGCCGTGGAAGCCGGTGAGGCATCGGGGGAATTGCGGCTGGAAGCCCGGCACGCCGCCCTCGAAGCCCGCAATTTTTTGAACAGAAACCGCCCGTTCTGCAGTGAAGTGGTCGACGGACACGCCTATGACACGACTATTGAAGTACTCCGGCTGGTTTCTGGGCGCACTGCTATTGCTGCTTTCCGGCCCTATCCTGCTGGCAGCCACCGGCGCCCAGCCAGAGCGAAATGCCTGGCAAACCGCCAGCCGTGACAGCGCCGGTATAGCGCCGGCGGCGGCAGACACCTCCGAGGCCATTGTCCAGGTATACGGTGCCCGGGCCTGGAGCTGGCGGGGCTATTTCGCGGTACATACCTGGGTGGCCACCAAAGAGGAAGGCGCCGATCACTACAAGGTGCATGAGGTGATTGGCTGGCGCCAGCACGTAGTCAGCTCCCGCCCGGATGATCCTGACCGCCACTGGTTCGGCGCCCGGCCAGAGTTGTATGCAGATATTCGGGGAGAGCATGCCAAGGCACTGATTCCCGACATCTACAAGGCGGTGGAGTCATACCCGTACATCAACGAATACGAAGCCTGGCCCGGCCCCAACAGCAACACGTTCGTGGCCTGGGTTATCCGGGAAACCCCGGGGCTGAACGTGGCTTTACCCAATCACGCCATCGGCAAGGATTACTTGGGTAATCGTGTGGGGGCAGCAACGCCCGGCGGTGCCGGTTACCAGCTTTCGCTGGGAGGCTATGTTGGTGTTCTGGCGGGTGTCCGGGAAGGCGTAGAGCTGAACATTCTGGGATTGTCGCTGGGTGTTAATCCCTTGGCGCTGGGGATCAAGTTACCTGGGATTGGTGAGCTGGCATTGAGAAACCCCAATCCGATGCCAGATTCAACTCCCTGACTTTGAACACGGCCGGGGAGCGGGTAAGCCTCCTAGACTAAAGCCGACCACGCCGAAGTTTGAAAGAGCTGGTCGGGTGGACCTTCCCAAAAATGTGCGGAGCCAGGGATGGCGGAGCCAAGCGTACACGGACGTATTCACAGCGTTTTTTGGGAAGGTCCACCCGACCGGCGCTAACTCCCAAGCTCAAAGTCAGAGCCTGGCAAACTCCAAATAACGACTGGCCGCCTGTTTTTTCTCGTCCTGAGAATTAAGCAATTCCAGGCGCAGCCGGTCAATCAGCTTCAGGTAATCATCCAGCGGTGATTTCTTTTTGCCCTGATCCTTGGAAGCCTCGATAAAGTCCTGTTGCTTCTTACGAATTTCGTTCAGTTTTTCCAGTGCGTTCTGGATAGCTTCAATGCGGGCACTTACCGGGCCATTACCGTTAGAGTTTCCATTTCCGTTGCCATTAACGGCTTCATTACCACCTCGCACGCCAAGGAAGTTGCTCTCCGCCGGTGCGGACTCGGTATTCTGCTCCGCCAGGTCTAGTTCTTCCAAAGTGCGTACCTCACCGCCCGTGGTCAGGTAAATACCAGAGGCCTTGATCTGGCCCAGTGGCACACCCTGAGGGTTCGTAAGGGTAAACTGATCTTCCACGCTGCCAACATAGAGAGCCTGCACGCCCACCTCGTCCAGTGACCGCAACGCCTGGCCACCATCGGCAGTTTGTACCCAGACCGACAACGACTTGAACACTTCGTCGTTGGCGTCAATCCAGCGGTTGCCGTCGTCGTCAAACTTGGCGAGTTCGCTGAAACCTGAACCCGTCTGGGGACCAAACAATTCAGAGCCGTCGTCCACTTTGCCATTACCGTTGCGGTCGAACACCAGGTAGCCACTGCCCGCACCCAGGCTGGCGAACTGGCTGGTCTGGCCGTCGCCGTTCATGTCGAATTCGAACAACGTGTCGGTCAACCGCGCGGTGGAGGCGCCGAAGTTGATCACCAGCGGGTCAGTCAGCGGGCGTTCCTGGATCTGGATCAGTTCGGAGTATTCGTAGGTGCGTGACTGTGACTGGCGCAGCGACAGCGTGAAGTCGATGGTTTCGCCATTCTGCAGGGTAATGCTGCCGGTGGAGGCAAAGCTGCGACTCTCGCTTGCCGAATAGAACATGTAGCGGCCAGCGGTCACAGACAGGCTGCCCTGGGATTCACCCACAGCCTCGCCACCCAGCGCAGCCCGGCTCACGGTCAGGGCCTGCTGGCCGAGCAGGAACAGGTCGGCGGATTTTTCAATCAGCTCGGCACTGGTGAACGAGGCTGTGCGATTGTCCCCATTGACTTGGCTGGCACTGCTGAACGCAAGCTGTTCCTGGCTGCTATAGCGGTAGGCCGCCTGCCGGAACAAAGACAACTCGGTGGCGCCGGCCTGTAATCCCTGTTGAGGCAAACCCGCGTTCTGCTGGGTAATGCGCAACTGGCTACTGTCCATAGCCTGCACCTGGCGGGTGCTGTTCTGAAACAGGGAAATCTGACTGGATGAAATCATGGTGTTCGTACCTCAACTGACCTGTCAGGGTATCGGCACCACACCAAAAAACTTGAGCAGTTTTTAACCAGACAAAATCAGAGACTTAGTTGAGATACCGCACCAACGCGGCGGCCAGAAGGCCCAGGGTAATGGCCGGCAGAGGTTTGCGGATGGCAAGCATGGCAACGCCGGTGGTCACTAGCGCAGCCAGGGCACCCAGATCGCCAGCCACCGCCATGGGCACAATAATGGCAATCAGCACCGAGCTCGCCATGGTGTTGATGAAACTCTCAACCCGCGGGCTGATACGCAGGAACGACATGATGAACACCCCGCCGAAGCGGGTTACCAGGGTCACCACTGCCATGATGGCGATTAACGCCAGAACACCCAGGGTTGTGGTTTCAATCACCATGCCGGACCTCCAGGTTATCTTCCCGGCTCTGGGCTCCGGGTTCCAGCCAGAACAGTCCGATCACACCACCGGCCAGTGCACCCACCACAACGTGCATATTGGGCGGCAGCCATTTCCACGCCGCCAGCGAAGCAGCACCTGCCACCAGCCAGGCCACAAGAATGCGGGGCGATTTCTTGCCACCGAGGGCCATGGCCAGCAAAAAGCAGCCCAGTACCATATCCAGGCCCAGTGCCCTGGGGTTCTGCAGCAGGCCACCGAAGTACACACCCAACCCGGTACCGATAATCCACGCCAGCCAAAGCACCAGCCCGCCCCCCAGGATCACCTCCAGGTTGCGCCGGCCACTCTGATACTCCTGCGCCGAGACTGCCCAGTTGGCGTCTGTCAGTAACAGCAGCAAACCGTAGCGCTTGCCTGGAGAAACGTCTCTAAACATGGGATACAGCGAGGCCCCCATCAGCAGATGCCGGGAGTTGATGGCGAACACCACCGCAATCATTGGCAGCACCGAGACTTCGGCGCCCCACATGTCCACCGCGGCAAACTGGGACGCACCGGCGAACACGGTGGTGCTCATCAGGATGGATTCAAGCGGCGACAAGCCCTTCTGGATGGCCGCCAGGCCAAAGGCAGCACCAAACGCCACCACGAATAACGAGATGGGGAGCAAACGGAAAAATTCAGCGCGCACCTTGTGCGGCTGAAACTGATAAGCGTATGGGTTGGCAGACATTACGAGAAACTAAGCCGGAATCGCCAAAACACGAATAGGTAATAACCGCTAGCCAGAAATTATTTTCCCTAATTTTCTCAATCAGTTATATGAACAACTCACGCTTTTGTGAACTCAATCGCCTCGCCCTTGTTGACGTGCACGTAAACTTAATCTAGTTTGTTTTTCGTCCAGCCCCAAAAGGGCACCCCGGCCAATCCACCGGGCGGGACTGATGAAATCGAACATCCGGCCAAAAGCCGGGATTACAAAAACAAGACAAACCTACCGCCGCGATCCGGCCAGGTGGGAGAGGATTTCAACATGTCTGATCTTTTACGCTCCCCCAAGGGGCTGCGTCCCGTCAGCCTTGACGATGTCTGGGAAAAAGATGCCGGTTCGGTGTACATGAACGGCAGCCAGGCCCTGGCGAGACTTCCCCTGCTCCAAGCTCAACTCGACCGCAAGAACAACCTGAACACCGCCGGCTTCATCTCCGGTTATCGCGGATCTCCCCTCGGCGGTTTTGACAAGGTTCTGTGGAAAGCCCGGGACCACCTCAAAGAAAAAAATATCCATTTTCTACCCGGCGTGAATGAAGATCTTGGCGCTACCGCTGTCTGGGGCAGCCAGCAGGTCAATATCTTTGAAGGTGCCCGTTACGACGGTGTGTTCGCGCTCTGGTATGGCAAAGGTCCTGGCGTGGACCGCACCGGTGATGTCTTCAAACACGCCAACGCGGCAGGTACCTCCCGGTTTGGTGGCGTTCTGGCGGTGGCAGGCGACGACCATGCCTGCAAGTCCTCCACCCTGCCCCATCAGAGCGATTACGCGTTTCTGGATGCGGGCATGCCGGTGCTGAACCCGGCAGGCATTCAGGATATTCTGGACCTCGGTCTCTACGGCTGGGCCATGTCGCGCTTCAGTGGCTGCTGGATTGGTTTCAAAGCCCTGGCCGAGAACATGGATTCGTCCATTTCTGCCAATCTGGACCTCAGCCGAATCAACATCCGTATCCCCACACAGTTTCCCATGCCGGAAGGTGGCCTGAACTCCCGCTGGCCAGACAAACCCATGGCGCAGGAAGAACGCCTGCACCGGCACAAGCTGGAAGCGGCCAAGGCCTTTTGCCGGGCGAACCGCCTTGACTACACTGTGCTTTCGGTTGAGCAGCCCCGGCTGGGTATCGTCACCACCGGCAAGGCCTACCTGGACGTGATTCAGGCCTTGGCCGATCTGGGCCTGGGCGATGAGGAACGTGAGGCCATCGGGCTGGCCGTGTACAAGGTTGCCATGCCCTGGCCCCTGGAACCCGAGGGTATTTTTGAGTTTGCCTCCGGCCTGGATGAAATCCTGGTTGTCGAGGAAAAGCGAGGATTGATTGAAGAACAGATCAAGACCCAGCTCTACACCTGGCAGGATGGCCGACGCCCCAATGTCATCGGCAAGCGGGACGACCAGGGTAACGACCTGCTACCGACCATCGCTGAACTGACACCGGCCATGGTGGCACGAGCCATAGCCTCCCGCCTGGATGGCCGTTATTGCAACGACAAACTGCAACAGCGCCTCGGTTTCCTGACCGAGAAGGAGAACAGTCTGGCGCAACCCCGGGAGCGCCTGGAACGCACTCCGCACTTCTGCTCTGGTTGCCCTCACAACACGTCTACCCAGGTACCGGAAGGCAGCCGGGCCCTCGGCGGCATTGGCTGTCATTACATGGCGACCTGGATGGAACGAGGTACCGACACCTTCACCCAGATGGGTGGTGAAGGCGTCACCTGGCTTGGCCAGGCACCGTTTACCAACCAGAAACACGTGTTCCAGAACCTGGGCGACGGTACCTACTTTCATTCGGGGATTCTCGCCATTCGCGCGGCCATCGCTTCCGGGGCTAACATTACATACAAAATTCTGTACAACGACGCCGTGGCCATGACTGGCGGGCAGCCGGTAGACGGTACCCTGACAGTCCAGCAGATCAGCCACCAGCTTTACGGCGAAGGCGTTCGGCGCATCGCCGTGGTCAGCGACGACATTGACAAATACCCGTCACGGGCCGATTTTGCCGACCGCACCACCTTCCATCACCGGGATGATCTGGATGCCTTGCAACGGGAAATGCGTGAGATTGAAGGCTGCTCTGTGATCATCTATGACCAGACCTGCGCCGCAGAGAAACGCCGGCGCCGCAAACGCGGCACCATGGAAGACCCGAACCAGCGAGTGATGATTCATTCGGACGTATGCGAAGGCTGTGGTGACTGCGGCATCCAGTCCAACTGTCTGTCGATTCTACCCAAAGACACAGGTGCCGGGCGCAAGCGCACGATTGATCAGTCCTCCTGCAACAAGGACTTTTCCTGCGTGCGCGGTTTCTGCCCGAGCTTTGTTACCGTCAAAGGTGGCAAGCTGAAAAAGCCGGCCGGTGTCAGCGCAGACGTGGACTTCCCGGAGCTTCCGGAACCGACCCCCGTCACCGGCAACAATCCCTACGGCATTCTGCTGACCGGCGTCGGCGGTACCGGCGTGGTGACCGTCAGCGCCCTGTTGGGCATGGCGGCTCATCTTGAAGGCAAAGGCGTCTCCGTGCTGGACCAGGCCGGCCTGGCCCAGAAGTTCGGCGCGGTGGTCAGCCATATTCGCATCAGTGACCGGCAAGACAACATCCACGCGGTACGCATTCCGGCCGGCGAGGCCGACCTGATGATTGCCTTTGATCTGATGGTCGCGGCCACAGACGACGCCCTGGCCAAGCTGGATAACCGATTCTCCCGGGCGGTGGTCAATACCGAGCAGGCCATGCCCGCCGCCTTTACCCGAGACCCGGACATCCAGTTCCCCGGTGAATCCATGGAGCAGACCGTCAAGGAGGCGTGCCGGCCGGATGGCAGCTGGTTCCTCAACGCGGGTGAACTCGCCAAAGCCCTGATGGGTGACGGCATGGCGGTCAACCTGTTCACCGTCGGCTTCGCCTGGCAACAGGGGCTGCTGCCCCTGAGCGCCGAGTCCATTGAGCGGGCCATTGAGCTAAACAACGTGGCAGTCGAGAAAAACAAACAGGCATTCCTCTGGGGCCGCCGTGCCGCCCATGATCTGGAGCGGGTGATGGCTCTGGCCTTCCCGAAACCCAAAGGCACGCCAGTGCAGGTGATGGAAACCACGGATCAACTGATCAAGCGCAACATGGAACACCTGAGCGACTACCAGAACACCGCGCTGGCCAAGCGCTACGAAAAACTGGTGCGCCAGGCGGAACACACCATCTCCCAGAAACTCGGCCGTGACCCGTTGCTGTTCCGAGCCATCGCCGACAACTACGCCAAGGTACTGGCCTACAAAGACGAGTACGAAGTGGCGCGACTGTTCAGCAATGGCAGCCTGCGCAAGCAGCTGGAGGAGCAGTTCGAGGGCGACATTGAGCTGGAGTTCAATCTGGCACCGCCGCTGCTCAGCCGGAGCAAAAATGGCGAACGCCCTAAGAAACACACCTTTGGTCCCTGGATGGAAACCGTGTTCGCATGGCTGGCGAAAGCCCGAAGCCTGCGAGGCACACCCCTGGACCCCTTCGGATACACCGCGGACCGCCGCCTGGAGCGCAAGATCATCCGGGAGTACGAAACCGATGTGGCCTTCCTGCTCAAACACCTGAGCAAAGACCACGCCGATGCCGCACGAAACCTGGCCAGCCTGCCTGCGAAGATCCGCGGTTACGGCCCGGTCAAAGAAGCGGCCTATCATGCCACCCGAAAAGAACGGGCGCAGTACCGGGCTGAACTGAACCCCGGTGAACGGGCACACCAACAAATCGCCAACGCGGCGGTCTAAAACAAAACAGCCGCCGCAGGCCCCACAAGGGTAGCGGCCGGCCACGGAACAGAGGTGAAACGCCATGAACGTATTCAGCCATCCGGAGTTCGATCACCACGAACACCTGTCTTTTGTCTGCGACGCCGAAACCGGCCTGAAGGGCATCATTGCCATCCACAATACGTCACGGGGTGCAGCACTCGGCGGTTGCCGAATGTTCCCCTACGCCAGCGATGAGGAAGCGTTGAGGGATGTGTTGCGACTGTCCCGGGGGATGACCTATAAATCTGCCCTGGCCAATCTCGACCTGGGTGGCGGCAAGTCAGTCATCATCGGCGACCCGCGTAAGCACAAGACCGAAGCCTTGCTCGAGGCCATGGGCAGGCACCTGGAAAGCCTCGGCGGCCAGTACATTGCCGCTGAAGATTCCGGCACCAGCGTGCCAGACCTGAAAGTGATGGGCCGCCATACCCGGCACGTGGCCGGCGTCACCACCCGCACCGGGTTCGATGGCCAGCCCAGCACAGGGGACCCTTCACCGGTAACCGCCTACGGCACCTTTATCGGCTTGAAAGCGGCGGTAAAACACAAGCTCGGCACGGATAACCTGACCGGACTGAAGGTGGCTATCCAGGGCATCGGCAATGTTGGCTACCGCCTGGCCCGCTACCTGAAAGAGGCCGGTGCAGAGCTGTGGGTGACAGACATTCACGCCGACAACCTCCAGCGCGCAGTGGACGAGTTTGATGCAAAGCCCGTTGGCTCCGATGACATCCTGAGCCTGCCGGTGGACGTTGTAGCCCCGTGCGCCATGGGCGCTGTCCTGAATGACCAGAGTATTCCGGCCATCCGGGCGGCCATCGTTGCCGGCGCCGCCAACAATCTCCTGGACCGCCCCGAACATGATGCGGCCCTCAAAAACCGGGGCATCCTCTACGCCCCAGATTTTGCCATCAACGCCGGCGGTATCATCGATGTGTTCTACGAGCGCACCGGAGGCTCATCCGAGCAAATCCGCGCCCACGTGGACACCATTGGTGACACCCTGACCGAAATATTCCAGCGCTCTGATCGCACCGGGCTCCCCACCGGTGAGATCGCCAATGAACTTGCAGAAGAGCGCTTCAGAAAGCACGCCGCGGGTGCTGGGCTGGCGCCCAGGCGGCTGGCTTGCGCCGGGTGACCTGACACCGGTGCTTCCCCTTGGGCGCCGCAGGGTTCTGCGGCTCCCCTTTTAACCCCTGAAACAAAAACAACACCTTCGGGAGATCACTATGTCTGTCACTTCATCCGGCTCCGCTACCTATTCGGATGCCCTTGAGGGCTCCAATGCGAAACGAGGACTATGGTCCTCACGGTTCGCGTTTATTCTGGCTGCCACCGGCTCCGCCGTCGGGCTTGGCAATATCTGGAAATTCCCCTACGTTACCGGCGAAAACGGTGGCGGCGCCTTTGTGCTGGTGTACCTGCTGTGCATCGCCGTTGTCGGCATTCCCATCATGATGGCCGAGGTCATGATCGGCCGCCGGGGTGGTCGCAGCCCGGTCAACAGCATCCGACTGATTACCGAACGGGACAGACTCAAACCGGCCTGGAAACTGGTGGGCGCTATCGGCGTTCTTGCTGGCTTTTTAATACTGTCGTTCTACTCGGTGATTGGTGGTTGGGCAATATCCTACGTGGGTACAACTGCCAGCGGGCAGCTGGCCGGGCAATCCGCCGAAGCTGTGGGAGCCATTTTCTCCGGCTTGCTAAGCAATCCGTCCACCCTGCTGCTTTGGCACACGGTGTTTATGGCCCTGGTGATGGTGGTCGTCGCCCGGGGCGTCCGCTCCGGCCTTGAGCGGGCCGTCAGTATCCTGATGCCAGCGCTGTTCGTATTGTTGCTGCTGGTGGTCGGCTACGCTATGACCACCGGCCACTTCGGCCAGGCCGCGGCCTTCCTGTTCCAGCCGGACTTCTCCAAGCTGACCACCTCCGGCGTGCTGGTCGCCCTTGGCCACGCGTTCTTTACCCTGAGCCTGGGTATGGCGGTAATGATGGCCTACGGCTCTTATCTGCCGAAAAAGATCTCCATCGCCAAAACCTCCATCACCGTCTCCGTGATCGACACCGGCGTAGCGCTGCTGGCTGGTCTGGCAATCTTCCCCATTGTGTTCGCCAACGGCCTGGAGCCGGGCGCCGGCCCGGGCCTGATCTTCCAGACACTGCCCCTGGCCTTCGGGCAGATGCCCATGGGCACCCTGTTTGGCACGCTGTTCTTCGTGTTGCTGATCTTTGCCGCCTGGACCTCCGGCATCTCACTGCTGGAGCCCATCGTGGAGTGGCTGGAAGAGCAGAAAGGCATGAACCGGACCATCAGCACCATCGCTGCGGGCGGCGTATGCTGGGCTCTGGGCATTGCCTCCGTACTGTCACTGAACCTGTGGGCGGACGTTGCTCCGCTGGGCTTCATTCCCATGCTGGAAGGCAAAACCATTTTCGACCTGCTGGACTTCTTCACCGCCAACATCCTGTTGCCGCTGGGTGGCCTGCTGGTCGCACTGTTTGCCGGCTGGGTGATGTCCCGCCAGGCCATGGAGAACGAACTGTCGTTGTCACCGCCCATGTTCAACCTGTGGTTTATCACCGTGCGGTTTGTTACCCCGGTGGCCGTTGCCATTGTGTTTATCTACAACCTGATGTAACCCCAATCGCCCGGGCAGCGCGCTGCCCGGGCACCCCCTCCCTGCCTATTCTGGGCACCAACATACCAATTGATAAACATCTGTCCCTTTCTGACCGGACTTTTACGGCTCTTGGCGCGTAATGTGTGATTGTAAGACAAACACAATCGAGGCAGTCGCTATGTCAGCAGTCACAGCATCTTTTCCGGTACGCCGTCAGGACTTTGGTTTTGAGGATGTACCGCGGCACTGGGTCGACAGTGACCCGTTCATGACCCACCTGTTCAACGCCCTCTCCGCACTGTTCCCAGACGGTGAGCGCTTCTTCGTGGACAGTGTTCGGGCAGTCCGTGACCAGATCAACGACCCTCAGTTACAGAAAGACATCAGCGCCTTTATCGGGCAAGAGGCCATGCACGCGAAGGAGCATGGTCACTTCAACGAGGGCGCCATCAATCAGGGTTTCGATATCAAGAAACTGGAAGGCTGGACCCGCGGTTTCCTGTCCGCCAAGAACCTGCCCCTGCTCAACAACAAACGGGCGCACCTGGCCGCTACAGTTGCCCTTGAGCACTTCACCGGCATCCTCTCGGCGCAGCTGCTCAAGCGCGAAGACCTGGTGAATGCCATCGACCCGTCCATGCGCACCCTGTGGGCCTGGCACTGTATCGAAGAGAACGAGCACAAAGCCGTGGCCTTCGACACCTATGAAAAACTCTACGATAAGACCGTAATGGATTACGCCATCCGCATGGGTGTTATGGCGTTGATCACCACCCTGATCATGGTGGCGATTCACTCGTTCATCTTTGAGCTGATGCGCGAAGACAAGCAGTTGCTGAATCTTAAGTCCTGGGCCAAAGGCCTGAACCGTGTGTGGGGCCGTAAAGGGATGTTTACCGCCATCATTCCGGAGTACCTGGATTACTTCAAACCAGACTTCCACCCCTGGCAGCACGACACCGAGTTCCTGCTGCACAAATGGCGTAAGCAGCTGAACTTCTCCTGATCTCCATCCCTTCCCTGTACCTGCTCGCCGGACTCAGTCCGGCTTGCGGGCCACGTAGACGGTGTTGAACGATTCGCGGTTCTGGAAGGGGTTGTAGAAGCTGACCACGTGGCAGGCTACGTCGGTAAACACTTCCCGCAGAGTCGCCATGAATTCATCGTCCTCATCTTCGTTGGACCACATGGCAAACACGCCTCTGGGCTTGAGTTGCCGGGCCATGAGGCGGAGGTTGTTGGCGGTGTAGAAGCTGGCGCTTGAATCGTGCAGCAGCGCTCTGGGCGAGTGGTCGATGTCGAGCAGGATGGCATGGAACTGTTTGCCTGGTGCTTCCGGGTCGAAGCCGCCGGTTTCGGGGTCGGCGATGGCGAGGTCGAAGAAGCTGCCGTGTATGTAGCGGTTGCGGGGATCGGCGTTGAGGTCTTTGCCGAGGGGCACTTTTTCTTGCTGGTGCCAGCCGATGACGGGTTTCAGGTATTCGACCACGAGCAGTTCGCTGACGCGTTCATGGTTGAGAGCGGCCACGGCGGTGTAGCCAAGGCCGAGCCCGCCTACAACGACACTGAGGTTGTCGCCTTCGGTTTCACCCAGGCCGATGTCTGAGAGGGCCACTTCGGCGTCGACAAACATGCTGGACATGAGGAATTCTTCGCCCAGTTTCACTTCGTAGATATCCCGGTCACCCAGTGCCGGAATCCTGCGGCGGCGCAGCGTGATTTCCCCGATCACCGAGGGCTGGCTGTCAATTTGTTCGAAAAGCAGTCCCATAGTCTTTGACTCTTATTCTGGAATTTCACGAGCGCGCATCTTCGGGAGTTACCATCACCCAGCCTGATAGACCGTGCTGTCGCAGTTGGGGTAAGGCTTTCAAAACACGCTCAAGCACATCCATGTGGCGCTTGGGCTCCGCCTCTCAACGCTAATTGCTCCTACGTCGCGCTGAGAGTCCTGGGCAGGCCATCCATGGCCTGCCCGTGAAGCGCTGTTGCGCTCCACCCCTGGCTCCGCACAGTTTTGAAAGCCTTACCCCAACCGCTCCTGTCGTCTACTCCCCTGCCCGCTCCTGGGCAGAGACGTTCAGACAATTTGCGAGAATACTCCGCATCTTCTCCGCACCCAGCTCATTCATCAGTGCGATATTCCGATCAGGAATCCCATCCACATCCGGATGGCTATCAATCGCCGCCTCCAGACTCGCCTCCCGCAACAGGTGCAGCATGGGGTACGGAGACCGGTTGGTGTAATTCTCGGCAGCCCCCGGTTCGGTGCCAGCAAACTGGTAGTCCGGATGGAAACTGGCGATCTGGTAAACGCCCTCCAACTCCAGGTAGGCCAGCAACGCATCGGCAGCGTCGAGAAACTCATTGTAGGCGTAGAAATCCTGCAGCACGCCCGGGTGTATCAACAACGTGGTTTCGATTTCCGGTTCGTCTTCCAGGCGCTGCAATTCCGCGTGTAGGGCCTGCAGGAGGTCGTCTTCATTGTTGGCGTCTGTCACCGTAAACCGAACCCGGTTCTTGACCAGTTCCCGTTTGGCGAAGGGGCAGAGGTTGTAGCCAACGACGACGTCTTCAACCCATTTTCGGGTTGCGATCACAACCGGAGACTCACTCATCAGTTTGTCCTTTATTCTCTGGATGACCACTCAAAGGTACGAGCGGACGGTTGGGTAGGCCTGTCCAAAAATGTGCGGAGCCATGGATGGCGGAGCCCAAGCGCCACAGGGATGTGCCGAAGGAGCGTTTTTTGGACAGGCCTACCCAACCGTCCGCAAACTCCCAAGGTCGAATGATTCAGGATCAGACGTAACCCTGACTCCGAAGATAATCATCATAACTGCCGCTGAAGTCGGTAATCCCATCCGCCTTCAACTCGATGATCCGGGTCGCCAGCGACGAGACAAACTCCCGGTCATGGCTGACGAAAATCAGCGTACCCGGATAATTCTCCAGCGCCAGGTTCAGCGCCTCGATGGACTCCATATCCAGGTGGTTCGTCGGCTCATCCATCAACATCACATTCGGCTTCTGCAGAATCAGCTTACCAAACAGCATCCGCCCCTGCTCACCACCGGAAATAACCTTCACCGACTTACCAATGTCATCCCCGGAGAACAACATCCGTCCCAGAGTTCCGCGCACCAGCTGCTCACCGCCGGTAGTCCACTGCGCCATCCAGTCGGTCAGGGTATCGTCCCGGGCAAAGTCGGCGGTATGGTCTTGGGCGAAGTAACCTACCTCGGCACTGTCAGTCCATTTCACCTCGCCGGCGTCCGGCTCGTAGGCACCTGCCAAGCACTGCAGCAGCGTGGTTTTACCGATACCGTTCGGGCCGATAATAGCCACCCGCTCTCCCGCCTCAATCTGCAAATCCAGGTTCTTGAACAGCGGACCGTCTTCAAACCCCTTGGTCAAACCAAGCAGAGTCACCGCCTGACGGTGCAACTTCTTGCCCTGCTCGAAGCGGATGAACGGGCTCACCCGGCTGGACGGTTTCACTTCCTCCAACTGGATCTTGTCGATCTGGCGGGCACGGGAGGTGGCCTGCTTGGCCTTGGAGGCGTTGGCGGAGAAGCGGCTGACGAACTGCTGCAGTTCGGCAATCTGGGCCTTCTTCTTGGCGTTGTCTGACAACATGCGTTCGCGGGCCTGGGTGGCGGCGGTCATGTATTCGTCGTAATTGCCCGGGAACAGGCGTAGCTCGCCGTAATCCAGGTCCGCCATGTGGGTGCACACACTGTTCAGGAAGTGGCGGTCGTGGGAGATGATGATCATGGTGCTGTTGCGGGCCACCAGGATGTTTTCCAGCCAGCGGATGGTGTTGATGTCCAGGTGGTTGGTGGGCTCGTCCAGCAGCAGTACGTCCGGGTCGGAGAACAGGGCCTGGGCCAGCAGTACACGCAGTTTCCAGCCGGGGGCCAGGGCGCTCATGGGGCCGTTGTGCTGCTCCAGCGGAATATCCAGGCCCAGCAGGAGTTCGCCGGCGCGGGATTCGGCGGTGTAGCCGTCCATTTCAGCGAATTCCACTTCCAGGTCCGCCACCGCCATGCCGTCTTCTTCGCTCATTTCCGGCAGGGAGTAGATACGGTCCCGCTCTTTCTTCACCCGCCACAGTTCCCCATGGCCCATGATCACGGTGTCCATCACCGTGCAGTCTTCGTAGGCAAACTGATCCTGGCGGAGTTTACCGAGGCGGATGTTGGGCTCCAGCATCACCTGACCGGCGGACGGCTCCAGGTCGCCACCGAGAATTTTCATCAGGGTGGACTTGCCGCAGCCATTGGCACCGATCAAACCGTAACGGTTGCCGTTGCCAAACTTGGCAGAAACATTTTCAAACAGGGGCTTGGCCCCGAATTGCATGGTGAGATTGGCGGTGGAGATCAAGAAAAGAACCTGTCAGCGTGAGGGCCGGCAACAAGCCGGCAAATAAAAGCCGGCATTGTACAGGTTTGGGCGCAAGACTGTGAGGCCGCAGAAACACGGATAAAAAGGGCTTGCCAGCAGCACGCTGTGCGGGCAGCATTCACGTCAGACGTTTCCGTCCATTCCTCCATCCGACAACAGGAACTTGACCATGGCACAAGCAACTGCACGCCACATTCTGGTAGACAGCGAAGCAAAATGTGAAGAACTAAAGAAGGCTATTGAAGGTGGCCAGGATTTCGCCGAAGTGGCGAAACAGCATTCCTCCTGCCCGTCAGGCCGTAACGGTGGCGACCTGGGTTCATTCGGCCCTGGCCAGATGGTTCCCGAGTTTGACAAGGCCGTGTTCAGCAGCGACCTGAACACCGTGATTGGGCCGATCAAGACCCAATTCGGCTATCACCTGCTGGAAGTGACTTCCCGCAGCTAAGCCAGTGCAACTGCTGTCTGCGCTTGACTGCGCAGACAGCAGGCGTTTGTTATCGGGATTCGCCTGTCCCGAAATTCCTGAACCGCGCCAATTGACTACCGATGGTTTCAATCGGGTCCGTAATAGACGCCTGAATGCTCTCTGTGACCACCTCGGTAAAGTGCTTACCCGACTCACTCTCCAGAAAGTCCAGATAAAGACCCAGCTCCTGAACACTGATATCCCGGTAGGTGTACAAATAGCTGTCGTATACCTGTTGCCCAACCATGCCCTGCAACATCCCACGCTGGCTCTCCAAACGCTGACGTAACCGCTCGTAATGCACCGAGTCACTGCTCAGGGCCGCCATGGCCGTTGCCAAACCCAACTGCACGGCAATGGTAGTATCCACTGTGGTTTCCGTTGCGCGGGAAGCCCGGTCAAAACGGTCAAACAGCTTTTCCCGGGTGGTGCCCTTGTAAGCTTCGTTCAGCTCTCCGGCGCGGCTTCGTACCTCTGACCAGGCGGCAGGTGCAGACGCTGCTATCTCCACACGGGATATCTTCTGCGCAACAGGCGTCTGGTACCAGGCATGAACCTCCTCAAGCTGTTTGTTCGTCAGCGACTCATCAAGGCTGGCTACCAGCTTTCGCTCGATATCTTCTGCACGATAGCTACTACTGACCACATAACCGATAGTATCCGCCACCATCGGCGGCACCTGGCCGCTCTGTTTGAGACCGTCACGAATACTCTGGCTCATCATGGCCGGGTACTGGCCCACGATGTCATCAATGGGCGATGCCGCCAGAACGTCACGGGCATCCGTTGATGCATGGGCCGTCCCCGACAACAAAAGCCCGGCAACTAAAAGAGGTTTAACTAGGGTGATCAGTCTCATTTCTCTATTATCCTGTTACTGCAATGGCCCTGTTTATGACACGCCCGAAGCCATTACGGCAAGTGCCCCAAGGCCTTTGGAGATGACAGTTTGGTAGGGAAGTGGCGCAGAGGAACCCGAAAATCCCGAAATATCCGCAACAAGCGGTTTAATGTATGGCGCTCTCGCCTGAGCTGGTATGGCCTGCCTTTGCTGGGGCTGGTGATCGGCACCTGGGCCACCCTGCGTTTCAGCCTGCTGGCCCCGGAACCTCCGGCCAACCCGGAAAACATCTGTGAGATCTTCAGGGAGCATACGGTGTGGTACGACTATGCCCGGGCCTTCGAGGAGAAATGGGGCACCCCCATCGCCACGCAACTGGCTTTCGTCTATTACGAATCGTCGTTCCGGAGCCATGCCCGGCCGCCCCGCACCCGGCTTTGGGGACTGATTCCCTGGAAGCGCCCCACCACTGCCTACGGTTATGCCCAGGCTCTTGACCCCGCCTGGGGCGAATACCTGGTGGCCAACGACGCATCCTGGCGAACCGTGCGCACCGACATGCAATACGCACTGGATTTTGTCGGCTGGTACAACCACCTCAGCAATCGCCAACTGGGCATTCCATTCAGCTCCCCCAGGCAGCTCTACCTGGCCTACCACGAAGGCCGGGGCGGCTACGCCCGGCGTTCCTATGAACAAAAACCGGCCATACAGTCCCTAGCCCAAAGGGTTCAGAACCGCGCCTTCCGCTACGACAACCAGTTAAAGCAGTGCGAAGCGGAGTTCCAGTGTTGGCGCTGGTACCAGTTCTGGCCGTTCTGCAAGGCCGACAATTAGGTTCAGAGCGACGCGCTTATCTCAATGGCAGATTCCAGAGCTTTCAGGCGATCAACCAGAAACTCCATGACGATGCGCACCCTGGCCATCTGCTGGGTATCCTGGTTTACGTGCAGCCACAAATCCACGCTCTCGCCCTCCAGCGGGTCTGATAACCTGCGCAGCTCTTTCGCGGCTTCGCCCAGATAGCAGGGCAACACCGCCAACCCCGCTCCGGACCTGGCCAGGGTTGCCATGGATTGCAGGCTGTTGCAGCGAATCACCGAGGAGACGTTCTTCAGGTGCTTCCGGTACCAACGCCCGGTCGCCAGATGGCTGAAACTCTCATCAGGCAGTATCCATGTGCAGTCTTCCGGGTGGTTCTCGATATCCATATTGCGGTGTCGGCGGCAGTATCTGGCGGCCCCGTAGACAGCGGAATCCACAGCGGCAATGCGCTCGCCCTCCAAGGTCGCCTGGGGTTTGTTCTCCGGCCGCAAGGTCAGGTCTGCTTCCCGGTGGCTGAGGTTCGCCACATCGTTATCGGTCAGCACTTCCAGTTCAATATCCGGATAGGCGTGAACCAGTTCCGCCAGGATCGGCCCGAGCAGCTCATTCATCATGGCGTCTTCCGCCGCCACCCGAACCTTGCCCACCGGCGCAGCGTCGTCACCGACCAGCTTACGTTCCAGATTTTCCACATCGGTCGCCAGCCGCTGGGCCTCCCGAAACGCCATTTCGCCAACCGGGGTGAGCTGCAAACCATCCCGGTTGCGTTCGAAAAACTGCACACCCAACGACTCTTCCATCTGATCAAGTCGTCTTAAAACAGTGGTTTGGTGTACACCCAGCAATTCACCGGCTTTCGCCAGCGTTCCACCTATTGCCAGAGCCCGTATATATCGAAGATAATCCCAGTCCATAGTTACTGCATATTCGCAACGTGAGTACGGATTTTAACGTATTCAAACTGCAAATAAGAACTCCTAGAATAGTCGTTAAATTAAAGATAGATCGCTAATTAATCCACCAGACAAAGGAGGAAGGCGCTATGACCAAGAGCCATATCGCAACCGTAAACCCGCTGCCGTCAAGTATCCTCCACAACAGTACCGAGGTCAGGCGCCAGTATACCCGTGCTGCTGCACAGCAGGCGATGCAGTTTTTCAGCCGTAAGGTGCGGATTTTCAACCGCAAAGCCGCTGCGGTCGCCCCAGACATGCCCCAGGTACAGGGCGGTCACTGAGATTACCGGAACCCGGTAACCGAAGCACAAATAAAAACGCCGGCATGTTTCCATGCCGGCGTTTTCTTATGGTGAGGGTTTAACGCCCTGATCAGAACTCCCAGATCACCTTACTCTTCTTACCAAACCACTCGTCCATCTTCTGATTGTAGAAGTCCTCGATCACATTGCGCTTGATCTTCATGGTCGGCGTCAGCATGCCGTTTTCCATGGTCCAGGGCTCCTTGACCACCACCACGAAGGCCACTTTCTCATGGGCTTCGCTCTGGGCGTTGACGGCATCCAGTTCCCGGGCCAGTTCCTGTTCCAGCTCCGCCCGGTCACCACCACGATCCAATTCATCCCGGGCCTCTTCTGACAGCAACACCATCAGGCACGGCTGAGGCTGATTGGCACCGGCCACACACACCACTTCGGCTTTCGGGTGATTGAACCGGTTCTCAATTGGCACGGGCACCACGTATTTGCCCTTGGAAGTTTTGAACAGATCCTTCACCCGGCCAGTAATGCGCAGGCAGCCATCCTGGTCGATTTCACCCATATCGCCGGTTTTCAGGAAGCCGTCGTCGGTCAGGTCCTCCTTGGTCTTTTCTTCGTTCTTGTAGTAGCCCAGCATCTGGCCAGGACTCTTCACCTGAACCTCGCCGCCTTCACCAATGCGGTGTGTCACACCAGGGTTAGCCATGCCGACCGTACCCACCTTGGCCTGGCCGGGGCGGTTGGCGTGGGAGTAACCAAAGTTTTCCGACATGCCATACACTTCCAGCAGTTCCAGACCAAGACCCCGATACCAGCCGATAATCTCTCCAGACAACGGTGCCGCGCCCGTCAGCGCGGCCCGGCAATGGTCCAGGCCCAGTTGCTTGAGCACCTTCTTTTTAACCAGTGAGTTCAGGATCGGAATATTGAACAGGATTTTCTGCTTCTTCGGCGGTAACTTAGCATTCACGCCCAGATAGAACTTCATCCACAGGCGCGGTACCGAGAAGAACAACGTGGGCCGGGCCCGCTGCAGGTCTTCCTGGAAGGTATCCAGGGAGTTGGCAAAGTACAGGTGGAAACCGTAGTAAAGAGACTGGGTTTCAACCGCTGCCCGCTCCGCCACGTGGGCCAGCGGGAGGTAGGACAGCATGCGTTCGTTGGAGGATACCGGGAACAGTTGCTGCAGGCCGTCCGCCACCGAAATCATGGTGCGGAAGCTGTGCATCACGCCCTTGGGGCGGCCGGTACTGCCAGAGGTGTACACGATGGTGGCCAGCGCATCCGGGTCAGGCAGTTTCGGCTCAGCGGGTGATTGCTCTTTGATGATCTCCTGCCACTTTGGAGTGTCATCGCGCGGCGACAGAGGCAGAGACACGATGGGCATGTCAGCAGGGATATGATGCTTGATGTCGTTCCAGCCGTCGGCCGTACCGTCCAGCTTACCCAGGAACAACAGTTTGGCCTCGCTGTGTTCAAGAATGTAAGCGGCTGTTTCACCATTCAAGGTTGGGTAAAGGGGCACGCTGACATGACCAGCTGCCCAAATGGCCAGATCCGACAGTATCCAATGCGCGCTATTCTTGCCCAGGATTCCGATATTGCTGTGCTCCGGCAGACCAAGGCTGTTCAGGTAGGCGGCCATTCGGGACACCTGGTCAGCGGCCTGAGCCCAGGTAATGTCTTCCACCCGGCCATCCGGGAACGGCTGGGTCAGGTATACGTTATCGGGAGTGTGCTGGGCCCAGTAGTACAGGCAGTGCAAAGACGTCTGCTTTTGTGGGTCTATAGCCATGGTGGCTCCTTGTTGTTGTTATCTTCGGCTGTCTGGAATCGCTTTTTATTGTTGCATTCATACTAGCCAACTTTCCCGCGGGCTCAATAGCAATAAACATCCCGGGCGTTGACCATTTAGCTCGAAGCTGAGACGCACCTCCCAAAATATTTCGTGACATCCATCAAGTCTGGTCTAGATTGAGAAGTACCGCGTATTGATAACCAATACCACAGGAGACTGTCGCTCTATGAGAACTTCGACTCGCTCTGCTTTGATCTTTCCCGCCTGGGCCGTCATTCTTATCGGTTCTGGCGCCTTTCTTTATACCGCCTATGCGGGTTTTCTTGGTTCCTGAGCGCTGGCTAACGCCGGAACCGGGTCTCAAGCACAACTGCCGAGTTAGTCCGCTCAACCCCTTTTAGGTTCCCTATGTCATCCAATACACGGCTCAACTCCTCCAGAGATTGGGCCTGGACGATGGCGATCAAGTCGTACTCACCACTGACCGAAAACAACTGGCAAACCTGAGTAATCTGCTCAAGTTCAGCGTTGGTGCGAGCGGTAAGTTTCTGGTGCACCTTGACCGACACATGGGCCTCCACCTGGTTGGCGGCGTACTCACCGCCCAGCTGAACGGTATAGCCGCGGATGATTCCCTGCACCTCCAGTTTCGCCAGTCTGTTTTGTACGGTGGAACGGGAAACATGCAGCCCCTTGGCCAGGTCAGTGACACTGGCGCGAGCATTCTGCCGAAGCAGTCCCAACAGTTTCTGGTCTTGCATACTAATCATTTTGATTACCCGATTCGTCAATATGGCTAAATTCTATACCATATCGACCTATTTGAATCTACAGATCGGCATAACCAGCCGCCATACTGGACCTAAACAACGTTCAGGATGTCGGCTATGTTAATCCGCCCTATCACGCTTCGGGATCTTGATCCCCTTTATCAGATTGCCGTTGAATCCGGGCCGGGATTTACATCCCTGATGCCAGACCGGGACGCGCTGGCACAGAAGATCGTGCATTCCATGAAGAGCTTTGAGCGGCGCGTAGACAATCCCACAAACGAGCAGTATCTGTTTGTACTTGAGGATGAGCACAGCCATGAGATCATGGGCACAACTGGCATCCAGGCCAGTGTTGGGCTCGACCGGCCGTTGCACCACTTCAAACGCGACAGAACGACCGGGCCAGCAGGCCTCGCGAGGGAAACCCTGACCCGTTGCGAGCACTACGCGGGCTGCACCGAGATCTGTTCGCTGTATCTTCGCCCGGACTATCGCCAGGCCAATGCCGGCAAACTCCTCTCGAAAGTCCGGTTTCTGTTTATGGCGCTACACCCCGAGCGTTTCGCAAACACCGTGATAGCAGAGATGCGGGGGGTGTCTGACTCTCATGGCCACTCGCCTTTCTGGAACTGGCTGAGACATCAGGTGGTCGATCTGGATTTTTCCACGGTAACGCAACTCTCCGCCCAGAGTGATGCTCGCTTTCTGGAACAACTTGTTCCCCCTGGCCCGTTCGACATTGCAGCCATGACCATTCAAGCTCAGGCAGTCATCGGCCAGGTTCACCCGGACACCCGCCCGGCGCTACACTTGCTGGAACAGGAAGGATTCCGGCATCGTGGACTGGTAGATCTTTTCGACGCGGGGCCGACCGTTGAGTGCGCACGGGATGCCATCACCAGTGTTCGCAACAGCGGACTATACCGGGGTTTATATGGCGGCACCCGGATGACCGCCCATACAGGGTTCCCCTTGATTGTGGCCAACGGCCAGTGTTCCGGATTCCGTGCGACGATCATCGATTCGCTACCAGGTGGAGACGAGCCGGAGCAAGTTCCCCTGCCGACTGGCATTCAGCGGAAGCTGGGCTTGAATGGTGGAGACCCGGTGTGCGCACTACCCCTGGTCAAAAACCGCCCCACACTGAACACAAGTGAGATGAGTGCTCACCAGGAGTTCCGTCATGCACAATGATCTGAACACGCTTTTTTCCCGGCTCTGGCAATCCTATCGACGGGTGACGCCCTCGGCTGAGCGTATTCATCAGTTGCTGGGCGAACGCGAAAGCCACCCTATCGTGAACGATCACATTGCACTGCGCACTTTTAACCTGGCCCCGGTGCGCCTGGACAAACTGGCCGGCCACTTTCTCAAGTTGGGCTATCAGCCGGGTGGCGAATATCATTTTGAAGCAAAAAAACTCTACGCACGGCATTACGAGCACCCTGACCCGGATGTTCCCAAGGTGTTCATCTCTGAGCTACTGGTGGATCAATGTTCAGTGCAACTGCAGGCCATCGTTTCTGACCTTGTGGCCCAAACGAATCCGGACGCGGTGGATGCCGACGATTTTCTCACTTCCGGCCGCCACTGGAAGCTGGATTACGGCACTTACCGTTCACTTCTGGAGGAAAGCGAATACGCCGCATGGACCGCAGCCTGGGGTTATCGAGCCAACCATTTTACGGTCAGCATCAATCATCTTGAGAGCATCAAAACCGTTGCGCAGATCAACCAATTGCTCAAAGACCACGGCTTCGCCATAAACACCTCCGGGGGTGAGGTAAAGGGGTCACCTCAGGAGCTGCTCGAGCAATCCTCCACCCTGGCAGACCGGGTAGCGCTGGAATTCACAGACCAGGTGGCCAAGGTACCCAGCTGTTTCTATGAGTTTGCCCTGCGCTATCCGAAGCCGGATGGCAACCTGTACTCCGGCTTTGTGGCGGCGTCTGCAGACAAGATCTTCGAGAGTACCCATGCGTCAAACTGACTTCGGCGCCTCCTGACAATGAAGTCAGGACCATCCTTGTTCACCCAACAGGGGCACGAACCGAACATCACCGAAGTCTTCGCGCTCGAAGTCAGCATCCGTCCGGCGGGTAATACACACCAGCCGCTGCACGGAATGTTCCGACCCCACCGGAATAATCAACCGGCCACCGACGGCAAGCTGCTGTTTAAGGGTCTCAGGCACGGCGGGAGCACCTGCAGCAACGCAGATGCCATCAAATGGCGCAGCCTCGGGCCAACCAAGGGTTCCATCGCCGCAGTGAACATGCACCTGGCTGAACCCCGCCTGTTCCAGGTTCCTCCTGGCCTGCTCGGCCAACTCAGGAATCCGCTCGATACTGAAGACCTCCAGGGCGAGGCTGGCCAAAACGGCTGCGGCATAACCCGATCCAGTCCCAATATCCAAAACCCGTTCCCGCCCCTCCAGCTGAAGCGCCTGCGCCATCAGCGCCACGATATAGGGCTGGGAAATTGTCTGCCCCCAACCAATCGGCAAGGGGTAATCTTCATAGGCTTCGCCGGCCAGATGCTCGGGAATAAAGCGTTCTCTGGGCACCCTGTCCATGGCTTCCAGCACTCTTGAATCGAATATCCCCCTGCCGGCAAGCTGATACCGAACCATGTCTGCGCGCAGGTTGTTGAAATCCGGAACCCGTTCATTCATTACCGGCCCCTCCCTGATTACCCGTCGTTACAAAGCCATAACCCTTTTACAACAGCGCAAACTTTAACCACTGTCTACTTTTTACCCACAGGTTACTCCTCTGCACGGATGAGGAGAACCAAAAACAAAAATAACGGCGAGGGTTTAACCCTCACGCTCAGGGAGATAATCATGTCTACATCTGTCGACCACCTGATGGAACGCACCCAGGATGCCAGCGATCTGCTCGCCGATATCTTGCCATCAGCCATGACCCTGGCAACCATGCTCCGACATCGCCAGATGGCAGCCTGGCTAAGGGCTGAGTTTGATGGATACCCCGATATAGACAAAGCACCACCTTATCGGCTCGACCTGCCCGGACACATCGTTGCCAAATCCCCCCAGTATGGCTGGATTCCTGCACCGGTGAATGACACCCAAACCAGGGAGTTCGGGCACCTGAACCTGATGGAAGGGGTAAAGGAACTCGAACATACCTGTTTAAGCTGCAAGAAAGGCAATGGCAATCGAGTGTTGCTGGATAAAGAGGCCATGTCAGACCTGCAAAAGCAGATTAATCTCAGTGCCGAACTGGCCATCAACCTTAGCCGGGAGGTTTACTGCCGGCTTCTTCGAACCCTTCGGGCAGCGCTCTATCTGTGGGCCGAGCAGCTGATGGACGCTGGTATCTCTGGAGATCACAACCACTACAGTCCGGAGGAACGAAAGCTGGTCTCGCATCTTGATAGCCCAGAGACCTTCTGGCGCGAAGCCATGCAGGAACTGGACACTGTGCCGGTGGCAGATGTTCGGGAGCTTGGCTTTCTGGAACGCATGTTTGGCCGGGCCGGCTAAGTCAAGACAGTCACATAAAGACCAAAAGGCTATACTGGAGAACACGCAAACCGATTGACTCGTCTATAAAGGGGCCAGGAGCGCCACTATGAGAGACGCAGGATGGAAATATCTCAGATCACGCGGCCTGGCTCTGATTCTTCTACTGGCATGCCCCCCCGTCTTCAGTGACGATAGCATCATCAACCGCATAGAAGCTCTGCAGGCCGGGCATCCTGTCACGGTTCTCGACGCACCAATACTTGCAAAGGAAGCCCTGACCCGTTTCTACGAGCTCAGGGAATTTGACCTGGCCTGGGATTCCTACAGTGCACGACGTCAACTGGCCCAGGCCATCAGTGAGGTGGCTGATCAGGGTTTAAACCCGCTGGATTATCACCACGAAACGATTTCCGCCCTGGCCCTGCAACCGACGGATCAGGTCGAGGAAGAAGTGCGGGCCGATCTGGACCTAGTACTGTCAGATGCATTCCTGTTGCTTTCCTCCCATTTGCAGGCGGGGAAAGTTAACCCGAGGACCATTCACGCTGAATGGACCGCCAATCGCCAGGATATGGAAACCCACACGGTGCTTGCACAAGCGCTGGACACCAATTCCGTTTACCAGACCCTGCAACAGCTAAAACCTTCAGCGCCAGCCTACCAGAAACTGGTCACGGCGCGCCGCACCCTGACCGCATTGCTGGGACAGCCCTGGCACGAACTCGCCGCCACTCCCACACTCCGGCCGGGGGACAAAGACCCGCGCATCCCCGAGATACGTCGTCGGCTTACCCTTCTTGGCGACATCCCGAGTGCCGACCATGATCGCCAGGATGCCTACGATGCGTCGGTCGAAAGTGATATCTACGACGACGAGCTGTTGATCGCCCTTCCCGCGTTCCAGGCCCAGCATGGCCTTGAACCGGATGGAATCATCGGGCGCCAGACTGTTACTGCCCTGAATAGATTACCTGTCGAGCGCATCCGCCAACTGGATGCCAGCCTGGAGCGTTGGCGTTGGTTGCCGGACGATCTTGGTGACACCTACGTACTGGTCAACATCGCCGGCTTCGAGATGATCATGGTACAATCCGGAGAGGAAATCCTGCGCCAGCGGGTGATCGTCGGGCGCCCATACCGCCAGACGCCTGTCTTCAGTGATCGCATTCGCTACCTGGTATTCAACCCCACCTGGACGGTTCCAAGAAAGTTGATGGTTCAGGACCAACTACCACTCATCCGCAACGATCCCGGCTATCTGCAGCGCATGAATTTCAAAGTCTACCGTGGTTGGGGCACTGATCGCGTTGAAGTGGACCCTTCCACCATCGACTGGCAAAGGTTGTCGGCCAATAACTTCCCATATCAGCTGGTTCAGGAACCGGGGCCGATGAATGCACTGGGGCAAATCAAATTCATGTTCCCGAACCAGCACGATATCTACTTGCACGACACACCTGGTCAGGCGCTGTTTGGGCGCGCTGAACGGACGTTCAGTTCTGGCTGTATCCGGGTTGAGCGGCCCTTTGAACTGGCCGAACGCCTGTTGGAGGGCAACAGTAACTGGTCCAGAGCGAATATAGACCGAGCCATTGAACTCAGGGACCCGGTAAACGCGATGCTGAGAACGCCGATACCGGTTCACCTGCAATACTGGACGGTATGGGTGGACCACTCCGGAACCATCCAGTTCCGGAGCGACATCTATGGACGAGATCAGCGGCTGATCGACGCGCTCCGTTCGGACCCCCAGGGCGCGCTGATGCCAACACCACGGAGGCCTTGATGACGAGAGTAGCTTTACTGACTGCCCTTTTGCTGATCCTGACAGCCTGCCAGAATCTGCCGGATCGCCAGGAGGGTCTGGACAGCGACGTAGCGTTTCTCAAAGCTCACCACTGCCTTGAGGAATCTGTGGACGACGTCAACCGCATTCACTTCGGCCCTTGCCTGAAAGTTATTGAAATCAACGGTCAGGCACCGCTGGTCAGGGACGACGACTTTATCGAGCTACCCCTTCGACAGGCGCTGACCATAGGGACAAGTTGCGTTTATCGGCACGCCGATGGCACACCCATACCCGCCACCGTTGAAACTGCCGACTTTCAGGTGCGAGCGGACACCTTCACCCGTGGCGGCCAGAGGTGGTACCTGCATGCTCACAAGCAGGCCCGCAGGGTGATTGGCTGCGAGCCCACGCTATCTCGCTCAGTTCACCCCACCCGGAGCACAGACTGAACTGCCCATCGGCCTGCCCCAACCAGGGATCATTCGTACCGGGCAACAATGGCGTCCAGCTCACCCTCACTGCGGGCGCTGTCCAGCGCTTTCTGAAGATCCTCCACAATGCCCGGACTGGTTTCCAGACTGATGGCCAGATACATCGGGGTTTCCCGGAAAACCAACACAGGCTTAAGGCCGGTAATGCCATGTTCGTCTTCAGCAACCAATGGCCCCACAAGGCCATCCGTTACCCACAGATCGGCCTGGCCCAGCGCCAGACGGCGGGGATTCACATCGCCCGATGTATTCATGATCACGTTAAACCCCTGATCCACCAAGTACTGCGACATGACATCGCCCCGGTAGCCGGCAATTCTCAGGTCTTTGGCATCATCCAGAGTGGATACTGTTATATCGGAGTCTGGAGCCGCAAACAGGGTCCATTCGATGGATGCCAACGGGCCCACCCACTGGAACAGCTGCTCTCGTTCATCGGTACGCGCCGTACAGAACAGACCGTGGTTTTCACGACCCTGCACCCAGTCGTAGGCATAGCTCCACGCTCGCATTTTCATCTGCACATCGTAATCTACCCTTGCCAGCATGGCTTTCACCATATCGGTGCAGATACCGGTGATCTGGTCCTCGTTGTGGGCAAAGCCCTCACCTGAAACAGAGGCGTTATAAGGAGGATAATGTTCGGTAAAAATATAAAGCCGCTCAGAAGCCTGAACCGTGGCGCTTGAAGCCGCGAGCGTTAATCCGACGAATAATGCCCTCGTGACGTTTCGCAGGGCATTTCTGGCTGATGCGATGACAACGTGCATGTTTTTTTCCTTTTGGCTGGCAATCGTTGGTATGACGCAAAAATAGGCAGATTTGGAAGTTTGTGCCAATTGAACTGGCAGTTTATGACAGCATAACTCCGTAGCCCTTATCCGGCATTGAAAGTTCCGTGACAGAACGTATCTGGAAATTACGGCAGCCTAGTCGCCGGGACCACAGACACCCTAGCCAAACCTGTATCCGGAATTACCATTTCTCAACAGAGCAGCTGTTTCGTTGCGCATTCTTTAGCCATGTGCCACGTTGGAAGGGAACCGTAAAAAGGAGGATAGGAAATGCTCTATTGGGCGGTAGTGTGTCTTGTTATTGCAATTGTTGCGGGCGTTCTGGGTTTCGGAGGCATCGCCGGAACGGCTGCGGGTTTTGCCAAGATCCTGTTTTTCATCTTTCTGGTCTTGTTGGTTGTTTCACTCCTCGCCAACGCGTTACGCGGTCGGGGCCCAAAAATCTGACTAGGCAGACCTGGCTTTTCGTGGCCCTGAAGCAACAACCAGAGCCACGCCAGCCACCGCAACAACCCCGCCGGCCATGGCCATCGGCCCCAAGCGCTCATCAAACAGGATAAACGCCTCCAGTGCCGTTACCGGTGGCACCAGGTAGAACAAACTCGCCACCTGAGAGGCTGCGCCGCGTCGAATCAACCACATCAAAAGCAAAATGGCACTGACCGACAGGCCAAACACCAGCCAGCCAAGGGCCAGCTTGAACTGCAGCGACCATTCCACACTTCGGGACTCCAGCACCATCGCACCAACACCAAACAAAACGGCCGCTGCGGTGTACTGAATCATGGTGCCGGATACCAGATCAACCGACGTGCCAAACCGTTTCTGGTAAACGGTGCCAAGGGAGATTCCGATCAGCGCCAGCCCTGCCCAGACCAGTGTCAGCCCGGGTAGCCCTGTATCGCCGGAGCTGGTTCCTCCAAACTTTTCTGCGATCACCAGAGCAACACCCGCAAGCCCCAAAACCAATCCCGCCCACTGCTTTCCCGAAACCGCCTCACGTAGAAACACCACAGCAGCCAGCGCTGTTACCAACGGCTGCAAGCCCACAATGAGCGACACCAATCCTGACGACATACCCTGATCAATGGCGTAGAACACCCCTCCCAGGTAGCAGCCATGCACCAGAATACCGGTGACTGCCACGTGACCAGCGCTGCGCCAGCCCGACCATCGGGCACGCATGACGATGGCCAAGACTGCCAGCGGTATTAACGTGAGCAACATCCGGATAAACAACAACGTAAAAGGTTCGGCATACGGCAGGCCGTACTTGGCACCAATGAAACCGGTGCTCCAGAGCCAGACAAACAGGGCAGGAACAAAAAAGGAAAAGAAAACCGGGGGCATGGATCAAGGCTCGGGTGATGTGAATCCTGGCAGGAGACTATACCCTGCCAGAATCCGGCCAGACAGGCACAGAAAACGGTCGACCGACCGGTACAGTCAACTGCCGGCCAGCATAGACTGCAACTTCTGGGTAAACTCCACCGCCTCACAACCGAGTGGCGTCAGATAACCACCGTCTTTCTGGCTGATCAGCCCCTTTGCATACAACGACTCCGCAGCGCTCACCGTTTCCGGCGCCGCCGTATGGGCGTGTACCTTGATACCTTCCTGGGTGGAAATGGAAGGAAATTGCAGCAACAGGTTCAGCTCAGCAAGATGGCTCGGAGAGAACGGCATAAAAGCTCCTGATCGTTGGAATTATCTGCAGTTTAGCTCAAATACCCGAGCGCCATAGTCGAATCACGAAGAAATTGATCCAGATGCATCTTTTGCCCAAATATCCTATTGTTACACCCATTGTTCCGCTACTTACAGTACAAGCCACCGACACCGCACTATCAAAAACACGGACACGTTGATCATGGATAGCGCGCCGGGCCAGACAGCCAACAACACACCCCGCCCCCTGCGCCACCTGAGCGTCTACCTGGCCACACTGGTCAAAGGCAGGCTCTGGCTCAAGGTACTTATTGGCATGGGACTGGGCCTGGTAGTGGGCACCCTCCTCGGCCCCTCTGTTGGCCTGGTTGAACCGGAAACCGGCACGCTGATTGGCAACTGGCTGGCCTTTCCCGGGCAACTGTTCCTCGCCGCCATCCAGATGATTGTGATACCCCTGGTGATAGCCTCTGTGGTAAGAGGCCTGGCCGCCAGCGACAACCTGGAACAACTGCGCAAAATGGGTATGCGGGTCACCTTGTTCTTTGTGGTGACTACCGCGATTGCAGCCACGATTGGTCTTTGGGTGGGCGGTCTGGTTAACCCGGGTGACCTGATGACCGGCCTTACCGCACCACCGGCCGATACCGTGCCTGTGCCCGCAGACATCCCGGGCCTGGACGCCATTCCCCAGACACTGATCGGCCTTCTGCCCGGCAACCCCCTCGATGCCATGGTGGAAGGGCAAATGCTGCAAGTGGTGATTTTCTCCATCATCATCGGCGTTGCGCTGGTCAGTATGTCGGGAGACAAAGCCAAGCCGATGCTGGACCTGCTCGACTCCCTGCAGCAAATCTGCATGACGGTGGCTCGTTGGGCAATGCGCCTGGCGCCCTATGCAGTCTTCGGATTGATGGCGCAACTGACCACCACGCTCGGGTTCCGTGCCATGCTGGGCATGGCCTCCTACGTCGCTACGGTGCTGCTCGGCCTCGCCGTTTTGATGGTTTTCTACCTCGCCCTTCTCAAGCTCCTCGCAGGGGTGCGACCACTTCAGTTTCTGAAAGACACCCGCAATGTGTTGCTGCTGGCCTTTTCAACCTCCAGCTCTGCCGCCGTCATGCCGCTGTCTATCCGCACCGCGGAAGACAAACTGGGTGTGCGGCCTTCCGTTTCCCAGTTTGTCATCCCCCTGGGGGCCACCATCAACATGAACGGTACCGCGCTCTACTAGGCTGTGGCCACGGTCTTCCTGGCACAGGTGTATGGTATTAATCTGAGTGTGGGCAGTATGGCCCTGGTGTTTGCCATGGCCGTGGGTGCGTCGATTGGTTCACCGGCAACACCGGGGGTCGGTATTGTAATTCTCGCGATGGTGCTTCAATCGGTGGGTGTACCAGCCGCAGGCATTGCCTTGATTATGGGCGTGGACCGGATTCTTGATATGTGCCGCACCGCCATCAACGTAACCGGCGACCTGGTCGCCTGTCGGCTGATGGAAAACTGGTCGGGCAAGCGACTACCAGACCAACCCGACCCTGTGCCCGGAGAGGCCTAAAGCCCGGGACTAGTTTGTGACCCCATGAACAATTGGTATCATCAAGGCACGAAACTCCCACATTTACAGGGGCATCTACCGCGATAATATCGGCAGATTGTCATGCAGAATAAACGTACCGGGTCTTTGATGAATTTAAGCGGTATCTCTCTACTGGCCAGAATAATGATCGCCTTTGTCACCGGATTCGTCCTGGCGACCGGCATTGCCCATGCCGACAGCATCCAGCGCATTGTCCATCCGGACGGCCGGGTAGAATTCACCAACGTGAAAAGTCCGAGCCAGCCCCGGGCTTCAACCCGCAACGAAACCGTGTACCGATACACCGATGAGCACGGTGTGGTCGCGTACAGCAGCCAACGGCCCAGCACAGAAGACGTCGAGGTTATCCGGTTTCACTGCTACGCCTGCGACCCGGGTTCCAAAGTGGACTGGCACAAAACCCCTCTGTTCGTGAGTCCGTTCCGGGATGAAATCCTGACAGCCGCGCAAGAGTTTGATGTCGACCCGGCTCTGGTTCGAGCGGTCATTCATGCCGAATCTGCGTTCAACCCGATGGCCGTGTCGCCAGTCGGCGCCCAGGGCCTGATGCAGTTGATGCCCGGCACCGCACATGAACTGGGCGTGAGAGACCCATTTGCCATTGAAGACAATATACGTGGCGGGGTCGATTACCTTGCCCGCATGCTCAAACGCTTCAATGGCGATGTCCGCCTGGCAACCGCCGCTTACAACGCTGGCCCTGGCGCCGTCGGGCGCTTCAATGGCATCCCACCCTACGCGGAAACCAAGGCCTACGTCGAACGGGTCGGCATTCTGCACCAACGCTACGCCAGCAACTGATGGGCACAATTATCAAGCGCCCTGAAATCAAGGGCGATATCGTGCATGTGGCAAGCGACCCCCATGGCAACATCCTGGTGATCGATGACCGCAAACACCGGATTCTGAGCTTTGATTCGGTGTTTGAGCAAAGCAAGATCTTGCGCGCATCCCCCAACGTGCCAGTGCATGAATACAACCGCGCCATGCTACTGCCAATCGCTTTTGCCTCACCCAGCCAGGTAACAGTCCTGGGCCTGGGTGGTGGTGTGCTGGCCCATGGTCTGTTCACGCTGCTGCCGGACAGCATCATTGATGTGTATGAACTTCGGCAAAAGGTTGCGAAAATCGCAAAGGACTGGTTTGCACTACCCGAATCAGAACGGCTAAGGGTGCATATTGCCGACGCCCGCCTGGCCGTGGACCAGCTACCCGAAGCCAGCGCGGATATGATCCTGACGGACCTGTACAGTGCTGACCGTATGAGCCCGGCGCAAAGCCAGCGGCAGTTTATAAAAGCCTGCAGCAGGGCATTATCCTCTACCGGCTGGTTGGTGCTTAACTACCACCGAATGCCGGAACCAGATGGCAATCTGCTGCGGGAACTCAAGCGCCAGTTCCCGTTACTTCTGGTGTTCAAAAGCCGGACCAACAACTGGGTGATCTACGGGCGCAAACAGGACTTTGACCCCTGGTCCATCGACAAATCCCGGTTGAACGCGCTGGAAGAGCGCCTGCCCATTGGCTGGCGGAAACTGATCAAGAAGCTGAGCCGGCTGGTGCCGGCCGTTACCCCAAGCGAGCCATGAAGCTCTCCCGTATTATCAGTAACCAGAACGGTGTCAGTCGTCGCCATGCAAGACAGCTTCTGGCTTCTGCCCGGGTGAGCGTGGACGGCCGGAGATGTCGGGACGGCGCAGAGGAGGTTTCCCGGTTTCAGGAAGTCAGAATTGACCAGGACATCATCCAGCAAGCCGAACCCGCTTATTACCTGATGCTCCACAAACCCGCCGGCTACCTCAGCGCCACTCAGGATGACCAACACCCGACCGTCATGGAACTGATTGCGCCGGAAATACGGGAGCACTTGCACATCGGCGGCCGCCTGGACCGGGCCAGCACCGGGCTTCTGATTCTGAGCAGTGACGGGCTATGGTCACGCCGGCTTACCGAGCCTGCCATCAAACTACCGAAAACCTACCGGGTCACAACCGCTTCCCCCATCAGCCCGGAAACGGCCACGCGCTTTGCCGAGGGCATCTGGTTTGGGTACGAACAGTTGACAACCTCCCCCGCCCAGTTGGAGCAACTGAATGACCGTGAGGCTCGGGTAACCATCTTTGAGGGGCGATATCACCAGATAAAGCGCATGTTCCACGCGGTCGGCAATCGGATTACATCGCTGCACAGGGAAAGCATGGGCAGTCTGGTACTGGACCCGGAACTTCCAGTTGGCGAGTATCGTCACCTCAGCGTTGACGAAATCAGCTCCGTCGGCGGACGGAACTGATCAAAACATCAGGCGCGGCTGAGGAACTTACGCTCTTCCACGTTCACCTTGATGCGATCACCGGTAGAGATGTGCTCAGGCACCTGAACCACCAGGCCAGTGGTCAAGCGGGCTGGCTTGGTACGAGCCGTTGCCGAACCGCCCTTGATAGACGGGTCGGTTTCTTCAATGGTGAGCTCAACGGTAGGCGGCAGATCAATGGCCACCGGTGTTTCACTGACCAGAATCGCCATCACGCCCTGGGTATCCTCGGTGATGAACAACAGCTCGTCTTCAATGGCGCTTTTGTTCAGCATGTACTGGGTGAAGTCTTCGTTATCCATGAACACGTACTCTTCGCCATCGGCGTAGGAGAACATGACCGGACGACGCACCAGATCCGCCAGATTCAGCATGTCAGAGTCTTTAAAGGTCTCATCCAGCTTCTGGTTAGTAACCACATCGTACATGCGCATGCGGTACAAGCTGCCGCCAGCACGACCCTGAGGTACCGAGCGCTCGATATCCTTCACAAAATAGACGCGTCCGTCATATTCAACGGCCTGATTCTTCTTGATCTCACTCGCTTTAGGCATAACATCCGATTCCGATAAAAAAGGTTTTCTGTGGCGCTGATATACCATGACTGGAATCAATAAGCGATAGTCTCTCAGCCATTTGCCTTTGAAAGCGCGTCTCGCGTTCTCAGCCGCCCTTCTCGGCGAATCTCGGCTTTCTCGTAACGACGAATCTGGTCTTTCGTTTCCGGAATCACCGGTGGCACCTCAACAGGCCGATCGTTCTTGTCCAGGGCCACAAAAGTGAAAAAAGCGGAAAGGATGTGGCGGGTCTCACCGGTATAGCTGTTCTCGGCCTCTACACGGGCACCAATTTCCATGGACGAGCCCCAGCTGCGGTTCAGAGACAGATTGAATAGAAGTGTGTCATTCCCCTTGGCAGGGGCCCGGAAGTGGATGGAATCCACCGCCGCAGTCACGCAAACATGGGCCGAATGGCGCTCCGCCACCACCAGAGCCAGGCGATCACACTTGGCCATGATCATGCCGCCAAACACCGTGTTGTGTGAGTTCATATCGTTGGGGAAAACCTTGTACACATGCTTGTCGATGGCGGATGCCGCCACCGGCTTGCCCGGCTTTTCAGACATTTCACTCAACCCCCTCTCGTGTTTGCCCACAAACTCTGCGAAACCTCTTCTGGCCTAGCTGTTCAGATTCAAACCTGCCAGCCAGTTCCAGAGAGAGGTGAGCTCGGGTTAACCCATCAGATCAAAGTGAGCAGCGTCCTGTTCGATGCAACGGTCCAGCAACGCCAGGTAATCGCCTTTCACCTTCAGCTTGGTTTGCTTATGCGCATTCAGGTTGAGCTGCTTCATCTGAGTTGCAACCGCTACCGCTCGCTCCATCAGCTGCTCCGGAGCCACCACCTCATCCAGGAAACCCGCTGCAACGGCGCCTTCCGGATTAAAGATCTCGGCATTCACCACCGAACGGTAGAAATACGGCGCCGGCATACGGTGGCGGGCGATCTCGATACCAGCGTGGTGCATGGTCATACCGATGGCCACTTCGTTCAGGCCCAGCTTGAAACCGCCCTCTACGCCAATGCGGTAATCTACAGACAACAGGATAAACGCACCCTTGGCGATGGCATGGCCACTGCAAGCACCGATCACCGGGAGCGGGAACGCCGCCAGGCGACGGGTCAGGGTTGAGCCCACCTTCACCAGCGCCATCGCTTCTTTCGGGCCTTTCTGCATTTCTTTAAGGTCATAGCCGCCGGAGAACATACCCGGCTGGCCAGTCAGAATCACAATGGCCTTGTCTTGCTCGGCCTGGTCCAGAGCGGCATTCAGCCCGGCAAACACGTCATGGCTCAGGGCATTGGCTTTGCCGTTGTTCAGGCTGATGGTGGCAATACCGTCGTTCAGTTCGTAGCTTACGAGTTCAGTCACCTGTGCGTCCTCATCTACTGCGTTTTATTAAAGTGAGTGTTTGTTAACATCATAATCCCAAGATTGTGGGCGATCTGGGGCATCAGGTAAAGCCCTGATCATAGCTATGCCACCGCCGTGCACCAACGGTCATGGCCGAACAATACCGCCCTGCGGCACCAGGCAATTCATCATCGAGATAGAGACATCCCGGAACATCGCCTCGGACGTCACCCGGTCCGGGAAGTTGTCATACACAGCCCGGCGGCACGTGGACGTTCGGGATTGCGCACGCTTTTCACAATCGTTAACTGCGTCACTGCCGGCAGGCTGCCCTACCGCCTGCGCGCAAACCTCCGGAATCTGGGTAATTGCCCAGTCCACCACGTCACTACTTTTGGCAGGGTTGGCCTGAAGATTAGCAAAGCGGGCGGGATCGGTCGGGTCAGAGGATTCCTGAGTCTGGCCCCAGAACACGTAGACGAGGGCAACAGACACCATGGCAATCGTAACAATGGGGAACTTCATTAACGCTTTCCATTTATGCGGCGACAACGCCGGGTGATAGACATGCAGGCAGCCTACCCCAAGCGGCTTCGTCATGCATCACCCAAGGTTACGCACAGAATCTGTGGATAACTTTGTGCGTAGTCCAAGGATAGCCGGCCTGAGCCCAATAGAACCGGGGGCTCAAGCAATATGGCCGCAAAATGAACGGGTCAAAACCTATCCACCGGAGAAGCCGTGCACACCGCCAAGACATAACGCATTTTCCGACAGGTAATCGTTACAAAAAAATCCCGGTTCAACGTTTACAAATTCCGATTCCAACACAACACTTGCCACTGAAGTCTTCAACCAGCAGATGTAATCTGGTTGTTTGTACGGAAAGCCATGCATCCACGGTCACCTTGCTTCGATAGCTGGCCGTACGCTGAGGAACTGAACGACAAGGTTGTCTTGCCGCAGGGAAACGTCCAGCGGCACCGGTTGTATTGTCTGCATCGCCCGCCCGGCAGGGGTCCCACCAGGATGCACAATCAACCGAAAGGACACATCATGCCCAATCAACTGTGGTTAAGAATTGAACCCGAAAAGGCCATCAACAGCGCAGACGCTGAATCACTTCAGGTCCGTGTCAGCTACGAGATTTCGATCCAGACCGAAGACAAGCAGAATGATAGTCATCCTGCCAGCGACATTATCAGACTCGATCGCCATGCCAGTGCAGAAAGCAAACTCGAACCCGTCCTCCTGAGCAAGCCCATTCACGCGCGACTGGAAAGCCGACAGGGCCAGGAGCTGGCAGACCTGGGCGAGATTGATACCGGGCCCGGCAAGACCGGGGAGCCCGTCACCCTCGTCATTCCTGCAGAGTCCCTGAAGCATGCCCTTGAGCGCAACAACCCGGAGCAGCAACCGGTGCTGGAACGATTCGGTCGTTTTGTCACGCTTGGCCAGGTCGACCGCAGGTTCGATGACTATTCACTGAGCGTCGACCTGATCGATACCGAGGCAAAACATCAGGCAATTTCCAGTCTGCTGGCACAAAACGCTGACAACGGCACTAACGCCCGTTCAGCCGAAGTGGCTCTGGATACCCACACGGCTGGCCATCTCGGGGCACTGTCACTGACAGGCGCAGATCTCAAATTCGATGGCAGTTTTCATATAAAGCGTCCCTTCAACGTCGGCACCGAAGCCAATGGCTGGATCTGGGTGTTGAACGGGCCAAAGTTGATTGTCGGTTACCAGTCCGACGGCTCCGTTTATACCCCTATGCGGGACCTCCGCATTATGCTGCCCTGGCAAGATCCGGTGAGCGATGGCCAGGAGCACGGGAAGGGTTCGTGCTGCGATAATGGTCATCCGCCCCTGAACATGGACGAAGACAGCCTGCTGAACGATCCGGACCTGTTCAGCGACGACCCCGGCTCATTTTGTCGGCCTTTCAGCAACCCGGCCCGCATTCTGGGTGAACGCCGTTTCCAGACCGTCTTCCGGGTGGAACAGCCTGAGATCGAATCCACCTCCAACACCAAACCGGACTACCGGGGACTGATCGCCCCCAGGGATGCCAATGAGTTCCGAATGATGTCCACCGCCATGGTGGCCAGCGAACAACCGGACAGTGAGGCCGCCAGCGTTACCGGGGCCAGGTTCGCCATTGACACTGCCAGCCTGCAGCGTTTCCTGCCCAAAACCCCCGGCGTATTCATGCCGCCTATTAAAGCCATTGATTTCCTGCCATTGCCCAAACTCCCCTGGCTGAACAAGCGGCAACCTGTGAGCGCCCGAAACCCTGTCGACTGGGACGGCGACACCACCAAATATCAGGCTCTTTCCGTGGCGGGTGGCCACATCATGGAATGGCGGGTGCAATGGCGATCCAACGGCTATTCCCTAGGCGATGTGGCGCATACCCTTACCCTGGCACCACGGCAAACCCGCCGGATTGTGAAACTGGATTGGCGACGCCGCGAAGCGAGCATCCGGCGCGAGACCAGCCAGTTTGCGGAAGAGGTTTCCCAAAGCACGTTCAGCGACCGGGATTACCACAACGCCGTTCGCTCCAACCTGAACGAATGGAGCAAGGGCGGCAGCAGTTCCAAAACCACCGGTGTGGCAGGAGGCATCGGATTTGCGCTCGGCCCGGTGGTGATTGGTGGTGGTGCCGCCCACGGCCGGGCCAGTTCCAGCAGCTGGCAACAGGGTGGCCGCAGCGTGTCGGCAGCAGAGGAACAAAGCCTGAGAGACGCGATCCGCCAGTTCGGTGACTCGTTGCGCCAATACGAATCCACAGTGGTGAACGAAGTCAGTCAGGACGAATCGATTGAAGGCGTTTCGGAGGTGGTCCGCAACCCCAACTACTGCCACTCCCTGACCATCATTTACCATGAGATTCTCCGACATATCCGCGTAGACACTGTACTCGCCGGCGTGCGCGAATGCCTGTTTGTGCCCTTCGCGATTCGGCCCTTTACCTTTTCCCGTGTGATTCGCTGGCGCGATGTGTTCGAGCGTTACCTGCAAAAGCGCGACCTGCGTTGGGCCTTGAAATACACCGAAGACATTCAGAACCACTGGCAAGGCTCCGATGTTCCAGCCGGCCCCCGCAAGGCCCAACCCCTGGAAAGCCTGACCGGAACCATTTACATCAAATTGGGCATTGAGCGCCCCCGGGACGAGGTGGTATCGGATCAGATCGACGACCAGCTAAGCGAGGAAGGCGCTGTCGGCGAAAAAATCACCACCCGTGTCTGGCAGGCTTACGCCAATATCCTCCCCATTCCAGTGGGACAGATTGTGGCCCGTATCCGTGGCTTCTCTGCCGCCCAGCGGGAGGCCTATTTTCAGAGGGAAATCGCACCGGCGATGGCGCGGAGATGGGTCGACCGACTGCGCCTGGACAGCCAGAACGGCGAACTCGAAGGCACCGATTTTACCCTGGTGGGCGAATACCGGTTCAACCGCACGGTGCGAGTTGACTTCAACGTGCCATCGGAGGCCTTGGCCGGGAATAAACGGGAGGACATCGCCAAGCTGATTCTGTCCGCCACCGAGCACCTACCCAAAGGTTCCGTGGCAAACGTGACAAGTGCGAACATTCATTTTCACACCAGCCATTACGAGCGGCGTGTCAGCTCACCACGGGGTACGGATGACCTGATCTCCCCTCCCGCCTGGGATGACAACGAAACCGATCGCCCGGCTCCGAGCGAGAGCGCCACGCTGTCTTTCCGGCCGTCTAACTGGGAAGAGCAGAATATGCGGCTGGAAGCCGAGAAAGCGAACCGCAAGTTACTGGAACACATTAACGACAACCTGCACTATTACCACAAGGTGATCTGGTGGACCATGGACAGGGACGAGCTGTACATGCTCCTGGACGGCTTCGCCATATCCCCCAGCGATGGTCGCTCGATCGCCTCGGTGGTTGAACGTGAACCCATTGCCATCATGGGCAACACACTGGTGTTCAAGGTGGCTGCTGGCGCATTCCTGGGCATCAACGGCCATGAAAGCTATGAAGATGCCTTCCGCTACTACAAGGGCGAAGGCGCGCCGGCCATGCCCATGCGAATCAGCCTGCCCACCGATGGCCTGTACGCGCAGGCCATCATGGACGAGTGCAACGCCTGTGAAGAGCATGAAGGCTCAACCGACTGGGTGCTGAAAGATGAAGACCCGGCCCTGGCCGACTTCCCGGGCAACTTCTTTGATTCTCGCCGCAGCCAACCGCAAGACATGACCCCCACCAAAATGCCGGATTCCATCATTAACCTGCAGAATGCGCCTGCCGCACCAGCCCCTCAGGGATTTGGCGACATTCTGGGAGCCGTGGCAAACAGCAACGCCTTCCGCGACATGGCTGGCCTTGAGGGCACCCAGAAGAACGCTTTGGGTGCGCTGAATTCGGCGGCCAACCTGGCCGGTCAGTTCGGCGGCTTTGCATTACAGACCCGCCTGGCGGAACTGCAGGCCGAAAAGGACGCAGGCGCAAACTTCGACAAGAAACGCGCCGCCATAGACCGAGCCGTTGAAAAGGGTTCCATGTCAAAACAGGATGGCGAAGCGGCCTTGCGCAAACAGGCAGAGCAAATGGGGCAGAAAGCCACCGATGGCGTCTCTGACCGCGCCAAATCCATCGTTGAGCAATTCGGTAAAGATCGGGATGTGTCTGTCACCGAGCAAGACGCTGGCGGCATTCGTACGGTGAGTGTGGGCAAGGGTTTGCAGCTCGCATCGTTCCGGCCAGATGCTGACGTTGAAGCCCTCGAACGGTCTCTGGCGAACCAAAAGATTATTGAGCGCTATAACCGCGGCACCGCCTGGAAACGGGACATCGTTGCCAACGCGGAAGCGGAGGAAACCGCCTGGACCAACGACGACGGGACCAAGAAGCAAGAAGGTACTGAATTGGCGAAGCTCCAGGATTACTTCGGAGCCATTGGCCAGTGGGCCGTGGATCAGTTCGCGGAGGACTCGCGAGACAATGAAGCCGCCTGGAGTGCCGCGTTTATTTCCTACGTCGTCAAGAACGCCGGGGTAACGCCCAGCCATGGGTTCAGTCCCAGCATCCGGCACATGACCTACATTGTTGAGGCACTGGTGAACCGAAAGAACCGGGATCTGGACAGGCCGTTCTGGCTTTACAAAGCAGAAGACCTGTCACCTCAGGTCGGCGACATCCTCTGCAAGCCCTGGAACGAGACCCCTTGCGCCAATCTCACATTGGCCGGGCTGGAGAGCCAGTTCATCGAAAAGAAAGCCAGCGGCGAATACGCCATCAAAGGAACGCCAACCGGGCATTCCCACACCGATGTGGTCGTCCGGCGTTTCTCTGATGACGGGATCGATTACATCGAAACCCTTGGTGGCAACACCCGTGATCTGTCTGGCGTAGCTCACACCGTTGGCCGCCGACGTTGGCGCCTCAATGCGAATGGCCGGGTAGACGCATGCGTCGATCGCAATGACGAGGTAATCGAAGACTGCCCGCCATTTGCGTTCATCCGGATTGTCCACCCGACAACGCAGCAACTGCTCGACGCAGCCGCCGATGAGGAGGGAGGAGTCAGTGTCTAATTCCGTGTAACACCGGGATACGCCTTCCTCGCCTCTGGCCGCCGGAGGCTTGCGAAGGCGTCAATCTCCCACGGCCGCATGGCCATCAGCAAGCTGACTCCGAAACGCTGTTCTAATGGCAGGGCCAGGTCTTCCTCATGACAATGACGAAACTCAAGAGCCAGGCGTTTCAGTTTCTGTTGCAAGGATTCGTTCGATTGGGGCGACAGCATACCGCTTACAAACAGCCGTATCTCACCCGGCTGATGGAATCGACACTTCAGGAAATCCTGCTGAACTTCCGTTTCAAAAAAACGCTGGATTGGCCCCCGGGGTTGCCAGGCGAAGTCGTGGCTGACCAGTAATTTGATTCGGTTACCGGGCAACAGCTCCACCAGTCCCATGCGATCAAGCCGGGCCAGATAGCGGATTAACTCCGGCTCCTCTATCTGATAGTTCTGGAGTATCTCGCCAAACTGCCAGCGGTTCATGGCACACACCGCCACCAGCAACAGGCGCAAGTCAGACACCAGCTCCCGTTCCTGTTCTTCGCTCAGCTGTTCAACCCGGGGCTCGGGGGCCAGCTTGCGGACCAGGTCGGTGATTTCCATCCCCATCAGCCCGCATATCTGGTCCAGGCGCTTCAAAGAGAACTGGCGGTCTGAAAACAACCGTTTCACACTGGCCTCTGACAGCGTCAGCGCCTGCGCCACATCCTGGTAGGTCAACCCGTGTGCCCTGAGCTGGCGTTTCAATTCACTGACAATCGCGCTGGTTTGCGCCATAACCGCCTCCTTTCTTACCAGCCATTCAGCCAAACGTATCAATATACGATACCTGATGTATAGGGCAGCACGACCTTTACAGAAAACCTCGCCCGCCCTCCCTGGTTCACGCACAGTGGAGCCGTTCCAACAACAACGTCATCAGGAGTTAATCATGGACAGCGAACTCAAAAGCAATTCCGCCGGGTGGGTATTCTTTGTGAAGGTTTCCTTTGCTATCGCACTCTTTGCAGCTGCCGCCGGCGTGGTGTTGGCACCGGTGGATCTGGTGCTCAAGGGCTACATGGCCATCAGCGCCCTGTTTCTGGTCAGCACCACCATCACGCTTTCAAAAACCATCCGCGACGAGCACGAGCACCAGCGCATCGTCAACCGCATCTCCGAGGCACGCACCCATCAACTGCTGAAAGAATACGGGGAGTAACACCATGAGCATCTGGCGCAAACTGAACACCCTGTTCCGGGCATCCGCCCAGGAGCCGGTAGCAAAACTGGTGGATGCCAACGGTATCCGGATATTCGAACAGGAGCTGCGCGATGCAGAACAGGCCATCGCCCGCTCCAAGCGGGAACTCGCCTGCCTGATGGCGGAAAAAACCCGGCTGGCCAGGGACAACGAACACCTGAGGGCCACCATCGACAAACGGGAGCATCAGGTAACCGAAGCGCTGGAGAAGAACGAGGAAGAGCTGGCGCTGGAACTGGCCAACCTGATCGCCGAAGATGAACCACTTCTTGAGCGCCAGCAACAGCAGCACGACAAACTGCAACAGCAGGAAAACCGGTTGCGCAAACAGCTGCGGGACTCTGGTCGGGCGCTCAAGCATTTCCACAGCGAACTCCGGCTGGCCAGGGCCAACCGCCACGCAGAGCAGGTTAACCGCCAACTCCGCGGACACGCACGGGGGCTGAGCAGTCACATGGAAGACCTCAACCAGTCCGTCTCCCGCATTCAGGAAAGACAGGCCGAAGCGGAAGATATCGAGGCGGCGTTGACAGAGCTGGACCGGGAACAGGAGGACGACACCCTGGATTCGAAACTGAAAGCCGCCGGCATCAGCAACGGAAAGAGCAGTGGCGAACAGGTTCTCGCGAGGATTCGTTCGAAGCCATCCGCAGACGACCGTGAATAATGCACCTGAACCAAGCTCTATACAGCTATAAGTCAGAGTTTATTAACTCGACTTATAGCTGACCTCCAGGAGACATTCGAGGCCTCTGCTTTGCGCGCCAGAGGCCCCTTATCGGAACGCACCGATTAAAACTGGGAAACCCCGAAAAAGGCTGCTATTTTCATAGATAATTGCTTGCTTCCCGGCCGATGGGTATTCGCGGGCCGCTCCCGGAGCCGAGAAATGAAACGATACCTGACCATGCTGCTGGTATCGCTGTTTACATGGATTGAGGCAGTCACCGCAGATGATACACAACACCTGAGCATAGCGGTTGGTGACTGGCCGCCGTATTTTGATCAGGAGGCACCCGATCAGGGGATTGTCGCCCAATTGCTGCGGGATGTGTTTGCCGAAGAGGGCTTTACGGTCTCCTACCGTTTCCTCCCCTGGAAACGGGCTTACTACGAAGCCGCAATGGGCAAACACGATGCCACAGCGGTATGGATGCATGCGGAGGAACGTGAGCAGGACTTCACCTTCAGCGACCCGGTCCTCAAAGAGCGGTTCGTGGTTTTTCACCTGAAAGACCAGCCGGTCAGTTGGTCCAGGGTGGAAGACCTGTCTGACCTCAGACTCGGCGGCAGCATTGGTTACAGTTACGGTTCGGCTTTCGATCAAGCCGTAGAGGATAATCTGCTTAGTATTGAATGGGTCGCCAGTACCGTGCTGAATTTCCGCAGGCTCCTGTTCGACCGCATCGATGCGTTCCCCGAAGAGATCAACGTGGGCTATCACATTCTGCGTCGTGAACTTGACCCCGAGGAAGCCAGCCGCATTACCCACCACCCCCGCTCTCTTCTCGAGAACGAAAGTTTCGTGTTGTTTCCAAAAACACGACCAGACACCGCACAACTGACAGACCGCTTCAATGAACGACTGCAGGCGTTCCGTGATAGTGGCCGTTATAATCAATACTTCGAGTCCCACCGCCAGGCCTCTGCTGGGTCAAACTGAAAATGTAAAGCCGGGGATTCCACAGTACCCGACTGGCTACACCTGCCATAACCTACCGCGCTCCAGAATTTCTCCCCCATAAGATGGAGCGTGTTCATGAAAGGGAAAATCGGGCTAATTGTTGCCCTCATGCTGACCTCAGGCTGCGGGACCTGAGCTACGGACTTAACCGAAGCGAGCAGCATCACAATCACGGCATCTACTGCGTTTCCAAGACCGATGAGCGGGAGCCTGCGTTTGACTGGGTAGGGCCATTAGCCAGTATCCAATGGACACTCTTCGCGAAAGCCGGCAGCACTATTCGACTGAGCAAACTGGAAGAAGCCAAGAACTATCGCATTGGCGGTTATCGCGGCGATGTAATGACCACGTATCTTGAAGAGAAAGGCTTTAATGTGTCCGCCATCAGCACCAACGGCCTGAATGCCCGGCGCCTTGAGCAGGACCAGATTGACCTGTGGGTAGCCGATGGCCTGGCTGGCCCCTACCTTGCCGCCGATGCCTCAGATGTGACGGATCTGGAGCAGGTTCTGGTGTTCCGGGAAACCCCGATGTACCTGGCCGTGAACAAGAACACAGACCCAGACATCCTCAAAGCCCTGAACCAGAGCTTCCAGGCACTGGTCAACTCCGGTGAGATCAAGACGATCTCCCGCGCTTACGGTTTTTGATTCTTCCTCTCCCGGTGGCCCGTCTGCCACCGGGAGAGCCACCGTCAACCAGAATCAGAACCGGCTCCGCCCCCGCAGCAACACCTGCAAGTCATCGATGCTGTCATCCCCATCCAGCGGAAACGCCAGGTCGAAGTGCAGCATTCTCTGTACTTCAACTCTGCTGGATGCCAGCCTCAAGCCAACCCCTATATCCCTCAACACACCACCGTCCGGCCCGTTACTCTGACCGTCAGAAAACCAGGCGCGGCCGGCATCAAGGAACACGACCCCGCCCATCCGAAACAACTTGAAAGGATGCCAGTCGGGGAAGTACCGGCGCTCAACAGTCCATAAAGCCCTGCGATCGCCCTGCTGGTACTCACTGGGATAGCCCCGCAGCCCGTTTTCTCCTCCAATCAACAGTTGTTGGTCGGCGGTCAGGTTGCGGGCAGCGGTGAACGCAAGGCTGGTGTACCAACCGGTCCAACGAACAGAGCCACCGTGAAAGTATTCCAGGCTGAGCGTGCCCAGAAGATTCTCCACACGGTTCTGATCGAGCCGGTAGGTGCCGCTCTGACTCAGGCCATAGCTGGCGTAGTTGGTTTCCGTAGCCACCAGCGAATCCTGAAAACTCATGTTCAGGACAACCCGGTCTTCCGTCGCCCCCAACCCTGAGCCTGAATAGCCCAGCTCCGTGCGCCATACAAAGCCATCCCGAACGTCCTCCACCCGTTGCAATCGGGTCAGGTTGGTCATCTCGCGAAAGCGGTTCTGGCGGTAATCAAAACCAATCCACGGGTAGCTCAGGGTTCGATCATCCGGCAACACATCCAGAGCCGGCTGGTTGGGTAACGGCTGAAACCCGAACGCCTCGTAGCGATAACCCGCCAGCAGGCGAAGTTGCCGTTCGTTTCGCTCGGCCAGGCGCCAGCCGCCGTCAATACTGAAATACTCACGGCTGCGGCGATAATCGGCGATGGCTTGCGCCCCCACATAACGGGATTCCTCGCGCACATCATCCACTCCAGCCACTCCAAAACGCCAGTTGGTGCGATCGCTGAAGAATGGCCGTTCCAGATAGGCGCTCCGCCCCCGCCCGTCACTGCGGTCATCGTAGGAAAAGCCTGCCTGCCAATGAGAGCCGATGACATTGGGATCGTCCACAAACACGCTGGTCTCGGAGCGATCCGGATCTTTGGTGTAGGAAATCCCCAGGCTCTTGCCCGAGCCCAGAAAGTTAGGGTCGGAGATACCGGCATTGGTGGTATTGTCACCACCGGACCTTGTAATACCCAAGGTCGGAAGCAGCGTCCAGGTATCCCTGGCCAGAACACTCACCTCTACCTCATCCCCACAAAGGCGGGTAACCCCCACCCAGGCCGCTGTAAGATATTCCCGCTGCCGCAAGACCCGCTCAGACTCTTCCAGCAACCCGGGGCTGTAGATGTCGCCCTCCACAAACACCAACTGGGAACGAAGGGCCGACTCCCAGGTCGGTGTGTTGAGTGTATTGAGGGCGTGGTAAAGGAAGTTATCCTGCTTTGGGTCGCTGGTATCGAAAATGGGGCGCTGAATGATTCGAATGCTGCCAATTTTTGCACCCGGGGGAATCACGAGATTGCTCTGGCGCGCCAGCTGATCCCGCGGTTTGTCCAGATCAATCATTTCCGGCTGGATGTCACTGACAGTACACGCCTCGTCTGGCGACTCGGCCCCGAATGCAAGACCGGCCAGCATCAGGCCGGCTACCAACAGCCCCTTCCGGCACATGATCACTGCTTTGCTAACTGCCCGTACTGTCATATCCCGCCAATGAAACCGCCAACCTGGCGCAAATTAATAAAAGGATTCATCCGAAGCTATGACAGGATAGAGCAACAATCACAAAAAGAGGACAGACCATGATTGGTTTTCCTATCGCCCTGATCTTTGCAAACGGCTTCGAATGGTATGCCCACAAATACATCTTGCATGGCACGCCCAGGCCCGGACAGCCTCGCTACAGCCCCATCCCCAAGTCCATGAAGAGCCACTGGCAGCACCACAAAATCGTGCGCACCACCGATTACCAGGATGATGGTTACGCGGAGGGCCTGAGCAACTGGCGCACCCGGGATGAGATCACCTCCCTGCTCAAGCTCACGGCCATTACCTCCCTGGCCATGCCGGTGGCGCCGTTTTTCACCCTGGGTACCTACTATGCTGCTGCTCGCTATTTTTACGTGCACCGGCGCTCACACCTGGAACCGGAGTGGGGGAAAAAAGCGATTCCCTGGCACTACGACCACCACATGAACACCAACCAGGATGCTAACTGGTGCGTAACACGCCCCTGGTTCGACTACATCATGGGCACCCGGGTAATTGCCAACGAGGCAATGGCCGAGTCTAACCCACTGGGCATTCGCTTACCCAAGGTCGTTGAAAAGCCTTTGAATCAGGCCTGCCGCAAGCTCTTTCCAAAAAGCTTTGAAAGGTTCAATCAAGGGCGGCTTGCTTAACTGTTTTTAGCCAATCTCTGTATATCGTCGTACTCCCGAACCTTAATTGTGGGTCGGGAGCTTTCGGCCCCGGCTGACTCGATCAGTTCATTCACCATCGCCGCCGCAACGACCTCCGCCTGAACGGCCCGATACTTTTGCAGGGGGCCAATCAATGCGCGGTTCGCCAGCGGCATTACAGCCATCCCCAACGCTTCACCGGTACGATGTTCCTTCCTGTCGCCCAGCAACAGGCTCGGGTGGTAAATAGACAGGTAATCGAACCCCAGCTCACGGACCGCATCCTCCAATTCACCTTTTACACGACTGTAGAAAACCGTCGAGCGAGACGAGGCACCGATCGCCGACATCAGAATCATTGTGCTCGCACCGGCCTGCCGGGCCAGCCGGGCACCCTTCAACGCATACTCGTAGTCCACCTTACGGAACGCTTCCTGGGACCCGGCTTTCTTGATGGTCGTCCCAAGGCAACAAACCAGAACGTCCACTTCAAAGATTTTCGAGTGGGATGCCAGCGCGTCAAAGTCGACCAGGTGCTCCGCCAGCTTTGGGCTCGTCAGGCCCAGTGAGTGGCGCACTGGCACCACGACGGACGTTACTTCAGATCGCGTTAACAGCTGCTCGACCACCAGGCGGCCTGTCAGGCCGGTGGCTCCCAGTACCAGAACAATCATGACACACTCCTGAAAATTGATTAGGCTCACCAGAATCCACTATGTTCTAACAAATGGAAACCCATGCTGAAAATCTCCAACGCCGTTGAACTGGCGGACTGGGAAATTGAAATCACCCAGATACGCGCGCAAGGCGCCGGCGGGCAGAACGTCAACAAAGTCGCCTCTGCCGTTCACCTGCGGTTCGACATCCTTAACTCCAGCCTGCCACCGTTCTACAAGGAACGGCTGATGGCGTTATCAGATCAGCGCATCAGTAAAGATGGCATCATCGTGATCAAAGCCCAGTCTTTTCGAACTCTTGAACTGAACAAGGAGGATGCTCTGGAGCGACTGAAAGAGCTGATTCAGGAGGCGGTGAAACCGCAGAAAGCCCGGCGCCCAACCAAGCCCACGAAGGGGTCACAACGGCGGCGAGTGGACAGCAAAACGAAAAAGGGCAAAACCAAGGCGCTCAGGGGAAAAGTTCAGCTTTGATGGCGTTTTTTACCCACAACATCTGTGGATAACTTTGTTAGGAACGAAAGGATAGGCGGTGCAAACCCTTTAACCACAAGGGCTGGTGGAATGCGAAGGTTATTTGATCAACCCGTTCTTCCACACGCCTCCAGTGATCAATTTATCCACAGCACAGCAACGGAAGACCGATGGCATTGCCCTACTTTCTCGGCTGTCCTCAGTGGCAAGACCCGAACTGGAACAGCCAACTGCCACCTGGCGGCTCGTCCCTGGCGCGATATGCCCGGGCATTCAACACCGTTGAGGGCAACACCACCTTTTACGCCAGCCCCAGCCAGGATCAGTGCCAACTATGGCGGCAGCAGGTTCCGGACAACTTTAGATTCCTGTTCAAGCTGCCCAAAGCCATCACCCACGAACGTTTCCTGAACGGCGCCGGCGATGAACTGGACGCCTTTCTGTCGCTGATTGAGCCGCTTAATGATGTGCTCGGCCCCATGTTTCTGCAACTGCCAGCAGGCTTCGGCCCGGAGCGGCTGGATCAACTCTGGCGCTTTCTGGATACCGCACCGGGGTTTCTGGACTGGACAGTAGAAGTCCGGCACCCGGCATTCTTCGCCAAGGGTGAGCAGGAGCGGGCCCTGAATCAGGGCTTGCGGGCTCGCAAGCTCGCCCGGGTTGTACTGGATAGCCGGGCGCTGTTCTCGGCAACACCGGACTGTGAATCAACCGTCGATGCCCAGCGCAAGAAGCCCCGGGTTCCGGTGCACATCCTCCCCAGCGACGCACCGCCGGTGATTCGATACATAGGGCACCCAGACCTGGAGGCCAACCGGGCATTTCTTACACCCTGGGTACAGCGGGTGGCGGCCTGGGTAACGGCTGGCATTCAGCCCTATATCTTCATGCACATGCCCGACAACGGCCATGCAGTGGCACTGGCCTCGCTCTGGACGGAGCTTCTGCAGGAAAAGCTACCGGATCTGGAACCTCTACAAGTGAACGTTTCAACGCCGCAAATCGGACTGTTCTGACGCGTTGCTGTATACCTATCGCGATGACAGTCCCTCAGTCCAGGAGTTCGTCCACGGTATCAGCAACCGCCGCATAGAGGTCCCGCGTTGACGCTAACGCGCCGTCATGTACCGCCTGCGCTGAAATCACTCTTCCCCGATCCGCCAGCAAAGGCCTGCTGGCAGTGGCACTGGCCACTAGCGTAGTGGAGTAACCAAGGTTGAAAGCGCCATGAGCGGTCGAATTAACACACATGTGCGTCATAAAACCTGCCAACACCAGATTGGTCACACCCTTCGCTTTCAACTGCTCGTCAAGGTCCGTATTAACGAACGAGTTTGGATAGTTCTTGGTAATCATCGACTCCCCTTCCACTGGCGCTACGACATCAGCAATCGCGCCAATGTGGTCGTTCACATCGTAGGGCGACCCCGGGCCCGCATCATGGCGAATATGGATAACGGGTATACCCAGCGCCCTGGCTCGCTCCAGAAGTTTTCGAGCTTCAACCAGAGCTTCTTCAACACCTTCCAGCTTCATAATCCCTTCACGATACGTATTCTGGCAATCGATCATGATCAGGGCAGATTCAGACAGCCGGCCCGGTGTCTGGCCTAACCCAAGGAGCACACGCAGTGTTGTTGATGCAGTCGTCATACAAATCTCCATATTCATTATTGTTAAGCGATCACTCTCCCAAATCCGCCACACCACCGTACATGGTACGAAATCACGAATTCCTAACGACTTTGGATCAAGGCTTCCGACACAGTGGAACCCAACTGCGCCAAACAGCGAATGATCTCAGGCTTGCACGGAATAACCACTATGATCTAATCAAGCGATCTACCCACTGAGAAACAAGGAGAGGATATGTTCAGCCTGGAAAATCGTGTCGCGCTAGTAACCGGTGGTGAGCATGGCATTGGCAAAGGCATTGCCGGAGTGCTGCACAAAGCCGGCGCCAAGATCGTGATTGGCGGCATTGATGAAGCGGCCGGCCAGAAAGTAGCCAAGGAACTTGGTGGGCTGTTCATCAAACTGGACGTTACCCAACAGAGCGACTGCCAGGCCGCCGTTGCCGAGATCGAAAGGCAGTTCGGGCAGTTGGACATACTGTGCTCAAACGCCGGCATCTTCCCCCAGGCCAACCTGGATGAGATGACCGAGGCCCAGTGGGATCAGGTACACAACGTGAACCTGAAAGGCACCTTTTTCATCGTGCAAGCCGCCATGGCGGCCATGAAGAGGCAGAGTTACGGTCGCATCGTGCTGACGTCATCCATCACCGGCCCGGTCACCGGCTTCCCGGGGTGGAGCCATTACGGCGCCAGCAAAGCAGGCCAACTGGGGTTCATGCGCAGCGCTGCCCTGGAAATGGCCAATAGCGGCATCACCATCAACGCGGTGATGCCCGGTAACGTGCTGACAGAAGGCCTTCAGGCGCAGGGAGAGGAATACCTCAACCAGATGCGGGCAGCCATTCCCACCCATACACTGGGAACCCCGGACGACATCGGCCACGCAGCCTGCTTCCTGGCCTCCGAGGAGGCCCGCTACATCACCGGGCAGCAAATCATTGTTGATGGTGGACAGGTACTGCCGGAATCTCCGGATGCGATTCCGGGTTGACGTTCTGCAGCCAACAACAGGAAACTGACGTCCGTTGACGTAGTTGGTTATAAACGCGATGAAACAATGTGGCTCCAAACGAAGCCGCCTCATTCTGGAGGATGCTGATGACTGACGAAGACACCCTAACGGCATTAAAAACCGCCTTCACCTTCATGCCCCAGCCAGTGGAGATCAACCGCTATGAATACGGCGACGATGCCGACCGCATTCTGGCTCAGGTGAACTTCGTGCGTGAGGTTCTGGTCAGCCATGGCATTGACCCGGAGGAAGTGGCCGGCGAGATTAATCCGGACACTTCCCCCAACTCCTGTTACTGAGGGTTGTATGCCAAGGCTGTTTTTCGGGCTGGAGATTCCCGAGCCCATCAAGGCGAGCCTCCTGCAAGTAAAAACACCGGTGGTGGGGGCTCGCTGGCAAAACCGTGGACAACTGCACCTGACCTTGGCATTCCTCGGCCAGGTAGAAGAGCAGCAGGTGGCCCTGGCCTGCGACCTGGCCAGGGGAATTACCCAATCGCCTTTTGAGCTTAATGTGCATGGGCTGGGGTGTTTCGGTTCTCCGGAAAAACCCAAGATCCTCTGGGCTGGCGTATCTCCGGAGAATGAACTCAGAGAGCTCCAAAAAAATCTGGCAACCGCGTTGACCGACAACGGGTTCATACTCGAAAACCCGAGCTTCAAACCGCATATCACGCTAAGCCGTTTTCGACATTCGGCCGGGCCGGTGGCTCCGCTGCTTGAAAGCTACCAAGACACCCTGTTTGGATTGATGCCGGTTCAACACTTCGTACTTTATAAGAGCACACCGGGGCCAGGAGGGTCCGTTTATACCGTTACTGAGCGGTTTACCTTGCACCCCTGATACTGTTATCAGCGCCGGGGCCTGACCAAAAACCAACTGGCCAGCACCAACGCCCCAAACAGGGTATAGACCAGAATAAAAACCCAGTCCGGCGCGTTGTAGTACAGAATTGTTTCCAGCCAGTGCTGAACGAACGAACCCTCATAACCACCCTGCCCGGCCTTCGCCCGCAATTCCATTTCCCAGATCGTCAGTGGGCACAACACGCCAAGCCAGGCCTGAAGGACGACAATGCCAATGACCACAAGGTGGCTCAGCCGGAACCAGAGGTTTCGAACCCAACTCCACTGGCGAAAGTAACCCACGAGGGTAGCCACCAGGCCAAAGATGACGAACGCCACCAGCAAGATATGGAAGAGCAGTAACAAGTCTGCGAAGATCTGGAACCAATTGGCATCCATAGGCGCCCCGGTTTCAGTGAATGGCCTCATAAGTCTAGGTTGTCAGAACAACAGGACTCTAGAATACCCTTCTGCAAACCATCATCCGAGGATGAATCCATGATGGATGTCGTCAATTTGTATAACCGGCTTAGCCGACTGCCCATGGGCAAAACCCTGTTCAGCCGTGCGGTCTGCCAGACAGCACCATACTTCTCCAGCATCTCACCAACGGTGGAGACCCTTGCCCCGGGCCATTGCGTGGTCACCATGAAAAAACGTAGAAAGGTCACCAACCACCTGAAAACCGTTCATGCGATTGCCATGTGCAACATGGCAGAACTGGCGGGCGGGTTGCTGACAGATGCCTCGATTCCCAAGGGGGCTCGCTGGATTCCTTCTGGCATGACCGTCAAATACCTCAAGAAAGCCAAGACCGACCTCAAGGCGACCGCCGATGGATCAGGTATTGAATGGTCGAAGGAAGGTACCGTACAAGTGCCAGTCTCTGTCACAGATACCTCAGGCCAGGAGGTTTTTCACGCTCTTATCGATATGAACATCAAACATACCCGTTAACGGCCTGGCCGTCACAAATCCGTTCTTTGAAAATTGTGACTATACTACCCGAGCCATTGGCATTGCGGAATTTCAGGGGAAGCAGATGACGGGTTCACAAGGCTAGGGAGAGGAAACCTATGACAATGTTGATACTGGGACTGGTCCTGTTTCTGGGCGTTCATTCCTTGTCCATCGCGAACGAGCCCCTGCGGGACCGACTGCATGCGTCTCTGGGGGAGGCAGCATTCAAGGGGCTCTACTCCCTCGCCTCTCTCGCCGGCCTGCTGCTGATCATATGGGGTTACGGCGCTGCGCGTCTTGATCCTAGCGTCCTTTACGTGCCGCCCACCTGGCTAAGGCACTTGTCGCTGTTGCTTCTGATCCCCGTTTTCCCACTACTTTTCGCAACTTACTTTCCCGGCCGGATCAAGACAAAGGTCGGCCAGCCGATGCTCGTTGCGGTCAAACTCTGGGCGCTGGCCCACCTTCTGGCCAACGGCATGCTGCATGATGTTCTGCTGTTCGGCTCTTTCCTTGCCTGGGCTGTTGCAGACCGAATCTCCATGAAACGCAGAACACAGCGGCCTATCGCGACCCTTCCTGCCACCAAAGCAAACGACGCTATAGCTGTGGTCGGTGGTCTTGTCGCGTACGTTGTGATGGTGCTTTGGGTGCATCAATGGGCCTTCGGCGTCGCACCGGTATAGCGGTACAAGACACCTACACGCATTCGAGACGACACTCCGTCGTTACGAACAATTCAATAGAATCACAGCGAGGAAACTGCCATGGGAAGCTCAAAACTGATCGGTGTCGTGTTACTCGTGGTAGGCGTTGTCCTGCTCTACTTTGGCTACTAGTCCAGCCAGGCTGCTGGCAATCAGGTTACCGAAGCGCTGACCGGTCGCTTCACGGATGAAACCATGTAGTATCTGATTGGGGGTGCAGCGGCAACCGCAGCGGGAGCCTTTCTGACGTTTATGAAGAAATAGCGGATGCCTCGGCCTCCATCCGCCCAGCAACCAATCACAGCCCCTCAAGATACCGCAGCCCAGAAAGCTGGGTCATTTGCCGTTGAATCCAGTCGACTCGCTCCTGCACATAGGCTGACGGAGAGTTAACACTCAACACCTTCGGGTTTGGTAAAACTGCGGCCAGCCTGGCGGCCTGAGCTTGAGAAAGATAACGCGCCGGCTTGCCAAAGTAGGCCCGACTGGCGGCCTCCACACCGTAGATGCCCTGGCCGAATTCCGCGATATTCAGATACACCTCAAGCACTCTCTGCTTGGGCCAGAGGTCGTCGATGGTCACGGCCAGGGCCGCCTCAATGGCCTTGCGAGCAAAGCTACGCCCGTTCCAGAGAAACAGGTTCTTGGCGATTTGCTGGGTGATCGTACTAGCGCCCCGCAGCCCTTCCCCCGCCTTGTACTCCGACACAGCCTTGCGGATAGCATCCACATCCACGCCACGATGGTGGGGGAACCGTTGATCTTCACTGGCCACCACCGCCAGCGGCATCCACGGAGAGATATCCGACAGCGGCACCCACTCATGCCGTAACGGCCGGGGTGGGTTATCGAGTTCATACGCCAGCATAAACGCTGACGTGGGAGGGTTCACAAAGCGGAACAGCAGAATAGCCAGCAACATCAGTGCGATAACGGCACCGAGCGCCATCGCCACCAGACGCAGCGATTTGCGAACAAAAGACCTCTTGGCCATAACCAGAACCTACCCACCGCCATTGGCTGAATACGAACAAACAGGCCGTACATGTTAGCCGACACGACAGGCTTTGGCGGTTACCATCTGGAAAGCCTGGGAGAGAAGCGCTGAATATCGACGTAGTTAATGTTATGTTATAACATATAAATTAATGAGAACCGAAACTCCGACCCTTTCAGGAGAAGACCAATGACACTCAAAGAAAAACGACTTCCGGTTACTGTTCTATCGGGCTTTCTCGGTGCCGGAAAAACCACGGTACTGAACCACATCCTGAACAATCGCGACGGCAAGAGAGTGGCGGTCATCGTCAACGACATGAGTGAAGTCAACATTGACGCCGCCCAGGTACAACAGGAAGTCACGCTGAACCGCTCGGAAGAGAAGCTGGTTGAGATGAGTAATGGCTGCATTTGCTGCACTCTGCGTGAAGACCTCTTAATCGAAGTGCGCAAGCTGGCCGCAGAAGGTCGCTTTGACTGCCTGGTAATCGAGTCCACAGGAATTTCAGAGCCACTGCCCGTGGCCGAAACCTTCACCTTCGCCGACGAAGACGGCGTCAGCCTGTCGGATATCGCCCGGCTCGACACCATGGTTACCGTAGTGGATGCGGTAAATTTTCTGAAAGACTATGACGAGGCACAATCGTTACAGGAAACCGGAGAAAGTCTTGGCGAAGAAGATGAACGCAGCGTGGCGGACCTGCTGGTAGACCAGGTGGAGTTCAGCGACATTCTGCTGATCAGCAAAACCGATCTGGTCTCCCCTGACGATCTGGCCAGGCTGACAAGCGTACTGCGCAGCCTAAATTCTGAGGCAGAGATCCTTCCCATCAAACAAGGCGCCGTGCCGCTGGATAAAGTGCTTAATACCAATCGCTTCAGCTTTGAACACGCCCAGCAGGCGCCCGGCTGGCTGAAAGAGATGCGCGGTGAGCATATTCCGGAAACCGAGGAATACGGCATTTCCAGTTTCGTCTACCGGGCCCGCCGCCCGTTCCACCCGGCAAAGTTCTATGATTTCCTGCACCAGGGCGTCTCCAGTGGAAAACTGATTCGCTCAAAAGGTTATTTCTGGCTCGCCACCCGCCCGGAGTTTGCCGGCAACTGGAGCCAGGCGGGCGGCATTGCCCGGCATGGGTTTGCCGGAATGTTCTGGAAAGCAGTACCGGAAAAAAACTGGCCCGAAGACCCGGAGTATCGCCAGGCAATTATGGAAAGCTGGGTAGAGCCGTTCGGCGATATGCGCCAGGAGCTGGTGTTTATCGGCCAGAATCTCGACCAGGACAGCATCACCCGCCAACTGGACGATTGCCTGCTGGATGAAGAGCAGCTGTTGGCCGGAAAGTCTTTCTGGAAAACGCTGAACGATCCGTTTCCGGCCTGGGAATAATATCAGATGACACTGACAAAAGATGAGTTGTTAAAGGCGCCCGCCGACGAGTACATGAACGAGGCGCAGCTGGCGTTCTTCCGACAGTTGCTCGAAGACCTGCGCCAGGAAACCATGGACAACATCGAAGCGGCAAAGCAACAGCTGGCCAGCCCTCCGGAAATGAACGATGAAGCAGACCGGGCCTCATATGAGGAGGAATCCCGGCTGGCCCTACGCATAGTCGACCGCGAGCGCCGCCTGCTACCGAAAATAGATGCCGCGATGAAGCGGATTGCCAACGGTGACTATGGGTACTGCCTGGAATCTGGCGAGCCCATCGGGATACCCAGGCTACTGGCACGCCCCACAGCGGAGTTATGTGCCGAGGTGAAAACCCTGAACGAGCGAAAGGAGCTTAACTTTCGGCACTGAGCATTGCCTTCCCCACGTCCGGATGGGGAAGCAACTCAGCCAGCGACTTTCACCGGCCCGTGGTCGTCGCAATGATCGCCATGGGGGTGATGCAGGTGGCCATCCACCAGATAGTCAACATGGTCTCCGTGTGGCACGGGCTCATGCCCACAACCCGGGCCATGAACGTGATCCGGTGCGTGTCCTGTGCAGGAGTGGTTTGGCGTGCAAGTATCTGGGTTAGTGTCCGACACCTCAATCTTGTGCTCATCAACATGATTCTCGTGCGGATGATGCAAGTGGCCATCATGCAGATAATCGATGTGGCCGTCGTGTTCAATAGCCGTATGACCACAGTTTGGGCCATGCTCATGAGGGTGATGCTTATGGACATTGCAGCTCATCTCAGCCTCCTTGGAAGACAATCATGTATCTGGAAAGTTTGGACTGATTATCTATTTCCTGACAAGGGATTGATCATTTAACAATCAGTATAGAAGACGGATGCCGACTTTGCTGTCTGCACGATCAAGCGTAAGTCCCGCGGGGCACTTCGGCTCCCGGGCCTGCCAGCATTTACGCCGAGATGGGAGCCTCTCACTTCAAAGCTTGGTCGGATTGGGCGCACCGCCATAGACATCAGCGGGGTCAAAGGTTTTGTCCTGCTCAACAAATAACAAGGCCTCGCCATCTGCCCTGTCAGCCCCCACAGGCACCTGCCGGTAAAAGCATGAGCGGTAACCAACATGACAGCTAGCCCCGGAGCCGGCCACGTTGACCCGCAGCCACACCGCGTCCTGATCGTCGTCAATCCGCATCTCGACAACCTGCTGGAATAGCCCGCTGGTTGCCCCCTTGTGCCAGAGTACTTGCCGGCTGCGGCTCCAGTAATGGGCCTCGCCGGTAACAATGGTTTTCTCCAGCGCCTCGGCGTTCATATAGCCCAGCATCAGGACCTCGCCGCTGTCGGCATCGGTCGTCACACAGGTAATCAGTCCATCATCATCGAATTTGGGGGCCAGTTCTGTCTGCTCCTCCACCTGCTCAATGGAGTTTCTGGGGGCAAAGCTAACGGCATCCGGCCCGGCGGGCTGAGACTGGTCAGGCGTTTCTTTCATGAATTTTTCACTCTCAATGGTTGTGGCAATTCAAACGGTGACGTTTTTTTATCGGGCGTTTCCAGAAAGCGGATGGCTTGGCCTTCGGGAGCGCCGACCAAGGCTTCATCCCGTACGACCACCTGTCCACGCACAATAGTGTGAACAGGCCAACCGGTAACGACTTTGCCATCGTAGGGAGTCCAGCTACTGCGACTGGCAATCCAGTCATTTGTGATGGTGCGCCGGGCGGCAAGGTCAACCAACGTCAGGTCAGCGTCGTAGCCAAGGGCAATGCGCCCCTTACCCTCAATCCCGAAGATGCGCGCCGGGCCGGCACTGGTCAGGTCCACCAGGCGTTGCAGGCTGAGACGCCCGGCATGGACGTGATCCAGCATCACCGGTAAAAGTGTCTGTACGCCGGTCATGCCACTGGGCGATTGCGGATACGGTTTTGCTTTCTCAGCCAGGGTATGAGGCGCGTGGTCACTGCCAATAACATCCACAACGCCCTTGCGAATAGCCTCCCACAAAGCGTCCTGATGTCGCTGTTCCCGGACCGGCGGGTTCATTTGCGCGAGGCTCCCCAGTCGCTGGTAACACTCGGGGGCCGCCATGGTCAGATGATGGGGCGTTACTTCCACCGTCACGCAGCGTTTGTGGCGGGCCAGGTACTGCATTTCCTCGGCCGTGGAGACGTGTAAAACATGGAGCCGGCGGCCTGTGTCTTCAGCCATGGTCACGATCCGTTGCGTGGCGAGGAGTGCGCTGTCCACATCCCTCCATTCCGGGTGCTGGCAAACGTCTCCGCTGGCCTCGACAATCGACTTACGCTCTTTTAGCCGGGCCTCATCTTCGGCATGTACGGCCATTCGCCGGCGACCATGGCGCAAAATACGCTTCAGTACCGTGTTATCGTCTGCCAGCAGGTCACCGAATGAGCTGCCCATGAAGACTTTCACGCCGGCACAACCTGGCAGACTCTCCAAGGTCTGTAGCTGCTCCGCATTGACTCCCGAACCGCCAATATAAAAGGCATAGTCGCACCAGGCCCGGCCCTTGGCCGCATCCAGCTTGGCCTGGAGATCCGCTTGCCAGAGCGTCAAGGGGTTGGTGTTCGGCATCTCGAAGACACCCGTCACACCACCCAGTACTGCGCCCCGGGTTCCAGCTTCAAGATCTTCCTTATGGGTTAAACCTGGCTCACGAAAGTGAACCTGACTGTCGATCACCCCAGGCAGCACATGTAAACCGGTCGCATCGATGGTCGTATCGGCGGTCCAACGCCCTTTCAGTGCCCCGAGCGCCACAATACGGCCGCCCCGGCAGGCGATGTCCGCTCTCTCCGCACCATTCGGAGTAATCAATGTTCCGACGCAGATCATAAGATCTGCATGTTGTGGTATTGCGCTCAAAATATAGATCTCCCTGCTCGCTTCCAGCGTGTTCCGTCAGGCGTGTCCTCGATGGCAATATCAAGCAGCTCCAGCTCTTCCCTCAGCGCATCCGCGCGGGCAAAGTCGGCCTGACGGCGGGCTTCCTGCCGCTGGCGCACCAGGGCCTCAATGCGCTCGGATGAACGTTCGTTTTCGGCGGACTCGATGCTTTCCCCATGCAGCTCACGTAATGCCTGGTGGGCAGGTTTCTGGAGCAAACCAAGCGGCCCGGCCGAGGAACGAAACGCCCGCGCCGCTTCTTGCGCATGTTCGGCGCTTTCGGCCCGCTCCAGCAGATGACAGAGCTCGTGCAGACGTTTCAGCGCGCGGGAGACGTTGAGGTCATCCCTCAGGGCCTCAAGCACTTCGCCGTCTGGCTCTGTCTCTGACCAGTCTGCGTGGGCCTCGCCTTCCGTGCGTGCAAGGCTTGTGTACCACCGGTTCAATGTTGCCCGCGACTGGCTCAGGCGCCGGTCATTCCAATCGAGGGGATTACGGTAATGGGTAGACAGCAGTACCAGCCGGATGGCCTCGCCGGAAGCCTCCGCGAGCAGGTCCCGGACCAGCATCACATTCCCCTGGGACTTGGACATCTTTTGCCCGTCCACGGTCACAAAGGAGTTGTGAACCCAGGTACGGCAATAAAGGGCTCCATTGGCACAGGTCCCCTGAGCGATTTCGTTCTCATGATGGGGAAAGATCAAATCCTGCCCACCGCCATGGATGTCTATGGTCTTGCCCAGATGCTTGCCAATCATGGCTGAACATTCAACATGCCACCCTGGTCTTCCACGGCCCCAGGGGCTTGCCCAGCCGGGCTGATCTTCCGTTGACGGTTTCCAGAGCACGAAGTCCAGCGGGCTACGCTTATATGGCGCGACTTCAACACGGGCACCAGCGAGCATGTCTTCCGTTTTGCGTTTGGACAGAGCGCCATAGGCAGAATAGGACGGCACGTGGAACAGTACATGCCCAGCTGCTTCGTAAGCATGACCACTCACGATGAGCGCCTGAATCAGCTTTACGATCTCCGGAATATGCTCAGTGACACGGGGCTCCAGATCCGGAGACTCAACTCCGAGGGCTGCCAGGTCCTCGTGGTAGGCCTGAATGTACCGATTCGTGATGGTGTCAATGCCAACGCCTTCTGCCGCTGCAGCGGCATTGATCTTGTCATCCACATCGGTGAAATTGCGGGCATAGAGTACACAGGCGTAGTCTTGGCGCAGCAGTCTGGCCAGCACATCAAAGATCACCGCCGGTCGCGCGTTACCAATGTGGGCAAAGCTGTAGACCGTTGGCCCACATACATACATGGTCACCCGGCCTGGGAGCTCCGTGCTCAGTGGCTCTTTCCTGCCCGCAAGGGTGTTGTAGAGCTGGATACGGTCAGAGCCCATCAGATAACCCCCTGAAAATCTCCGCTGGCAGATGCCACAGCATCATGGGAATGCAGACTTTCCAGATGCCGGACCTGGGTCTGCAGATTGTCATAAGCGTTGGTAAGCGCGCTCTGGATTCGCCGGGCTGCATCCTCCACATACATCAGGTTCTGGCCATTAAGCCATGCAAACGCTTGCTCATCCGCTCGTTTAACGGCGGTCTGGACAGGTGTTGCCAGAACCGCCTCCACCTGATCAATGAGCCTCATCAGGCCGAAATCACCGGCAGATTCGGGAACATCGACACTCACACGTGCCTCGCTGCGCTGGCTGTGGGGTGTGGCCAGCGTGGCGTTTTGTTCCAGCCAGACGGCCACATCCTCGCTCATCAGCCCGGCACTCTCAGGGAAACTCTTCCTGAAACGATCGGCCACCAACTGACGGGACAAGGCTGCGGAACAGGGGCAGGTGGAGGAATATTCCACCTGAACCGACGCTCTTAACGAGAACGACTTTTGGTCCAACTTTGCCTCAAGCTGCACTGGATAGGCCTTCCACCCCGCCAGTTCCGGTGACCGCAGTGCCGCCCGCCGGGCAAGCAGGCTGAAATCCAGAACCACTCTTGCGCCATCGGTATAGCAGTCGTGGTGGCTATCGACCATTTGTTCCAGTAGTTTTCGTAAATGCCCGGGCGCTATTGCCTCCTGGCTCGACATTTCATCAAGCATTCGGTAGATACGGGACATGTGAATGCCTTTAACCGTCACTGCGGGCAAGTTGACCTGGGCATCCACAACAGCGTGAACTGGCCCCGGGCAACCCGGTTCGGACAGATGGATGGGTATATCAATCCGGCTCATCCCGACCCACTCCAACGGTGCACGGATTTGCGGGGCTTCATTGCTGGCAACATCTGGCAATTCTTTGTTCATGCTAAGCCTGTGTCGATTTAGGTGTACACCCGCTCTCGGCATTGCTCGGGGCCGCTCATTAGCTTTTTGATCAACTGTGGATATCGAAGTTGCGCCGGCCGCAAGCACACCAAGATGACGCTTTAAATGATATGTTATAACATATCATTAGCTATGAGAACCCGCAGGTTGTCAGGTACCAGCGTATCCCTGACCTGCCCTGCTTCTGTCAACATTGAACCCAGACCTCGCCATAGCGAGGGCATTTCACCTGGCCGGGATAAACCTTCCATACCCCATCTCCCACCCTAATGCGGGAGCCAGCTGTTCGTCATCCACCGCCAGCTTGCCGTTGATCAGTACGGTTTTCACGATTCCGGGGTTGCGGTTAACCAGGCGTTGAAGGTCGAAATTTTCCATGTCACCCCAGTGCACCTGCTCCAGGTTCTGGTTAAATCCTGACGGGTCCAGCACCACCACGTCGGCCCTGTCTCCCTCCCGGATTTTCCCGGCGTCAATGCCAAACCAGTCGGCCTGGTCGCCAGTCAGGCGATGCACCGCCTGCTCCATGGTCATGATCGAGTCGCCTTCCTCGATGGATTCGTGCACCAATTTCAACATGCGTAGCGGCAGGTTGTAGAACGCCATATTGCGGATATGAGCGCCGGCGTCGCTGAAGGTAATCAGCGAGCGAGGGTCTTTGACGATGCGCTTGAGCACCTGTTTCCGGTGGTTACCCACGGTGGTGTACCAGCGGATCTTCTTACCGAATTCCACCACCAGATCCAGGAACAGATCGACCACGTGTACACCACGGGCCTTGGCCACTTCCTCGAAGTTCTTGCCGATCAGGGATTGATCCGGGCAGTCGATGATCATGGCGTCACCAAAGTCTCGCTGCCACACCCTTGGGCTCAGTTTTTCGCCATAGAACTTACGGAACTTACGCCGGTACGCTTCGTCTTTCAGGAGTTCGTTGCGCTCAACCGCGTCTTTCAGGTCCAGTGCCATTTCCCCGGCGCCAAACTCTTCAAAAAACACCACATCGATGCCGTCGGCATACACGGTGAACGGCGTGGGCAACACCTGCCAGCGGAAATCCCCTCGCAACGCATTGGTAAACACAGAGGTCAGGCGGGTCAGGTTGGTGAGGTAGGCACTGCCTTTAAGATCCATCTGGCTGATCAACGTGGTCTTCAGGGGCCGGCGCAACCAACCCAGGCATTCGCGCACATACTGCAGAATCTGTAGCGGCGTGGCGGCATTCGGCGCCCCCTGATGCACCCGGTTGTACTGGCGCACCAGCTTATTCAGGCGCGCCACCTCTTTCCATTTGGCGTAGGTGCTGGGCAAACTCTTGGACCACTCCCGGTCGCCGTCTACCTTGTCCCATTTAAGGCACATGGTAGACAGCCCCAGGAAGCCTTCATCCAGGGCCTCTTTGAGTAACCGTTCCATTGTTTGCATTTCTTCTTCGGTGGGCTGAATCGCCAGGTCGGTAGCCCGGCTGAGCCCCATCACCCCCACTCGCAGGTCGCTGTGGCCCAGAAAACTGATCACGTTGGGGCCCAGTGGCACTTGCTGGATATGCTCAACCCATTGCTTGGGGGTCGACCAGGTTTTATGTTCCTTCAGGATCGGCAGCACCCGTTCCCGGGGCACGGTTTCCACCCGGGTAAAAATGTCCGATGCGTCCTCATATTCGCTACAAATCATGCTCAGGGAACAACTGCCCACCAGCACCGTGGTCACACCATGGCGCACCGATTCCGACAGGCTGGGGCTGACCAGCAGCTCGGCATCGTAATGGGTATGGGTATCCAGGAATCCCGGCGTCACCCACTTGCCAGAGGCATCAATCACGCGGTCAGCCTCAGCATGATCGATGGCTTCACCAGTGACCCTGGCAACACGGCCATCCTTTATCGCCAGATTGCGGATGGAAGACGGGGCGCCGGTGCCGTCAAAGTACCGGCCGCCTTCAATGATGAAGTCATACTGAGCCATAGCGGTGTTCCCTTTCACTGATCTTGTTATTGTCAGGGCATTGGCAAAATCAAATGCAATTCTATGTCTGGCCTGAGACTACTCAGGATAGCTCAAGAGCAGGCGATTATCGCCGCAAAACAGGCCTCAGAGTATCAACGTTAACCCGCCGGTAAACAGCGCGAGCAGAATCGACAAGCCTATCAGCGTCTTCCAGGGGAATGGCGGTGGCGTTGGCTCAACGGCCAACTGCTGTTCCAGGTACGTTCGCAGCAATCCGGTGTTGCGGGTATTGGCTTTGTAGATGGCATCAAAGGCGTCGCCAACCACGGGTAACAGACCGCCCAAAAAATCAATCATCATATTGCGCCGCATGCGTCGCTTTACGGCTTTGCTTGCGCCAACCCGATGCGCTTCGATCAGGACATAACTCGACAACACCAAGCCTACGAAGTCTCCCACCACCGGTATCAGGCCAATGACGGCTTCCACGCCAAACTTGAAGCGGGTAAAAGGAACGCCAATGCTGCTGTCCATCAAACGGCTGAATCTATCCAGCCGTTTCAAGGTGGCCCGTTGCTGGGCTTCAGTGGGTTGCTTCACTGTTTCGCCATCAATCCAACATAGGCTGTGGTGAAGGCGGTTTCCTGGAAGGCTTTCAAACCGGTCTCCTCAAAATGAATCGGCAGTGGGTTGGCGGCGAGCGTAGATTTGATCAACGCAGGAGGGAGCAATCTGACTTCCAGATCCGGGTCTGCAATCAGCTGTATCGTCGCCTCCAGTTTGAAACTGATGGCACCGCCAGCAAACTTGCCTTTGGGAATGCGTTCCTTGATTGCAACACGGGTAACCCCATGCTCGGCCATCAGCTCCGCGAACGCCGCCTGGAACTGCTTCAGGTCTTCGCGAGTGTGGTTTTTAACCAGCGATAGCCTGCGCACTTTGCATTCCGGCAAGCTGATCAGCCCCCGATCCAGTTTCAGCAAACACAGCACTGCGTCGCTCGCGGTAAGTTCAACGCCACAAATAATCATAATATTGCTCTCTTTGCTCGCCGGACCTTCAGCCACAGCACTTTTTGAACTTCAGACCACTACCGCAACTGCACGGGTCGTTACGAGACGGCGTTTTCGTGGTGACGACAGTCGCAACCTTGTTCAGAAGTACCGTCAGCTCGGCGATGGATTCAACCGCTCCCTCGCGGTCGTCTACCGTGATGTTGGCATGCAGCCCGGCCTCGGCCACCTGGGCTTCGATCTCTTGCTTGCGTGCCTCACTGGTTACCACCAGCGTTAGCGGAAATTTCTTGCTGCCGCTTTTCTGACTGGCCTTGGTTTTGAACCCGCCGTAATCGGTGTGGTGCTGGCGAGCATCTTGCCGGCCTTTATAAAAGAACTTGTCTGACATGCTGACATCCTGATGAACGGAAGAGAGCCCGGAAGCCTGGAGAACGCCTGCAGCCGCTGGGCGGAGACGTTTTAGCACGCTTGTGGCGCCGAATATATAGGCAGAAGCGGAAGTCACTCAGTTAAAGCGGCAAATCCAGTGAAGAAGCCCTGCGGACGCTGTGTGAATACATCAGCCCAAGAGCCGCTCTTTCGCCTCATTGATGCGTGCCGCCAGATAGTTACTACCTCCACGGTCCGGATGCATTTTCTGCATCATCCGGCGGTGGGCCTGGACAATCTCTTCCTCACTGGCGCCGGGCTCCAGGCCAAGGATATCCAGCGCTTCGGCCTCGGTAAGCGGGCCGCCCGCCCGGGAGGGTTCACCGGATTCACCGCCAGCGGTATCGTCCTGATCATCCGCCCGCCAGGAGTCGCCAAACCGGCGGTCCAGGTAGGTTTCCAGCAATCGGACAGAGTCTTCATCTTCAGCCCGGCAAAATCTTAACAACTCCAGAAACTCGCTCTCGCTCAGATCCGACAGCGCTCGCCCAGCCATCGGCCCTTTCAGAACCTTGCCGCTCATGGACCCGGAATCGTGGTCCAGACTCATTTCCAGGATATCGCTACTCACCCGGGATTGATTTCCGGTTTTCGCCTGGGCACCGCCGGGCAGGTTGCCGGCCAGCAATGAAGGCAACACCCGGCGCAACAATGGATAAAGGAAGGCCAGTAACGCGAAAAGAAAGTGCAGTCGGCCGGTAACCGCCATCACCAACACCAACCCGATCCCGGCAATCAACGCCAGTTTGATAACCGCCGGTTTGCGTTGACTTGCCGGCTGGCTGCGCAGCCAGACCCACGCGACAACCGTTAAAACAATAACCAACAGCGTTAGTGGCACTCAGATACCCCGGGATTGGTCAGTGGATTCAGTAAGCGCTATCGGATTTGCTGGGTCAGGCGCTTCACTTCCGGAGAGCTACGGCTGGAAAAATCCTCCAGGGCTTTTACTCCCCCGGAAGCATAGACCGCAACGGCCGCCATAAGATCCTTAAGCACCTGTGGGCTGTTCCGGTCGAAAGGCACATAGGCGCCACCAGACAACTTGCTGACCTGTTGGAAAACGGCTTTGGCATGAGGGTCGTGCCCTTCATGGAACATGAATACCGGCGTTCGCAACAGGCCCAGCTCGCCTGCGCTGTGGCAAAGCTCATCCACAGACTCCTCGCAACAATCTCCGATAAACACCACGGCTTTGACCGCTTTGGCCCGAGTTTCCTTCACTGCATGGGTCAGCACCCGGCCGATCTGGGTACGGCCACCCAGGCAAGACACGCCGTTCATCAAGTTCAGCAGCTGGCCAGTTTCATTCACAAACCCGGTCGCCTTGAACTCACCAAATCCGCGGTAGTAACACAGCTGAATGGCCAGGCCACCCAAATCCTTGGTGGCCATAAACAGTTCACTTTGCAAGTGGCAGGCCTGGTCCCAGGTTGCTTCGCGGCTGGCCGTGGCATCCAGGGCGAAAATCAGGCGACCCTGGCCACCTCCCTTCGCGGGCAGCGTGCGAACCTGGTGGATAAACTGGTCGATGGCCTGTTTATCGGATTTGGTACGTAGCTCTTTGTCAGTCATCAGCGTCCGCCACCTCCCATGCAAGACTAGAACGAGCTGGACATCACCTCTTGCAGATCACGCTTGAGTTCTTCCGCCGGGGTAATCCACAACTCACCCTCCCCACCGGGGAAGACGCCCACTTCCAGGCCGTCTCGGGTTAAACCTGGCACCCACTTTTTGAAGAAGTCCGGTAGAGACACGGCTTTCGGTGAAAGGTCACCGGAATCCTTGGCGTAATCCGCCGCGAACTCAGTTCCCGGCCAAACCGGTAGGTACCCAACACCGTCCTCTTCCGAAACAATTTTCAGAAACTGATTGTCGGCATTGATCAAAATCCAGATTTCGCGCTCCTCGGCGACGGCGTCCAGAAAGTAGTCGTACCGCTCCTCGCCATCCATCTCAAGAATCTGGGCCAAGGGGTTATCGCTCATGAAAACTCCATTATAGGGAACCAATCCCGGTTTCACCGCCCGAAGCGGCCATGCGTAAACTGAAGCCTATCAGGAAAGACAACAAGTTGCCTGAACAGGCGCTATGGTTAGTGTACAGCCCGAACGATGGTAGGCCCTATGGTATTCCGCGAATCCAGTGCCCGAACCAGAAATCACCCCGGAACAGCGCAAGCAGTTGCGACAGCCATACTGTTATTCCCGCTCACATTGCCCGGCCCGGCCAACGCTGCCAGCACTCTCTACCTGCAGTATCGTCATTACCAGCCATACAGCTGGCCCGTTAACGAGCCCGCCGCCAAAGACGTCAGCCGTTCCCAGCGCGGGCTGGGCTGGCAACACAAGGGCACAACCTCCACCTTGGGCCTCGACTACGATTACCAGCCGCTGCGCATACGCACTGGCACACCGGCCCACAACGGCCACCTGCATCGGTTGACTTTCGGGGGCGAGTGGCAACACAACCTTTATCAACTGGAGACTCAGATGGGCGTCGCAGGCACCTCCAATATGTTCAAACATCAGGACTTCCACCGCCAGGTACTCAATGGCCGCCTCGCTGTATTCAAAGCCTGGCACGAGGGCTCAGACCTGAGCGTGGGTGTTGGCGGTGATCATCGCTTCGGTTCGTTCCGCTGGCTGCCGCGGTTGAGATGGGCGCAGTCCACTGATAACGGCCACTGGTTGATGGATTTGCCCGTTTTGCTGCAACGGCAAAATGCCGATCATCGCTGGACCATCCGGATTGAGCGCGCGGGCGACCGTTGGGCCACACTCGACAAGTCCCGCGAGGTTGAAAGCGCGCTGTATCTTCGGGAATGGCGGGCGGAACTGAGCTACCGGCTCTACTTCGGCCATGATTCTTGGCCTGCGGTTGTGCTGGGGTTTGGCGCCAGTGTCGATACCCGCGTGCGATACCAGGATCTGGACGCGGGTACCCGGGATATTCGCCTCGGCGATAGTGTCTCCGGCCGAGTGATGCTCAGCTGGTAGGCATTAAAGCTTTGCCACAGCATCAACCACCGGCGTATCGCCTGAAACCACATCAAACACCCGGTTGTCGGTGTTATCCGAGTCCAGCACAGCCAGCAGCACCCGGGCCACGTCTTGGCGGGGAATCTCCGCGAAGGAGTCCAACCGTTCACTCACCGCCACCTTGCCAGTGCCATCATCATTGGTCAGTCGCCCCGGCCGCACAATGGTGTAATTCAGGCCGCTGTTCTTCAGGTGTTCATCGGCATTTCGCTTGGCCCGAAGATAGTGCTGGAGTTTCTCCGGCCCCTTCTCGGGCTCTTCGGCACGCATACTGCTCACCATGATGAAACGCTTTATCCCCATGGCCTTGGCCGTGTCTACCAGGCGGATAGCACCATCCTGATCCACATCAATCGTTTTATCCGGGCCAGTATGAGGGCCAGAGCCCGCCGTAAAGACGACTGCATCGCAGCCCCGCATGGCCTCACTGCAGTCGTGCTCCAGATCCCCCAATACGGTTTCGGTGGCACCCAGCTTCTGCAGTTCCGGCCCCTGATCGGGATGCCGAACTAACGCCCGGGCCTCGTGATCGCTGTTCGCCATCTCCTGCAACAGGTGTTGTCCGATTTGCCCGTTGGCTCCGGCTATAAACACATGCATGTAGACCTCCTGCTTCGCTGTTCAGCGTATGTATTCTTTATAGCTGAGTGCACTCCCGACGCAATTCAAGGCAGTTAAACGCTTTTGCTATGAAGCATCATTAAAAATGGATAACACCAGAAGTGAACCAAAAAGCCACTTACACACTATTCTACTACCTGAATATTCTTTTTAACGGGAACGGAGCTTCCGCATGATTACAGTCCACCACCTCAACAACTCCCGCTCACAACGGGTTCTCTGGATGCTCGAAGAACTGGGCTTGCCTTACGAAATCCAGCGTTACGAGCGCGATGCTGAAACCATGCTGGCCCCCGCCAGCCTGAAGAAGGTACACCCGCTGGGAAAATCGCCGGTGATTACCGACGGTGATCTGGTGGTGGCAGAATCCGGCGCCATCATTGAATACCTGGCCCACACCTACGGCAAAGACACCATGCTGCCCCAAAACGGCGGCCAGCAATGGTTGGACTACACCTACTGGATGCATTACGCCGAGGGTTCACTGATGCCGCCGCTGGTCATGCGTCTGGTGTTTGAAAAAGTGAAAACCAGCCCGATGCCGTTTTTCATCCGGCCCGTGGCGAAAGGCATCGCCGACAAGACAAACCAGATATTCATCGGCCCTATGATCAAAACCCATCTGGACTTTGTCGAAGCGCACCTGGCGAAGAACACCTGGTTCCTGGGGGACGAACTGAGCGCAGCCGATATCCAGATGAGCTTCCCGCTGGAAGCCTCGGTGGCACGCGGTATTGTGGGTGCAAGCCGCCCCCATATCTCTGCCTGGGTGGCGCGAGTACATGCCCGGCCGGCTTACCAGCAGGCTCTGGAGAAAGGCGGCGAGTACGACTTCGCCTGAGGGATACCGGCGAGGGCCTGCGGCCCTCGCCTTAACAAATCAGGGTAGGTGCTCAGCCCGCCAGTGCAGCCCGCACCTTCTTGCTCAATTGCCCCATATCCACCCGGCCAGTCACCTTCGGGCGCAGCTCGTTCATTACATTCCCCATATCCTGCATACCCTGGGCACCGGTTGCGCTAACAGCCTCAGCAATCAACCCGTCCAGCTCTTCCTCGGATAACGCCGCGGGCATGAACTCCTCAATAATCGCCATTTCCGCCCGTTCCTTGTCCGCCAGCTCAGCCCGGCCGGCATCATCGTACTGACTGGCGGCATCCCGGCGCTGCTTGAGCATCTTGTCCAACACCTTCAGCACATCGTCGTCGCTCAGCTCACGGCGCTCATCAATTTCAATCTGCTTGATGCCTGCCTGGGCCATACGCAGGGTAACCAGCCGGTCCTTGTCTTTGCTGCGCATTGCGTCTTTCACCGCATTGCCGAGCTGTTCCTTGAGAGATGCTTGTGCCATGGTTGGGCTCCTGTTTGAAGGGAAAAGAGTGTGGGCATAATATCAAAGAACCAACCTCAGGCCCTCAAAACCAACTCGATAAACACCGCCATGGAGTTTCAATGCCCTATCAGTTCGAAGATCTAAAAAACGCGTTTCCCACCGAGTGGCGGGATTACATTGAACACAGTTTTGTGCAGCAGCTGGGCAACGGTTCGCTCGCGCCGGAAGCTTTCCAGCATTACCTGAAACAGGACTACCTGTTCCTGATCCAGTTTGCCCGGGCCTATGCCCTGGCGGCTTACAAAAGCCCAACCCTGGCTGACCTGTTGCAAGCCAAAGACGGGTTGCTGGCCATTCTGGATACCGAGCTGGGGTTACACATCAGCTATTGCAAAGAGTGGGGAATCTCAGAGCAGGAACTGAACAACCTGCCCGAAGCCCGCGCCACCCTCGCCTACACCCGCTACGTGCTGGATACAGGCAATCGCGGCGACCTGCTGGACCTGCACGTGGCCCTGTCACCCTGCATGGTCGGCTACGGCGAGATCGCCAACTGGCTGAACCAGCGCGCAGAAACCCTGCGTGGCGAAGCCAACCCCTACGATGCCTGGATCGCCATGTACGAAAGTGACGAATTCCAGGGTGCCATGCAAGCGGAAATCCGCTGGCTGGATGAACGCCTGGCCGACGTCACCCCTAGCCGGTTTGAACAACTGTCCCATATCTTCCGGGATGCCACCCGTCTGGAAATCGACTTCTGGGATATGGGACTGAACCTGAGTGACTAGGTTTGCGCCCACTACTCCACCGTGACGGTGATTTTCTCAGACATCACAGGCGGCTCACGGGGAATATGCAGGTGATCACCAACCAAAAGCTGGAGTGTGTATTCCCCCGGCTCTAACTCCAGAGTGGTCTGGGTTTGGCCTCCCCCAAAATGAATATGCCGTTCATCCGCGGGGATCGGTTTGTCCATCGGGGGCAGGTCATCCACATTAACCAGCAGATGGTGGTGCCCGGTTTTCTCGCGCTCCACGCCCGCCGGCGCAACACCCAGGCCCTCCAGGCCAAACCTTACCGTCACCGGAGAGCCCACTGTTTGCCCGTCGAGCGGCGTCACAAAATACACCGCCGCCCCATCAGGCGCGGGAATTGCCCCATGGGCAACGGCGACAATCGAAGCAGCAAGGATCAAACCAAACGTGACACGCTGTGTCCTGATCATGGTGTTCATAACCTATTCCTTCAGTGAGTGAACCACTTCCTAATAGTATGTTAACTTTCCTGGTTATGAAAAACTCAACCACCCCCACCTTTAGTCCAGCTGTATACCCGCTTGGGCGGAATGTTCAGCAGCTCCAGCGTACAGCTGGTATGAGCCCCCATTACCGGATCGGTAAACCGGGCGACATCTCGGCGGAACTGGTAGGCGATAAACCGCCCACCCTCTACCAGGTTGTCATTCACCGCCTGCACGACACGATGAGCCACAGCTGCCGGCATCTTTGAGAAGGGAATCCCAGAGATGATCACATCCGGCTGTGTCATGTGGTGAACAGCCAGAATCTCGGTGAGGTTCTCGGCGCTGCCCAGGTGGTTGCAAAAGCGGGGGTCAACAATGTCGCCAAGCAACTCATGGAAGAAAGGGCTCAACTCAATTGACAGAAGCCGCGCGTCTCGCCCTAGGTGACGAAGAAATGCGCGCGTGGTGCAGCCCGTACCGGGGCCCAGCTCCACGACCTGTCGGGCGACAGATAGACCAGACGCTTCAACGATTCGCTGCTCCAGAAATCTCGAACTGGGGATAACAGAGCCCACCTGGCCCGGTTCCCGCAGGAATCCTCGAAAGAAGGCCGCCGGATTCGTCCTCCGGCTCGAATCGGCCTTCGGCTCGCCACTTCCTCCATCCATTTCGCTCGCCCCACTAACGACCTCAACTGTTCATCGAGTATAGCAGTGCGACCCATAACCCGACTTACCCAGCCGTAAGCAAAGGCTGCAGTGCGCTATCCACGTGGCGCGCCCAATCGTTGAGCGACATTTCCTGGTAACCGTCCTTGTCGGCAAATGCGCTGGAAATGACAACATCTGGCTGCAACTTACGCAACATCCGTAAGCTGGCCACCAGAGTGTCACTGTCACTCCAACCCTTGATGAAGCCATTACTCCATTGCCCTTTTCTGTTTCGATAAACCGTGTCGCCCGTGAAAAGGTAGGTCTTACCGGTCGCTGATCTCACCTAAAAACAAGTACTGCCAGGTGTATGGCCGGGGGTTGGAATCACCTCAATGTTACCAGCGAGAGTCTGCCTTCCAGTGAACAAAACATCCGGCTCCAGAATCTCCGCGAAGGCTTCCCGCTCAAGCGCATGCCCGCCCAGCTTGGCTCCGTAGCGTTTACGCACCCGCAAGAGCGACTTACCCAGTTCATCCTGATGACTCAACAATTGCCAATCAACGCCACCCAGGGTGGCCATGGCATCAATTTCATACTCGTGGCCGGTGTTATAGAAGAGCACGTTGCCCTCTTCTCTCGTCAGCAGATAGGCGTGGGTGGTAAGTCCGGGGAATGGATTCTCGACGTCAGTTTGCCAAAGGTCTGGAAAAATCTGTTTCATGACATCCTCCTGATTAGTCACTGATTGAACAGTTAGTCACTGCACCGCCAGCCTAATACCTAAAGTTAAGTTGAGGTCAACGAACAGAATCATGGAAAATGGCTATCGGGAGAATAGCCAAACCAAGCACCCCAGAGGCCATCATGAAGACAGAAAACAACCAGGAGCTACGAGCCACGCTCAGTGTTGGGGAAGTTGCCAGGCGCAGCGGCGTAGCGGCTTGGTATTCCATTGACCGAGGTCGGCGATGCCCTGGCCGCACTGCCAACGGATCGCACGGTTACCGCTGACGACTGGAAACACCTCTCAGAGCTCTGGCGGGCAGACCTGGACCGCCGCATAGACATGCTCACCGGACTGAGGGACCAACTCAGCGACTGCATTGGCTGCGGCTGCCTGTCTATCGACGCCTGCCGGCTAAGGAACCCCTGGGATGAATTGGGCGAGCGAGGCCCCGGGGCACGGCTCTTGGAGCCGGATGCCGAGTAACCGGGTTACCCCGAGATCATCAACTGCTTTTCAGGTTGATCTGCTTTGTACCGGTGGATGTGAGTTGCCCACTTTTACCTTTGCCCACCTGCTCAACACGACCGCCGGACTTTAAAAAGGCTGCAGTCTGCGCTTCAATTTCGGCAGATGTTAAGGTAGCTTTAACAGCTTTCTTACTCATATTGTTTTCCATATCAGGTCTTGGCTTAAGTGCCAGAGTCAGCGATCCCAGTCTATCTGAAACAAAAATATAATGCTGAACTGATTCAAACCGGCGAGCCCAACCCATGACCATCAACCGTGAACGCCTGGCAGCCCTTGCCGCAGAATCCCATTTCCATGGGGGCAGGTATCGAAACCTTGAGCCTGTACCCCGCCACGGCCTGGGGGATTTCCTGCGCTGGCAACTGGCGCCAGGTCGCCGCTTCCCGCAGGGTAAACGCTTCACGCTGCTGCGCCCGGATGGCCACTTGCTGGCAAAGCCACCCCAAAAGCCACAACTGGTCTGGCTGGGGCACTCGTCTTTCTTGTTCCAGCATCGGGGCCTGAACGTGCTGACCGACCCGGTATTGTCAGACCGTGCCAGCCCTTTCCAGTTGATCGGGCCAAAGCGGCACACACCGCCGGCCCTGACCGTGGCAGACATGCCGCCTATCCACCTGGTATTGATCTCACACAATCACTACGACCACCTGGACGAAGCAACCGTGCGCCAGTTGCACCGGCGCTTCGGGACACACCTGCGCTTTTGTATTCCCATGGGCTTGCGCCCCTGGTTTGAAAAACGCGGCATCCGTAACCTGGTGGAACTGGGTTGGTGGCAGTCTGAGCGAATAGCCGACGATCAGGAGGTGTTCTGTCTGCCAGCCCAGCACTTCAGCGGCCGCACCGCGACGGACACAAACACCACGCTCTGGTGTAGCTGGCTTCTGGAAATCGACGGCTTCCGTCTCTATTTCGCCGGGGACACCGGCTACGGCGGGATATTCAGGCATATCGGCGAGATGTTCTCACCCATTGATCTGGCGCTGCTACCTATCGGCGCTTACGACCCGCGCTGGTTCATGGCTCCGGTGCACGTGGCGCCGGAAGAGGCGGTCAGGATTCATCAGGACATTGGCGCCCGCCAATCCGTCGCCATGCATTGGGGCACCTTCGTACTCACTGATGAGCCCATGGATGAGCCACCACGGCGGCTGCGGCTGGCGCTGGAAAGACAGGGTTTGGGTGACTCGGAGTTTCGGGTAATGCAACATGGAGAAGTCTGGTCGCCAACCTAGTCCCCTCTATGAACCGGCGTCAGCCCTCTGGCGTTTCCGTTCAGCATTCAGCAACGCCCGCTTTCTCTCCAGGCCCCAGCGATACCCGCCAAGCCCGCCATCACCCCGCAACACCCTGTGACAGGGAATCAGTACGCCTATCCGGTTTTTGCCGCAGGCAGAGGCCACGGCCCGCACCGCTTTGGGCTTGTCGATCTTCGCGGCCAATTCGCTGTAGCTAAGCACATCGCCTTCCCGAATGCTCAACAGGAATTGCCACACCTTCATCTGAAAAGCCGTCCCTCGCATATCCAGCGGCAGGTCCGGCCTCGGGGCGCCTTGGCTGATGTGCTCATCCAAAGCCTCCACCCAGGCATCAAGCTCCGGGGCATTCCGTGCCGGTGACGCCCTCACTTCGGCCTTGGGAAACTCTGCTTTCAGACCACTCACCAACGAGGACTCACTGTCACCAAACTGGACAAAGCAGACCCCCTTGTCCGTTGCCGCCATGGCCATCAAGCCGAGAGAGGTGGGTCGGCAGGCGTAGACGATGACCTCACCCTCACCCCCAGCCCGATAGGCCCTTGGCGGCATTCCAATATTGCGGTGCGCTTCCCCATAAACCCGGCTGACGGAACCAAACCCAGAGGCAAAGATCGCATCCGTGACCTTATCGCCATCTTTCAGGGATTGCTTGAAGCAGCGCATCCGCACCGCGTCCTGATAGGCTTTGGGAGAAACGCCAAACGCTTCCTTGAATTGCCTTTGTAACCGCGAGGGAGAAAGCCCAACAATAACCGCCAAGCCTGCCAGTGTCAGCGGCTCGTCTGCGTGGGTTTCAATAAAACGTGCGATTCTTACCAGTCGGGTCATTCGTGAATCCCACTCCTGGCGATCATCCCCGGATTCCGAGGCAGCCCGCATCTCCTGCTCCACTGGCAACGGCATGTCATTCCCCTATATTCGCCAAGCACGGGGTTATTACAACGGACATTGCCAGGCGTTTCCATCCGATTCTTGCCCTGTTACTCCTTGCCAAGCATGCCGACGTTTACTGGCCAGTCCTCTCGCATCGGGAAACAACAAAAATCACGCTCTTGGGATCGGCATCTCCTGCAGTTGGTGCCAGCATCCGGGAAACGCCTAAACCCGCCTCACTGAATAACCGGCTCCAGTCGTCCAGTGTCCGAACATAAAGAGGAGACGGTTCGCCGAAATCGCCGGGCAAGTCGGCCCAGGTGCCTTCCCGCCAACCGCTCTTGGCCACCTCGTTTCCGCTGAACATCATCGGGTGCAGTGTCTGGATAATCAACACGCCGCCTGGGTTCAGCATTTGAGGGACAGACATCACGCACTGGCGCACAGTTTTGTCGCCAAACAGTGAAAAGTTGCAGACGACCAGGTCAAATATTCCAAGCCCCAACTTGGCGAGATCAGACTGATCTCCAACCACATAATGCCCCTTGCGATGCTCTTGGGCGTATTCGATTAGCTCGCGGGATGCATCCACGCCGACGACGCGATAACCGGACCCGGTCAGTAAATCCACCAACCAGCCCTCTCCGCATCCCACATCCAGGACCCGAGAGTTCGGCTGAACATGGCCATTGATTGCGGCAAGCAAAGCGTCACGCGACGCCACGCCTGGCGCACGGATTCCGTGATCCCGAACGGCATCAATCCAGGCCCTCCCGTTCTCATCCCATGCCTGGATAATCAACTTTTCAGGGTGTTCGTGATTCCTCTCGATAGCCATGGGGTTCTCCCGGACACTATAAATGCACCATTCTGGCCGGCGCCTTGGCTCTCACCAAACCTCAGGCTCGCCAGTAATCCTTACTGCTCTCATCCATCGGAAAGAAATGCTCAATCCGCAGATTCTGCGCAGTAACATCCAAAGGCGTGCCGATGGTTGCGATGGTGGAAAAGATTCTGAGCTGTTGGTCACCCAGATTCAGGGTAAAAGGAATCGCCGGGTAATCCAGGTTTTCCACCACGTGGCTCTTCCAGTTCTGCGGAACGCCGGGAACCGTCAGCGCCTGTTCCAGCAAACGATTGGGCTGGTCCCTGTAAGGGCCTGAAAGATGTTCCTGGTAGACACGTTGCAGCATGTGGCAGGCCATGGCTTCCCAATCGCCCACGAATGGCTTGATGCCTGTACTATCCAGCAGTGATAACAAAAAGTTTGGCTGGGCTGGAAACTGAGCGCCCAGCTCGACCATGCGCACCATCATCTCCTGCATGGCTTGGTTGGCCATCACCAAATAGTATTCGTGGTCGAACACCACCGCCGGGTAAGGCAAATGCGACTGCAACAGGTGTTCAAGCGCCTCCCTGATCATCGCCATGCCAGGCGCACTCAAATCCTGATCGGAGTATACCTGGCTGTAACCCGCTGCGGACAACAGGCGGTTAGTTCCCGCCAGGTCCGTTTGCAGCATCTGCGCAAGATGAAGAACCATACCCTTGCTGGGCTGACTTCGACCGGTTTCCAGAAAGCTGATGTGTTTTGCCGACACTTCGCAGGCAAGGGCAAAATCCATCTGACTCAGGCGCTTACCCTGCCGCATTTCTCTGAACAGCGTACCGAAGGCACTCATGTGTGGCCCCGTCAATTCCAAGTGTTCAGCCATTATCTTAGCCGAGTGCAGGCTAAACCATTACCTCACAGGTAATTGAGCCTATCACCGCCCGGGTAGAAGCTTCGTAGTGTAGTCAAAAAAATACGAAACCCGTTTGAGGTGACCCTATGAAGAACTTTCTCCGTCAATTCAGTGTGAAACAAATCATCCTGGGCGATGTACTTCTCTCCGCCCCCCTGGCGTTGGCATTGATTCTGGCCGCAGAGCCGATTGCCCAATGGGCGGGAGGCCCCGGCGCAACCTTCTATCTGGTGGTAGGGGTGGTGTTATTGCTCTGGTGCGTGGAAATGACCGCCATGGCCATCAACGAACGGTGGATGGAAAAATACCTTAGCCTTATGATTGCTGTCGATGTCACCTGGGGCTTGCTGTCCCTTGCCCTGATGGTGTGGTTTGCGGAAACCCTGCAGCCCATGGGCTGGCTGCTATTCACACTGAATGTGCTGATTCCGCTGGACATGGCGTGGATGAAACGGGTTGCGGGGGGTAAACCTCAACAGCCGGCTTACCGATAATGACGCACTCTCCCAACTTATCGCAGCCAATTCTTCCGCATCGGCTGCGATAAGTTCACGGGGGACCCTAGCCCTGCCAGATGCCAAGCATCGCTCCTACCCCCAAAACCAGGCTACCACCCACTTCCCCGAGTATCAGCAGCATCATGAATACCCCAGTCATCCAAGGCGGTAGAAGTCGCTTCCCCAAGCGGTGAGGGCGGCGCAGTTGGTTGTCGGTGTCCTGAAGCAGGCCATGGACGATGTAGGTACCAATGGCAAACGCGAAAAACGTTAGGGCCGAGACAGCCGCCACAACGTTAACCCAGCCCGCAAAAACGCTGTGGGCGCTGAACGCAGCCAACAGCAGTGCCGCAAAGCTGTAGAGCAGTGAACTGCGGTGAGCGATGTCGACATAGGTCGGCGATAAAGCGTCCTCGCTTCGGGCCATGTGGCGGTATTTCCAGATGCCAGTGAGAAGCCCCGTCATGAAGAACAGGAACGCCGCTGAAAGACAGATCTTTTCGGCCAGAGACATACATTTACTCCTTGGTTATAGTTGTGAGGCTGAAGTATGCCGGACAAGTTCCGGTACAACTTGTACGTTTGGGCTATTCGATGACGCAGGAAAAACGCATCTGGCTGGCGCGTGACCGGGCTCTGTTCCAGGGTGAGCTCCCTCCGGCAAGAATGCACGCACATGCCGCGCCGGTGCTCTTGATTGGCCTGAGTGGCCCCATCACGCTGCATTTCCCGGATGGTCGCCGTGAGACCTGCCACAGCGCCCTGGTGAATGCCGATGTGGAGCACGGGCTGGATAGCGGAGGAGAGTACATAGCCTCCCTCTACCTGGAACCGGATGCGCCGGAGACTCGCCTCCTGAAAGCAGGTTGGCTGAGTGATCGCCCGCTGGTGTTAGACCCAATCCCCTCTCCCGCGCGGCCCAGAAGTCTGGAGCGAAGGCTGCAATCCTGTGACATGTCTCAACTCCTCCCCGCGTCGGCACTTGGGCACCGAGCCGAGCTGGACAACCGCATTGCCCGAAGCCTTGACTACTTGCGGGAAGCGGGAGACCAACCCTTCAACCGCGCCAATCTGGCCAAACAGGTGCACTTATCGGAATCGCGATTCAACCATCTTTTCCGGGAGGAAGTGGGCATCAGTTTCCGGCGTTACCGAAGCTGGTCGCGCCTGCGTTCCGTGTTCTATCACGTAGCGAAGAACCCGTCGCTCACCGAGGCAGCCCTTAGCGCGGGCCTGCACGACTCTGCACACCTCAGCCGGATGTTTCAGGATATGATTGGCATCGCGCCGTCACGGGTGCTTCAGGGCCTGCAAGGGTTGCAGGTTCTGCGTTAACGCCTGAAGAGGAACCTGCATTCCTGGAAAATGGCAGAGCTTACCGGCCATCGGAGGGTTGGCACACACCTCGCCGAACTCGTGGGCAACCATGCGCCCCTTTTAAAGCATCACACCTCATTCGCCTTACGATACTGCCCCCGATAATCAAATATCCGCTCCTGTACCTGCCAATAATGCTTCTGCTTGCGGGCAATCACAAAATCCGGTGCCGGCAACAGAGCTTGCATCTCTAGTACCTCCTCCGCCTTACCGAAGGTTTTCGGGGCCTGGCCGTTGGCAAATCTGCGGCCGAACAGTTTGTTAAACACGTGGCGCTGTGCTGGCTTGCTGAAATCAAACGACTCGCCAAGCTCCTCCCCATCCTCACCGTGGTAGGTCATCTTCAGCTTGCTTCCGCCAAGGCCCAGGGTGATACCGGCGCAACGAATCACCATGGCATCTTTGAGTTTCAGGGCATCCCTTAGCTGATCGTCCGGGTCGATAATCGCTTTATGACAGTGCCCGCAATTTCTGGCCGCAATGTCATTCTCGCCACCACAGTGGGGGCACTCCTTGAAGCGGAAACGGTAGTCGCATTGCAAGGCACGCGCGCTCTCCCCCTCCACGGGCGCCAGCAGCCCCTGGCAACGGCGCCCGTAGTGCTCAATCACCCGGCCGTCGCTGTCGGTTTTGCCCCAGAAGATGTTGGCAAACCCACAGCCCGGGCAGAACACCTGCACCGGCGCACTGTCTGGATTCGGCTTCGGCTCCCCAACCTCCGGGTGATGCAGATTCACGTGGTTACCGGCGTAATCCATCACCAGGCAGTCCTTTTTGCCGTCGTCCAGGCGAAGACCACGGCCCACCATCTGCTGATACAGGCTCACCGACTGGGTAGGCCGAAGAATGGCGATCAGGTCCACATGGGGCGCATCAAAGCCTGTGGTGAGCACAGATACATTCACCAGATACTTTAACTGCCGCTGTTTGAAGCGCTGTATCAGCAGGTCCCTATCTTTCTGGTCGGTGGCGCCGGTCACCAGGGCGGTCTGGTTCTCCGGCAAGTAGCCTGTGATCTCCCGGGCATGCTCCACCGTTGCGGCGAATACCATCACTCCCTGGCGTTCAGTGGCCAGCTCCACCACCTGATCAATAATGGCGCGGGTCACCCGCTTGTGTTTGCTCAGCAGCTGGTTGACGTCGTTCTCGGCGTATTCGCCAAAACGGTTCTGAGCCAGCGACGAGAAATCGTATTGCGCCACCGCGGCGTTCACCAACTCCGGCCGAGTGAGATAGCCCCGGTTGATCATATAGCTCAACGGCAGCTCGTAGATGCAGTGCTGGAAGGGCTTATCCTCTTCACTACGAACAAAGCCCCGGTGGTGATAACGATAGATCCAGCCCATGGCCAGACGATAGGGCGTGGCGGTCAGCCCGAGCACCTTAAGAGAATCGTTCTGCTGCCTTAGTAGCTCAATGATTTGTTGATACTGGCTGATTTCCTCACCGCTGACCCTGTGGCACTCGTCAATGATCACCAACGAGTACTCATCCCGGAACTGATCCAGGTTCGCCGCTACCGACTGCACACTGGCAAAGGTGACCTGATGATGACTTTCCTTGCGCTTAAGCCCGGCGGAGAAGATGCCACCGGCTAACCCATAGCTCTCGTATTTGGCGTGATTCTGCTCCACCAGCTCTTTGACGTGTGTGAGCACCAGGATCTTCCGCCGGGCAAGGCGGGCCAATTCGGCAATCACCAGGCTTTTGCCGGCGCCGGTTGGCAACACGATGGCGGCAGAGTCGTCCGACTTGCGGAAATGGTTCAGCGTGGCATCGACAGCTTCCTGCTGGTAGGGGCGGAGTTTGAAAGGGGTACTCATTTTTTCTCAGTCAGCTACCGAACATGCGCCTGCAAAGACTTTGACAAATCAAAGCCTTTGGCGTCGTTCCAGCCGCTAAGCAACCCTTTTTGATTCAACGCATCTCTCCCAGCAGTGGATACGCCCCATTATACCGGCTTCATGGCCAGAACACCGTTTTATGATACCGTTCCGGGAAAAGGAGAAACCTATTGATGACCACCCACCTGCCCTTTTCCCAAGCCTGCGAAAACAACAAAGGCCCAATACTGGAAAGACTGCGTGAGGTCTTCAATGCCCCGGGCACCGTACTGGAAATAGGCACCGGCACCGGCCAGCACGCCGTGCATTTCGCCGCAGCCCTGCCCCACATAAAGTGGCAGCCAACGGACCACCCCGCGGCCGCACACCTGGCGATTACCCGGCTGGAACAGGCTGCGCTGCCGAACATACTCCCCATGCGAAAGCTGGACGTGGGCAACCCCCCTTGGCCCACACGGGGATTCCAATGGGCGTTCTCCGCCAACACCGCCCACATCATGGCCTGGACAGAAGTGGAACAAATGTTCCAGGGCATCGGCGCAAGCCTGCCTGATGACGGCGCGTTTTGCCTGTATGGGCCGTTCAGGCACCAAGGCGAGTTCACCAGTGAAAGCAATCGGGCGTTTGACCAGTCACTCAGATCTCAGGCGCAACACATGGGCATCCGCGATATCGAGGATTTGTCTGCACTGGCCAAGGCGGTGGGTTTGGTACTACGAGAAGATTATGCAATGCCGGCGAACAACGAGATGCTGGTGTTTGTACCGGTGCATTCGACCGGGACAAGACCAACAGACTGAGGATCAGGGGCTGTATCCGCGAATATGGGCATCTGGAGTGTCTCGCGGTCAGTGGCTTGCCTTACTCACGACTTTCGGTGTTGCCGATTTACCGCTTTTACCAGCGAGAATACGGTCTGCATCCAGCGAAGCGATTTGAAGAACTGCGCAAGCCAGGCCGGATACGCCGAGCATTTACGCCCCTCCAGCACCCCCGCTGCGGCCAACAACTGAGCTCCGTGGCAGATCGCCGCCACCGGCTTGTTGGTTTTAAAGAAATGGCGAACCAGCTTCTGCACATCCTGGTTGAGCCGCAGATATTCCGGAGCACGGCCGCCGGGCACCACCAGCGCGTCGTAATCTGCCGGATTCAGTCCATCAAAATCCGCATTCAAGGCAAACCGGTGGCCGGGCTTTTCAGTGTAGGTCTGGTCACCCTCGAAATCATGAATCGCCGTGGCGACCGTATCGCCAGCCATTTTGTCCGGGCAGACGGCGTGAACCGTATGACCAACGGCCTGCAGTGCCTGGAACGGCACCATGGTTTCGTAGTCTTCGGTGAAATCACCGGTAATCATCAGAATTTTCTTCCCGCTCATGGCTGTCTCCTTGTGTTTGTATTGCCAGGTCAGGAAACATTAGCAGCGGTGGTGTCGAGGCGGGTATTAAGGGGTTACTACAGGTCTTGTCTTGGTCTGCTACCAGATAAGCGGCCACAAAGACTTCGACAAATCAAAGCCCATTTGTTGCCGCAACCCCATCGCCTCCGGAGCCACAAGCAACCAGCCCAACGCGCCCAGATTGGCCAGCACCGCCAGCCAGAACACGAACTGGTAGCTACCTTTTCGCGTCTTGTGGCGAAACACCTGCTGTGCCATCAGCGCACCAGGCCAGCCGCCGCAGAGCTCAAAGAAGTGCAGCGTTTTCTCAGCGGTGCGCTGGGCTCCTCGCTGGGCAGCCTTCTTGTCAATCCAGTACATGACAAACAAAACCAGACTCACCCCGCCGTAGGCGGCGGGGATCGATACCGGCAGATAACCGTGATAGAACAGGCCAGCCAACACACTGAAAAACACCAGCACAACAGCGGCCGCCACCCAGACTCCCGGCGCAATGTTGGCACCCAGCTTTGCCGCCCCAACATATTGGAACCGACCAGCCCTCAAACGGCCCTGGTCATCTTTCACGGCGCTGAATGTCACCTTGCGATTAGCAACCGGCCGGCCCCGGCCTGCATAACTGCTGATGTGAGCAAACACACGCTCACCGCCACCCTCCGGCGAGATAAAACCAAAACCCTTGGCGTCATTCCAGGCAGTGAGCATTCCTTTCTGATTCAACGCGCTCACAAATACCGCCCGCCAGCCCCAATCGTCACCACAATCAGCCCAAGAATCAGGTTAGTCCCAACCAACTTGCGAATCTGCCCCACCTGGCGCCCGCCCTCCTGAGGGTCCTGATTGGCCACTGCCTGTTTCAGCCGCCGGAAGGGGGCAAAGTAAACATGGGCGTAGATCAGGATCATCACAATACCCAGCGCCTGCATCACGTGGATATGCCAACCGGCACCGGCCATGCCGCCGAACACACTCAAAATCATCCAGTACCCGGTGACCAACAATAGAATCACCGCCGCCCATACCCACCGGAAAAATCGGGACAACGTGGCACACCAGAGCCCGCCTCGCTGGGAGGCATCAATCACCTCAACCACCGCAGGGCGCATAGCCATGTAGGCGAAAAACATACCGCCAACCCAGATTACGGCAGATAGGACATGCAGTGCGATGGCTAAACCCATAAAGCAACTCCTGGATGAGAAATTCGAGTGGTAAGTATAAGTTTAGCCCTCGCGAAACAACCCTAAAACAACGGAAGCGGTTGAGGACGATCGAGCCCGCCTATAGAGCATCAAGCTCTGCCCGGATAGTCTGATAAACTTCCTGGTTCCGGGATTCCAAAAACACCGCAAACTCAAAAGCGTTAAAGCCATGATAGTCCTTCCCCGGACTATCAATCGGCAGACTTGGATCCGCCCCCAACTCCAGAAGGGCGCGGAGATAATCCACATCGGCGTAAAGCACCGCCTCATGCACTGGTGCCAGCCCGTTGTGGTAGCCGTTCAACGGCTCTCCCCTGACGGCAAAGTGTCGAAGTAACGCATAGCCACGGCGCGTCATGATGGAATCAGCATCGTGCCTATCCAACGAGGCGCCTACGAAATTGACCAAAGGTTGCGAACAGCCACCCATCGCCGTCATAGCTTTACCGCAGCGTTCATAGGGCCAGTCGAAATTGGTGAGAAGCCAGTAGGCCACTGCAGGCCGGATGGCCAGACTATTGAAATCCGAAGGGCTCCAGGGCACTTCTTCGGGGTCAAGAAGCGCTATGACTGTCAGCCCCCAGGCATCGGAACCGAAAGCCCAGGAGCGATAGAACATCGGGTACAACGTCAGGGCAATCACCAGGCACCCGCCACATAGGGTGAGCGCCTTTTTGTGGCCCAGGAAATATTTGATAAGCACTTTGCTCCTCCTTGAGCTTTGTGTGTTTCGGCGGATTGCCAGATATCTCTTAAAAGAGCAAACCCACTATTAGCAGGACTGCAAAGCATCCGTACAAAATCAACGGAGGCACTACCGCCCACAAAGTCAGTCGAGCAGGCAATGGTGTGGAGACGTCACCGATTTTCTCTGCTGATCGCTTGAGCCGGCTTGACGGAACCGATCTAAGCAAGAGAAACGTAAACACATAGCCGCTTCTCATTAACCTCCCAAGGGGATCATTCCCCCAGATTCTTCTGTGTTCTAGCGCAGAAGTGCCGGGACGTGAAATTTTCTCCTCGATTATGGACACACGAGAAAAAGCAAAAGTGAGGATTATAAATAACGATACCAGCCCTAACCCCAGAGCCCCAGCACCTACGAATGCAGCAATGATCTGAAAAGAGTCATTCATCGATTGTTACCTCGTAAAGTACTTCACCTATATTCTCACCAATGTCCCCAGCCTTTGCACCTCCTGCAAAACCGCCAACACCAGCCATTATGATGCCGCATGCAACTCCTCCCGGACCTCCTGTGGCTAGCCCCATTGCCCCACAAACCAAAGTTCCAGCAAAAGCACCAGCACTGCCACCAACTACAGAACCAGATAGCCGCCCTCCTTCGACGTACTTAACACGTCTGCACTCGGATTCGCGCGCTGCTGTGCATGCCGCATGAATTTTCACTCCCGAGGCAGCCACATCGAGCCCCAGCGATATATAGCCAACTCCCTTTGCATACTTAGCCCCTGCGGCCACTCGCTCATAATGCGTTGCATACCCAGGTATACCGCCAACCCCAGCCGTCTTCCAATTATGCACAATGCTCTTGGACGATAATCCCAACGCCCGCTTTAGTTTTGCATCATCATCCAGTGACATCCCCTTACGAGCCGCTTTTCCCAAAGCAAAATCCAGCTCTTTGAAAAGCGCCCGCCGCTTCTCGAAAAACTCCGGGTGGTTAAGGTGCCCATGCCTCCGGTAAGTTTCCTGATGAAGCCGCTCGATGTTCTTCAAAGTCGACTCAATGCTACTAATCTGCTTGGAAACCATCACGGCTCCAGCACCCAGCCCCGCCGAACCGGTCGAGGTGATGGCTTCCAATAAATCGTAGTATTTGACAAGAAACTGCGCTTCATCCTGCTCCAGTGACCTAACCTGCGCATTGATCTGCGCTGCCACCTCCATCAACTCGACTTCTTTTTGAGTGCATTCCATACCCTCTGGGTCACCCAGCACAATCATCTCACCGGGCATCAGCTGCCCGCCCAGGCCTGGATTCAATCGATCAAAATGATCTGGCTTTGCCGAAGCGTCTCCGTACAAAGCGCTCAATAGCTCCGTCCTGCTTATCGGCGTCTGAACGACATGGTAACCCGGCTCTACCGCAGCCTGAGACTGATCCTTTGTTGGGGATGAGATTGGAATTGATGGAGTCATACTGGATGCAGCCGCCCCACCTGCTAAGGCATTGTTCGTGCCATTACCGACACCGCTGGCACTTTGTGATTCCGGAACAGTGCTGCCAGAGTGATTAGCACGAGAGGCCGCTTGCGGAGCTGGCTTTGACGGCGACGGTGAGATACCCGAAAACGGCGTGGGCGTGAAGGTATCACCAATCACAACGCTACCACTGCCAATAGTGACACCCCCACACGAAATTGCACTACCAGTCACCGCAACAGGAATACCGTTGATGAGCACGGTTGCCGAACCTGCAGCGATGGCTCGCGGGTGGGGAGGGTGTTTGGGCTTGGAGTGCGGGGCGAGAGGATCACCCACGCGGGCAACAGGTTTGCCGTCAATCAGCACATCGGGGGAGCCGGCAACAACCGGGGTGGGTGGGAATCCTTCATGATCTGTACCCAAGTCACCCAGCAACACAACTTTCTTGCTCATTCCTTTGCTCCTTCCTTGAAGAGTCATCCATCGATTTCAGGGGCCGTCACTGGCACCGCACGCCATATGGTAAACAATGACTCACGAAGACCCAACCCAAAAGTTGGTAAAGACAGATGCCGTTTGAGAGGTGCATAAGTTTGAATCCGATGGCCTTCCGGCACAAGATTTCCACACTATGCTCAGGGCCGCGGCCTGCACTCAAATGAGAGACCTCATTAACATGCCAAAATCAAAACGCATCTACCTCGCCGGCCCGGAAGTCTTCTTTCCGGCGGAAGAACACCAGGCCATCGTGGCCGAGAAAAAACGCCTGCTCCGGGACGCCGGATTCGAGGGCGTCGACCCGCTTGACACAGCGCTGGCATTTTCAGACGACCAGGCAAAACCGGAGCGCGGCCACCGGATATACCAGGCCAACCGCGAACTGATGGACAGCTGCACTGCCATCATCGCCAACCTCACACCCTTTCGCGGCATCAGCGCCGATCCGGGCACCGTGTTCGAGGTGGGTTACATGATCGGCCGGGGCAAGCCCGCATTCGGGTTCACCCTGGACAGCCGGCTTTATCATCAACGGGCTGGCGCAACCGGCCGGGATGAATTGGGCCACAGCATTGAAGACTTTGAGATGAGCGATAACCTGATGATCGAAGGCGGAATCCGTGAATCCGGTGGTCAGCTGTTTGTGGCGCAGCAGCCCGGCGAACACCGCTTTTTCTCGGCGGAGATGTTTAGCTGCTGCGTAAGAGCGCTCGCCCATTCCTGAACCGGCTGGTGTAGACAAATCTTGCAAAGTTCCAGGGAATGATCACACCCAGGGAAACTCAACAGCGCTCACATCCGCCACGAAAAACGGAAAGTACTCGTCCGTCCCGAAGTGGTTGCCAGCTTCCACATGAGTCGGCAAACGAAACCCGTCGAACGACCGGAACTCAAAGAGATACCCGCCAAACGGCTGCAACCGGTGCTGTTTCTCGGGGTTGGCGTTACTCCACCGCTGGAAACTGACCTCAATAGGCTGGCCATCTGCCGACACTTTGAGATCAACGGACTGTGACATGCCAGAATATTCCACAGTAACCCTCGCCTGATCGGAGTCCAGCCCCTCCCAGGTAACACCAGGGCCAGGCAACAGCGCTGCAGGCGTCCAGAATATGGCCTCAGCGACATAGCGGCCAAACGCCGAACGGGTATGGTCAGGATCTCCACCAAAGCGGGCAACGGGCAGCAACCCCATCAGCCAGAACCGCGTCCACTGTTGACTGTCAGAACCGGACAACCGCATCAGGCCCCGCCGCGCGCACATTTTCCAGATAAATCCAGAAGGCATGGCCAACACCTGGGTTGCCTCAAAATCCAGATAATTGGGATTGCTCCTGTCACCCATGCCGAAACGCCCCGCCATCCGGATGCGGGCGACCGTCGCGAGCGGCGTACCGGGTTCAATGGTATACAGAAAATAGCGCCGTGCCGGCTCGGGAAGATCGGCAACCATCTCGGTGGCAAAGACCGGGGGCTGTGCGGGCTGCAGGCCCACCAGCTCGCGCATGGCTTTGCGGTCTGCCCGATGGTCCAGCAGCCGCCAGGCCGACAGCACCAGCCCGGCCAGAATAAGTACCCCCAGCAAAATCACCGGATAACCTCCTCAACCGGCCGCCGGAGAGAACGCGGCATCTCCGGCCCACGGCCAATCCGCACAATCAGGTCCGGGCGCCGGTCCCCAATGCCAATGCCGCGGGCAAACTCCGGGCGCAGTGTCGCCACCTCCACAGGCTGGTTAATAAACGCCGTACGCAGGCCCAGGGCCGCAGCCTGCAGGGCCAAGCGCTGGTAGCACCGGCCTGCCTCAATCCAGTGGGGAATGTCATCGGCCTCTGAATAGATGACGGCAATGGCAGAAGAACTGTCAATGTGCCGTCGATCCTTCTTGTTCTGGTTATTTGCAGAAAACGACCCCTTCATCGCCAACAATCCAAGCCAGCGGGGCACGGCCGGATTGCCCAAAACAGGCCCGTACAACCCATCGCCGGAAATCACCGCCTCCTTGCCGTTAAACCGAATCCAGGCTTTAAGCTCCCGAGCCCATTCAGGGTCTGCAAATTGGGCATCGTTGCCCTTGGCGACATAATCTGCGACCAGCGCTTTTTGATCGGCATCGGTCATCAGAAACACCGACACGCCATCCCCCTGCCCCGCTACCTGAAGCTGCTCCAGCACTTCAGCCGCAAGTGGCACACCGTCATACTCTGAACGGCTGCACTGGCGCAGGGGAATCGCCTCGAAAAGCGCAGACTGCGCGGCCGTAGCCTCTTCAAAATCAATCACCACCGAGGATGCCGACGCATCGAATTGGCAATGCCCCTTTAACCCGGCGGCTTGCGCTGCCAGCAGAAGATTCTCCGTGGCGCACCCCAGGCTGGCGTAAAGATGGTGATCATCCGGGTCCACTGCCGGGCAACGCCTGGACAGATCAGGAAGCACCCGAATCCGGTTGGATTCAATCTGGAATATCCAAGGCTGGGTATTGTGACTGGACGCCGCCAGCGTGGCGTACCGCACCAGCTCTTTGTAGTCGTGTGGTGCGGCACCAGGCGCAGCGTGGCACCAGGTTTCAATGACTCTGTCTGAATAGTTCATAGCGCCTCCAGACCCCAATCCATGAAGTGTAGGCTTTGAACTTTGCCTCTGCTAGAGGCGATTGAGGCAATCAAACCTGGAAGTACCCGAGCTCTCAGAACCCGCTAATAGACAGCCATAACGCGAAGAAAGCCGCTCCGAAAATAAGCACCGCACAATGCACCGCCAGGTTCTTCCGGGTAGTTGGCGCGGGCTTTGGGTCAAAGCTGAAGTAATCCTCACCAAACAACCCAACACCGCAGCCCTCGCAGTAGTTTTTTGAGTAAGACACCCCAACGCCGATGGCTCAAACTTCTTCCGGCAACTGTAACAACTGGGTTTAAACATGTCGGGTCCGAGTCAGTTCTTATCGATAGTGGAAATGCCGTCGATCTCGGTGGCCAACTCCGGCGTTTTTCCAAAGTACTCCATCGACACTAACGGGTAGCCATGAAAGCCCTTCTTGACCTGCTTGGCAATACGCTTTCTTGCTTTATCCACGTGCATAGTCGGGCCTGTCGCTGCGTTTGTTATCGGGGTGCCACATGAACACCTATTAGATACTATTTGCCCATCCTATGTCGTTAAATTCACCAGTAATTGGTCGACCTCTGATTGACCAGATGGTTGAATTAATCGGGTCAAATCTCCGCTGAATCTTCAGCCTGGACCGGCGGCGCTGACGGATGGGTTGGACGCGTTATCTGAGATTATTGATCGGGCCTACCGACAACGCATAGTCGATCGCCGCACACACCGCGGCAACCTGCGCGGCATTGCATTGCTCCGTGGTTACTCGGCCGCTGTCTGGGTATACCTCTGTGGTGGTCCGGTAGCGGGCGTTGGTTATGCTGGTGCAAAGGCCAAGCTGCGCCAGCGGATACTGAATCACGCCACGAGCGACCGCCGGTGAGCCGATGATCTCACCCTTGTCATCCGCCGGCGCGATATGAGTGATCTTTTCCACCGCCTCAATCACCGCCTGCTGGAATTCAGGCTGCGGGTTCTCGGTGTCGTCCACCAGATAGAAGCCGTCCGGAATGTCACCCGGCTCAAACGATTTGCCATCGCGGGCCGCAAGCGCTGGCCGGAACTCGGTTTCGTCGGTATCGGTGGTCTCGTGCAGGTCGACGTGCAGCAGTATTGGCTCAGCTATCGAAGCGACCAGCTGCATGAGCGCCGCGGACTCCCCTGCCTGACAGTCATCACGGAATGAGCGGTTGGGATCAACCGCGTTCGCGTTCCAGCGATGGATGCGTTCGTAAGCCCAGGGGCTGACGCAAGGCGCAATCAGCAGGTTTACACGGCGCGCGTAATCCAGTGCATGTTGTTCAACAAACTGCAGCGCTCCATGGACACCGCTGGTTTCATAGCCATGCACTCCGCCCGTAATCAGTACCACCGGCCGATCGGCACGCCAGTCGCGGCTGCGGATCGCCATCAGCGGATAAACGTCCAGGCCGTATTCCAGACGGCCATACTCTTGCACATCGAAGCGCGAACACAGACGCTCGATCACGCTCAACACATCGGACTCGTAACTGCGTTGACGGGTCTGCCGTGACAGCCACTGAGCACGTTCCGCATCGCCCCAGGGAATGCCGGGCGTACCGATTGGATAAGCCGCTGAAGCGCTGTTCATATCGCAAGTCTCCTTCGCTCAGTTACTCGCGCGCATCTCACGCATTCGCATAGGCATGGTATCGATCCTGAGAAAATAAATCTGACCCAATTTCCCATGTCTCCAAATCACTTCTCGAGACCATGGTTATCGTATATGATAACCAAAAGATAAAGGAGTCCCCATGGATTGGGAAATAGAATTCTACGGGAAAGTAGATGAAGAACTGGCAAAGCTGCCGCCCAAAATTCAAGCCAGAATGATTCGGCTGATGGAATTGATGGAGAAGCATGGGGCGAACCTCGGGGAGCCACACACAAAGTCGCTGGGTGGCGAATTATTTGAGATCCGCGCAAAAGCCAAAGAAGGAATAGGTAGAGGCATTTTCTGCTACATGCAGGGCAAGCGAATTATCATTCTGCATGTCTTTGTAAAGAAGGATCAAAAAATACCAAAGAAAGACCTGGAGCTCGCCAACGAGCGATTGAAGGAGGTCAAAAAATCGTGAATTTCAAACAGTTTAAGCAAAAGGCACTGGAAAATCCCGAGATCCGCCGGGAGTACGATTCACTTCAAGACGAATTCAGCCTGATCGATCAGCTGATTACGATGAGAACCAAAGCTGGCCTCACCCAGGAGGACGTTGCGAAGAAACTCGGAACTAACAAAAGCAACATATCCAGACTAGAACGCGGCCGAAGCAATCCGAGCTGGGGAACACTCAGCAAATATGCCGCAGCCTGCGGTTTTCGGGTCAAGCTGGAAGCAGTTGAAAACGACCGAGCTTCGGGTGCATCTCAATAGACCTGTGTAATTGCTGTTACCAGATAAGCGGCTGCGACAACTTCGACAAATCAAACCCCAGCGATTCCGGTTATCCTACCGACAGCGCACATTCAATCAGTGTGCGTTCCGGAGATGCCGTTCAGAAGCTCGGCATTGGTGGGGTACTTCTCAAGCAGCTCAACCAGCTTTCTTGTGCCCTCTAGCGGTTTGAGGCCGCCAAGCGCCCGACGCAACGCTCTTATTTTGTCTAAATATTTCGGATCTAACAGCAGCTCTTCACGGCGGGTACTGCTTTTCGAAATGTCCAGCGCGGGGAAGATTCGCTGGCTCGCAACGTCTCTTGATAAAACCAGCTCCATGTTCCCCGTGCCTTTAAATTCCTCAAAGATAACCTGGTCCATACGGCTGCCGGTATCCACCAGAACGGTGGCCAAAATGGTCAGCGAGCCGCCATTCTCAATGTTTCGTGCAGCGCCAAACAACCTGCGCGGCATCTCCATCGCTCGCGCATCCATCCCGCCAGACATAGTACGACCGCTGCTCTTTCGCTCCGCATTATGCACACGGGAAAGCCTGGTGAGAGAATCAATCACAATCATCACATTGTGACCCTCGCCAGCTTGTTGGCGGGCGATATCAAGAAGCTCATCGGCAACGCGAACGTGATGAGCATAGCTTTCATCCGAAGAAGAAGCGTGTACCTCCGCCGGGACGCTACGCTTGAAATCAGTGACCTCTTCCGGTCGCTCATCGATCAATAACGCGTAAAGTTTAATCTCGGGATACGCCTTTCCCACCGCCTGACAAATATCTTTTAATATCGTCGATTTTCCAGACCCCGGCGGTGCAACGATCAAACCTCGCTGCCCCATGCCAATCGGCGTGATCAAATTCATCGCACGCACCGTGAGCTTTTCTGAACCTGACTCCAAACGAATCGCCGGCGCTGGATTGATAACCGCACCGTTTAAAAAACGCTTTTGGGGATCAGCCTCAACCTCAACCATAGCTTCGGCTTTCTCAGCCACTGGCTTGGCGTCTTTAATTGGTTTCCGGGTAAAACCTAATGTCTTTCTCGTCATGGTTGTTTGATAGCTCTTGTTTGATAGATATTTTTCGACATAGGCTGATAACGCCAGAAACAGTGTGCATAAAATAAATCTGTCCCGGTTTGCCTTAAGGCAAAAGCCCATAAGGCCGCTCCAGCGCCGAACGAACATCGTCGATGGAGAAGACCCTGGCGAACTCCGCGAATCGCTGCCCATCAAACCACAGCTGAACAACCGGCAGGGAAAAGATACCGCGAGCCGCACATAACGGGCCGGCGGCCTCCTGGCAATCGATGTAAGCGGTGACCAGTTTCGGAAATTCCTCGCAGGCAAGCTGTTCCAGCCTCGGCTTGATGGCCTGACAGACGCCACAGCTTGCGCCCCCATACAAAAGCAGCACCGCAGGGCTGGACTGTAGCAGTTCTGATAAAGCCTCTTCTGAACAGATCTTTTGCACTGTTAAATCCTGATAAGCATGACTGGTTTCACCTTCAGCGTCTGGCGGAAAGCATGAAAACAGAACTGTCCCGGTTTTCACCGGTTTTCTCTAAAGTCGATACGGCTCTTTTCTAAGGTAACAATTTGTTTCATTTTTTGAACTGTGCAGATTGTTGTTAGGTTGATAACTTACGCTCTGTAATACCAAATTTCACCGGAGAAGGTCACGTCACGGTAGACCCGCGCGGGAAGCAAACTCAAAAAATCAAAGGATGAAGTATGGAATACGATGACCTGGAATACGTCGGCTTTTGGGCTCGAACTGGCGCAACGCTGATCGATACAATCTTGATAGGTATTATTGTGTTTCCCTTGCTCACGGCGTTCTATGGTGAGTCCTATTGGGATAATACAAGTTTGATTGTTGGGCCTATGGATTTTCTTTTGTCCTGGGTGTTTCCTGCTGTAGCTGTGATCCTATTTTGGATATCAAAACAAGCGACACCAGGGAAAATGGCCGTTTCTGCCAAAGTTGTTGATGCCAAAACTGGCAATGCTGCAAGCACTGGCCAGCTGATCGGACGCTACCTCGCATACTATCTCTCCTTAATACCTCTTGGTCTTGGCTATGTCTGGGTGGCCTTTGACGCCCGCAAGCAGGGCTGGCATGACAAGCTCGCGGGGACCGTGGTCGTGCGGAAGAAGCACCGAGCACCGAAACCGGTTTCGTTCGACAACTGATAAGCGTGTATGGGAAGGTCTGCTGCGCAGACCGGCTGAATATGGGGGGAGAAAGGGGCTAACGCTGCTGTTGTTGCCCCAACTGGATTCCACAGCAAGCGAAACGTTGTGCCGTCACAATTTCACCAGCCAATACCGCTTACTCCACATTCATAAGGGAGCGAAACCGGGACATATTTACTTCGAGGTTTGAAACGGTTCGATAATAAATCTGTCCCGGTTTTCCGCAAATCCGGGGATTGTGTATGGGAAATCCAGATGCTACCGCCGGGCGAGTGGTCAAGGTAGTATTGGAACAGTCTACCCGCGACCCACAAGGAACAGGATGAGCAAACCTGGCGCCATCAAACCCGAAATTCGATACCTCCTGTACTTCGCTGGTTTCTGGGTTGTATTACTCGCCGTTGTAACCCATTTTTTCGGCAGTTGGGGCTCCCAACAAAACAACCCGAATCAGCAACTAGTCAGCCACACCCGCGGCAGCGTCACAGAGATTGAACTGCAAGCCAACCGACAGGGCCATTATTTGGCAAACGGCACCATCAACAACCAGCGTGTCACCTTCATCCTGGATACCGGTGCCACAACCGTGGCAGTCTCAGAATCCCTCGCCCAAAAAGCAGGCCTTAGAAAGGGCCAATCCGGCCGTGCACATACCGCCGCTGGTACAGTCAATGTGTGGAGCACGACCATTCAGGAACTCCGCCTGGGCGATATGACATTCTACAATGTGCCCGGCACCATCAACCCAGCCATGGACCCCGACATGGTACTGCTGGGCATGAGCGTGCTCGGCCAGCTTAACTTTTCCCAGCAATCGGGCGTTCTAACCCTGAGCCAGGACACACGTTGAAGCGGTTCTCATAACGCTTTTGCCCTTCGGTCAGTCACTCGCGCGCCTCATTTCCGCTACTATCAAAGTAAGCCAGTGCTAGAGACACAGCCGCTATGGGACTGTCGATAGAACAATCGGAATTTACAGCGGAAGAGTTTGACCGTTTTGCCGCCAAGGTGCGAACGGACCTTACCGCACTCACCCGCCTTCTGGACCGGCCCGGCTTTGGTGAGGGGGAATCTTCCATTGGCGCCGAGGTCGAGTTCTACATCGTAAACCCGAACCTTCGTGTTCAGCCGATCAACACAGACATAGCCGCCAGCGTTCAGGATCCACAACTGACGGTTGAACTCAACCGCTTCAATCTTGAATACAATCTCAGCCCCCAGGCCTTCAAGGGCACCCCCTTTGCCAGAACCGAGCTGGAACTGCTCAGGGCCATGCAGCGAATCAACCAACACGCCGCGCCATTGAATGGCGAACTGGTCCCCATCGGCATTCTACCCACGTTGCGCCAGTCCGATATGGGCGCAAAGGTGATGACAGACGAACCCCGCTACCATGCGCTATCCAACGCCTTGATCCAGCAACGGGGCGAGCCATTCAGCATCCATATCGGTGGCAACGACGTCATCGACCTGGAGGCGGACGACGTCACCATGGAAGGGGCGAACACCTCATTCCAACTGCACTGGCGCGTTCCAGCCCGCCGCTTTGCCGACTATTTCAACGCCGTGCAGCTGGTGACGCCCATTGCGCTGGCTCTGGCCAGCAATTCGCCCAGCCTGTTCGGCCACCACCTATGGGACGAAACCCGTATCGCCCTGTTCAAACAGTCCGTCGACAGCCGCTCGCCCAACCACAGAACCTGGAAACACCCGCCAAGGGTTTATTACGGCAACGGCTGGGCACGCAGCGCCTGGGAGCTGTTTGCTGCCTCGGCCTCCTTGTATCCCCCCATCCTGCCATTGATGTCCGAAGAAGATCCGATGGCGGTTATTGATCGGGGAGGCGTACCGGAACTGGCCGAACTGCGGCTGCACCATGGCACCACATGGCCCTGGAACCGAGCCATCTTTGATCACAACGACGGCGGCCATCTGCGCATCGAGATTCGTTCCATGCCGGCCGGACCGACCGCCGTGGATATGTGCGCGAACGGACTGTTCGAGATCGGGGCGGCGTTGGCGGTACTCGAGGATATCCGTCACCTGACGTCGATACTTCCCTTTCATTACACCGAACACAATTTCTATCGTGCCGCCAAATACGGCATCGGTGCAGACATTATCTGGCCGCACAAAGACCAGGTGCAGTTACAGGATACACCCCTGTTGAACGTGGCCCGTGACCTGCTGCCCCGCGCCCGGGAAGCTTTACAACGAACCGCCGTGGACGAGGCGGAGATCCACCGCCTGCTCGGAATCATCGAAGGCCGCATTCAAACCCGGATGACCGGCGCCCGATGGCAGCGACAGGTCACCGAGTCTTATTTCCGGTCCCAGACTACCGACGAGGCGTTCAGGAGTATGCTGTCGCTTTACATGGCCAATCAGAAGACAAACACACCACTGCACGAATGGACCTTGTCACCATGAGCCGCTCGAACACCCTGGATTATCTCAACAACCCGTCACCCCAAACCCTGGGCCGCTCGCCCCTGGAGTGGCTGGACCGGCTGCAACGGCCCACGGTGGTTCGAGTTGCTGGCCGCGACCCTTCCAGAACCCGGGCCATGGCAACCCTGCTTCACGGCAACGAACCCTCAGGGCTGTTCGCGATTCACCGATGGCTACTGGAGCAGCACACCCCGGAGGTCAACCTGCTGTTCCTTCTGGGCGGCGTCCTTCCCGCGAAAATCCCGCCGACATTATCGCTGCGCCAAGTGCCAGGCGGGCGTGATCTGAACCGGTGCTTCAAAGAACCGTTTGAAGGCGAAGAAGGCGCCATTGCCAAGGCCATGCTGGCCGAGCTTCAAACAGCCAACCCCGAATGCCTGCTGGACGTGCACAACACCTCAGGCACCGGCCCTGCCTTCGCCGTAACCATCACCAACGACGCTGCCCATCAGGCGCTGGCGTCGCTCTTTACCGACCGGCTGATCATGACGGATCTTCGCCTGGGGGCACTGATGGAATATTCCGAGCAGGAGGTGCCCACCGTCACCATCGAGTGTGGCGGGGCTCAGGATGATCTCGCGCACCAACTGGCGTACGAAGGGCTTGTTCGGTATGCCTCACAACCAGACGTGCTATCGCTGGAAAAAACGGAATGGAACGTTGCGGTACTGCGCAATCCGATCCGGGTGGAGTTGGCCCCCGGTGCGACTATCGAGTACCGGTTAACGCCCAGCGGGCAGGCGGACCTCACGTTTCCGCCCGACATCGAACACCGCAATTTCGGGATTGTATCGCCGGATGAGCCGCTCGGATGGGTTGGGCAAAAAGGCCTGGAGGTTCTCACTGCGATCAGCCACAACCGGACCGAGAACATGGAACAGGTGCTTAAAATCAAGGATGGGCGAATCTACCCCGCCCAGGCCCTCAAGGCCTTCATGATCACCACCAACCCGGTGATTGCGAAGAGCGATTGTCTGTTCTATGCCGTCAAAGCCACGGGCGATCCTATTTTTTAGACCATGGCGAACCGCTTTTTCTCGTAACTTAACCATCAGAGTCAGCTCATCCCCTAGACAGGAAATTCACAGATTGGCATATTATGCCAATGCACTTCCGACAGGATCACTCTAATGGCAGCGAGAAACATCGTACTCACTAACCATCAATCCCATGTAGTCGATCACCTGGTTGCCTCGGGCCGATATCAAAATGCGAGTGAGGTACTTCGAGCTGGCCTGAGAATGGTCGAGGAAGCCGAGTCCCGCTACGTCACGAAAATGAATGACCTCAGAGCCGCCATCGATGCGTGCCAGGAAGACCTGGAGGCTGGCAGAACCAGAACATTCACTGGTGACCAATTCGCTACTTACCTTTCAGAGCGTGCGGAGCACGCCATCAGGGAAAAACGGGATATCTGATTAGATCAGACATTCGGTCCAGACTCGCTACCTATCCGCTTGCAAGGGAAGGCAAAGCTTCACCCTATCAATTCTATTTCAGGATGGAGCTACACTGGATTCCCAACTGACAATGGATCCTCTGGAATCAAACATGCGATGTTTTGCTCTGCTGACAGTACTCCTGCTTACAGGCTGCACTTCGACCAGCCATGTACCTTCCTCCGGTACCGACTTCGCTCTTGATGGCTGCACGCCCTTCCTGAACTGTGTATCCAGCACCTCATCAGTGGGCCTCTATTACGTGAAACCCATTCAGCTGTCTGCGCCCCTGGATCAGCCAACATGGGACACCGTTAAAGCTGTCGCCAAAGAAATGCCGGGCGCTAGTCTCAATGACTCGCGCTTTGGCTATCTGGACATGACCTTTCATAGCGACCTGCTCCGCTTTCCCGACTACTTCGAGGTTCTGGTGAGCCCGGACCGACGCAGCCTGGATGTCCGATCCCAGTCGCTGGTCGGCTTTTATGATCTCGGCGTTAACCGGCGGCGCGTGGAGCGACTCAGACTCAATCTGGTTGAGTCGGGTGTTGCCAGCAGTAATAGCCAGGCTCTAAAAGGCGCTGACTGAGGGAAGGCAAAACTGGTAAACAATAGCGAACCGCTTTTAGTAGATGGCCCGCTCCCTCGCATCGCGTTTTCGATCAGGGTCTTCCTGGCTTCGCGTGGCTGAAATGGCCTCAAGGTAGTCAGCGGGAACACCGGTTTCTTTCGCACCAACGATCACGTGATTCAAATACCAGGAGTGCGGCAGCAAAGACGGATCCGTTGACGTTGCGCAGTAGGTAAAAGCATCCAGGGAATTGCCGAGAGCATCCGTAACCGTAACCTGCTTTTCGTCGTAACCAAAGCCCAAGCCCTCAGCCCTGTCCAACGGGCCTTTCTCGCTGCGCGGAATCTCAAACAGTGCGCCAATAACGACGTCCTCCGGATTGCCGGTGAACAGCGCGTCGCATTTTGCGGATTGGTCTTTCCTGCTCCACTTATGGAATCGAAGGGCATGCTCAACAAGCGTGAACATACCGATTCGCTCTGCGCTTGGAACCCTCGCTCTTAATCTGAGGAGTGACATATTCGATCCGTAAGCAAAATACTTCATGCTGCCTCTGTGTCTGCACTGTTCACTCAGGAGCCTGGAGTCATAACTTTAGCAAAACCGGGGTAGGTCATCCCCAAAGCGCACCCAGCTTTGCCAAGCGTTGTGATGGTTACACCAGGACCGCCCACCCTTTCCATCCGCATGTTCAAACAGTAGACTTTCACCCAAAGGACTGAAACTTCTCCAAAGGAACCGGAACATGAAGCGACTCGGAACAACCGCTTTGGCCCTGCTGCTATGCCTGTCAGCTTCGGCCTGCGCCTCTCCCAAACTCAGTGTGCTTGACCCTGTCGAACCACGTACAGAGACACACGGCGTCACCATCAGCCGTTCAGCGCACCCTATTAAACTCCCCCTTGAATCACTGGCCGGCGCAACCTTCATCGGCAGTGATGGCGAGCTCATTCTGTACAACAAACGCAAAGGTCTTTTTGCCACGGTTGTTACATCCGATGACTGGGGCAATCCCGCCATTCAAATGAATGAGGTGCCCAGCTACATCTTCAATCGTGACCTCAGTGCAGTTCAGACCCCCGAGCTCCGGAAGGAGCTCGAAGGCGTCATCAGAATGACCCTGGAACCGGCCAAAGAAAAGGAATCCAGCGTGGTAACCATGGGCAAGATCACCGCCTATATCGCTTTCAATCCGAAGAAAACCATCATCATGCTGACCTCACCGGATAAGCCGGACCTGTTTACTCAACTGGTGCTGGACAACTTCAGCTGGGAAGAAATCGAACACGAAATCCTGAAAGGAATCGGGGGGTAGTAGAATGCTAACGATGGAATGGCATGCCGCAACCAGGTGACAATCAATTTCCGAATGGAAGTTTACCGCTCTGCCCTCTAGGCTACTTTCATCCGAGACAAGGAAAGCCCAAACACAATGAACAACAACTACAAAATTGCGCTCCTGATCGACTGCGACAACGTCAGCCATCAATCCATTGAGGGCGTGCTTCAGGAACTTGCCAAATACGGCGCGGTGAATGTCCGTCATGCCCATGGCAACTGGAATGGCCCTCAACTGGGCGGCTGGATAGAAAAACTGCACGCCAACGCCATTCGGCCGATTCAGCAATTTGCCTACACGACCGGCAAAAACGCGACTGACGCATCCATGATCATCGATGCCATGGATCTGCTCTACAGCGGCAACGTTAACGCCTTCGCGCTGATGACCAGCGATTCCGACTTCACTCCCCTCGTCATGCGCATTCTTGAGGCGGGCCTACCGGTCTTTGGCTTCGGCGAGCGCAAAACACCCATGCCCTTCGTGAACGCCTGCTCTCAGTTCATCTATACGGAAAACCTGCGAGAAGAGTCGGAAGAGCAAGACGACAATGACAGCGGCGACACCGAAAAGCCCACAGCTACCGCAAAGCGCACGCGCAACGAGCTGAGAGGTGACACGGTTCTGGTACGAACACTGCGAACGGCCGTGGAACAAACCGCCGATGATGATGGCTGGGCGCATTTGGGCAAAGTTGGCCAGTACATTTCCAACAACAGCTCCTTCTCCCCGGTGAACTATGGGTACAAGAAGCTGAGCGACCTGATCCGGGCGAGTGAGTTGTTTGACATCGATACCAGAGAAAAAAACGTAGTTTTCATCAGAAGCCCAGAGAAATAGGTCTGGCTAACAATTCATTGTTCGGTTAGGTCGCAAAGCGAACATTCGATGGCACCCCCTAGCGAAACCGCGGCTTTAAACATCGGATTGCAGGTGGCGCATGGCTTGGCGGCCATTTCGTCGAAGACATGGGGTTGATGAATACGCCCTGGATCGGTGGCGTCATCGTTATCAGTGCGCTTCTCCTGACACGGCTTTCAGCCTCGTTGGACAACCGTCAGACAGCAACAGCATAAGACGTGAAAGGCCTCCCAAACGGGAGGCCCAAATTAAGATTACTTTTTGTCTGCTAATAGCTATACGTATCAAAAATTAAGTTCAACACGATCTGTTCAGTATTACAGATCAGCAGCGCATGATGTCCGATTACTACTTGGCCTTTGGCGAAATCCACATCGAAATCTTTGCTCTAAAAACAACTGCGCCCTCAGCGTCCTGGACATCTACTCTCACAAGAAACTCTCCTGGTTTGCCCCAATCAAACTCCCCAAGAGGCGTGGCGACGGCTGTCAGATCTGTAACGGCCTTTTTCAAGTATTCGACGGTCATTCCTTTGGGAATCCAGCGGTGCGTTTCCGGAATACTGACTTCAGTCATCGTTCCTCCAGCAAGCTCTGCCATGTTACACATCGCGATGGCATGAACGGTTCCCAAATGATTGAGTAAGCGTCTGCGCTTCGCAATGCGGACTTCACAATAGTTTGGGCGCAATTCCTTGAACCGGGGGGAAATGCTTCCGAAGTAGGGTGCCTTCATACACAGCAACCTAGAGAAGGCCCATTTACCACCTGGCTTTGAAGCCAATGTTTTCCATATTTGAAGCGTGTTTAATGATGATTTCATTACGGTTACCTTCTGAATATTGGCCGAATGGCCACGCTAATCGGCCGATCCTGACAGTCATCGAGATCTGCTCGATGGACTCTTTGCTTATCTCATTTCAAAAATTCTTACTGGCACCATTCACGAGACGCCTTCAGGTCCAAAAATTAAACGCTGAAGGCGTCGTTGCTCATAGGGATCTTTCTGTGTTTCCGATTATCAGCTGCCCAAAAAGAATATTATTCGGTTAAAGAACATTATTCTTTTACGAATGAGGCTGTCAAGCGCTAGAATGACCACCAACGAAGCTCCAGATAGCCAACCAACTGAGCAGACGAAAAAGCTTATGTGTGAACTCAGCATCTTGGAAAGACGGTTTCCAGGCCGTAAATCAGGCTTAAAGCGGGAAGTTCTTGAGCAGGCTCTCGCCTGTTTTAATGAAGCAGGCATCGAAGCAACGACAATTGATTCAATTAGATCTCGCTGTGAAGCCAGTGTCGGGGCGATTTACCATCACTTTGGCAACAAGGATGGCATTCTCGGAGCACTCTTTTTCACCGCTTTAGATGATCAGCATGAATTCTTCGAGCATTACCTGGCCAAGGCTGGCACGCTCGAAACCTTAGTCTCCGCTATTGTGATGGGCTATATCGACTGGGTTGTGCAAAATCCAGAATGGGCAAAGTTCCTGTTTCAGGCTCGCAGCTCTGTAGCGAAAGGCCCGCTTTGCCATGAGCTCTCAGAGAGAAACACCAGACAACTTCAAGGCTTAAAGGAAAAGCTGCGTACCATCGATAACCACGGCACTGAAATCACCCTACCTTTTGAGCTGATCCCGTCTCTGGTCATCGGAGCTTCAGAGCACTATTGCCGAGCTTGGCTATCCGGAAGGGTTCCGACCTGTCCGAGTGCATATCGTGAGCAACTTGCAGCCGCTGCATGGCGTTCGATTCAAGGTTAATCCTATTGTAAACATCCTTATTTGTCACAGAGCTGACTATCGTTTTCTGACCGTCACTATTTCACCAGATACTCCAATGGTGCGAAGTCTCTCAGTCAACTTGTACGGGTGCGGGTTCGCTTTGCCTAAGGTGCCAGCTGGGAGGCGGATGGTCGCGAAGCGAACGTTCGATGGCATGCCCCAGCGCAAGCGATTCCCGTCGACTTTCTCGGCTCAACAGTCCCTCAAAGACTTTGCCAACGGTGAGTAAAGAAATCCAGGAACACTTGAATACGTGACGCCAACGTGGTGTTTCGGTAGTAAACCGCGTTGACCAACTCTCTCGGGTTTGGGCGGGCAACGTAATCATCTAGCATTTCCACCAAGCTTCCCTTCCCGAAATCCTCGGCAATCATGAAATGAGAGAGATAGGCTATGCCGTTGCCTTGCAGGCAAAGTTGGCGAACAGCTTCACCACTACTCGCTCGAATCGTCGGTCTCATCCTCATTCCCTCGCCCAGATGCCAAATGTTCAACGACTCAGGAGCGGTGAAGCCAATGATGTCGTGTTCTTGGAGGTCGGCAGGCGAGTCACAATCACCTTTGCGTTTCAGATAATCCGGTGATGCAACCACTGACAGTGGGGAACGACCGAGTACCCGGGCGTGCAGAGTTGAGTCATCCAGTGGGCCGATCCGTATTGCGATGTCGATCCGGCGTTCCAGGAGATCCACGATCTGGTCACTGGCCGTCAGTTCGAGCTCAATGTCCGGGTAGGCCTCCCTGAATTCGCGCACGTGCGGAACGATCTGATGTAACAGGAATGGATTTGCGGCATCCACTCTTAACCGTCCGGCTGGCCGTTGCTTGCGAATAGCTAACTGCTCCTCAGCTTCCTCAAGCGCGGCCAAACCACCCCGCACCTTTTCTACAAACAAATGCCCTTCCTCTGTCAGCGCCACCTTGCGGGTCGTTCGATTCAAAAGTGTGGTGTTCAAGGACGCCTCTAGCCGTGTAACCGCTCGGGAAACCCGAGTCACGGACACCTCCAGCTGCTCCGCAGCGCCACTGAAGCTGCCACTGTCCACCACAGAGAGCAGAAAAAAGAGATCATCCGACCGGCTTTTCATTTTCACAATCCGCAAAAGTATTTTTCTAAAAGCGTTGTTTATCGCAAAAGTATGAAAGAGGACACTAGGCAGCGTCAATCAACTCCAATGGAGAACCGTTATGCCTATTGCATTATTTGCGCTGACATTAAGCGCCTTTGCAATCGGGACCACCGAATTCGTGATTGTCGGTCTGGTCCCGACCATCGCCCAGGATCTGGGCGTTACCCTGCCTTCAGCCGGCCTCTTGGTCAGCCTGTATGCCCTTGGTGTCGCCGTTGGCGCGCCTGTCCTGACTGCACTCACAGGACGCTGGAATCGGAAGTGGGCTCTGCTGTCACTGATGAGTCTTTTCATCATCGGCAATGTACTTGCCTGGATGGCCCCGAATTACGCCTCTCTGATGACCGCTCGAATCCTGACGGGGCTCGCCCACGGTGTGTTCTTCTCGATTGGCTCAACGATTGCGACCAGTCTTGTTTCAAAAGACAAGGAGGCCAGCGCAATAGCCATCATGTTTACCGGTCTGACGGTGGCTCTGGTTACAGGCGTTCCACTGGGCACGTTTATTGGGCAAACCTTTGGCTGGCGCGCAACCTTCCTGACCGTGGCTGCGCTTGGCGCAATCGCGCTGGTCGGCAGCGCCTTGCTTGCGCCCAAAAACCTGAAGCAATCTGCTCCAGCGACACTGCGCCAACAGCTTGAGGTCATTACCCATCCCAGACTGCTGCTCGTGTACGCAATGACCGCAGTCGGCTATGGCGGCACCTTTACCGCATTCACTTACCTCACGCCCATTCTGGAGGACGTCACCGGGTTTGCTTCTGGCATCGTCAGTATCTTGCTACTGGTTTATGGCGTGTCCGTAGCAACCGGCAACATCTGAGGAGGCACGTTGGCAGACCGCCTTGGGCCGACCTCAGCCCTGTACATCATCTTTGGCGGCCTCGCGGTCATCCTGTTTGCACTCACGTTCAGCGCCTACAACCCCATCGCAGCAGTCATCACGCTACTGGTTTGGATTGCCTTCGCGTTCGGTAATGTGCCTGGATTGCAGGTCTATGTCGTACAACTGGCCGAGCGTTATACCCCGCACTCTGTCGATGTTGCATCCGGCTTGAACATCGCTGCATTCAACATCGGCATTGCAGGTGGCGCATGGCTTGGCGGCCATGTCGTCGAAGATATGGGGTTGATGAATACGCCCTGGATCGGTGGCGTCATCGTTCTCAGTGCGCTTCTCCTGACACGGCTTTCAGCCTCGTTGGACAACCGTCAGACAGCAACCGCATAAGACGTGAAAGGCCTCCCGAGAGGGAGGCCCAAAGAGGTTTGTTATGACCATTTCAAAGTTGACTTCAGGGCCATTGACCGTTGGCCTTGAACTGCCCTTGGATAATGATTGGACTCAGGAAGGCCAGCGCCAACGAATGCTGGACAAGCGACCTTTTGGTGTGCCGGATCTCAGCGAGCATCAATCGCTGGCCAGACTGGCCGATGAACTGGGATTCCGGGCTCTGTGGATTCGAGATGTTCCCCTATACGACCCGTCGTTCGGCGATGCCGCCCAGGTGTTCGATCCGCTGGTGTATCTGGGATTCCTGTCGGGAGTAACCCGGAACATTCTGCTGGGCACGGCGGCAGTAGTTCTACCGCTGCGCAGCCCATGGATCGTGCGCAAATCCGCGGCCTCGATTCAGGCACTGAGTCATGACCGATTGATGCTCGGCGTGGCAAGCGGAGACCGTCCCTCGGAATACCCATTGTTTGGTGCGGACTATGAAAATCGTGGACAAGCCTTCCGGCACAGTGTGGAGATCTTCACCGGCAAACAGGATTAGCGATTGTCACCAGGCCAAGCGATCCTACCCGATACTCGAACACTCCCGCTGTTATCTGCCGGATTATCACAGCAGTCGCCGGAATGGATCGGTCAGCATATGAGTGGCTGGCTGGCATATCCGGGAACGCCGGAGGAGCACGTTCATCGCGCCAACCTGTGGCGCAACGTCGCCGGTGACAAGCCCTATGTTTCCTTTATTCACTTGGACTACCTCAACGATCCCAAGGCGCCGCGTAGACGTCATCGCTTCGGCCTTCAAACCGGGCGGGATGGCCTGATCCGGGAGCTGGAGGAAATGCAGAGTGCTGGCGTGAACCACATTGGACTTCATTTCCGGCGTAATCAGGCGCCGGTGGATGAGTCACTACGACTCGTTGCCCAAGATGTTCTGGGAGTGTTTCATGAAACAAACTGAGAGACCAATAGCTTGGGGCGTGGTGGGAAAAGACAGACCCGCCATCGCCCTTCAACGGAAGAATCTGAATTCTATACCGACCCCAGGCCCGGAAGATGTAGTCATCCGGAATGAATACATCGGCCTGAACCCGGTTGATTGGAAAATGATCCGGAACTGGCCGGCGAATTGGAATATCGGTCACGTACCCGGCGTTGACGGCGCAGGCACTGTGCTCAGATTGGGCGAAAACGTGAAGGGTCTTATACCCGGACAAAGGGTGGCCTACCACCAGGATCTGTACCGGGACGGCAGCTTTGCCAGCCACACCGTGGTCGATAACAGGGCTCTATTGAAAGTTCCGGACACCCTGCCGCTGTTACTGGCAGCTTCGCTGCCCTGCCCATTGATGACCGCCTGGCAGGCGATCGAAAAAGTCCCGCGTCGACCGGAAGCCAATGTCCTGATTACAGGAGCTGGGGGCATGGTTGGACGCTTTCTGATTCAGCTGGCCGCGCAGCGGAATTACCGCGTAACAGCCATGGCTTCGCCCCGCCATCACAAGACGATTCGTCAGTTGGGAGCCGAAAGCGTGATTGCCTGGGACACCCAGTCGCTTAAAACCCAGTTTTTCGCTGTGTTTGACACCGTGAACGCCCAGCATGCTGCGTCGATGGCCGACTGGATTGAAGCGAATGGCCACCTGGTTTGTATTCAGGATCGTCTGGAAACACCGCCGGTGCCAGCGTTTGATAAGGCCATCTCTCTGCACGAAGTCGCTCTGAACGCACTGTTTCGCGTTGGCACTGATCGCCAATGGGCTCAATTCCGCCAAGCCGGAGAGGACCTTCTCACCATGGTGGCCCATGAAAACCTGCGCGCCCCAGAACCTCACATCGAAGACATGGCAGCACTTCCTGACGCGCTGGAGGAACTCACAACTCAGGATCGCCCACTTAAGACGGTCATCGACGTCCGTCACTTTGCAAATGGGGAGTAAACCATGACAACTGCTATTCCAAACCCCCGGTCTTGGCACCTTCCGCCTGAAAGGCGACGACCTGAAATCTGCTGTTACCGAAGCGCTTGATTTGGGTTACCGTCACATCGACACCGCTCAGATTTACGAAAATGAAGGTGAAATCGGGGACCTGCTTTCTACCTCCGGCATTGATCGGTCGGAGCTGTTCATCACCACCAAGGTTTGGTACGAAAACTTGACACGTGACAAGTTCATTCCCAGTGTGCGCGAGAGCCTTACCAAATTGAGGACAAACTACGTTGATTTATTGCTGATCCACTGGCCGTCGCCGGATGAGGAAGTCCCGATACAGGAGTACATCGCCAAGCTGGTCGAAGCCAAGAAACAGGGCCTTGCGAGAGAGATCGGAATCTCCAACTTCACCATCGAACAGATCAGACGTGCTATCGGCATTGCCGGAAAGGGCGAGATTTTGACTAACCAGGTGGAGGTCCATCCTTTCCTACAGAATGACGCGGTAGTCGAGTTCTGCCAACGAAATGGCATTGAGGTAACGGGTTTCATGCCATTGGCAGTCGGCAAAGTTCTGGAAGACGAGACTCTGCACAGAATTGCTGAAAGCCACGACGCAAAAACCCCAGAAGTAGTGCTTGCCTGGTTAAGACAAAGGGATATTGTAGCGATTCCCTCATCTACCAAACGAGCGCATCTGGCATCGAATCTGAAGGGGATGGAATTGGTTTTATCTGACAAGGAACTGTCTGAAATAGCAACGCTGGATAGTAACCATCGAATAGCAGATCCAGACTTTGCGCCAAACTGGGACCAATAGAATCAGTGGTGAACGGCGACCATGAACGTTTAATTCTGCATGGTCGCTGATTACTATAGCAGCGAGCATGTTCGCCTTTGTTTAGGTGTCGCGTGGGCTGCGGGACGGCCGGAAAGAGGGCATTCGAGATGGAGCAAGCCGTTCTGTCTAATCGACCTTCAAGATGAACATCTCATAACCAAACTCACCGAAATACTGGTCAATAATTCCAATCTCTCGATCAATGTCGTTCAGTGCCATCGATTCTGCCATCTGAGGCTTCAATTCATTGAGGCGTGAGCGTAAAGGTTCATAATAATTTGCCCATGCCTGCTGGCTCAGGGAAAAATGATCAATTACCGTATATCCCGCCCGCCGGATTTGTTGCTCACGTAAAGAAACTGACTGCATGTCAGGATATTCTTGATGCCAAAAGTCCACGGCGGTCTGACTTGGCGTGTCTGTCAGCCAGACCAAATCATTCACCACGATGCAGCCTTTTGGCTTCAGGAATTTTTTCCAAGTTGTAAGCGCTTTCTCAAAGCCCATAACGTAGGCCGACGCTTCTGCCCAGATGAGATCGAAGCTGCCAGTCTGGAATGGCAAATCCGTCATACTTGCGCATTCGGTTCTCACTCGGTCTTGAAGACCTTGCTCAACAAGCCGTTGTTTCAACGCCTCCAGTGCGCTTGCTTCATTGTCTACGGCCACGACCTGAGCCTGAGTCTTTTCAGCAAGTATGATAGTGGCAAGGCCCTTGCCACAGCCGATATCGACCACTTGGGTTGGTATGATAGGCACTAGCGCCAGAGCTTTAACAGTATCTTCTTCAGAACCTGGTCCCCACCGGTCAAGGCCCTGGAAAACGGCCATAAAGTCGGCCATGTATTGGTCATGTTGATTCATATCTTTAGATAACCATTTCAAATGCAGGGCTTGCCGCTCACTAAAGCCTTGCTGTTTAATCCAATCCAGGTAGGCGTCGGGTGCGACCCGATCAGTTACCTGATGCCAGGAACGCAGCGAGCCTTTACCGAGCAATGCAGAAAGCAGGCGACTTGCTCTCTGCTTTGCTTGGATCTCAGCATTCAACTGCACCATTCGGCGTTGCAGCATGTCTCTATCGAGCTTGCCATCGAGGCAGTCCTTGCACTCCTGGAGACTCAGCCCCCCGGCTTGTAGCTGTTGCAACAGCCGAAGGCGCTGGAGGTCCTTTTCCCCATAAAATCGATATCCGTTCGACTGACGCTGGCCAGTGATTAGTCCTTTTCTTTCGTAATACAACAAAGTTGATCGGGACAGACTGAGCTGTGCAGCCAGCTCTGAGATTCGATACATGACACCCCCCAACTTTGCTACTACAGATAGAAGGTAAACTATGAAGTTATAGACGGGTCAACAACGAACGTGGTTTTGAGTCAGTTTACAATTTCCCGAAAACCAGGCCAATGTTCGCTTTTGTTTACGACTAAAGGAGCCTGATCGAAACCCGAAGGTGATCATCAACCGGATCTGCCAGCGTCTGCAACATCCAGCGACCAACGAGCCAAGTTACGCATTTAGATCTCAATACTCTCGGCTATCTCCAGAGCATCCTCGACCTCCACACCAAGGTACCGCACGGTGCTCGACATATTCGTGTGTCCCAACAGCAACTGGACGGCTTGAAGATTCTTGGTCTTCTTGTAGATCAATGTCGCTTTGCTGCGTCTCATTGAATGGGTTGCATAGACTGAAGGGTCAAGTCCAATGCTGGTAATCCACTTTTTGACAAGGCGGGCGTATTGGTGGGTAGTGATATGGTCGAACTTTCGTATCCGGCTCGGCCACAAATAATCCATACCCGAGAGTCCGCGCAACTCGATCCATGCTTCGACCGATTCGCGCGTCTTTTTGGTTATCTCAAACTGAACAGGCTGACTGGTCTTCTGCTGGATGACTTGCGCCCGGTCCAGAACCTCACCGTTTCTGGAAATATCTCGAACCAAAAGCTTTACCAAATCGCAGGATCGGAGTTTGCAGTCAATTGCCATGTTGAACATCGCCAGCTCGCGGATATTCTTCGCTATCTCTAACCGAATACGGATAGCCCATATTTGTTCGAGTTTGAGCGGTAGCTTCTGGCCGACGAGCTTCCCTTTGTTCCAAGGAACTTTGCTGGTAGAAAACGTCATGACGTGGCCCTCTTTGGAGGGTAAGGGCCTTTAAGTATGGCTCAGAAATTTGTTTTCTGTTGGCCAACCTGGTCGCAAAGCGAACATTCATGTTGGGCGATCACGGCCTTCAGAAGGGGCGCCGGTTTACTAGCGACTGCTGGCTGCCAGCCCCAGCGCACCCGGAATCTGGGCAGCAAGCCTGCCCAGCTGCACCGAAGACGCCTGATCCAAGCTAATTTAGTGTTGGTGGCCCCGAGTGCGACTCTGTGGCCATAGGCGGCCCTGCCAGACCACACCAAGTGCGAACCTCAGTTCATCGTCTGCCAGGGTTTCGTCCTGAATGACTTCTGCCCGAAAGGCGACATCTGGTCGCCACTGGTAACGCCAAACCGCGGTGTATCGCATCGGGTCATGGCCTGATGCATTGGCCAACCCTGAGTCCTCAGCCAAAACAGGGGCAGCGGAACCGATGAGATGATTATCCATAGTCAGAACCTCTCCTCGCACACCAAGCGTATGTCGGCGCCAGGAGACCGACGGCTCCAACCAGAACCCCTGCTGATCTGCGTCTAGACGAGCTTGCCTGCCAACTGCATCGTGAACCGTTCCGTCCATAGCAAAGCGCATCCATTCCCCTTCCAACCCCATTACCCAGTCAGTCGAAAGCCGGTACTCCAGGCCAGCGTGGATGCCATAGACATCCACGTCACCGGTGAAACGGGTATCGGGGAAAGCTTCAGCCGTTGCGCCGGGCGGTGCCACCGGGGTGTGGGTATGACCTCCGCCATAGCGGTGATCAGCCCGCGCGCTGGCGTTCGCGCGATAATACCAGCCACCGGCGGTGGTGCGGATGCGGCCAGCGCTCCAGGCATGCCTGGCAAAAACATCCCAGGCACCGTCACCGTCGGTGTTGGCGGGAAACGCCTTACCGCGCCAGTACTCGGCGCCGGCCGACCAGCCTGCCGTTTCATGCCACCACAGGCGCACCCCCTCATCGTGAAAATCCCGCCCGAAAAACACGTCGTTCACGAGCGGCGATTCGCTCGCCAGACGGTCGCCGGCGTGGGCCGCCAACGAGGGCGAAAAGGCCGAGCTCATCCGCCCCACCTCCAGCACCCAGGGCCCCGGCTCCTCGCAGCATTGGAATCCGAGGTAGGCGTGCTGGACTTCGGCGCTGTCACCGTGTCCATCACCGCCGCCATGTGTCCCGACCTCAATCACGGCGAATGTCCGCTCATTGATTCTGGCACCAAGACCCAACAAGGCTTCGTCAACCGCCACGCCCTTTTCGTAGGGCCAGGCATGGCCGCCCATGAGCGTGCCCGGTATCTGCCAGTAGTCGTTCTGTTCCACAATGTCGTCTGATCGCCAGGTCGCCACAACGCTGGCCGAAAGCTCAACCGGGCCATCGCCGGGTATATAGTGGCCAAACGTTGGCATGGCCATGCCAAGCCCAGTCAAAAGCATAAATGTTTTTCGAATCATGGTGTTTCCTGACCGGTACTGTTCCAGGGATTGCTGAAGCGGGGATTGGTGATGAAGGATTCGTCAGTGAGCGACTCAAGGAAAGCAACGACGTCGTCGATTTCCTGCTCGCTGATTGCAAATGAGGTGATGAATCCATCCTTAAACGGATTCATTCGGCCATCACCGGGGTTGGGGCCTGTGGTCAGCACCCGTCCGCCAGCGGCGTAGTTCCGGATGACACCCTCAAGGGTCTCCACGGAGCCATCGTGATTGTAGGGCGCCGTCAGGGCGATATTACGCAGCGTTGGGGCCCGGAATTGTCCCATGTGATCGGGATCACCCGTCACCTCATGGCGGCCGGTATTGGGTTCCGGGTAGCCGCCCATGCCATCCACGTTGTAAAGCCCGGTGTTGTGGAACATCAACTGATTGAACGTGGTCAGCCGGTCCACGGTGGCATCGGAGAAATTATAACCGGCGTGACAGTGGAAGCACTCCAGACGCTCGCTGTTGAACATGCGCTCGCCCCGCTGTGCAGACGCGGAGAGTTCCCCCCGGTCGAACTTAGAGTCAAATGACACCAGACCACGCACGAACGAGGCGAGCGCCTTCACAACGTTGTCCCATGCGAGATCGCCAAACAGCGGGTCGTTTTGCTCTGGAAAGGCCGCCTGGAATAGCGGCCCGTAGGTCGGATCTGCTTGCAGGCTCCGTAGCACCTGTTCCGAGTTCGCTTCATTCAGGCCATGCTCCACCGGATCATCGCCAAAGAGCGGTAGTAGAATCTGGCGCTCGATGGTTCCGAGGCTCGGGTTGCCCCAGGTCACCGTGGATGCCCAGGCAACATTCACGAGCGGCTGACTGTTACGCGGATGCTGCTCACCCGTGGCGCCAAACGGTCGCGCCACGCCATCACTAAAAGCCTTGTCTTGCTGATGACAGCCAGCGCAGCTGACCGTGCTATTGGTCGAAAGCCTGCGATCATAAAACAGATGTCTACCAAGCTGGAACTTGGCCTCTGTCATCGGATTGTCTTCCGGCTCCCTCGGCAGGGGGATGGATTCCGGCAAGCCCCAGTCAAATGAGGACACCCGCGCACCCTGGTCATCCACCGTGGTGGAACTGGACTCCAGACAACCGGACAGGAGCGCCGACACGCACAGCAGAAGCGCGGGCCAGACAGGCCCCGCGCGAAGCTTCTTAACAAACATACTGATTAGCGCTCGACAATCGAGAACACCATAGCGTTGGGGTTACCGCCGGTGTTTGGTTCGCCGCCCCAAGGCAGGGCTAAACGTTCAAAAACGGCGTCACACTCCGGGTCTGTCGGTCCGGACATACACCCTGGCGCCCCACCATTGTCCTGGCCAAGATTCGATCCTGCCACCAGGGCGGCGTAGTCGATCTGGACCGCCAGATTCTCAAGCTCCAATGCGCCCACCGGCAGTGTTACCTGCAGCCGGTTCTCATTAGCACAGGTCTCGGGGTCAGTGCCCTCAGCCGGTTCACTCGTAGAAACCTCGCAACCGGTACTTCCGAGATGAACGTTCCACTTCTGACTTAAATAGCTGGAGTCGGACGGCCGGGTGACACCACCGCTTGGTAATACATCAGTCGCGAGGAATTTATAGCCATTCTGCCAGTTCCAGGTCATCCCAGCGGCCTGTCCCGGACTGCGAAGCGGCTCCTCGGCACTGGTGGGGTTTGCATGATTGAGATCGAACGGCACGCCGAGAGTGAATTGCACAGACTGGATTGTGACAGCAGGATCCAGCGTTACGGAGCCCTGAACGGCATCTTTAAAACCGGGATTGTCGTCAGTGCCAGCTGTGCAAACATCCACCAAATCGCCGTCGTCGTTCACATCGGCTCTGTCCCGGAAATCCAAGAGCGCGACATCGGCGTTCTGGCCTGCAGCGGAGGGGTCAAGCGAAACGGGGATCACCTCGCCCTGGTCCGTCACCAGTGCCAGGTCATGCACAAAGAATCGGAAGTCAGCAAAACTAACCTCTGTACCCGAGGTGCCGAGGCCTGTGAAGGTGTTGCCGCAGGTCACCGGGTCCGAGCCAACAACTGCCTTGAAGGGGAGGCTTAGCTGGGTTTCAGCAGACTGCTGGTTCGTGTCTGAAGAGGAGGAAGACCCACCACAACCCGCCAGAGCGAGAAGCCCAGAAACTACTCCCAGACCAACGCATTTATTCATAACATTCTCCGTGTCATTACGGCTATTATTTCGTTCGGGGAAGTATGAGAGAGGGTTTGCCAGAAAAGTATGTGGCACAGTGTCGCACCCTATCAGCCGCGCCTGCTACCAGCAGACAATCTGCGGCTAATAGGAAGGGATCCCAGCTGAAGGACGTGCTCCAAAGCCGCAGAGCACCAAATACCAGAGCAAAGCTATGCCCAGGGTCATGATCACGATGGCTGGCCCGACCGACACATCGAAGGCAACAGAGATGTCGATCGCCGTCAGGTGGCCGGCGATGGCAGAGCAGGCTGCGCGGAGTGTTTCAGGGAGAGAGAAACGTGTGGACATGAGCGGCCGTGGATGTTCGCTTTTGTTTATTAGCCAATCGCCGATGCTTTGTCGAACTGCCCCCAAATTTGCGTAGTTCGCCTCAATTAGTTCGAAAACAAAAACTCCGTACCAAGCATCACTCGGCACGGAGTCGTTATGTTCAGGTCTTATAGGACTCTCGAAGCGGGAGAATATCCAGGTGGCTAAACCGTCAGGTGCTTCCTGATAAGTTCATCCGTCAACCCCGCAATCTCATCCCCAGCAACCCTCCTCCCCCGATCCAAAATCGCAAACCGATCCGCATACTTCCGCGCAAACGGCAACTTCTGCTCTACGAGTAGAACGGTCAGTCCATCCTCCTCGATAAGCCTGCGGATCACTTCTCCGATTTGAGCTACGATGTTCGGCTGAATCCCCTCCCCCGGTTCATCCAGTATCAGCAGCCTGGGCTCAATCACCAGCGCCCGGCCGATAGCCAACTGCTGTTGCTGCCCACCAGAAAGGTCACCGCCTCTGCGGTGTTTCATTTCCTTCAACACCGGAAACAACTCATACACCCGTTCGGGGATTTTCTTGCTGCCATCTTTGCGCACAGCCAGGCCGGTGCGGAGGTTTTCTTCTACGGTCAGAAGGGGGAATATCTGCCGGCCCTGGGGCACGTAGCCGATACCGAGGCGTGATCGGTCTTCGATTTTCTTTTTGGTCAGTTCCACATCTTGGGCGAACTCGATGCTGCCGCTGCTGGTGGTTTCCTCGCCCATGATGCATTTCATCAGGGTGGTTTTGCCCACGCCGTTGCGGCCCATTACGCAGGTGCACTGGCCCTGGGGGATGTCCAGGTCCAGGTCCCAGAGGGTGTGGCTTTCCCCGTAGTATTGGTTGAGCTTCTGGATTTTGAGCATTACGCCTCCTCCCCCAGGTATACCTTGATCACTTCCCGGTCGTTGGAGACCTGGTCCATGGTGCCTTCGGCCAGTACGCTGCCCTGGTGCAATACGGTGACTTTGCGGGCGATGGAGCGCACAAAGCCCATGTCGTGTTCCACCACCACTACGGACTGTTTGCCGGCCAGGCTGGTGAGCAGTTCGGCGGTGCGTTCCATTTCCTGTTCGGTCATGCCGGCGACGGGTTCGTCTACCAGCAGCAGCCGGGGTTTTTGCATCAGCAGCATGCCGATTTCCAGCCACTGCTTCTGGCCGTGGGAGAGGATGCCGGCGGGTTTGTCCCGCAGGGTTTTCAGTTTGATCATCTCCAGCACTTCGTCGATGCGGTCCCGGTATTCGGGTTTCATGATGGCGGTCAGGGTTGGGAAAATGCGCTTGTCAGTGGCCATGGCCAGTTCCAGGTTTTCAAACACGGTGAGGGCTTCAAACACCGTGGGTTTCTGGAACTTGCGGCCGATGCCCAGGCTGGCGATGTCGGGCTCGTTCATGGTGAGCAGGTTGTGGCGGCTGCCGAACCATACCGAGCCGGTGTCTGGCCGGGTTTTACCGGTGATGATGTCCATCATGGTGGTTTTGCCCGCGCCGTTGGGGCCGATGATGCAGCGCAGTTCGCCGTCGTCGATGGTCAGGTTCAGGTTGTTGATGGCCTTGAAGCCATCAAAGCTCACGTTCACGTCTTCCAGGTACAGGATGGGGCCGTGGCGCACATCCACCGGGGAGGCGGCCGGAGCCAGGAATTCAAATACCTGTTCGCGGTTGGTGAGTTGTTCAAACATGCTCATGCGGTGGCCTCCTGCCCGGTGGCGATGTCGTCTTTGGCTTTTCTACGCTTCTGCAGCAGTCCGGCAATGCCCTTGGGCAGAAACACGGTCACCAGCACAAACAGCGCGCCCAGGGCGAACAGCCAGGCGTCCGGCATTACGCCGGTGAACACGGTTTTGGCGTAGTTCACCAGGATGGCGCCGATCACCGCCCCGTATAGCGTTGCGCGGCCACCCAGGGCGACCCACACCACGATCTCGATGGAGAACAGCGGTGAGAATTCGCTGGGGTTGATGATGCCCACCTGCGGCACGTACAAGGCCCCGGCCACGCCCGCCAGCATGGCGGACACCACGAACACAAACAGCTGCACCCGTTCCACCCGGTACCCCAAAAAGCGAGTGCGGGCTTCGGCATCCCGGCAGGCCACGCTTACCCGGCCCAGCTTACTGGTCACAATGCCCCGGCAAATCAGGTAGCCAATGGCCAGGGCGATGCCGGTGGCGATGAACAGCCCCAGGCGGGTGGCGTCGCTGCGCAGGTTAAAGCCGAGTATGTCCCGGAAATCGGTCAGGCCGTTGTTGCCGCCAAAGCCCATTTCGTTGCGGAAGAAGGCCAGCATCAAGGCGAAGGTGAGCGCCTGGGTGATGATGGACAGGTACACCCCGGTTACCCGGGAGCGGAAGGCCAGGAAGCCAAACACCAGCGCCAGCAGGCCGGGAGCCAGCAGCACCATGATGAAGGCAAACCAGGCCATGTCGAAGCCCTGCCAGTACCAGGGCAGTGTGTCCCAGTTCAGGAACACCATGAAGTCTGGCAGTACCGGATCGCCGTACACGCCCCGGTCGCCAATCTGGCGCATCAGGTACATGCCCATGGCGTAACCGCCCAGGGCAAAGAAGGCACCGTGGCCCAGGCTGAGAATGCCCAGGTAACCCCACACCAAGTCTACCGCCACCGCCAGCAAGGCGTAACACAGGTATTTCCCCAGCAGGGTCACCGTGTAGGCGCTCACATGCAGGGCGCTGTCCTGTGGCATGAACAGGTGCAGAAAAGTGACTACTATCAAGGCGCTGAACAGCACGCCCAGGAAGATTTGGGTTGAACGCTCCTGCAGGGGCCGGAGCAGCCAGGTTGTTGATGAAGCCATAACTCAGCCCTCCGCCGCTCGGCCTTTCTGGGGAAAGAGCCCCCTCGGTCGTTTTTGAATGAACAGGATGATCATTACCAGCACCATGATCTTGGCCAGTACCGCGCCAGCCCAGGGTTCCAGAACCTGATTGATGGTGCCCAGGGTCAGCCCGGCTACCAGGGTGCCCCAGAGGTTACCCACGCCGCCGAACACCACCACCATGAAGGAATCGATGATGTAGTTCTGGCCCAGGTTGGGGCCCACATTGGTGATCTGTGACAGCGCTACACCGGCCAGTCCGGCCACGCCGGAGCCCAGGGCAAAGGTCATGATGTCCACTTTGGTGGCTTTGATGCCCATGGAGCGCGCCATGGCCCGGTTCTGGGTAACGGCGCGCACTTCCAGCCCCAAACGGGTGCGGCGCATAATCAGCATCAACCCGGCGAACACCACCAGGGCAAAGCCGATCACGTACAGGCGGTTGAGGGTGAGGGATAGCGCCTCGTTGATCATGATGGAGCCGCTCATCCACTCCGGGGTCACCACGGTGCGGTTCAGCGGGGAAATCACGGTGCGCACCAGCTGCTGCAGAATCAGGCTGATGCCGAAGGTGGCCAGCAGGGTTTCCAGCGGGCGGCCTTTAAGGTGCTGGATCACGCTGCGCTCAATAATGATGCCCGCCAGTGCGGCCACCATGAACCCGGCGGGGATGGACAGAATCAGCGCCAGGCCCGGTTGGCCGGGAAACAGTTGCTGCATGCCCCAGGTGGTGTAGGCACCCAGCATAATCAGTTCGCCATGGGCCATGTTGATCACGCCCATTACGCCGAAGGTGATGGCCAGGCCGATAGCGGCCAGAACCAGCACCGAGCCGAGGGAGAGACCGAAGTACAGGGTTTCGGCGGCTTTGTTCAGATTGAGTTTCTGTTCGATGCTCGCCAGGGCTTTTTCGGCAGCGGCCGCCATGGCTGGGTCACCGCTGTTGGCGGCGTTATTCAGGGCGGCCCGAACGCGGGCGTTCAGGCTGCCGGAGAGTTGTTCGATGGCGTTGATGTCGCCTTGTTCCAGTTGGTGGATGGCCAGGGCATTGGCCAACAAATCGCGAACCTGGCTGTTTTCTTCCACCTCAAGCCGTTCTTTAATCAGCGGCGCCATCACCGTGTCTACCCGGCCCAAAAGATGGCGGGCGGCTGCGCGGCGTGCCCGGTGATCAGCCACACTCAGGTCAACCACCGAGAGAATACCTTCCACCTGGCTGCGCAGGGCGTTATTCACCCGAATGCTGTCCAGATCCCGGCGAGACATCTCGCCCATGCTGTCACCGTTCACGGCGCTGGCCACCTGCCAGTTGCGGCCGGTGTTACTGGTTACCAGCACCACGTAGCCAGAGATTTTCACCGTTGCCAGGCGGCCGCCGGCAAAGGCTTCCAGCCAGCCACGGGCACGTTCATCGCCGCTTTCTGCGATCTGTTTCAGTACCTTGCTTTTTTCAGCGTTGCTGGCTTCTGCGAGCCGTTGCAAGAGAGTTTGGGCGGTGTCGTCCTGCACCTGGGCAGTGGCCACCGCAGGCCCCAGGGCCAGGCACCAGGCCAAAGCGAGCCCGGCGAGCAGTCGGAAGATGCTCATGGTTCATTCCTGTTGGCGTTGAATGAGGTTGGAAACACCGGGCAGGCAGGCTCACCTGCCCGGTTGGTTCACTTAGTTGGAAGCCACTTCCGCAGAGCCACCGCACTTGCCGGTGACCACGTTGAAGTTGCCGCAACGCAGCGGGGCGCGCCAGTCACTGATCAGGTCTTTGGAACCTGGCAGGAAGTCAGACCAGGCATCGCCGGCCACGGTAGACGGCGTTTCCCAGACCACGGAGAACTGGCCGTTGTCCTGGATTTCGCCAATCAGTACCGGCTTGGTGATGTGGTGGTTGGGCATCATGGTGGCAATGCCGCCAGTCAGGTTGGGTACGGCTACGCCGATGATCGCGTCTTTGATGGCGTCGACATCGGTGGTGCCGGCTTTCTTCACCGCCTCAACGTACATGTTGAAGCCAATGTAGTGGGCTTCCATGGGGTCGTTGGTGACGGCTTTTTCGTCGCCCTTGAACTCTACCCAGGCGTCGATGAAGTCGTAGTTGGCTTCGTTGTCCACGCTCATGAAGTAGTTCCAGGCGGCCAGGTGGCCCACCAGCGGTGCGGTGTCGATGCCGGAGAGCTCCTGCTCACCCACCGAGAAGGCCACCACCGGAATGTCGGAGGCGGATACGCCCTGGTTACCCAGCTCCCGGTAGAACGGCACGTTGGCGTCACCATTGATGGTGGAGACCACGGCGGTTTTCTTGCCGGCGCTGCCAAAGCTCTTGATGTCGGAAACGATGGACTGCCAGTCGGAATGACCAAACGGGGTGTAGTTGATCATGATGTCGGCATCGGCCACGCCCTGGTCTTTCAGGTAGGTTTCCAGAATGCGGTTGGTGGTGCGCGGGTATACGTAATCGGTGCCCGCCAGTACCCAGCGTTCAACGCCCAGTTCGTTCTTCAGATAATCCACCGCCGGAATGGCCTGCTGGTTGGGCGCAGCGCCGGTGTAGAAGACGTTCTCGGAAGATTCCTCACCCTCGTACTGCACCGGGTAGAACAACAAGCCGTTCAGCTCTTCCACCACCGGCAGCACGGATTTACGGGAAACCGAGGTCCAGTTGCCGAAAATCACGTCCACTTTTTCTTTTTCCAACAGCTCCCGAGCCCGCTCCGCAAACAGCGGCCAGTTGGAGGCGGGGTCTACTACGACCGGTTCCAGCTTGCGGCCCAGTACACCGCCTTCGGCATTCTGCTTTTCAATCAGCATCAGCATGGTGTCTTTCAGTGCGGTTTCACTGATCGCCATGGTGCCGGAGAGGGAATGCAGAATGCCCACCTTGATAGGGTCTTCCGCCGCCATGGCGTGGAAGGAGACAGACAATGCCAGTGCAGACAGGCCCATTTTCACGTGTTTTTTGATGCTCATGTTGCGCGTCCTTTTCGTTGGGTTATGAGTCGTCAAACGCAACGGGGTGATTGCATCTGCCGTTCCAACTCTTACAAAAAGCATTACACAACAACAATTTATCTAGTATACAAGCTATCGACTCGCCGCTAACGCCCGTTATTTACCCGGTTTAAGGCCTGATTTTGGTGCCTTCTGGTGTGATTCTGCGCCTTGCTGGTGCATGCCGGTTTTGCCCAATCATCATGCAAAAACCATTAACCAACTGTTTTTAATGAATTAGTTACTTTTTTCGGATGTCTGGCACGTCGCTTGCCATTGCTCATGTATACAAGTTTGACCACACATGAGGACGACATCCCATGCCAACTTCCCTTGGATGGACGATCACAGACTGGCAACAGGCCTATAGAGAAGGGGCAGAGCCGGAAGCCCTGATCAGCAAACTGCTGGATTACCTGAAAAGTAACGACAACGCCTGGATCTCCCGGCTGAGCGGCGAGGGTTTCCACCAGGCCATGGCGGAACTGGCTGACAAGCTGGAGGGCGTCGACGGTGATCTGGAAAAATTACCGCTTTACGGCATTCCCTTCGCGGTGAAAGACAACATCGATGTGGCCGGCTTTGAGACCACCGCCGCCTGCCCCGCCTTTGCCTACACCCCCGAACAAGACGCCACGGTGGTGCGCCAACTGAAAGCCGCCGGCGCGGTGGTGATTGGCAAAACCAACCTGGACCAGTTCGCCACCGGGCTGGTGGGCACCCGGTCCCCTTACGGTGCCGTGCCCAACAGTTTTAACCCGAAGGTGGTCAGTGGCGGTTCCAGCTCCGGTTCTGCCTCGGTGGTGGCTCGGGGCCTGGTGCCCTTTGCCCTGGGCACCGACACCGCCGGCTCCGGCCGGGTGCCGGCAGGCCTGAATAACCTGGTGGGGTTAAAGCCCACCAAGGGCCTGTTCAGTATCAACGGTGTGGTGCCGGCCTGCCGGTCGCTGGATTGTGTATCGGTGTTCGGCCTGACCATTGCCGATGCCGCACGGGTGGCTGAGGTGATGGCGGGCTTTGATAAAGCCGACGCCTTTTCCCGGAAAGCGCCCAGCGCCCTGCCTTTGGATGCGCCCGCCATTCGCCGCCCCGGCCCGGTGCAGCGCCTGGCCATTCCCGAGCAACCCGAGTTCTTTGGTGACCAACAGGCGGAAGCGGCCTGGAATACCGCGTTGAGCCAATGGCGCCAGTTGGATACCGCCGGCGTGGAACTCGTGCCCCTGGATTTCAGCCCGCTGCTGGAACTGGCCGCCCTGCTCTATGAAGGCCCATGGGTGGCCGAGCGCCACGCGGCGGTGCAAGGCTTTATGGCAGACCTCGCCAGCGATATGAACGAGACCGTGCGTTCAATCATCAGCAAGGCGGGGAACTTCACCGCCACCGATACCTTTAACGCCCAGTACCGCAAGGAAGAATTGCTGCGGCAGATCGATACGCTGCTGGCTGAAGTGGACGGCCTGCTGGTGCCCACTGCCCCCATCGCGCCCACCATTGAAGCCGTGAATGCTGACCCGGTCGCACTGAACAGCCAACTGGGCACCTACACCAATTTTGTGAACCTGGCGGATTTGTGCGCCCTGGCGGTGCCCGCCGGGTTCCGGGACGACGGCCTGCCCTTCGGCGTGACGTTGATAAGCGGCGCCTGGAAAGATCGGGAACTGCAAACCCTCGCCAGCCAGTGGCTGAACGCCCACCCAACACCCCTGGGCGCCTCTGATAAAGCACGCCCGGAGGAAGTGGTTACTTACCAACCAGCCGTTCCGACCATTCAGGTAGCGGTGGTGGGCGCCCATTTATCCGGCATGCCCCTGAACACCCAGCTCACCGAACGCAAAGCGCGGCTGCTGGAGCAAACCACCACCACCCCCAACTACCGCCTGTTCGCCCTGCCCAACACCACCCCGCCCAAACCGGGCCTCAAGCGGGTGGAAGACGGCGGTGCCGAAATCGTGCTGGAAGTCTGGGAAATGGCCGCCTCGGAGTTCGGCTCCTTTGTTGACCTGATTCCTGCCCCCCTCGGCATCGGCAACGTCGAACTGGCCGATGGCCGCTGGGTGAACGGCTTTATCTGCGAAGGCTACGGCTTCACCGGCGCCCGCGACGTCACCGACTTCGGCGGCTGGCGCGCGTTTATCAAATCGGGAACTGCCACTGCCAACTAATTCGATTCAGCGTCAGCCCCCGCGGGTCCACCCACCCAAGTCGCGAATCGGGGTCAGACCCTGCGGGTCTGACCCCACCCAGCACCGGGCCTGATCCACCTACAAGGAGTTTCTATAACATGTTCAAAAAAGTCCTCATCGCCAACCGAGGCGAAATCGCCGTTCGCACCATCCGCACCCTGAAAGCCCTGGGCATCGGCAGCGTGGCTGTCCACTCCCATGAAGACCGCCACAGCCTACACGTCACCACCGCCGATGAAGCCGTGGCATTGGTGGGCAAAGGCGCAAGCGAAACCTACCTGGACAAGGCCCAGATTCTGGCGGCGGCCAAGCAGACCGGCGCCGAAGCCATCATTCCCGGTTACGGCTTTTTGTCCGAAAACGCCGACTTCGCCGAAACCTGCAAAGCCGAAGGCATTGTGTTCATCGGCCCGACTCCGGAACAGATGCGGGAATTCGGTCTGAAACACCGGGCCCGGGAACTGGCGGAAGCCGCCGGCGTGCCCCTGGCTCCGGGCAGCGGCCTGCTGGAAACCCTGGACGAAGCTCTACAAACCGCCGAGCGCCTGGGCTACCCGGTGATGCTGAAAAGCACCGCTGGTGGTGGGGGCATCGGCCTGACCCGCTGCAACAGCGACAGCGAACTGCGGGATGCCTTCGAAACCGTGCGCCGCCAGGGCCAGAGCTTCTTTAACGACAGCGGCGTATTCCTGGAGCGCTTCATTGCCCGTGCCCGCCACGTGGAAGTGCAGATGTTCGGTGATGGCCAGGGTAATGTGGTGGCCCTGGGCGAACGGGATTGTTCCCTGCAGCGGCGCAACCAGAAGGTAGTGGAAGAAACTCCAGCCCCCAACCTGCCGGCGGCCACCCGCCAGGCCATGCTGGATGCGGCGGTGTCGCTCGGGCAATCGGTGAATTACCGCTCTGCCGGTACCGTGGAATACATTTACGACGCCGACCGGGACGAATTCTATTTCCTGGAAGTAAACACCCGCTTACAGGTAGAGCACCCGGTGACCGAGTCTGTCACCGGCCTGGACCTGATCGAATGGATGCTGAAAATCGCCGCCGGCGAAAGCCCGGACCTGGCGAACTTCAAGCCGGAGCTTAACGGCGCGTCCATGGAAGTGCGCATCTACGCGGAAGACCCGCTGAAAGATTTCCAGCCCTCCCCCGGTGAACTGACCGATGTGTACTGGCCGGAAGACGGCGTGCGGGTAGATACCTGGGTGGAGAACGGCAGTGAAGTCTCCGCCCACTACGACCCGATGATCGCCAAGTTGATTGTGCACGGCAAAGACCGGGCCGATGCCCTTGCGAAACTGCGCACGGCATTGTCGGAAACCCGGCTCATGGGCATCGCCACCAACCTGGATTACCTGCGCCAGGTGGTGGCCCAGACAAGTTTTGAGGATGGCATTGTCTCCACCCGCGCTTTGGAGAGCTTCGAGTTCAAGCCGTCGGTGGCGGAGGTGCTGAAACCTGGCACCTACACCACGGTGCAGGACTACCCCGGCCGTGTGGGTTACTGGAACATCGGTGTACCGCCCAGTGGCCCCATGGACGACTACGCCTTCCGCATCGCCAACCGGATTGTCGGCAACCACAACGACGCCGCCGGCCTGGAAGCCACCCTGATCGGCCCCAGCCTGAAATTCCACAAGGACTCTGTGGTAGCGCTGACTGGCGCACTGACGGATGCCACCCTGGACGGCAAAGCGGTTGAATTCTGGAAACCCATTACCGTCAAAGCCGGCCAGGTGTTAGCCGTGGGCAAGGCCATCAAGGGCTGCCGTACCTATCTGGCGGTACGTGGCGGTTTTGATGTGCCGGTGTACCTGGGCAGCCGCTCCACCTTCGCCCTGGGCCAGTTCGGCGGCCACGGCGGCCGCCCCCTGCGCCCGGGCGACATGCTGGGCATCAGCCAGCTGGAATTGCCCGCCTGCACCACACCGGGGCCAACCCACGACCCCGCACCGGCAGACCCGGACCTGATTCCGGACTACCCCAACCACTGGGAAATCGGCGTGCTCTATGGCCCCCACGGCGCCCCGGATTTCTTCTCGGAAAAATCCATTGAGAAGTTCTTCGAGCAGGACTGGGAAGTGCACTACAACTCCAACCGCCTGGGCATTCGCCTGAACGGCCCGAAACCCGAGTTCACCCGAGAAGACGGCGGCGAAGCAGGCCTGCACCCGTCCAACATTCACGACACCGAATACGCCATCGGCTCCATCAACTTTACCGGTGATATGCCGGTTATCCTCACCAAAGACGGCCCCAGCCTGGGCGGTTTCGTGTGCCCGGTCACCATCGCCAAGGCCGAGTTGTGGAAAGTGGGCCAGGTAAAACCCGGCGACACCATCCGGTTTGTGGCCATTGATAACGACACAGCAGTACAACTGGCCGAACGCCAGGAACTGGCCATCAAGAGCCTGATGGCTCCGCCGGCAGTGACCCTGGTGGCGCCTGACCTGGCCCCATTGAATGGCTTGTCTGCCACCATCCTGGCGCACCTGGACGAAACCGACGGCCGCCCGGAAGTCACCTACCGCCAGGCCGGTGACCAGTACATCCTGCTGGAATACGGCGCCAACGTGCTGGATCTGGGCGCCCGAATGCGCATCCACGCCTTGATGGAAGCCATCGCCGATGTACAACCCAACGGCCTGCTGGAACTGTCTCCCGGCGTGCGCTCCCTGCAGCTGAGATACGACGCCCGCCTGCTGTCCCAGGAAGCACTGATGACCTACCTGCTGGACCTGGAAGCCACCCTGCCGCCCACAGACGAACTGAAAGTGCGCAGCCGGGTCATCCACCTGCCCATGGCCTTCGAAGACAGCGCCACCCTGGAAGCCGTGGAGAAATACCGCCAGTCCGTGCGCGACACCGCGCCCTGGCTGCCTAACAACGTCGATTTCATGCAACGCATCAACGGCCTGCCCAGCCGGGACGACGTAAAAGACGTACTCTTCTCCGCCCGCTACCTGGTACTGGGCCTGGGCGACGTCTACCTCGGCGCCCCCTGCGCCGTGCCCCTGGACCCAAGGCACCGACTGCTCACCTCCAAATACAACCCGGCCAGAACCTACACCGCCGAAGGTACTGTGGGCATCGGCGGCATCTACATGTGCATCTACGGCATGGATTCCCCAGGCGGCTACCAGCTGGTAGGCCGCACCCTGCCGATCTGGAACAAATACCTGAAAAACAAACAATTCGCCGAAGGCGCGCCCTGGCTGCTGCGGTTCTTCGACCAGGTGTGCTACTACCCGGTCACCGAAGACGAATTGACCGAAATGCGCGACCAGTTCCGCGCTGGCAAGCTGGAGATCAGGATCGAAGAGGAAACCTTCGATCTGAAATCCCACCAGGTCTTCCTAGACGCCAACGAAAATTCCATTGCCGAGTTCCGCAAACTGCAGCAGACGGCCTACGCTAAAGAGGTGGCTTTGTGGAAGGAAAGCGAAGCCGAAGAACTCGACCGCCTGGCCAAGGCCCCGCCAAAACCGGATACCTCAGACCTGGAGCGGTTTGGGGAGTTGGTAAGCGCGGAGATTGCCGGCAATATCTGGAAGTGCCTGGTGAAGCCGGGGGATACGGTGGCGGAGGGTGATCCGTTGGTGATCGTAGAGGCTATGAAGATGGAGTTCGAGGTAAATGCGACGCTGTCTGGCACCATCAGTGCTATGCATGTGGAGCCTGGGAAGTCGGTTACTCCCGGGGAGCCCCTGCTTAGCATCGAAGTTTGATTACGGTTGCTGGTTGCTGGTTTCGGGTTTGGGAGATCGGCGCTTTTGGTGCTGGCCTTCTGTTTAGGCGAAATCGCCGCTGTGCGGGTTGGCTCCAGTGATTGCGGCTTGGAAAAAGTGATTACGATTGACTGAAATTGGGTGTGAAATGACGCGCCAACTCCACCTTCTCGGCAAACGCCTCTCGCAGGCTTGGGGAGTCGGGGGTGGGGGGCGGAGTGGCTTTTCAAAAGTGTGTGCGACAGGGATGTCGCACTCAAGCCTACAGGGACGTATTCACGGCGTCTTTTGAAAAGCCACTCCGCCCCCCATGCCCAGCGCCAAACTCCAAAACAAGAGGACACCCCCAAAGAGGGCAAACTCCGAAAATGAAAACGACCACTAAAAGAAAAGCCTCCATGGCAGACAGGGTTTATGAAGCCCTGAAGGACGATATTTTTGAGTTCCGCCTGATTCCCGGAGACAAATTCAGCGAGGGCGACGTGGGTGCTCGACTGAATGCCAGCCGGACACCGGTGCGCGAGGCCCTGTATCGGCTGCAGCGGGAAGGCTATGTCGATGTCCTGTTCCGCAGCGGCTGGCAAGTCAAGCCGTTTGATTTTCAGCAGGTAGAAGAACTCTACGACTTGCGGATTACCCTCGAGCGGGCCGCCATGCACAAAATCTGCGCCCTGCCCGAAGAACCTCAAACCCTGCGCACCCTGATTGCCATCTGGAACCCGGACCACCCCTCCGAACGGGCCGTCGGCAGCACCGTGCGGGCGCTGGACGAGAGCTTTCACTGTGATCTGGTGGCCGCGGCAGGCAATCGGGAGATGACCCGTATACACCGGGAGATTACCGACCGCCTGCGGATTATCCGTCGGCTGGATTTCACGCGGGACGACCGGGTGGATGCCACCTATATAGAACACTCACAGATTCTGGAAGCCCTGCGCACCGGCCATGCCACCGATGCCGCGGACCGGTTAACCCGGCATATCCGCTCCAGCCAGAAAGCGGTGCGGGAAATCACCATGGAGAAGATAAAAGAGGCCGCCGAAGCCCATCGTGGCGGGCAAGAAATTGCCCAGAAAAGCCCCATAAAACAATTAACTTAGGTTCACCGGCAATCTCACAGCGCTGTAGGAAATATCGCACACACCAACAGGCAGATGTCCGATTCTTAATGATCCGGCCAGGCGTAGAATGAGCATTGTCAGGGATGACAAGCCAGCACGGACGTTGGCTCAGGGGTGGAAACTCCACTTAACCGGAGTTGCCCGATGGAACAGGGCTTACAGGGACGAACGCAAGGACGAAGTGCTCAGGATGATGCGCGCCTGATGGATTAGGCAGGGGTCAGCCACGGAATTGGGGGACTACACGGACTGTGGTCCCGTTCCGTGCACTTACACAGCCTACCGTTTTAACGTTTCTCTCATCGCTCCACCCCATTACCCACACCCACGGTTTGTTACTCCTGACGTCTCATAACAACGTCTTTAAAAAGGAGTTCTCCGATGAAACACACAGGCATTCTGGCTACCCTCGTTCTGCTGTTCTCCCTGGCCACAGGCTTCGCCCACGCTGAACAGCCAGCCACCATCAATATCAATCAGGCGGACGTTGCCACGCTGGCCACCCTGAACGGCATTGGCGAGAGCAAGGCCGAGGCCATTGTGGCTTACCGCAGTGAAAATGGCCCCTTCCAGTCGGTGGAAGACCTGGCCAATGTGAAAGGCATCGGCGCACGGACCGTTGAGCGCAATGCTGATCGGCTGTCTGCCGAGTAAGCGTTAAAGCCTTCCGGGCAGCCCTGGCTGCCCGTTCTTTCCCCTATAGCGCCAACTGCCAGCCACTGTTACCCTTTTTGGCTTTACATTCATTGCGTTGGCCACTTTCATGATTCATGGCGCTTTACTCATCGCGTTTGCGGCCCTGCTGTGGGGCACCACTGGCATAGTTGCCAAATTCCTGTTTACCGGCACCGAGTTGACCGGCATTACGCTTGCGCTATTGCGCCTGGTGGTTGCGTTGCCGTTTTTCTACCTGCTGATGCGGCGGGAACAGCAGCAGCTGGAATTACAGCATCCCGGCCAGAAGGTCGCCGGTAGCTCATTGCGCGGGCTCAGCGCCAAGGCCCTATTGCCATTAGCGGCAATGGGGTTGTTCCAGGCGTTTTATCAGGGCAGTTATCTGGTGGCAGTGGATTTGACCGGGGCCGGTATTGCTACGCTCATCTCACTGTGCCTGCCGCCGGTTCTGGTGGCCATTCTGGCGGCACCCATGTTAGGCGAGAAGCCCGGCCCGCTGACCCTGGCGGCGGCGTTTGCGGCCATCCTCGGCACTGGCATGCTGGTGGCCAGTGATATGGACACGGCCGGTACCTTGCGGCTTGCGGGCATTCTGATGGCGTTGCTTGCCGCCGCCGTATACACCGGCTTTACTCTCACCAGTCGCTACAATTCCGCCGGCACACCGGTGTTCACCACAGCCTTTATCTGCTTTCTGACCGCCGCCCTTCTGTTATTGCCGATAGTGGCGCTTACCGGTGGCTTTGCCGGGCTGGCCAGCCTGGGGCTGTCGCACTGGTTGATGGTGCTGTACATCGGCGTGGTGCCAACCTGTATTGGCTACCTGTGTTTCTTCGCGGGGATGAAGACCACTCTGGCAACGCTTTCCAGCATTATTGTCACGCTGGAACCGTTGTTTGTGGCACTTCTGGCCTGGCTGATTCTGGGGGAGGTCCTGGGGCCCATCGGCATCACCGGGGCGCTGATACTGACCATTGCGGTTATTGTGGCTTCCCGTTACGGCAATGCCCCCGGCAACAGTCGCTCAGACTGAAGCCGGGGCTGTGTCAGGCCAGCCTTACTTGCGCTGTTTTTCCAGCATGTTGGGCTGCAGAATTTCAATCCAGTAGCCATCCGGGTCTTTGATAAAGGCCAGGCCTTTCATCTTGCCGTCGTCCGGCTTCTTCACAAACTCCACGCCCAGTTTCTCAAAGCGCTCGCAGGCAGCGTACACATCTGGCACGGCCACACCAATGTGACCAAAGCCCTGGGGCTGGTCGTTGCCGTTGTGGTAGGCAAAATCAGCGTCGTCTTCCGTGCCCCAGTTGTGGGTCAGTTCCAGCATCGCTTCCCGGCCAAAGGTGAAGGTGGTGCGGTGGGCGTCATCGTTTGGTACGAGCTGCGCCTGTTTGTCGTCCAGGTATCCCAGGAAATACAGGGTGAACTTCATTTCCGGGAAGTCGAGCTTGCGCACCAGGCGCATGCCCATCACGCGGGTGTAAAAGTCCATGGAGCGCTCGGGCTCTTTGATGCGCATCATGGTCTGGTTGAAAACGTAGCCTTCGGTCTCGGGAACCGGGGCGTCGTAAAGGCCCGGTGCCTGTTCGAAATGCTTGGGCATGTCGAGTGTCCTTATCGGATTGAGGGTTCAGCCTGTAAACCTGTGTGCCCTCGCCCCGGATTTCAAGGGCACAAAAAAAGACCCCGTGAACCAGAGACGCATTCACGGGGCTTCAAGGCCGGGTATTACCCCGGCATTCTCCAGAGACACTCTGAAGGCTGTAGTGCCCCGGCCGTGCAGACCGGGGCCATGAAAGGACTGTCAGGAAGTCAGCTGGTGCTCTTCACCCTGATAGTAGGCTTCTACCCTTGGGTTCATTACCTTGCGCCAGAGTGGCGGGATGCAGGCCAGCACCACCATGGCGGCGTAACCAGCGGGCAGCTGCGGTGCGATGTCGTGGTGGCGCAGCACCTGGTAACGACGCTTGGCAAAGGCGTGGTGGTCACTGTGGCGCTGCAGCTGGAACAGGAACACGTTGGTCAGGAAGTAATTGCTGTTCCAGCTGTGTTCCGGAGTGGTTCGCTCGTAGCGGCCGTTGTCCAGCTTGCGACGGTGCAGGCCGTAGTGTTCCAGGTAGTTCACAATCTCCAGCAGGGTAAAGGCGATGAAGCTCTGGCCCAGGAAGAAGGCCGCGCCCAACCAGCCGAACGCGACCGTGAAAGCCACCAGGGCCAGCAGGCTGATGCCGTACCACCAGATCAACTCGTTACGCCAGCTTAGAGGCGCCTGGCCCTTGCGCTTGAGCCGCTCAGCCTCCAGCTTCCAGGCGTTGGCGAAGTTACGCACATAGGCCTGGGGCAAGAAGTTGTACAGGGACTGGTTGTAGCGTGAGGACGAGGCATCCTCCGGGGTGGATACATGCACGTGATGGCCCCGCAGGTGCTCCACCTTGAAGCCCGCGTAGCACACCAGTGACAACAGAAAGCCACCGGCCCAGGGTTCCAGCTTGCCATCTTTGTGGATCAACTCGTGGGCAACGTTGATGCCCAAACCGCCCACAATACCGATGGACACCACCCAACCAATGGCGCCGGTAACGCTGAATACGCCGGAGGCCAGGGTGACCATGCTCCAGATCAGTAACACGGCATAGGCGGCTACCCAGCCGAGCGTAATCACCTTGTAGAACTTTTCCTGATTCAGCCGGGGCACATCATCCTGCTCATCCGGGTTCAGGGCGTCTTTGCCGAGCATCATGTCCAGCACCGGAATGATGCCGAACACCACCACCGGCACACCCCAGGCGAACAGGTTCACCAGGCCGGAGCTCTCACCGGCTGCCAGCAGCAGCGGCGGAAGCACCAGCGGAATCATGGCAATCAGGTAGCTGTATTTTTTCAGGGTAATCAATACCCGCCGGCGGCCGGCTTCGGTGCGCAATGCGATCTGACGTGAGCTCATGGTAGCCCCCCCTTGTTGTAGGACGTTGTGTCGGGATGTGGATCTCAGCCTTACTTTTTCTGCATTATTGTCCTACAATATATCAGTCGTCAAGCGCTACCCTAGTTATTTTTTGATAATTGTCACGAAACACCCGCCCTACACGGGTCTGAATCCATCAATAAAAAGGCTGTGATAAACTCATGCGCGTTCAACCATCTGCCGGCGTACTGCCCTCTTTGGCCAGCCGGATCGTTCAACCTGTTCAGAGAGCCCTTATGGATTTTCAGGTGCCCAACACCCTGGCGGAGCAGATATCCAACTACTTGGCGGAACGCATCATGACCGGGCAGATCCGCCCCGGGGAGCGCATTCAGGAAGCCACTCTGGCGAACGAACTCAAGGTCAGCAGGGCATCGGTGAAGGAAGCCTTGTATACCCTGGAGCGCTGGCACCTGGTGGAAATCACCCCCCGCAAAGGCGCCTCAGCCACCAAACTGAATGCCGATTACGCCTCGGAACTGTATGACGTGTACATGCACCTGCTGATGATGCTGGCCGCCCGGCTGTGTGAGCGCTGGCAGGAATCCGACAAGCAGATGATGCTGAATGCCGTGGCCCAGGTGGTGGAACAAGTGAAGCAACCGGCCACCGACATTACCGCAGTGGTGGAGGCGAGCTTCGGGGTGATGGAGGCCTGCTGCAAAGTGGTGGACAACCCATACCTGACAGAAGCCCTGTCGAACTTCAAGCCGGCGGTCAGCCGCGCTTACTATCTCAGTGCCGAGCGCTACCGCCAGGGGCTGGCCCAAACCAGCCAGTTTTTCTCTGAGCTCCCCCAGGCGGTTCTGGCCAGAGACGCCGACAAAGCCCAGACACTGATTCGCGGCTTTGCCGAGCACCAGAAACAGCTGATTCGACAGGCCCTGAGCTGAGGCACCGATCATCTGCTGCTCAGGGTGTGATCAGTCTCACAGATCCTTCCAGGGCACCGGCATAAAGTAACACTGTGTAACTATTAACCACCGCAGCCTTGGTCCTGCTGTCCCTGCGGCCCGTCAGAGAGCCTAACGCTGAGCCTTCAGGCCTCTGAATAACAACAAGAATGCCGAACGGAATCCGGGGCCCTTATGTTCTCTTACACTGCATTGACCAGCAGATCCGCACTGGCCGGCGCTATTGCCGCCATCTCACTCCTGCCAGCGACGGCTCTGGCGGATTTCCGCCCGCTGGATGATGCCTCCATGGCCGCCGTTACCGGCCAGGCTGGCGTGTCCATCGAGCTGGAAACCAAGCTCAGCATCGACCGGCTGACCTGGACCGACGAAGGCTCGCTCAGCGTTAACGGCCTTCGGCTGTCCGGCCACAACGACACCGTACTGGATAACCTGAAGCTGACCATCGACATCGCCGGTGAGGGAGAGGTGCTGGAACACGGCTTTTCCGAGATTGCCCGGCGCGCCAACGCGGGCCTGCTGGACACCAGCAATCCGGACGTCGCCGATGCCCTGGCGACATACTCCGTGGCAGGCAGTTTTGGCAAGCAGTTCAACAGCGGTGATCTGGTGATTCACCTGGGCGCCACCGATTACGGCGACCCAACCAGCCTCGACGACTACCTGCAAGCAGTGGATTTTGAACTGGCCATCGACAGCATTACCAACTCCGGCACGGATGGCAGTACCAACCTGTTTTCAGACATTAACCTCCAGGGCTACATCGGCCCCACGGATCTGGTCATCCGTAACGGTGGCAGCTCTACCCGCACCCTGGCCAATGGCAATACCGTCTCCGGCTCGGAACTGCAGCTCGACACCCATTTTGAGGTGACAGACGGCAGCCTGAACTGGGATGCCGCCGATGTAATCCTGATTTTCAACTTCGCCGCCGTGGGCATTGAAGGCCTGCAGATTCATAACCGCAGGGGCAACGACACCCTCGGCCATTTCGGCATGGCCCACGCCACCGCCAAATTGTCTCGCGGCACCGGGGCGACCTCTGGCAAGGAAGGCCTGTCGATCCATGAGGTGGAGTTCCGGGCCGACATCGACATGCCGGTGTTCAAGGTGGGTGGCACCAGCATTGGCTCGGTTCAGTTCACGGATTTTGTCATCAGCGACACCACCATGATGGTGTACGGCCACTGACGGCTCCGCAATTGCCCGGATGAACACTCTGCCCTGACTTGATCGGGCTATACTCACAGCACGTATAGTGGTGTAGTACCCGATCATCCAACGGCTGGAGAGTTTTAGTGACCGGTATTCCTGTTGGCATTAGCACTTGCCTGCTCGGCAAGGAAGTCCGCCACGACGGTGGCCACAAGCATTCCCGATATTGTACCCAGGTGCTGGCGAAGCATTTTGAGTTCCGCTCTATCTGCCCGGAACTGGAGGCCGGCCTGGGTGTGCCCCGCCCGGCCATTCACCTGCGCGAACACGAAGACGGTCTTCGCCTGGTTGAAAGTAAAGGCACGAAAGATCACACCGAAGGCATGCAGAATTTCATTGCCGAGGTGATGCCCTCGCTCGCCAACCTGCGTGGCTACATTCTGATGGCGAAATCTCCCAGCTGCGGCATGGAGCGCATCAAGATCCATAACGCGGAAGGCGCATTCATGCACCGGGATGGCCGCGGCATGTTTGCCGAAGCCCTGATGAAAGCCTACCCGTTGATGCCGGTCGAGGAAGAAGGCCGCCTGCACGATGACATGTTGCGGGAGAACTTTATTGAGCGGGTATTCTCCTACGACGACTGGATGCAGAACGTGGCCGGCGACAAGCTCACCAAGCAGTCACTGCTGGAGTTCCATCAACGCCACAAGTTCACGTTGCTGGCCCACTCTGAAAAAATCTACCGCCAGCTTGGCCCAATGCTGGCGGACCTGAAAGCCGAGCCACTGGCACAGATTGCGGACCGCTACATTCACGGTTTTATGGAAGCCATGACCCAGCGCGTAAGCCGGGGTTCTCACGTGAATGCCATGCAGCATCTGCTGGGTTACCTGAAAGAAGGAATGTCGTCGGAGGAAAAAGCCGTTCTGCTGGAGCAGATTGAAGCCTACCGGCGCGGCGAGATTCCGCTGGTGGTGCCAATGACATTGCTGCGCCTGGCCCAGCGCAAGGAGCCAGTAGATTATTTGCATACCCAGAAGTACCTGACGCCCTACCCGGATGAGCTGGGGCTGCGGAACAACGTCTGAGGTTCCGGATAACGAAGAGGGGCGGGTGGTTTGACCACCTGCCCCTTTTTCTTTGGCTCCGGGAATCCGGAATCAGAACCCGTACAGCAGCGAGAGCGAGGTCTCGGTGTCGGTTTTGTCTGAGCCGACGGGCGCATCAGACACGTGCTTCAACCGGAACGCGGCCTTCATGGACAGGCTGCCGACAATGTTGCTTTGCAACGCTGTCTCAGACTGGCTGATGGTGTTGTTATCATCCAGTCCAATCTCGGTGCTCAGCTTCTGGCGGAACAGGGCGTTATCAGACAACGCATAATCGAATTGGCCTGCCAGGCGGGCGATGGCCTCCTCTTCCACGTCCCGACCATCCGGGTTTTCCTGCTTCAGCTTGTTGTAGCGATAACCGCCTCCTACTGAGAGGTCCAGGAAGGAACGATCCCCTGCCTGCCAAACACGGTTTCCATAACCCGTAGTGAGTGTGGATTCGAAGTCATAACCGGAGAACCGGTCATCTTCATAGGAGCCACGCACAAACCAGTATTGTTTGTCGTCGAATTTGTAATCAGATTCCAGGGCCGCCTTGTACTCTTCAGCGGTTGTCTGATCTTCCGTTTCTGTGTAACGAGAGCTGAACTCACCGGTGTTGCGCCAGGTTTGGGTCTCATGCTGCAATCCCAGGCGGCCGTTCACCTTGGTTTCTTCGCTGTTGCCGGAGGTTACCAGCACACCGAGTTCTGCCTCCCCTGTCCAGTTGCCACTGGACTGGGCCTGGGCCAGCGGGGCCAGTGCCATACATGCGACTGCCAGTGGTTTTCTAATACCCATGTTATCTCCTTGGTTGGGTTAGTCTTCAGTTGTTCACAACCTTACGAACTTTCTCCCCCTCCAGACTTCTGCGGGCCTGTTCTTCCCTTTCGGCCTTCTTGCGGGCCTTCCGTTCAGCAATGATGCGGGCGGCTTCGCCACCCACGTGGGCTTCTCCGCGTTCCCGGGCCAGTTGCATCTGGCGTTCACGTTCCTTGAACCGGCCTTTTTGTTCTTCTGTCAGTGATTCAATGCACTGGTGGCAGCTCACGCCCTGTTCGTATTCCGGGCGCTGCTTGTCTTCTTCGGTAATCGGCCGGCGGCAGGCGTGGCACTGGTCGTAATCGCCGCGCTCGAGGTTGTGGTTGACGGTTACCCGGTCGTCAAATACGAAGCACTCGCCCTGCCACAGGCTTTGTTCCTGGGGCACCTCTTCCAGGTATTTCAGGATGCCGCCTTTGAGGTGGTATACCTCGTCGAACCCTTGCTCTTTCAGGAACGCCGTGGATTTTTCACAGCGGATGCCGCCGGTGCAGAACATGGCGACTTTCTTGTGTTTGCTGGGGTCCAGGTTCTGTTTCACATACTCTGGAAATTCCCGGAAGGTGTCAGTGGCCGGATTGACGGCGTTTTTGAAGGTGCCAATCTCGACTTCGTACTGGTTGCGGGTGTCTACCAGCAGTACTTCGGGGTCTGAGATGAGGTCGTTCCAGGCTTTGGGGTCAACGTAGGTGCCAACCACCCGTTTGGGGTCGATGCCTTCGACGCCCATGGTGACGATTTCTTTTTTGAGTTTGACCTTGGTGCGCTTGAAGGGCTGTATGTCTACATAGGATTCTTTGTAGTCCACGCCGTCGAAGCGCTCGTCGCTGGCGATCCAGGCTTTGACGGCGTCGATGCCTTCGCGGCTGCCGGCGATGGTGCCGTTGATGCCTTCCCTTGCCAGCAGCAGGGTGCCGTGGACGTCTTTTTCCAGCATGAGGTTCAGCAGGGGCTGGCGTAGGTCTTTGTAATCATTCAATACTGCGAACTTGTAGAGTGCGCAGACGACTATTTCGTTGCTCATGGTTTCTCCTGCGGGCCGGATCGTAAATCCGGAGCATGGTTTGATAATTGTCACGGGGATTAGCCGTTAGGGGGCAAAGTTTAACCAACTGGGGTTTGGGTGCAAGTTGGGGATATGCGCAGATTGCGCGTTTAGGTGTTCTGGGGGCCCGCGTTCCCGCCACTGGGTGGGGAGGGCTTTACAAAAGACGCTGTGAATACGTCCTTGTACGCTCCGCTCCGCCATCCATGGCTCCGCAGGCTTTTGTAAAGCCCTCCCCACCCAGTGGCTAACTTCTCAGGTTGCCGTCCGGCACTTATGGCTCAGGCTCGTTAGTTGTTTACTTTGTTCAATTCCCGCTCCACCACTGCGGAGAGCTGTCCCCAACCCGGTCGGGTTAGTTGGATGTTGTCTACCATCACTGTCGGGGTGCTGGTGACGCGCATTTGGACGGCCACTTGCAGGCTTTGTTCTACCGCTTCTTTGTGGAGTTCGGTGGTCAGGCAGCGGCGGAAGCGGCGTTCTTCGAGGCCCAGGCCATTGGCGTAGCGGGTGAAGGTGGCGACGGGGTCGTTGGAGCCGCTCCATTCGCTTTGGGCGTCGTAGAGTTTGTCGTGCATCTCCCAGTATTGGCCCTGGTCACCGGCGCAGCGGGCGGCCTGGGCGGCGGGGACGGCGTTTTGGTGTTGGCGTAGGGGAAGGTCGAAGTAGACGAAGCGAACTTTGCCGGTGTCGACGTATTCCTGCTTCAGGCGTTTGCTGGCTTCGGCGAAGCGGGCGCAGGCGGGGCATTGGTAGTCGGCGAATTCACGGACGACGACGGGGGCGTTTTCCGGGCCCACGGAGATGCCGTACTGGTCGAGGACTGCCGGGAAGTCTGATGCGTTGGGGGCGGCTACCGGTAGTGCCTCGGAGGTTGGTTTGGGCGGTTGTGTCAGGAAGTAGACAGCCACTGCAACAACGGCGATGACGGCAACAGAGATACCGATGATGGCCGGTTTTTTGTTTCGGTGCTTACGCGGTGCGGGGGCGCCGGTTTGTTTGCGTCTTTTTGCTTCACCCATGGTGGGCTCCTTTTGTTTTGTCCTGTCACCCGTTGGAACGATTGTCCAACGTTCTCCGGGCAGGCTAAGATCCCCTATATCCTGAGAAAGTTCCAATAAAAATCAAGGACCAACCATGCCAATGCCCGTTCAGTTGAAAGATTCTCTCGCTTTACCGCTGATTGCAGCTCCCATGTTTCTGATTTCGTCGCCCCGGCTGGCGCTGGCTTGCTGTAAGGCGGGCGTGGTGGGAAGTTTCCCGGCCCTGAACCAGCGCAGCAGTGAGGGGTTTGAGGAATGGCTGGTTCACATGAATACGGAGTTGGCGCAATGGAAACAGGCCCATCCGGACTCAGTTACCGCGCCCTATGCGGTCAATCTGGTGGTGCATCGCACCAATCCCCGCTGGCAGGCGGATCTGGAGCTGTGTGTGAAGCACCAGGTGCCGATGGTGATTACCTCACTGGGCGCGGCCAGCCAGGTGGTGGAGGCGGTGCACAGTTATGGTGGGCTGGTGTTCCATGATGTGACCAATCAGAAGCACGCCCGCAAGGCGGCGGAAGCCGGGGTGGATGGCATTATCGCAGTGAGTGCCGGGGCCGGTGGCCATGCCGGTACGGTGAATCCCTTTGTGCTGGTGCATGAGATTCGTGAGGTGTTCGACGGCACGATTCTGTTGGCGGGAGGGCTGTCTCATGGTGAAGACCTGCTCGCGGCGCAGGCGCTGGGGGCGGATCTGGCCTATATGGGTACCCGGTTTATCAATACCGAGGAATCCGAAGCCGAGGATGCCTACCGGAACATGATTCTTGAGGCGGTCTCTGCAGACATTATTCACACTCCTGCGGTTTCCGGCGTTCCCGCCAGTTTCATGCGCCAGAGCCTGGAGGCAGCCGGTTTTGATATGGCGAAGCTGAACCAGGCCGGTGATGTGAATTACGGCGAGAAGCTCAAGCCCATGGACGACGAGGCCAAGGCCTGGAAAACCGTCTGGTCCGCCGGCCAGGGGGTGAGCCTGATTCACGACGTTCCGAGCGTCCAGGCGCTGGTTGACCGGCTGAAAGAGGAATACCAGCAAGCGCGTTCACGATTGGGCTGACAGACTGGTGGATTCTGCTTCGGCGAAGTTAAGCAGTTCCGGGAAGAACTGGAGAAACCGGGCTTCGAGCTGTTCATCGTTGGCCCGGATTTCTTCGATGATGCCGGCGAACTGATTGGCAAAGCGGATTCTGCTGGCCACGCGATCAAGGGCATAGCCGATGTTTTCGAAGTCTTCGTAGGCGCCGAACCAGTCGTGCTGGACCATTCGACGGGTCACTTTGACCATGGTTGGCGGCATAACATCTTCGTGACGTGTCAGCTCCCGATACACGCCCCGCACAAACCGGTGATGATCAACGTCGCTGAATCTCTGCCAGTGCCGTAGCAGGTAGTGATCATAGAGAATGTCCAGCGCCACACCGGCAAAGCGCCGGCGCTGGCTGGAGAACAGCTGCTTACTGGCCCGCACTTGCGGGTGCTGGTCGGTGAAGGCATCCACTGCCCGATGGTGGCGAACGCCCAGCAACACCGATTCGGGCAACTCCGCCAGCCTCACACCTCTGCAGAAGTCACCCAGGATGCTGCCCACACGGGCCTCCGGGGAGTCCGGGGCAAGGAAGGTGTGGGCCAGGTGGTTCATTGCTCTGCCTTAGTCACCTTCACATTCGACTTCGCTGGCAATGAAGCCACCATTACCCTGCCGATACTCAACTTCCACAAAGTCGCAGTCGCTCAGATTGTCCTCGATGGCGTCGGGAGCGAGCGTCATTGAAACGCCAAGCACTTCCAGGATGCCCCCTTGCAACTGTGCTGGGGAGAACCGTCCCGTCATCTCAAAATCAGAGTCCCCCGAAGCTTCGACTTCAATATTCAAAGCTTCGAGATAAACGTCTGAATCGGTTCTGCGCTCAATGCCCTCCACTTCAGCATAGACCCCAGTTGAGATTGCAGAGAGTCCGTCGTCATACTCAATAAGCGTTGAATTGGTCAAAACAACGGTCACGCCACCGATATTCCAGCTGTTTGGGCGAAGCCCCTCTCTCAGTACTCTGGCCTGAACTTCTGAGTCGCCCTCAAACAACTCGATTTCCTCCGCGATAACAACGCCCCCCCGGAACTCACCTTCCACCTTAACCAGGAGGCCATCTTGCAAACGATTGCGACTAATGTCGTCAAACTCGGTGTCGTCCGTAATGACGATAGTTACGCCGTTCAAAAGAAACTCTGTTTCACTTGGCGTATAGCCTTCAACCGGGCCGGTGAGTTCAATGTCCTCATCCTCCGTCCCAAGGAACCGGCGACTGTCGGCCGGACGAATGGTTTCTGCAGTAATCGTATCTCCATCCAGCAGGCCTTCCACTTCGACAGAACGGCTTGCGTTGTTAAGGTCATCCGCCGTCAGCCCATCCCGGAACACCTCATCTGACAAATAGATTACCCTTTGGGTACCAATCTGGAATGAACCTTCAGCCTCATCATGTGAACCAGCGAGACCTTCAAGCTCGAGGGTTTGATTTGGCAGGACATCAATTACGCCAATGTAGCTGGCTCGGTACCCTTCGGACGTACGCCACGCGCTTATCCGCACCAACCGATCCTTCAGGGAACTCTCATCCACAAAACCATCCGGCACGCTGAAAACGGTTCGGCGATCAAACGATATGCTCTGTCCAAACATTGTGATCGCCCCCCTTCTGATGCTTCCATCTCGTGCCTGCTCCAGAGAACTCACCGAGGATATAACCCCCCGGAAGGTGTCGTCATACTCAACCGCGCTGGCAGTACCCTGGCCATCGGTTCGCCATTCACCGTCTATCCGCAGAATCATGCCCTTGTCGAGTTGAGCCTCAAAGCCAATGCCATCGTTGCTGACAACATTACCATCGGTCTCAAACCGCACGCCGTTCACAAACACGCTGCCAAATCCGGATATTGGCCCAACGCTGGAGCCTGTGCCGCGAATGCCGCCCTCGGCGATATCAACACCCCCTCCGCCACCGCCACCACAGGCGCTTAACACGCCCATGGCCAGGAGGGCTAGAATCAGTGACAAGCGCTTGCGAGTGGGTTCAGACGTCATGGTGATCTCCAGCTGGCCTTCCTGGCCAGCTACTGTGGTCAGATATCGTTGAAACGACGGCGTGGGGGGTACGCAGTCAGGCAGTCTTCAAGTTCGGTTGTGCACTGCGAGTCGCCGCTGGTAGCGGGTGCATAGGCGCTGCGCCTGAGCAGGATATGGCCGCTTTCCAGGGTCTCCACAATGCCCTTTCTAAGCAATTCGTTCAGCACCACCGCTGGCACGAGATTCGAATTGGCGGTGCGCACAAGGTCTGGAAAGGTGCCAGGCTCATTGATCATGGAAAGCAGCATTCTTGGGTGATGTTGCTCGTCCAGAAACCCGAAAGGCCCGAGCCAACACCGAATGACTTGCCTGGCACCGGGCGATAGCAGGGTGGTTACCAGGCCCGTCGGGTGCCATTTTAAGCTCTGGCTGTCCAAATGATTGAGGCTCATGACTCATCTTCTCCGCTGTCACCGCGCTGAATCGGCTCTTCAAAATAGAAGATACTGACACCGGTTCGCACTGCGCCTTGTGCGTTATCGTTGCTCTGCGAGCCGGAGACATCCCGGTCGTAGGGGCCAAGCCAGCTGTCGAGGTCTTCCAACAACGCCTGTGAACGCCCTGCGGCGTGTTTACGCCAACGTTCAATAACGTCCACAGGTATGTTGTCGTAGGTCAGCGTTCGCTGGAAAAGCGGCTGCCGACCTTTTTCGCTGCTGACCAGGTTGTGATCAACGGTTGCTATAAGATCTGATACGTCTTCGCCAAAGATCTGGAGCATGTCTTCGCTATCGCCGGCGGGAACATAGGCCCTTTTGCGAAGATGGAGACGGCCGGTGCCATCCTCGACTACCACTACGCCAACCCGAAGAAGCTCATCCAGTACCGCTCTCGGCGGCATGTCACCACTGTACTTGCGGACCAGGCTGGCAAAGCTCGGCTCGCCTTCAAAGGCCAGAGCAGCGGGCTGACCATCGGCTGACTGGAATACCGGGTCATGAACCCAGCCAGAGACCACCCTTGAGGCCCGGTTGGCATGAGAGGTGGTTTCCCGAACCGGGTTTTCACCGGCCAGTATTTCCCGCTGGCGTTTTACTTCCTTGCGGGTCAGGCCTGTCATAACCGCTGCCCGTGAGTCTGTGGGTTTGCGCCGACCATCGGTGAAATCCTCCAGAGCCGATTCCACGTAGGCCCGTTTGACCAGTTCGGAGAACTCACCGTAGGGCACACCATTGCGCAACAGCAACCTGGCCAGGGGGCGCAGAATGCGGAACAGCGCTTTGTGCAGGGGATTGGTGTTGGAATCAGTCATATTTGGGATTGTATTCCCATAGCAACCTTGAAGCCAGCGCCGGGGGCCCTGAGGCACCTCAGGCGCTGCCGGGACGATTAATCGTCGATATCGTCGGTCAACACATACTGACCACCGCTGGTGCGACGATATTCCACTTCAACTTCGTCACCCACGCGGGCGCCGTCGGTGCTGTACCCGTTCAGCAGGATTTCCAGGTTCATAAAGGTAACCGACTCGCTGCTGAGTGCATCGATCCGTGCTCCCAGTTCGTAGTCGTCATCATCGTCGTCGTCTTCACGTTCGATGGTGAAGGCTTCCAGGTAGCCACCGTTCTCGCTACGCTGACGACCTTCGATCTCAAGGTAATCGCCAACCCGGAATCCATTGATGTCGTCTGCCCGGTTGCGCCGGTCATCGTCATCGTCGTCGTCATCAATCAAGGTGTTTGGCGTTAGCTGAACCCGGATACCGCTGACAATCAGCACTTCATTACTCAGGTCGATCTGCTCTACCCGACCATCCAGCTCAACATCCCCATCGCGCCCTTCGATTTCTTCGGCAATCAACACGCCGTTGCGGAAATCACCTTCCACTTTGACCAACAAGCCGTCCTGCAAACTGCTTTCGCGGATGTCGTCAAACTCGGTACCACGGTTGTACTGAACCAGTACACCATTGATCCTGAAGCTCCGGCCGGAGCCATCGAAATCGTAGATTTCACCCGAGATCTCAACATCATCGTCGTCATCGAACAGGTCGTCTTCATCATCGATCTCCCTGGCGATCAGAACGCCGTTCTCCAGGTAGCCTTCCACTTCCACCGCCAGACCGTCGCGGAGATCGCCCAGGTCAAAATCGTCATCACCGGTTGCGGAGGTATAATCGACTGACAACCCGTTGATCTCAAAGGTTCTGGCGCTGGCATCCAGGTTGGCAACAAGGCCTTCGATTTCAACCTCATTGAAGTCGTCAAACCGCGAGCCAGCGCTGCGGGCGCCTACGTAACTTGCGCGAAAGTCGCCATTTTCCATGCGCCAGCCGCTGATGCGCACGCTGTACGCCGCGGGACTACCCGCCAGCGCTGCCGGTGTCGCGCCACGGAAGACCGTTTGACGGTCCAGCCGGACGGTCTGGTTCAGCAACTGCAACTGGCCGGTTTTATTGACACCATCCCAACTGGCACCGGTAAGCGGGCCACGCAGGGTGTCATCGTAGGAAACCCGCTCAGCGCGACCTTCACCACGGCCATTCCATGAACCTTTGACCTTCAGGATCATGCCTTTCTCGAGTTGCTCCTCACGCTCGATGCCATCGTCACTGCTCACAGAGCCGTTGGTTTCAAAGCGGGTGCCATTCACGTAAACACTGCCAAAACCGGTAACCGCGCCCACGCTGGTGCCATCGCTGGTGCTGCTTACCGCTTCCCCACTACCAGAACCGCCGCCACCGCAGGCCGCCAGGGTCCCGATAAGGGTTCCGGCAATGACCATTCTTACCGCTGTTGTTAGTGCGTTGCGTTTCATGATTGATCTCCAGGCATATCGTCGTTCAATTCCCGGCCATCTCGGCCATTTATTTGGGATATATTTCCCAATCTGCATTTGGGAATTTAATCCCATATTTTTTATTTGTCCAGTTTTTGTGCATGAAAATTTTATGAACCCTGCGCCCGAAGCTTCGTATACCCTTGGACATACACTTCAACCGGGCCAACGTTATGCTGGAATTTTTGAAAAGCGATCCGAAGAAAAAACTGCAGAAAGCCTATGAAGACAAGCTCGCCAAAGCGCTGCACGCTCAGAGGAATGGGGACTTACGCAGTCACGGAACGCTAATGGAAGAGGCAGAGAAGATCTATGCGGAGATTCAGACCCTGGAGCAGGGCAAGAATTGATGGTGGGGGGCAGTGCTTCTGACACTGCCCCGGGCAATCATTCGTCCATCAGTTGTCGAAGCTGTTGGTTAAGTCGAGCGATTTCTCTGCGCATATCCTGAACTTCGTCGAGCAAATCCAGAGATACCGCCAGCCCCGGCAGGTTGAGTTTCAGGTCTCTCTGCAGCCGCATGGCTTTTTGCAAACGGGCCAGAGCATCCACATCAAACTGCCATTGGCGTGCTTCAGGCACGTCGTCCACCGGCGCGATGATGCCGTAGCTCACCAGTTTGATGACGAACTCGGCATGGCAGTCGCCCCGTTCACATATCTCCCTGAGGGTGAAAGTACTGCCAGCGGCGTCGGTGATTTCCACGGTCACGATCTGATCTTTGCTAGTCATACCCACCCCGCTCACACGTGCAACTTGCTGCGTGGATTAAAGTTCTTTTCCAGTTCGGCCAGCTTCCCATAAAGCGCTTCGGCCTCGGCTGTATGCTGTTCCGGCATCGCCACCTGCAACACCACAATCTGGTCACCAGGATGCTTGCCCGGGAAGCCTTTGCCTTTCAGCCGGAGTTTTCGGCCACTGGTGGAACCCTTTGGTACTTTCACGTTCACCTTGCCACCAATGGTTGGCACGGTAATGGTTGCACCAAGCGCCGCCTCCCAGGGGGCCACGGGCACGGTAACCAGCACATCCGTGCCCTCCACGGCAAAGTGCGGATGCGGCGCCAGTTCCACCTCAATAAACAAATCCCCGCTGTCGCCGCCGCCCATACCCGGCGCGCCCTGCCCTTTCAGGCGGATATGCTGACCCTCGCGCATGCCGGCCGGTATCTTGACGTTCAGGGTCTTGCGGCGCGCGATCATCCGGCCGTGGTCATCCGGCTCATGTACGGTAAACGACACCTGTTTTTCACAGCCATTGAACGCTTCCTCAAGGAACAGTGCCAGGCGGGCGTGCACATCCTCACCACGCATGGAACGGGCCTGCCGGAAACCACCGCTGTAACCTGCACCGGAAAACCCTCCGGCACGCCCACCGCCAAAGATCTCTTCGAAAAAGTCACTGAACTGCCGGGCGTCGGCTTCGGTATAGCCGCCACCGCCAAAGCCGGATGAGCTCTGCCAGCCCGGAGGAGGCTGGAACGAGCCATCGGCACGGGCTCCGTATTTGCGCAGTTGGTCGTATTCGGCGCGTTTTTCGGGGTCTTTCAGAACTTCGTAGGCTTCCCCGACTTCCTTGAATTTGTCGCTGGCACTCTCTTCCTTGCTGACATCCGGGTGATACTTTCGCGCCAGCCTGCGATAGGCCTTTTTGATGTCCTCGGGTGAGGCAGACTCACTCACCCCGAGGGCAGCGTAATAGTCTTTGAAGTCCATGGAACTCCTCACGTCTGATCAAAGGTGATGCTCTGATAACTAATAGTTGACGCTGGCGCGGAAAATACAAGGCGGGCGTGTTCCGGAATTGCGTTGGGTCAAAGCCGATACTGTCGCGCTCCCTCCCAGCTTTCGTGACACCGCTCACAACTACCTGACGCTGGCCGGTTAGGACAATTTTTAACCAGCTACAGCCATTCAAAACCCCAGGTTTTCAAACCACTATTCATGCTGCAGTCCAAGAAGTTGGAGTATCTATCCCTTACAAACGGAGTTGCACTATGAACAACAATCACAAAAAACCGATGTACCTGCCGGCTGTTGTTAACGCCAGCCTGACCAAAGCCCTGGCCGCCCTGTTAATGGCAGCCCTGTTCACCGGATGTAGCGAACTAGGTTACCTGTTGAGTAACGACAAGGTGACCGATGCCGACAACAATCAGGTTGTCTTTATTGGTGATTCCATCTTTGCCTTGTCTGGCGAGATCCAGAACCAGTTGGAAACCAAGGCCGGTGAAACCTTCCGGCGCTATACCGTGTCTGGCGCCCAGTTGTCCGGCGAGCTGATTGCCCCGTCTATTCCAAATCAGTTCCGGGAGGCGGTATCTGAAAACCCGGATATCAAGACCATGGTGGGCGATGCTGGTGGTAACGATATCCTGATTCCAGCCATCTTTCTGAATTCCAACAACTGCAAAACGCCCTGGTGGCGTTTCGGCCGGCTGAGCCAGCAATGTCGGGATTTTATTGATGACATCTATGTTGAAGGCGTGGACTTTCTTAATGAAGTAGCCGAAGCCGGGGTACAAAACGGCGTTCTTCTGGGTTACTACTACACCAAGAACGGGCTGTTTCGCCTGAAAGATATGAAGGAGGCGGTCGACTACGGCAACGCCACGCTGGCGCGGGCCTGCCGAAACTCAGTACTTGACTGCACCTTTGTTGATCCGCGAAGCGTGATCAACGACAGCGACATCATCTTTGATGGTATTCACCCGGCTGACAGCGGCTCGAAGAAAATCGCCGATCTGATCTGGCCAAAACTGCAGCCGCTACTCTAAGCCCGCAACCACTGGGCGGCCTCTTACCGGGGCCGCCCGACACCCTGAGGAACACCATGAGAGCTCAAAGCTGGATCGTACTCGCGGCATTCACAGGGCTGACCATGGCCGGCGGAATCTTCATAGCCCAGGAGGCTGGTAACTCCGACGTTCAAAAGCGAGCCCAGGCCCTCGAAGCAAGACAGCCGCAGGCTATCTCGCCGCATGGCGACTCCACCCGGCAGGCCCGGGACAGGGTCCTGGAACTGGCGGTAAAGTACCTGGAGACCTACGGCGAAACCATTCATAACCCGTCAACCCAGGCCCAACTGTATAACGAGAGACGGGGATTGATTGACGCAGACCCCGGCAACGGTGCCCAGCTGTTCCGCGATGCTGTTGAGACCGCCTTTCCCGATACCGCCGCACAGATTCTGACGCTGATGGCGAAGCTGGACCGTTATCACGAATGGCTGGATGACAACGAGCTTCGGTTACAGGCACTGCAGCCGCTGCAGCGCGAAACTGAACTCTGGCAGCAACGCGAGGCCTTGTTTGGTGCGCTGGCGAGCCAGATCTGGGGAGAAGAAGCCTCGTTTCTGGAAGAAAAATCCCAGCGGTTCCAGCAGGCAGTCTCCAATCTGGAGGAATCCGGGGAACTCCAGTTAACCGAACTGGCCCACCAGCTCCACATCAGTGCCGAGGAAATCTACGGCAGCGACATGACCCGGCAATTCGCCGGCTCCGGCGCCCTGGGCCACGCACTGTTCAGCCTGGACAGCGTGCAAAGCCATCTACAACAGTTACCACCCGATCAGCGGCAGCAAACCATTACCGATCTGCGCCGGCAATTTGGCTATCCGGAGGATGCGCTGGAGCGCATGGCAAAACAGGACCAGATTCGGGAAGAGAAATGGCAGAACGGGAACGCTTACCTGGAGAAACGACAAGATCTTTCCCGGCGCCTGGCCGGTGAAGAGCTGGAATCGGAACTCAACCGCTTGCGGGAAGAGCACTTCGGCATCGCAGCACCCACCATTGCACGCGAGGAAGAGGAGGGCTTCTATCGGTTTAAGCGGCCCCGGCGTTATGGCCTGAACTGAGTTTTTCTCACCACACAGTCATTATCATTCACTCCCCTTAGCCAGTAGAATAACTCGCTTTGACGTTAGTCCGATCTGAACACGGAGTGAGACACCGAACGGATGCCGAACCAGCCTCAGGCGCAAACAGGCCACCCATCCAAACTGCTCGCACAGCTCGCCCATCTGAGCGCAGCTGCGACTACTAACGCCCTGCCCTGTTTTGCAGAGCGCCTGAGCCGGCTGTTTGGCCTGGGCGACACCATGACCCTGGATGCCGCCACCGCCTACCGCGCCCGACAGCCGGGCGAAGTGCAAGGTGCGGTGGTCGATAAGCTGACCGACGAACTGACCACCACCCGCCGGGCACTGGTCCGCCGCGTTCACACCTGGGCGGATGAACTTGAATTTGAAGGCGAGCCGGAATTTGAACCGGTGTTAAGTTCCTGGCTGGCATTACAGCGCAAGATCGCGGCCAATAGCCGCCAGTTCAGGGATAAGGTGCGCAAATCCATGAAAGATCAGGGCCAGACCCTGGCCCGCCTGGCTGAGCTGGACGCGGTGTTCGATCACACCATGGCCGGCTACACCGGCCAGTGTTTTTCCACTGTATCCCAGGTGCTGGAGCAACGATTCCGGGTCTTACAGACATCCGATGAACACCCCCAAACATCAGGCCAGGCATCCCACGACTGGTTCCACCGTTACTGCGAGGAAGCGCAGGCCTTGTTACTCGCTGAACTGGACGTTCGGCTGGAACCGGTGCTGGGTTTGCTTGAAGCCTGCCACAATGAGGTTAATAACACCCCATGAGTAAACTGTTCTTTACCCTGGCGTTCGCCATCGGCGTTGCTGTCGTGAGCTGGATTGGTGCCGGCTTTATTGGTTCTGACCTGCTGGCGCTGGCGTTCACCGGTCTGATTGGCGCGGTGTATTGCCTGGGTTTTGGCGAGCTGGTGAACTTTCGCCGGCAAACCCGTCAATTGGCCGGGCAAGTTAACCAGTTGCCGGAAAGCCAGGACCAGGTTTCCCGTTGGTTGAACACGTTGCCCCAGCCGCTTCAATACCCAGCACAACGTCGCATCGAAGGCCATGCCGCCGCCCTGCCCGGGCCGCAGATCACCCCCTACCTGACCGGCCTGCTGGTGATGCTGGGCCTTCTGGGCACCTTTGCCGGCATGATCGTAACCCTGGGCGGTGCCGCCTCGGCCCTGGATAACAGCACCGAACTCAGCGCCATCCGCAGTGCGCTGGCCGCCCCCATCGCGGGGCTTAGCCTCGCCTTTGGCACCTCCATTGCCGGTGTAGCCGCCTCCGCCATGCTGGGGCTGGCCTCTACCCTGAGTCGCCGGGACCGTGCACAGGCATCCCGCACACTGGATACGGCCTTACGGGAAAAACTGCACCACCTGTCTGCCGACCACCAGCGCCAGCAGGCGTTCCAGGCTCTGGAAACCCAGGCACAAGCCTTACCGCAGATGGCCTCCGCCATGGAACGTATGACCACGCGCATGGAGCAGCTGGGGCAGCAACTGGAGCAGTCTCTTACCCGTAACCAGCAGGAGTTCCACAACACGGTCGGCAGCCACTACCAGACCCTGGCTGATTCCGTTGCCAATTCCCTGAGAACTGCATTGGATGACAGCGCGAAGCAGGCAGCAGAGCGGGTTGAGCCTATCGTCATCCATGCCATGGAGCAGCTCCAAAGCAATGCCCAGTCCCTGCAGAAGAGCTGGGCGGATGATGCCCGCCAGCAACTGGCCGAACTGGCCGCCGGTTTCCAGAAAACCACCGCCGACGCGGGCGAGCGCTGGCAATATAACCTGGAAAAATACCAGGAACACTTCAGCAACAACACTGCGGAGCTGGTCGACAACCAGAAAGCGGGCATCGAGCAATTGGTTGCCACCATTGGCCAGCAGCTATCCGAACTCAGGGAGCAGGAGGCAGGTCGCGTTGAAGCCTCCGCGGCACGTATGGAGAGCCTTGAAGCGACGGTGACCAAACATCTGTCAGAGCTGGGAACCGCGCTGGAAGCCCCCATGACCCACCTGATTGAAACCGCCTCGGAAACCCCGAAGGCGGCGGCCGAAGTCATTCGGCAATTACAGTCGGAGATCGCCCGCAACAGTGAACGGGAAAATGAGCTTCTGGAAGAACGTCAGCGGTTGGTCCAACAACTCGACAGCCTTCTGGAAAACCAACGCAGCACAGCCGACAGCCAGCGGAATGCGGTAGCTTCGCTGATCAGTGGCGCCGGCGACACGCTGACCGGCATCAGCGAACGCTTCAACACCCTGATCCAGGAACAGAGCCAACAACTGGGCAAGCTGGGCGACGACATTACCGGCAGCAGCCAGGAAGTCGGTGCCCTGAGCGATGCTTTCGCACAAGCCATCGAGCTGTTCAGCCAGTCCAACCAGCAGGTAGTCGCCAGCCTGGCGGATATCCAGAAAGCGCTGGATAACGCCGGCACCCGGCACGATGAGCAGCTGGCCTATTATGTAGCGCAGGCACGGGAAGTGATCGACCTGAGCGTTAGCGCCCAGAAAGATGTGATTGATGCTGCTGCGGCCCTGCGCCGGGCTGAGCCCAGCGAGGCCGGCTGATGGAACAGCTGGAAGGCGGCGAACAGCAATCGGCACCGGTCTGGGCCATTTTCTCAGACCTGATGGCGGCGCTGGTGGGTATTCTAGCGCTGATTTTGGTGTGGGTGATCGGCATTCAACTGGAACTCAGCCAGTCCCTGGCCCAGGAAATCGAGAAGCGGGAAGCGGAAGAGCAGCGTCGAATTGCCCTGGAGCAGGCCCTGGAAGACCCGCTCACCAAGGGCCTGGTCACCTTTCGGGATGGCCGCATCGGCATCAGCGGCAACGTGCTGTTTGAGCTGAACTCGGACCAGCTGCAGGCCGAAGGTGAAGAGATTCTGGAATCGCTGATTCGGCCCCTGCAAACCTACCTGGAGCAGCACGATGAACTGCTGATGGTGAGCGGTTTCACCGACGACCTGCCCATGCATCCCGGCAACCGTTACCAGGATAACTGGGGCCTGTCGGCCCAGCGGGCGCTCACCGTCACCCGCTCGCTGACGGAACTGGGCCTGCCCAACGACCGCGTCTTCGCCGCCGCCTTCGGCCCGCACCACCCGGCGGTGCCCAACACGGATGCCGAATCAAGAGCCCAGAACCGGCGAGTGGAAATCAGTACCGTGCCCCGGGCGCCTTCGGCTGCAACGGAACCCGAAACCGGGGCCGGCAACGAATGATGAACGAAGCCTCCAGCCTTTCATTGCTCGAGAACCTTAGGCAACAAAGCGCAGACCGGTTTGACCCGGTTCGCTTTCGCTATCTGGAATCCTTTGAGCAGCGGTTACGCGCGAAAGGGCTGCAACAGGGTACTCACTGGCAGAAGCTGGAGCAGGCTGTCTCGGAATATCAGGCCAGGTTAGAAGATGCCGAGCAGCCAAGGCAAACAATGGCCTCCTCCGGGCCATCCGTCCTTTCGTTCCTGCTGGACAAACTGAACCAACCGACAGAGACGCCAGCTAAAGCCCCGAGATCCGCGCTGGAACAACGGGTGTTTGGGGCGACTCCAGAGCTGGAGCAAACGCGCACGGCATCAAGCTCCAACAGCCCACAACCCCTCAAAGCCATGATCAGAGCGAAAGCAGATCAAGGCACTCACGCCCTTCAAGAGCGCATCCGCCACGCCATCGAAAGCACCCCGAAAGATGCCGGCCCGATGAACGCACACCGGCTGGTCAGCCGGGCGATTGCGGAAATGCAGACGTTGTCGCCGGAGTATCTGAACCGCTTTGCACACTACACGGACACGCTGATCGCCCTGGAGCGGTTGGGCCGGAAGTGAAATCACCTCAAGTCCTTGTTTGGGAGTAGCCAGGCGAGCGAATCTGACAACCTGCACTAGTATGTAGGTATCCAGACATCTGATTGATCGGGAAATCCGGAGGCAAACCAATAATGAAAATCGGTATCCCCAAGGAAATCTTTAAGGACGAGCGGCGGGTGGCTGCTACGCCACCCTCGGTTCACAAACTGATCGGCCTGGGTTACGACGTCATCGTCGAAGGCGGTGCAGGCGAGGCGGCGAACTACTCCGACGCCGCCTATGAGAAAGTGGGTGCTGCCATCGCCGCTGACACCACCATGCTGTGGAAAGAGTCTGATTTTATCCTGAAAGTCCGGGCGCCCATGGAGAACCCGGCGCTGGGCAAGCACGAAGCAGACTTGATGAAGGAAGGTGCGTTTCTGGTCAGCTACCTCTGGCCGGCCCAGAATCCGGAACTGCTCGAGAAGCTGGCCGCCCGAAAAATCACCTCTTTCGCCATCGACAGCCTGCCCCGCATCAGTCGCGCCCAGAAGATGGACGCCCTCAGCGCCATGGCGAATATTGCCGGCTACCGGGCGGTGATTGAGGCGGCGAACCACTTCGGGCGCTTCTTTACCGGGCAGGTAACGGCTGCTGGCAAGGTACCGCCAGCCAAAATTATGGTGATCGGTGCCGGGGTGGCGGGCCTGGCAGCGATTGGCGCCGCTAACAGCATGGGCGCGATCGTGCGGGCTTTCGACACCCGTCTGGAGGTGAAAGAACAGGTCGAGAGCATGGGGGCCGAGTTCCTGGTGCTGGACTTTGAGAACGAGGATGGCAGCGGCAGTGGTGGTTACGCCAAGCAGATGAGCGACGAGTTTATCAAGGCGGAGATGGCGCTGTTTGCAGAGCAGGCGGAAGAGGTGGATATCATCATCACCACCGCTCTGATTCCCGGCAAACCGGCGCCGAAACTGATCACCGCCGACATGGTGAAATCCATGAAGCCCGGCAGCGTGATCGTGGATCTGGCCTCCGAACGAGGCGGTAACTGCGAACTGACCGAACCCGGCAAGGTAGCCCATCACCATGGCGTCACCCTGATCGGCTACACCGACCTGCCCAGCCGGATGGCCAAGGTGGCCAGTGATCTTTACGCCACCAACCTTGTGCACCTGCTCACGGAGCTGACGCCGGAAAAAGACGGCCAGCCGGTGGTGAACATGGAGGACGAGGTTATCCGTGGCCTGACGGTGGTCCACGAGGACGACATCACCTGGCCACCGCCACAACCGGAATCACCGGTCAGCCCCAAACCTGCACCGGGCACCGAGGAGCCTTCAGCCGAAGCAAAAGCGGCCGCCAGGAAGCACGCCGACCGCCGCAGCCTGATCGGAAAGGGCGCGCTGTTCGTGGTTACGGCCCTGGCACTCTACGGCGTGGGCGCCCACGCGCCGGAAAGCTTCCTGCAACACTTTACCGTGTTTGTGTTGGCCTGCTTCATTGGCTGGCAGGTGATCTGGAACGTTACGCCTTCCCTGCATACCCCCCTGATGAGCGTCACCAATGCCATCAGCGGCATCATCGTGATTGGCGCCATTTTACACCTGGCGCAAGCAGAGAATATTGCCGTTGGCATTATGGCATTTGTCGCGGTGCTGATTGCCAGCATCAACGTGGGGGGCGGCTTTAGGGTCACCCATCGCATGCTCAAAATGTTCCGCAAGTAGGAGGCGCCCGATATGAGCACAGGACTGGTGAGCGTGGCCTACGTGGTCGCAAGTATCTGTTTCATTCTCAGCCTGGGCGGCCTCAGCCACCAGGAGTCCGCACGTCGGGGGAACCTCTACGGCGTTGCCGGTATCATCATCGCGGTAGGCGCCACCCTGGCCAGCGTGGATGGCGGCATCACTGCCATCGTCATTGCGGTGTTGCTCGGTGTCGGCATTGGCATTCCCATCGCCAACAAGGTGGAAATGACCCAGATGCCGCAGTTGGTCGCCCTGCTTCACAGTTTCGTGGGTCTGGCTGCGGTGCTGGTGGGCTTTTCCGGCTACATCGAACCGCTGATTGCCACCTCCGATACCGAACACACCATCAAACTGGTGGAAGTGTTTGTTGGCATCTTTATCGGTGCCATTACCTTCACCGGCTCGCTGGTGGCATGCGGCAAACTGGACGGCCGCATCGACAGCAAGGCGCTAACCCTGCCAGGCCGGCACCTGATGAACCTGGCGGCGATCATTGTGTGCGTGTTCCTCTGTGCGTGGTTCCTGGGCACCGAAAGCATGGCACTCGGGATTGTCGCCCTGATCCTGATGACCATCATCGCCTCGGTTCTGGGCATTCACCTGATCATGGCCATCGGCGGCGCGGACATGCCAGTGGTGGTGTCGATGCTGAACAGCTACTCCGGGTGGGCCGCCGCTTCCATCGGTTTCATGCTGGGCAACGACCTGCTGATTGTTGTGGGTGCCCTGGTGGGCAGCAGCGGTGCTATTCTCAGCTACATCATGTGCAAGGCCATGAACCGCTCTTTCATCAGTGTGATCCTCGGTGGCTTCGGCCAGACCAGCAGCAGCTCGGCGGCCGCGGATGCCGATCAAACCGTGCATGAATCCAGTGTTGATGACGTCTGTGAAGAACTGCGCAACGCTCAGTCGGTGATCATCGTGCCCGGTTATGGCATGGCGGTGGCTCAGGCACAGAGCGGCGTCAGCGAGATGACCAAGATCCTTCGGGATCGGGGCGTGAACGTGCGTTTTGGCATCCATCCGGTGGCTGGCCGTCTGCCGGGGCATATGAACGTGCTACTGGCGGAGGCCCACGTACCCTATGACATCGTGCTGGAGATGGACGAGATCAATGACGATTTCCCGGATACCGACGTGGTGCTGGTAATCGGCGCCAACGACACGGTGAACCCGGCAGCCGCCGAAGACCCGGGCAGCCCGATTGCCGGCATGCCGGTACTGGAGGTCTGGAAGGCCCACCAGGTAGTTGTGCTCAAGCGGGGCATGGCCACCGGTTATTCCGGGGTGGAGAACCCGCTGTTCCTCAAGGACAACACCCGTATGTTGTTTGGCGATGCCAAGGAAAGCATCGACAAGCTGGTGGGAGGCTTGCGGGGCTGAATTGGCGCAGCCTGAATCCTCATCGGATGGTTTTCACCAACCCCAGAAAAAAGCCCCCGACTCGCGGGGGCTTTCTTGTGCTGCTTACTTAACCTTCGGGTCCAGCTCGCCAGCCGCGTAACGCTCGAACATTTGCTCGAGGTTCAGCGGCTTGATCTTGCTGGCCTGGCCGGCACAGCCGAACGCTTCGTAGCGGGCAACGCAGATGTCGGTCATGGCGACCATGGTGGTCTTGAGGAATTTGCGCGGGTCAAATTCCGCCGGGTTCTGGGCCATAAAGCGACGAACGGCGCCGGTAGAGGCAAGGCGCAGATCGGTGTCGATGTTGACCTTGCGCACGCCGTGCTTGATGCCTTCCACGATTTCTTCCACCGGTACACCGTAGGTTTCCGGGATCTCGCCACCGAATTCGTTGATCACCTTCAGCCACTCCTGGGGTACGGAGCTTGAGCCGTGCATGACCAGGTGGGTGTCGGGGATGCGGGCGTGGATGGCTTTGATCTGGTCGATGGCCAGAATGTCACCAGTGGGCGGACGGGTGAACTTGTAAGCGCCGTGGCTGGTGCCGATGGCGATGGCCAGGGCATCTACGTGGGTCTTCTTGACGAAGTCGGCCGCTTCTTCCGGGTCGGTCAGCATCTGGTCGTGGTCCAGGGTACCTTCTGCGCCGATGCCGTCTTCTTCACCGGCCTGGCCGGTTTCGAGGGAGCCCAGGCAGCCCAGTTCGCCTTCTACGGACACACCACAGGCGTGGGCCATTTCGACGGTGCGACGGGTGACGTCTACGTTGTATTCGTAGCTGGTCGGGGTTTTGCCGTCTTCACCGAGGGAGCCGTCCATCATGACGGAACTGAAGCCGAGCTGGATGGAGCGTTGGCATACGGCGGGGCTGGTGCCGTGGTCCTGGTGCATAACCACCGGGATGTGGGGCCATTCTTCGATGGCGGCCAGGATGAGGTGGCGCAGGAACGGGGCACCGGCGTATTTGCGGGCACCGGCGGAGGCCTGGACAATCACCGGGGAGTCGGTTTTGTCGGCGGCTTCCATGATGGCGCGCATTTGTTCGAGGTTGTTTACGTTAAAGGCTGGCACACCGTAACCATGCTCGGCGGCGTGGTCCAGAAGTTGCCGCAGCGATATCAGGGCCATGGGTTGTCTCCTTCGTTGACTTTTTGAGGTTTGAATTCTCTTCGTTTCAGACTTTTGAGTCTGCTGCGGAGGGTGGGGTAGGTCTTTCGCGGAACCGCTACGAGCACATCCATGTGCGCTTCTCTCAGGCCATCCCTGGCCTCCGAAATTCCGCGAAAGACCTACCCCACCCTCCTTGCGATTCTGGCCCTGTGCGGGTTTCTCTCAGAATCGCTTTGTTGATTACGCTCCGCGTTCTTCCAACACGGCAACCGCCGGCAGGGTTTTGCCTTCCACGAATTCCAGGAACGCGCCGCCGCCGGTTGAGATGTAGGAGATCTTGTCAGCTATGCCGTATTTGTCAACGGCCGCGACGGTGTCGCCGCCGCCTGCCAGGGAGAAGGCGTCGCTTTCGGCGATGGCTTCAGCCAATGCTTTGGTGCCGTTGCCGAACTGGTCGAATTCGAATACGCCAACCGGGCCGTTCCACAGGATGGTTTTGGCGTTTTTGAGCAGGTTGGCGAACTGTCCGGCGGTTTCCGGGCCTACGTCGAGGATCATGTCGTCGGCGCTGACGTCGGAGATGTTTTTAACCGTTGCGGTGGCGGTTTCGGCGAATTCGCTGGCAACCACTACGTCGACCGGCAGCGGGATTTCCACGCGGCTGGCGATGTCTTTGGCGGTGTCGATCAGGTCGTGTTCGCACAGGGATTTTCCGACCGGGTGGCCAGCGGCCGCCAGGAAGGTGTTGGCGATGCCGCCGCCGACGATGATCTGGTCACACACTTTTTCCAGGGCGTTGAGTACATCCAGTTTGGTAGAAACTTTGGAGCCACCCACGATGGCAACCACTGGCTTGGCCGGGTTGTCGAGGGCTTTGCCAAGGGCTTCCAGTTCGGCCGCCAGCAGCGGGCCGGCGCAAGCTTCGGGGGCGAATTTAGCAACGCCGTGGGTAGAGGCCTGGGCGCGGTGGGCTGTGCCGAAGGCGTCCATCACGTAGACGTCGCACAGGGCGGCGTATTGTTTGGCCAGGTCTTCGTTGTCTTTCTTTTCGCCTTTGTTGAAGCGAACGTTTTCGAACAGCACCACTTCGCCGTCGGCGACTTCAACGCCGTCGAGGTAGTCTTTGATCAGGCGAACTTCCTGGCCCAGCAGGGTGCTCAGGTGCTCGGCAACCGGTTTCATGGAGGAGGCTTCGTCGTATACGCCTTCTTCCGGGCGGCCCAGGTGGGACATCAGCATGACTTTGGCGCCGGCGTCTTTGGCGGCTTTGATGGTCGGCAGCGAGGCGCGGATGCGGGCGTCGCTGGAGACTTTGCCGTTTTTGACCGGTACGTTGAGGTCTTCACGAATCAGAACCCGCTTGCCGGCGAGGTTCAGGTCAGTCATTTTTTTGATGGCCATAATCAGGTTCCGTAGTTATGGGTTCACAGATTCATACAGTTAAGCTTTGGGTGGGGTCTGACCCCGTTCGGGGTCAGCCCCCTTTGTATAGGTCTTGTTTGGCCAACCAAGCCTGGCTGACATCCAGCATCCGGTTGGCGAAGCCCCATTCGTTGTCGAACCAGCAGAGTACTTTCACCATGGTGCCGCCGGTGACTCGGGTCTGGCCGCCGTCTACCACTCCGGAATGGGCGTCGTGGTTGAAGTCGGAACTGGCCAGCAGTTCGTCGGTGTAACCGAGTATGCCTTTCAGGCCACCCTTTGCGGCGTTCTGCAATAGCTGGTTGACCGCTGTTACATCGGTGGCCTCGCGTACATTCACCACCATGTCTATAGCAGAGACATTGAGTGTTGGCACGCGCATGGCAACCGAGCTGAAGCGACCCTCCATATGGGGTAACAAACGCTCTATGCCACGGGCCAGGCCTGTATCTACCGGGACGATATTATGAAGCGCGCTGCGGGTGCGGCGCAGGTCCTGGTGGTGGTAGGCATCGATCACCGGCTGATCGTTCAGGGCGGCGTGGATAGTAGTGGTACTGCCCTGCTCTACGCCGAAGGCGTCGTCCAGTACCTTGATCACCGGTACCAGACAGTTGGTGGTGCAGGAACCCGCCGCCACAATCACATCCTCAACATTCAGCTGGTCGTCGTTGATCCCGAACACCACGGTGCGGTCGACATCGGATTCGCCCGGCTGGGAAAACAGCAGGCGTTGGGCGCCCGCCTCGATGTGTTTCTCCGCTGTGGCGCGGTCGGAGTAGGCGCCGGAGCATTCCAGCACCAGGTCTACGTCCAGCAAACGCCAAGGCAGGTCACTCGGGTCCGGGTGGCGCAGCACCCGGATGCGATCGCCGTTGACCACCAGATTATCGCCATCCACCGCCACCTCACCGTGAAAACGCCCGTGGGTGGAGTCGTATTTGGTGAGATGAGCAATGGTGTCGATATCCGACAACTCGTTGATCGCGACCACCTGCAGATGGTCGCGATAGCCGTTTTCATAGAGTGCCCGCAACACGCACTGGCCTATGCGGCCGTACCCGTTGATGGCGATGCGAAACGGCGTTGAGTTGGTCATCAGGCGTCCAGGAGCTCGTCAGCCACTTCCAGAATGTTGTCGACGGTAAAGCCGAATTCCTTGAACAACTCGCCGGCCGGTGCAGACTCACCGAAGGTGGTCATGCCCACAACCCGGCCGTCCAGGCCCACGTACTTGTACCAGTAGTCGGCAATGCCGGCTTCGATGGCGATGCGGTTGGTGACTTCCAGCGGCAGCACCTGTTGCTTGTACTCGGCGCTCTGGGCATCAAACACATCGGTAGACGGCATGGACACAACGCGCACGGCCTTGCCCTGCTCGCGCAGCTTGGCGGCAACGCCCTGGGCCAGGGCCACTTCAGAACCGGTGGCAATCAGAATCAGCTCCGGGGTGCCTTCGCTGTCAGACAGCACGTAGCCACCCTTGGCAACGTTGGCCAGCTGCTCCGCGTCACGCTGCTGGTGCGGCAGGTTCTGACGGGAGAACACCATGGCGGTGGGGCCGTCGTTGCGCTCGAGGGCGGCTTTCCAGGCTACCGCAGATTCCACGGTGTCGGCCGGGCGCCACATGCTTATGTTCGGGGTGGTGCGCAGGCTGGCCATCTGCTCGATGGGCTGGTGCGTGGGGCCGTCTTCGCCCAGACCGATGGAGTCATGGGTGAAGACAAAGATGGAGCGCTGCTTCATCAGTGCCGCCATGCGCACCGCGTTGCGGCAGTATTCCATGAAGATCAGGAAGGTGGCGCCGTAGGGAACAAAACCGCCGTGCAGGGCAATGCCGTTCATAATGGCGGCCATGCCGAACTCACGCACACCGTAATAGATGTAGTTACCGGAGGCGTCGTCTTTGGTCACACCCTTGCAACCAGACCAGATGGTCAGGTTGGAACCGGCCAGGTCGGCGGAGCCGCCCATCAGTTCCGGCAGCAGCGGGCCATAGGCGTTCAGGGTGTTCTGGGAAGCCTTACGGGAAGCGACGGTGTCGCCCTTGTCCTGACATTCCTGAATGTAGGCTTGTGCCTTCTGGGCGAAATCTGCCGGCAGCTCGCCGGCCATACGGCGCTTGAACTCAGCGGCCAGTTCCGGCTCGGCTTTTTCGTAGGCTGCGAATTTCTCTTCCCACGCTTTCTGGGCAGCCGCGCCTTTTTCTTTGGCATCCCAGGCTGCGTAAATTTCAGACGGAACGTCGAACGGACCGTGCTGCCAGCCCAGGGCTTCCCGGGTCAGGGCGATCTCATCGTCACCCAGCGGGGCACCGTGGCAGTCTTCCTTGCCCTGTTTATTGGGGGAACCAAAGCCGATGATGGTCTTGCAGCAGATGATGGTGGGCTGATCGGTATTGGCACGGGCCGCTTCAATGGCGGCACGAATGGCGTCGGCATCGTGACCATCCACGTTCGGAATAACCTGCCAGCCGTAGGACTCGAAACGCTTGGGCGTGTCGTCGGTGAACCAGCCTTCTACTTCACCGTCGATGGAAATGCCGTTGTCGTCGTAGAAGAACACCAGCTTACCCAGGCCCAGGGTGCCGGCCAGGGAGGCGACTTCGTGGGAGATGCCTTCCATCAGGCAGCCATCGCCCAGGAAGGCGTAGGTGTAGTGGTCAACAATCTCATGACCCGGACGGTTGAACTGGGCCGCCAGGGATTTCTCGGCCAGCGCGAAACCCACGGCATTGGCAATGCCCTGCCCCAACGGGCCAGTGGTGGTCTCGATGCCCGGTGTATAGCCGTATTCCGGGTGGCCCGGCGTTTTGGAGTGCAGCTGACGGAAGTTCTTGATGTCGTCAATGGAAACGTCGTACCCACTCAGGTGCAGCAACGAATACTGCAGCATGGAGCCATGGCCGTTCGAAAGCACAAAGCGGTCACGGTTGGCCCACTGAGGGTTGGCCGGGTTGTGGCTGAGGTAATCGTTCCACAGTACCTCGGCGATATCCGCCATACCCATGGGCGCACCCGGGTGGCCGGACTTGGCTTTCTGAACCGCATCCATGCTCAGCGCGCGAATGGCGTTGGCGAGATCTTTACGGGACGACATTGACTATTCTCCAGTGTTTTTCAGGAAAAGAATTCAAGCTGCAAAAACTGCTCAAAAAGAAGGCGCGTATTTTCGCCGATTACGGTATGCGGGGGCAAATCCATATGTAGTGGTTTTCCGATGGCGCCGGCACAAATTCACCAAAGCAACTGATTTCACAACGCCATAAACCTATATCAAAAAATTTTGATATGCCTATTGATCGATCAATCGATCACCCCTACACTTGCCAACCATGACCTCACTCAACGTACACGCGAATGAACTGTCCTCAGTGGACACCCTTGCACCGATCTTTAAAGCGAGCGGAGACCCGCTGCGCCTTGAGATCCTTCGGGTACTGCGCCGCGACACCTTCGGCGTGCTTGAGCTGAGCCAGCTGTTTGACATGCGCCAGTCCGGCATGAGCCACCACCTGAAGGTGATGAACAAGGCCGGGCTGCTGGAACCCCAGCGTGAAGGTAATGCGATTTTTTACCGCCGCCCCCTGCATCTGGACAGCGACAAACTGGCCGACCAGGCGATCCGGCAGATTTTTGAGACGGTAGACCGCGTGCCCCTGCCACCGCAGCTGGAAGAAAAAATTGAGGCGATCAGGGAGCAGCGGGCGGAACAGTCCCAGGCATTTTTCTCCCGGCACTCGGAGCAGTTCCGGGAACAGCAGGAATTGATTGCGGCCTTCGATCTGTATGCCGAGCCGACCGCTGAGCTGATCCGCAAGCGCACGGCCCGGCAAGAATGGCGCAGTGCGCTGGAAATCGGCCCAGGTGAGGGGGCGTTCCTGCCGGTGCTGTCAGGCCTGTTTGAACACGTGGTAGCGCTGGACAACAGCAAGGACATGCTGGCCAAGGCCACCCGCACCTGTATCGATGAACATTTGAATAACGTTGACCTGATTGAAGGGGTCACCGACACCCTGCTGGCCCGGGGCGATGCCTTTGACCTGATTGTCGCCAACATGGTGCTGCACCATGTGCCCAGCCCGGCGGACATCTTTTTGGATGCGGCGGCGCTGATGAACAACGGTGGCTGTTTTATCGTCAGTGATTTATGCAGCCACGATCAGGACTGGGCCAAGGAAAACTGCGGTGACCTGTGGCTTGGCTTTGAGCCGGAAGAACTCACCGCCTGGGCCGCCGATGCCGGCCTGACCGCCGGAGAACAGCTGTTTATTGGCCTGCGCAACGGTTTTCAGGTGCAGGTACGGGAATTCTGGAAAACCTCTGCAACGGCCTGAGGCCCGCGTAGATACTGGAACATCAAAAAACTTTGATATTGCCGTACGTAAAAATACGTACACCGACTTTGAAAACGCTCACAAAGGAGCATAGCTATGTCTGACTACAACATCTTCACTTCCGAATCGGTCTCTGAAGGCCACCCGGACAAACTGGCCGACCAGATTTCCGACACGGTTCTGGACGCCATCCTGGCCGACGACCCACACGCCCGCGTGGCCTGTGAAACCATGGTCAAGACCGGCGTTGCCATCGTTGGCGGTGAAATCACCACCAGCGCCTGGGTAGATCTGGAAGACCTGGTGCGCGGTGTGATCAAAGACATCGGCTACACCTCCTCAGACGTGGGTTATGACGGCGACACCTGTGGTGTGATCAATATCATCGGCAAGCAGTCTGTCGACATCGCCCAGGGCGTTGACCGCCAGAAGCCGGAAGACCAGGGCGCCGGTGACCAGGGCCTGATGTTCGGCTACGCCAGCAACGAAACCGACGTGCTGATGCCGGCCCCGATCACCTTCTCTCACCGACTGGTACAGCGCCAAGCCGAAGCCCGCAAGAGCGGCCTGCTGCCGTGGTTGCGCCCGGATGCCAAGAGCCAGGTGACCTGCCGCTACGAGAACGGCCAGGTTGTGGGTATCGATGCCGTGGTTCTGTCCACCCAGCACGATCCGGACGTGACCCAGGAAGACCTGAAAGAAGCGGCGATGGAGCTCATCGTCAAGCACACGCTGCCGGAAGAACTGCTTCACAAAGACACCCAGTTCCACATCAACCCGACCGGCAAGTTTGTGATCGGTGGCCCGGTGGGTGACTGCGGCCTGACCGGCCGTAAGATCATCGTAGACACCTACGGCGGCATGGCCCGTCACGGTGGCGGTGCGTTCTCCGGCAAAGATCCGTCCAAGGTTGACCGTTCCGCCGCCTACGCCGGCCGTTACGTGGCCAAGAACATCGTGGCCGCCGGCCTGGCCGAGAAGTGCGAGATTCAGGTGTCCTACGCCATCGGTGTAGCCCAGCCGACTTCCATTTCTTTGAACACCTTCGGCACTGGCAAGATCAGCGACGACAAGATCATCGACCTGGTACGCGCACACTTTGACCTGCGCCCGTATGCGATCACCAACATGCTGGACCTGCTGCACCCGATGTACCGGGCCACGGCAGCCTACGGCCACTTCGGCCGTAATCCGTACGAGATGACCGTTGGCGGCAAGACCTTCACCGCGTTCCCATGGGAGAAGACCGACCGCGCTGCGGCTCTGAAAGATGCCGCTGGTATCTGATAGGCCAATCTGAATTCGCGGGCGTATTCAAAACAACGATTACGCCCAAAGAAAGCTGACAGGAGAACATCAATGAGCAACCCCGCAGAAAAACTGCAACAGTTTGACGACTACAAAGTCCGCGACATCACCCTCGCCGACTGGGGCCGTAAGGAAATCAAGATCGCCGAAGGCGAAATGCCCGCCCTGATGAAACTGCGCGAGAAGTACAAAGCCGAGCAGCCGCTGAAAGGCGCCAACATCATGGGCTGTATCCACATGACCATCCAGACCGCGGTGTTGATTGAAACCCTGGTGGAACTGGGCGCTAACGTGCGCTGGTCCTCGTGCAACATCTTCTCTACCCAGGACCAGGCGGCAGCAGCCATCGCAGCCGCTGGTATCCCAGTATTCGCCTGGAAGGGCGAGACCGACGAGGAATACGAATGGTGTCTGCATCGCACCGTTGGCGCCGACATCGCGGACTGGAAACCGAACATGGTGCTCGACGACGGTGGCGACCTCACTGAACTGCTGCATAACGAGTACCCGGACATCATCAGCAACCTGCACGGTGTGACTGAAGAAACCACCACCGGTGTTCATCGCCTTCAGGAAATGCTGCGCGACGGCACACTGAAAATCCCTGCGATCAACGTCAACGATTCTGTCACCAAGGCCAAAAACGACAACAAATACGGTTGTCGTCACAGCCTCAACGACGCCATCAAACGCGCCACCGACCACTTGCTGTCGGGCAAAAAGGCCCTGGTAATCGGCTACGGTGACGTGGGCAAGGGCTCTGCCGCTTCCCTGCGCCAGGAAGGCATGATCGTGAAGGTCACCGAAGCCGACCCGATCTGCGCCATGCAGGCCTGCATGGACGGCTTCGAAGTGGTATCTCCGTACATTGATGGCATCAACACCGGCACCGAGCAGGGTATCAACACCGAGCTACTGGGCACTACCGACCTGCTGGTGACCACCACCGGTAACGTCAACGTGTGCGATGCCAACATGCTCAAGGCCCTTAAGAACGGTGCCGTGGTGTGCAACATCGGCCACTTCGACAACGAAATCGACACCGCCTACATGCGCAAAAATTGGGAGTGGGACGAGGTCAAACCACAGGTGCACGTGGTGTACCGTGACAAGGCCGCCAATGACCACCTGATCCTGCTGTCTGAAGGCCGCCTGGTGAACCTGGGCAACGCCACCGGTCATCCGTCCCGGATCATGGATGGCTCCTTCGCCAACCAGGTGCTGGCCCAGATGTATCTGTTCGAGCGCAAGTTTGCTGACCTGCCGGAAGACTCCAAGGCCAAGGGCGTTTACGTTCAGGTACTGCCCAAGCAGCTTGACGAAGAAGTGGCCCGCGCCATGGTGGAAGGTTTTGGTGGCGTGATCACCAAGATGACTCCGGACCAGGCGAAATACATCGGTGTACCGGTCGAAGGCCCGTACAAGCCGGAAAGCTACAGGTACTAATCGGAAACGAACATGGAATCCCAGAAGCAATTCAAGCGCCGCTTCAGTTTCGAGTTTTTCCCGCCCAAGACGGATCAGGGCAAGGAGAAGCTGCAGGCGGTGCGCAACCAGCTGGCCGAGGTGAACCCGGATTTTTTCTCGGTCACTTTCGGTGCCGGTGGTTCCACCCGGGACCGCACCATTGAAACGGTACTGAACCTGCACAAGCAGGGCATCTCAACAGCACCACACCTGTCCTGCGTGGGTGGTACCCGCGCAGAGATCGGCGAACTGCTGGATGTGTACAAGGAAAATGGCATCAACCGGATCGTCGCCCTGCGCGGCGACCTGCCCTCGGGCATGGGGGCCTCCGGTGAGCTGCGTTACGCCAACGAACTGGTGGAATTCATTCGGGAGCACAGCGGTAATCACTTCAATCTGGAAGTGGCCGCCTACCCGGAATTTCACCCCCAGGCCCGTAACGCCGAGGAAGATCTGAAGAACTTCGCGCGGAAGGTACAAGCCGGCGCCAACAGCGCCATTACCCAGTATTTCTTCAATGCCGACAGTTACTTCTACTTCATCGACCGGTTGGAGAAGATGAATGTCACCATTCCGGTGGTGCCGGGCATCATGCCCATCGTCAACTTCTCCAGCCTGGTGCGGTTCTCTGATATGTGCGGCGCGGAAATCCCCCGCTGGATCCGCAAACAACTAGAAGCTTACGGCGACGACACCGACAGTATCCGCAAGTTCGGAGAGGAAGTGGTCACCGCCATGTGCGAGAAGCTGCTGAAAGCCGGGGCTCCGGGGTTGCACTTCTACACCCTGAACCAGGCTGAACCCAGCATCTCCATCTGGAAAAATCTGGGCATCAGCGACCGGGAGAAGATCGCGTTCTGATCTGCTCGCCAAAAGCCCCCTGCCCACTGGCAAGGGGCTTCTTTCCATCTCCTGTCACCATAACCATCTGATTTCCTGCAAATCCTCCGATTCTGGTCTAGTCTGTTTCTGATGTATCCCCATCAACGCTCCCCGCAAGGCAAGCGCTAAAAGCGGTCACCTGCGCGGATTGCCTTACCGGGCAAACGGAGCACAAAAAACAGAAAGGAGAACACATGAGCACGAAATGGCTGAAAACACTGGGCGCTGGTCTGGCACTGTCGGTTGCGGCAACCGCGGTAAATGCCGAAACCCTCCGAGTGGTTACAGACCCCAGTTTCGTCCCATTCGAGATGATGGACCAGGAAACCGGGGAAATGATCGGCTTCGACATGGACATTATCTCCGAAGTGGCCGAGCGTGCAGGCTTTGACTACAACCTGAACACCATGGATTTCAATGGTATTATCCCGGCCCTGCAAACCGGCAACGTGGATATCGCTATCGCCGGCATTACCATCACCGAAGAGCGCAGCCAGATTGTCGACTTCTCTGACCCGTATTACGACTCCGGCCTGCGGATTCTGGTGCGAGCAAACAACAGCGATGTCGATGAGCTTTCTGATCTCGAGGGCAAGAAAGTTGGCACCAAGATCGGTAGCACCAGTTACGATTTCCTGATGCAGAACCTGGATAGCAATGACGGTGTTACGCCTTACCCGGGCAGCTCCGATATGTACATGGCGCTGATGTCCCGTGCCATTGACGCCGTCTTCTACGACGCACCCAACGTCGGCTACTTTGCCAGCACCCGCGGCGAAGGCCGGGTTAAGACCGTGGGCCAGCTGTACGAAGGCCAGCAGTACGGCATTGCCCTGAAAAAAGGCAGTGAATGGGTTGGCCCGGTCAACGAAGCACTGGCATCCATCATGGAAGACGGCACCTACAAGACCATTTATGAGAAATGGTTCGGCCCCATGCCGGAAGAGAAGTAACTCGCCATCCGTTCCGGTCAGGGCGCACAATGCCCTGACCGGTTCCTCCCAACCCAACGGAGACTTACACTGTGGAATTCCAGTTTCAGTTTGACTGGCAGGCGGCAATCCATGCCATTCCATTTTTGGCCAAGGGCATCCCCTACACCCTGATGATTTCCTTCGGCGGCCTGGCCATCGGTTTTGTGCTGGGCATACTGTTCGGTTTGCTCAGCATCAACAAGAGCTGGTTACTGCGCTGGCCTGCCATTGCTTATATCGAGATTTTTCGCGGCACCCCGATTCTGGTTCAGGTTCTGTTCATCTTCTACGGCCTGCCCGACCTGGTGGGTCGTCCGATAGACCCTTTGACCGCGGGCATTGCAGCTATCGCTCTCAATTCCGGCGCTTACATATCCGAAGTGGTGCGCGGTGGCGTGCAGTCTATCGACAGGGGCCAGACCGAAGCCGGCCTGTCTCTGGGCCTGTCACGCACCCAGACTTTCTGGTCCATTATTTGGCCCCAGGCCTTCCGGCGCATGATTCCACCACTGGGTAACCAGGGCATCGTCAGCATCAAGGACACCTCCCTGTTCTCGGTTATTGGTGTAGGGGAACTGGTCCGCCAGGGCCAGGTGTATATTGCCAATACCTTCACGGCCTTCGAGGTATATTTTGTGGTGGCACTGATGTACCTGGCGATCACCCTGACCCTGTCCCTGCTCCTGCGTTTGCTTGAGCGCCGTGGCGTTGCGTCTGCCTGAAGGAGCCTGAAAAATGACTCAGATTGTAAAGATGAAGGGCATGAACAAGCACTTCGGCAAGCTGCATGTCTTGAAGGATATTGACCTGGCCGTTGAGCAGGGCGAAGTGGTGGTGATTATCGGTGCCAGTGGCTCCGGCAAGTCCACGTTGATCCGCTGCGTAAACGGCCTTGAGGAGTATGAATCCGGCGTACTGGAAGTGGATAACCAGAAGCTTGCCCCCAAGGGCGGCAACCAGCAGGCGCTGTCGGAAATACGCAAGGAAGTGGGCATGGTGTTCCAGCAATTCAATCTGTTCCCGCATCTGACGGTACGGAAGAACATCATGCTGGCCCCCATGAAAGTCAAAAAGGCGTCCCAGGTAGTGGCCAACGCCACCGCAGAGCGCTTGCTGGACCGGGTGGGCATCGGCAACCAGGCCGACAAGTATCCCAGCCAGCTATCCGGCGGCCAGCAGCAACGGGTGGCCATCGCCCGGGCCCTGGCCATGGAACCCCGGCTGATGCTGTTCGACGAGCCCACCTCTGCCCTGGATCCGGAAATGATCGGGGAGGTACTGGACGTCATGCGGGAGCTGGCCAAGGAAGGCATGACCATGATGGTGGTTACCCATGAAATGGGATTTGCTCGCGAGGTTGCAGACCGGGTGATCTACATTCATGAGGGGCAGATTGTTGAGGAAGGCAGGCCCGATGATGTCTTCGACAACCCCCAGAACGAACGTACCCAGGCGTTTTTGTCACGGGTGTTGGCGCACTGACACACCACACAGGCCCCGACCACTCTCACACCGGTGATCGGGGCCTGTGTAATCAAGCTCTTGCAAGGCGGAACAGCAATTCCGGCGACAGCCGCTTGACCCACAGCGCCGCCATTTCCTTGCCCTTGCCTACGGGAATCTCTCGTTTCTTCGCCTGAAGGCCCTTGAAAACCACCTCAGCGCATTCATTCACATCCATGCCCCCGGCAATATCCGCGTCTTCCTCACCGTAGGCAGAACCATCACCGGAGAGGGCATTACGGGAAATGTCGGTACGAATAAAGCCCGGCGTAATGGTGGAAACCTGAACGCCCTCGCCTTCTACTTCCGCCCGCAATGCATCGAAAAAGCCCATCACCGCGTGCTTGGCAGCGCAATACCCGGTTCTCATGGGGGCACCGACCTTGCCGGCCACACTGGCGGTCACTGCCAGGTGCCCGGCACCGCGCTCCAGCATATGCGGCAGCACAGCTTTGGTGAGCGCAATCTGCCCCATCACATCCACGTCCATCAGCTTCTGATAGACCGACATGTCGGTATCTTTGCACAAAGAGCGTTGAGATACGCCTGCGTTGTTGACCAGAAGATCGATGGTACCGAAAGCATCCAGCACCGCCTGAACCGCACCGGACAGGGAGTTCCAGTCGGTCACATCCAACGGGAGCACAAGGACGTCATCAGCGGCCAAACCAGCATCCCGGCAACGACTCGCAACTCGCTCCAACTCACTTTCTCGCCGCGCAGATAACACCAGGAGCGCACCATGTTTAGCATATTGCAGAGCAAGTGCTTCGCCGATGCCGGAGGAAGCTCCGGTAATCCAGACAGTCTGTGCAGACATAACCAGTATTCCTTGCGTTAACGGGTTGTTGTTCTCGTTTAGTCTGAACCAGAGACTACACCAGCCCTTGCTCCCTCGCCATGGCCATTGCGGCTTTGGGGCCCGTCCAGAGTGAAGGAAGGATAATCAGGGATACCGGTATCGCTGTGAGCACAATAAATTGTTGTAGCACTCCGATCTGGCCTGCCCCCATGTATAGCAGGATGGCGGCCATCAGGGCCATGGCGCCTCCCCAGAATACCCGGATCCAGGGGCTGGGTTCATCGTGACCAGCACCCACCATCGCAATGGCATAGCTCATGGAATCACCCGTGGTGGCCACAAAAATCGTTGTCAGCAGCAAAATAGCGGCAGCCATCCAGGTACCACCGGGGAGCGCCTGGGCCACGGTCAGGGTTGCGACGTCAAAGCGAAAACTGTTCAGTGCCTCTGTCAGATCAAACGTGCCAGCTAATTGGTGATAGATACCGGAACCACCCAGCAGGGTGAACCAGATAGTGGTGGCAATTGGCGCCAGCACAGCCACTGCAAGAATCATTTCCCGCACGGTCCGTCCACGGGAAATTCTGGCAACGAAGACGGCCATCAAAGGTGTGTAGCCGATAAACCAGGCGAAGAAGAATACCGTCCACCATTTCATCCACCAGTCTGGTGCCGTTTGCGCAGTCATGGTGGCCATGGCGAAGAATGATGTGACATATTCGCCCATGGACTGGGTATAGGTGTTTGCCAGAAACAGCGTTGGACCAAAGATGAAAATCACAGCCGCAATGGCCAGGGCAAGCAGCACGTTAAAACGGCTAAGCAGCTGGATGCCTTTGTGCAACCCGGTCATCGCAGATGTCATATAAACTCCCGCCAGTACAACAAGTACCGTGAGCTGGGTGCCGTAGCCATCGGTCACACCGAACAGCTCGTGCAAGCCAAAGCTCATCTGCGTGGCAAGGAAGCCTATGGGCCCAACGGTGCCCGCCACCACGGCAATCACACAAAACGCATCAACGATGCCCCCAAGCCGCCCCTGAATAACCTTTTCACCAAACACCGGATACAGCAACGTGCGGGGTTGCAGTGGTTTTCCCTGGCCGTAGTGAGCTCGGGTCAGAACCAGAGCTGTCAGGGACCCCAGCACCGCCCAGGCCAGAAAGCCCCAGTGGGTAAACGCCTGGGCCATGGCCGGCGCAACCGCCTCAGCCGTGCCAGCCTCGGTGTTTGACGCCGGCGGCGTCACCACAAAATGGTAAACCGGCTCGCCTGCGGCGAAGAACACACCACCACCCGCCAGCAGGGTGCACATAATCATTGATAACCAACGAAAGCGGCTAATCTGAGGTCGGTCAAGGCCGCCGACGCGTGCGGACCCTGCGCGGCTGAGAGCCGTGCCAATGGCGATAAAAAATGTGAGGAGCAGGAGCAACTGAAAAAAGGAGCCCAAATACTTTGCGGTCCAGGTAAAACCGGCGCCAATGAGGCTAGTAACCGATTCGCTATTGATGATTGAGGCTCCGACGAACAATAGGATAAAGCCAATGGTAAGGATTAGAACCACCGGATCACTGTCGGCCAGGGCGCTGGATTTATCCCGTGTGACGGGACTGGACGATGTCGCTGTCATGAGTGATGCCTCTCGAAGAAAAAGCCGCGCAGGCTACAGGAAAGTTCGTGATCTTGCACGAATTAGCTACTAAGTACGCAGCAATGGCGATAAGGCATCACAAAATAACCGACTATCCTTGTGCTACTTTGTCACATAGGAATGAACCACAAGTTCAGCAACGGCCGTATAGGACGTTATCAAACACATTAAGGAAACTGTTCGAAGATGCACTCGTCAACTCAAGAAGAAGTCAAAACTCAACTCAGCGAATCTTCCGAATCCTTACCAAAGCTGCTCAGAACCCCCAAACTCGACGAAGGCTCCCCTGCTGAGAAGCGCGCAGAAATTGCTGCTTATTTCACCAACACGTTTGATGTCTATACTCGCCTGTTTCGCTGCCTGGCCGACGATGCGGGCTATTTTCAGAAGTCCATCCCGCTGAGACACCCGCTTATTTTTTATCTGGGCCACACCGCCACGTTCTTTATCAACAAACTGGTGCTGGCCAAGCTGCTGCCGGAGCGAATTGATCCGCGTATGGAATCCGTCTTTGCCGTTGGCGTGGACGAAATGAGCTGGGATGACCTGAACGACGATCACTACGACTGGCCCAGTGTTGAAGAAGTCATGGACTATCGCGCCAAGGTGCGGTCGACCGTGCTGGCGTTGATTGACTCTTTACCTCTGAACCTACCGATCAACTGGGAGAGCTCCTGGTGGCCGATCGTTATGGGGGTTGAGCACGAGCGAATCCATCTTGAAACCTCTTCCGTGCTGATTCGGCAACACGAGCTTGCCCGCGTGCAGGCACAGCCGGAATGGGCACCGGTTCAAGAGACCGGCGAGGCGCCCGACAATACGCTGATCACGGTTCCCGCCGGTAACATCCGTATTGGCAAACCCTTCGACGACTCCTGGTACGGCTGGGACAACGAGTACGGCCAGCACCAGGCTAATATCGACGAATTCAAAGCCAGCCAGTACCTGGTCAGCAATCAGGAGTTTCTGGAATTCGTTGAGGCGGGCGGTTACCAACAGGACCAGCATTGGAGCGAAGAAGGGCTATCATGGCGGCAGTTCACTAGCGCCCAGCACCCGACTTTCTGGTGCTGGCGAAACGGCTGGCACCTGCGCTTGATGACGCAAGAGGTCGAAATGCCCTGGGATTGGCCGGTCGAGGTCAACTACCATGAGGCCAAGGCCTTTTGTGAATGGAAGCGGGAGCAGACCGGCCAGCCCATTCGCCTGCCTACGGAAGATGAATGGCACCGGTTGTGTTCCGTAGCCGGGGTGTCTGAAGTGAGTGAAGCGCCAGCCAGTGCCAACCTGCACCTTGACCATGGCGCGTCGTCTTGCCCTGTCACCCGGTTCCGGCACGGGGAGTGGTTTGATGTGGTGGGTAACGTCTGGCAGTGGACCGAAACCCCCACCTACCCTTTTGACGACTTCAAGGTACACCCGCTTTACGACGATTTCACAACACCCACCTTTGATGGCCAGCACAACCTGATCAAAGGCGGCTCCTGGATTTCCTGTGGAAACGAGACAAGATTGTCAGCCCGATACGCTTTTAGACGCCACTTTTTCCAACACGCCGGCTTCAGATACATTGCCTCCGAGGCCGAGGCCGTTCAACCCAATGCCTATTACGAAAGCGACCGTTTGCTCACCGAGTATGCCGAATTCCATTTCGGCGACCGCTGGTATGGCGTCGAAAACTTCCCGAAAACCATGGCAGACCTGGCACTGGAGGCCATGTCAGGCAAACCGAAAACCAAAGCCCTGGACCTCGGCTGCGCATGCGGTCGTTCAAGCTTTGAACTGGCGAACGTTTTCGACACAGTGGAAGGCGTTGATTTTTCAGCGAACTTCATACGCCTTGGTGTAGAGATGGCCGAGCAAGGGTCCGTTCGTTATGAACTGGCAGAAGAGGGCGAGCTGGTCAGCTACCATACCCGGACGCTCAAAGAGCTCGGGTTGGACGGTAGTGCCAGTCGCGTGTCGTTCTATCAGGGCGATGCCTGCAACCTGAAGCCCCAGTTTACCGGTTATGATCTGGTGTTGGCCGCTAACCTGATTGACCGCCTGTACAAGCCGCGTCGTTTCCTGGACAACATCCATGAACGCATTAACGACGGCGGGCTCCTGGTGATTGCGTCACCTTACACCTGGCTGGAAGAGCACACACCCAAGGAAGAGTGGATTGGTGGTTATAAGAAAGACGGCGAAAACCACACCACACTGGATGGGCTGAAGGAGCACCTTGGCCAGCACTTCAGGCTCATCGGCGAGCCGAGGAAAGTGCCGTTTGTCATCCGTGAAACCCAGCACAAGTTCCAGCATAGCCTGTCTGAACTTACGGTTTGGGAGCGGTTGCCGCGCTGATTAAAACGCAGCCCGCTTGAATCCATGTGAATCCCGCCAGGTCACAACAACTGGCGGATAACCTGGTACTCCCGCTCAATCTTTGCGTGGGAGTCCTCTGCCAGGAACTTGGCGACTTTCTTGCCTAAAAACGGCACATCGCAGTGAACCGACAGGTTCACGTAATTGATGCAACGGTTACCGTTGCCCAGCAAACGCATGATGCCCTTGATTCGTGCCGGCACCCCGTCAATCTTCACACGGAACTCGCAGTGCCACTCGTCATCATCTTTCTTGAACCAGTGCTCTTCCTGGCGGACGTGATTCCACTCCCGATGAAAACTGGCCAACATCCCTGGCACCGGGGCTGAGGCCATCATCTCCCTCTCAATGACTAACTTGGCCGCGGCATCATCCCGTTGCAGTTCAGCTACACGAACATTCCGGGAACCGAGTTTCTCGTTTTTTTCACGAATATGATTCTCACTGAAGAACCGTTCAATGATTTGATTCAGCCCTACCTCGTAGGGATGCTCCAGAGTCAGCTCCATAAATGCCTCCTGTTATCTTGATTTCATTGTTGCTGCCACCGGACTTACTCACATTGGCCGCCCGAGCGGGCCTTTCTGGCAAGGAAGCCATCCGACTGGTTCACACATCGTCACTGCTCTGAATCACATCCTGAGCGCTGTTAACGGAGACCTCCGGAAAGTATCATGTGCAGTCTCAAACAAAACGCCCCAGCCGGGAACACAGGAGAACACGATGCGCAATGCCGATCTGGTCGCACGGGACCTTAAATCCGTGTGGCACCCCTGCACCCAGATGAAGGACCACGAGAGCCTGCCTTTAATTCCCATAAAACGTGGCGAAGGTGTCTGGCTGGAAGACTTCGAAAGCAACCGGTACATCGATGCGGTCAGCTCCTGGTGGGTGAACCTGTTCGGCCACGCCAATCCGCGCATCAACTCCGCCATCCAGGAACAGATCGGCCAGCTGGAACACGTGATTCTGGCCGGGTTTACCCATGAACCGGTGGTCAACCTGTCTGAGCGCCTGATCGAGGTCACGCCTGAAGGGCTGAGTAAATGCTTCTACGCCGACAATGGTTCCTCCGCCATCGAAGCCGCCCTGAAAATGAGCTATCACTACTGGAAGAATCTGGGGCAACCCGGCAAGAAGAACTTCGTTAATCTCAGCAACAGCTACCACGGCGAAACTCTGGGCGCACTGGCGCTCGGTGATGTGGCTCTCTATAAAGACACCTACCAGCCTCTGCTGATGGAGGTTCTTACTGCCCCCTCTCCGGACGCCTATAACAAAGAACCGGGCGAAACCGACGAAGACTACGCCCTGCGCCAGTTCGAGGCCATGGAGAAACTGCTGGCCGAACGGCACGATGAAATCTGTGCTGTGGTGGTCGAGCCCCTGATCCAGTGCGCCGGGGGCATGCGCATGCACCACCCGATTTACCACACCAAACTCCGGGAAGCGTGCAACCGCTACAACGTGCACCTGATTGCTGACGAGATCGCCGTAGGCTTCGGCCGCACCGGTACCCTGTTCGCCTGCGAGCAGTCTGGCATCACCCCGGACTTCATGTGCCTGTCCAAGGGCCTCACCGCCGGCTACCTTCCGCTATCAGCCGTGCTCACCACCGAAACCGTGTACAACGCATTTTACGACGACTACGAAACCCTGCGGGCCTTTTTGCACAGCCACAGCTACACCGGCAATCCCATCGGCTGCGCCGTAGCCCTGGCCACCCTGGACATCTTCCGGGACGAAAATGTCATCGAAAACAACCGCCAACTGTCCCGCTGCATGGCTGAATCCGTCGCCCACCTGGCCGACCACCCCAACGTTGGTGACATCCGCCAGCACGGCATGACCCTGGCCATCGAAATGGTCAAAGACAAAGCCAGCAAAACCCCGTTCCCCTGGCAGGAACGCCGGGGCCTGAAAGTTTACCAACACGCCCTCACCCGCCAGGCTCTGCTACGCCCCTTGGGCAACGTGGTGTACTTCATGCCTCCCTATGTCATCACCGAAGACCAGATACGCCACCTGGCCCAGGTAGCGACAGAAGGCATCGGCATCGCGGTAAAAGGTTGAGGGCCAACCATGCGCATACCCAGGATCTTCACCGACAGCCCACTCAAAGCGGGCAGCCTCTGCGAGCTTGACGAAAACGCCGCCAACCACGTCGGCCGGGTACTGCGCATGCAACCAGGCCAGGAACTGCGCCTGTTCAACGGCGACGGCCAGGACTACACCGCCATCATCACCCAAGCGGGCAAGAAAAACGTCCAGGTGGAGATAACCGGGGCAAAAATCAACACCACCGAATCTCCGCTGAACATCATTCTGGGGCAGACTCTGTCCAAGGGCGACCGGATGGATTACGCGGTACAGAAAGCGGTCGAAATGGGCGCCACCACCATCGTGCCCATGACCACCGAACGCTCCGACGTGAAACTCAAAGGCGACCGTGAAGAAAAACGCCTGCGCCACTGGCAACAAGTCGCCATCAGCGCCGCCGAACAATGCGGCCGCGCCCGGGTACCCAACATATTGCCAGTAATGACCGTCGCCGAGTGGCTGCAATACAGCCAGACCTGTGACCTGCGCCTGGTACTGCACCACCGCACTGAACAGTCGCTGAACACCCTGACAAAGCCGGAAAGCCTTGCTTTGATGATTGGGCCTGAAGGTGGTTTGACCACTGATGAAATCAACCTCGCAGAGCAAAATGGCTTTCTGCCCGTGGCTCTCGGCCCCCGGGTTTTACGCACCGAAACCGCCCCTGTTGCGGCGATTGCGCTCTGCCAGTGGTTGTGGGGAGACATCGGCAGCTGAGGTTTGTGGCCCTGATTGGCAAACCTGCGGGCATCGCAGTCATTGACAGATCTGGCGACGACTAACATTATCCGTGTCAGACATAACTTGGCTGACCGCCCCGAACCTGGGGTGGTCGGTTGAGGGACAGGTTTCCAAAACCTTGCGGAGCCATGGATGGCGAAGCAGAGCGTACAGGGAAGTATTCACAGCGTGTTTTGGAAACCTGTCCCCCAACCGGCCGCTTGCACCCAAGAAAACAAATAAGAGCCCAGGATGACAGACCTACTTACCAATCCAGAGTTTTGGCAATACCTCAGCATCCCCGTGATAGCGGCCCTGATCGGCTGGACCACCAACTGGCTCGCCATCAAAATGACCTTCTACCCCCTGGAGTTCATCGGCAAACCACCCCTGCTCGGCTGGCAAGGCATCATCCCGTCCAAAGCCAGAAAGATGGCCGCCATCAGCGTCGACGCCACCATCTCCAAAATCGGCACCGTCCAGGAAATCTTCAACCAGATCGACCCTAAAGTCCTGGCCGCCCACATCATCTACACCGTCGACCCACGCATCGAAGAATACGTAGACGAACTCATGCTCCGGGAATACCCCACCTTCTGGGAAAACCTGCCAGCATCCGCCCGCAAAATGGTCTACGACAGGGTTCGCAAATCCACACCCCAACTGGTCGACAACCTGGTTGACGACATCTCAGACAACATCGAAGACCTGCTGGACATCAAAGGCATGGTCATCGAGCGCCTGGCTCGCGACAAAAAACTGCTCAACCGCATTTTCCTGGAATGCGGCGACGTAGAGTTCCGTTTCATCATCAACTCCGGTCTCTACTTCGGTTTCCTGTTCGGCTTGATACAGATGGCCGTCTGGTACTTCTACCCCGCCATCTGGGTACTGCCCTTGTTCGGCCTGCTGGTGGGCTGGGCCACCAACTGGATTGCCCTGAACGTGATCTTCCGACCGCTTCATGAACACAAAGTGGGCCCACTTCGGCTCCAGGGCCTGTTTCTCAAGCGTCAGCCGGAAGTTGCCGAGTCTTTCTGTCACATCGTGACCCATGAAATTCTCACCGTGGGCAACATCATCAACTCCATCCTTGAAGGCCCGAAGGGCGACCGTGCCCGTAATATGGTCAAGAAACACATCAAACCCCTGGTGGATGAAACCGCTGGCATGGGCAAAGCCCTGACCCAGATGGCCTTCGGCCCGACCGGCTTTGCCACCCTGAAAAATCAGGTGGGCGAGAAAGCCATCCAGATCTCCCAGAGCTCCTTCAACAATCCCGTCTTCGAGCAGGACCGCGCCCGCGCCGTGGAATCGATCATGGTTGAACGGATGGTTGCGCTGTCATCGGAAGAGTTCCAGGATCTGCTGCGCCCCTGTTTCCAGGAAGACGAAATCAAACTCATTCTAGTGGGTGCGTTCCTGGGCTTCGCGGCCGGCGTGTGCCAACTGGTGTTCGTGTTCGGAGAAGCCTTTTTCTGATGCTATACAAGGCTGTGCAGGGTTGCATAACGCCACTATACTGATCCGGTAAACGGTCACTTTTAAATACACGTTAATCCGGAGGCAATGGATGCTGGGCTTTTTTTCCTGGATCTCAGGCTTGTTTGGGCCGCCACCACCCGCCACGGCTGCCACCGAGACACGCCTGTTCAACCCGGCGCAAAGCAGCAGCCTTGAACAACGGTCGTCAGACTCCGACCTGGTCCACCAACTTGAGGAGCACCTGTTCTGCTGGTTGCTGGACGTACCTCCGGCAAAACTCCATTCAGAATCCCCCGGGGATGAGCGGTTACTGTCTGAACTGGAACGCCGACTGCGTACCAATGAAATGGAAGAGCTGCCGCGCAGGCCCGGCAGCCTGCCCATGTTGATGCGGGCGCTGTCCAGTGAGACCACCGACCGCAAACAGATTACCGATATCATCCTGAGCGACCCATCGCTCACGGATCAACTGCTTCAGGTAGCCAACAGCCCCTACTTCCGGCCTGGTGACAACACCATAGAGTCGGTTGATCAAGCGGTGTTTGTGTTGGGACTGGATGGCATCCGGAACGTTATTTCGGCGGCGGTCATGCGCCCGATGATGGCAGCAAGGAACAGCCGTGAAGCGCTGTTTGCGCAAAGGGCCTGGCGCTGGGGGCTGACCTGCGCCCGGGCAGCGGAACTGATCGCCCGCATTCACCGCGACGACACCAGCGCACATTTCATGGTGGGACTGCTGCCCGCTCTCGCCTACATCACCATTCGCCGGGAGCTGGGGCGCATCTGCCGTTCACAGAACGCCGGCAGCGAGCCAGAGCCGGCGGTGCTGCGTACAGCGCTGATCCGCCACCAGTGGAATGCCTGCCAGTTATTAGCCAATGTCTGGAACCTGCCGCCGAAATATCACGCCTGGCTGCTCTCGGCGGAACGTCCGGCGCCTCGCCAGCCCCATTCCGCGTTGACGGACGGGCTGCTGCTGGGTACCCGGGAAGTGCTGCGGCACGCACGCCAGCGTAACCTCGCTGAAGACAACCTCTCGCAGATCGTGCACCTGACACCGGAACAGATCAAACCGTTGCGTCAGGCGCTGCTCAGAATGCTGCAGGAAGGTAAAGCCTCACAGGCCGGTGCCTGAAGATTTAGCGGTTTCCACATCCTGCCCTTTGGGGCCTTCTCCGGATACCAACAGCTCGGCAAAGCTGACATCCTCACGGTGACCGACGAGATCCCTTAACTGCACTGGCATGGCGCTGCTTGGAAGCCGGTCAACAACCCGATCCTCATCCCGGCGAACGGTCTGGAGAACACTTCCGACGGTGATCAGGTTTAACGCCTTGCCAGGTACCAGTTGATCACCGTTACGCCCCGCCAGGCTCAGCAGGCCAGCGCGAATCAGCTTGTCACTGATGCTCCGTGTAATCTCCCCAGGCACACGCAACTCGTACTCCAGCGCTTCTTGTTGTGGGGCTGGCTCTCCTCGGCTAAACGGTCCGGCCACCATCCACATCAGCGCCAGGCCCACCCGCTCCTGAAGTTCCGGAGCCAACTGCACGTTCTGACGCTTGGCCACAGAGCCCGGGTTCTGCATGTAAAAGGCGAGGCTGGAGCCGAGTAGCAGGATCATCCAGTTCAGATAGGTCCAGATCAGCAGGATAATACCCACCGCAAACCCGGAGTAGATCGCCGCGTACTTGGTCGAATTGGCTACGAAAGACGCAAACAGCATGCCCGCCGCCTGCCAGGAAATACCCGCCACCAAACCAGCAATAAATGCATAACGCAGCTTCACGCGGGTATTGGGGATGAACACATAGACAAACGTGAAGGCACCAACCACCAGGAAAAACGGTGTAAAGCGGCTGACCAGTACAATCAGCGAACCGAATGGTTCAATCTCCATGAACTGCTGGACAACGCTTGAGGAGAATATGGTGGCCGTGACGCCAATGGCCGACACCATCAACAAGGGCCCCACCATAATCACGCTCAGGTAATTACTGAAACGCTGGGCCATGGAGCGCATTTCGGGCACACGCCAGATCATATTGAACGAACGTTCGATCTTCTGGACCAACGAGATAACCGTGTACACCAGCAACGCCAGGCCTACCGAGCCCAGCACCCCGACCTTCATGTTATCGACGAAGCCCAGGATACGCTCTGCCACCTCGATGCCCTGGGGGCCCATCGGCTCAAAGAACTGATACAACAACGGCTCCATGCGCTGGTGCACACCCATCGCTTTGAGCACCGAAAAACTCAAGGCCAGCAACGGCACAATGCTCAGTAGGGTGGTATAGACCAGACTCATGGCATGCAGGGTGAGCTGGCCGCTGATCACATCCCGGACAATGGCATACAGTGGACGCCCGGTTTTATACAACCAGGTCCAGGGCCATTTCTGCGGTGGATTGGGATTGGCGAGAATCCAGTTTTCTGCAGCCTGCAGCCGTTCTTTTGTTTGAATAGATGCCACGCAAAGTCCTGCTTATCAGTCTTTTCTACAGCTTATCAGTCGGATGCCAGTAAACAAGCTGATTCCACCTCGTAAGCACAGTCGGGGTCGGGCTCGTTTCCCAAAATCACAATATAACCATATCAAGTTTTGTTACTTCCACTTATAACCAAATTAACGTAAAACAGCGTTCTCAAAAAACGAATACTTTTACCTCCACAGGGTTTATCCATGCGCTTGTCCAGAATTCTTGCCACGACCACCCTTATTGCCGCCGCCCCCTCTGCCGCACTGGCCACCAACGGCTATTTCAGCCATGGCTATGGCACCATCAACGCGGGCATGGCCGGCGCTGGTACTGCCTTGTCACAGGACAGCATCGCTGCGGCCACTAACCCGGCCGGCATGGCGTTTGTGGGCAGTCGCGTGGATGGCGGACTGGAGGTGTTTTCTCCGCGTCGGCGTTATGGCGTGGAGGGTGGCGCTCCGAATATTCCGGGCGAAACCTTCTATCTGGCGCCGGGAACCGTACAAAGCGAAAACGATGCGTTCCTAATCCCTCACTTCGGTTACAACCGGGCTATGGGCAACGGCCACAGCTTTGGCCTTTCCATATTTGCCAATGGCGGGATGAACACGGAATACAGTGGCGAGAACGGCGGCACCTTTGGTGCAGGCAAAACCGGGGTAAACCTGGAGCAGCTGTTCATTGCCCCCACCTGGTCCTGGGAGTTTACCGATGGGCAGGCCATCGGTGTTTCACCACTGATTGCCTATCAGCGGTTCAAGGCAACCGGGCTGCAGTCATTCGCGGGCTTTTCGTCAAACTCTGACGCACTCTCCAACAATGGCACCGACGACGCCTGGGGCTATGGCCTGCAAATCGGCTGGCAGGGCAAGATCACTGACACCCTGCGGGCCGGGCTGAGCTGGCGCACGATCCTTGAGATGGAAGAGTTCAGCAAATACGAAGGCTTGTTTGCCGAACAGGGCGGCTTCGACATTCCCCAGATGTTCAACGCCGGCATTGCCTGGTCCGGACTCGAGAACCACTGGCTGCTGCTGGATGTTCAACACATCCGTTACAGCGAGATCAACAGCATCGGTAACCCCATGCTGCCTGCGCTTGGCATGGCCGGCATGGGCGATCCCAACTCTCAGCTCGGCGCAGATAACGGCCCGGGCTTCGGCTGGGATGATATGACCATCGTCAAACTCGGCTGGCAGTGGCAACAGAGCAACGAACAAACCTGGCGCGCAGGAATCAGCTATGGCGAGCAGCCCATCCCGGATGAGGAAGTCCTGTTCAACATCCTGGCCCCGGGCGTTCAGGAATGGCATGTCACTGGCGGCTTCACCCACCGGTTCAGCGAAGCCCTTGAGGTATCCGGCATGGCCTTCTACTCACCGCGCAAGACCGTCCGGGGCGAAAACCCACTCGGCCCTGGCCAGCAAATCGAGCTGAGCATGAGCCAGGTGGGTGCGTCCTTCAGCGTTGGCTATCAGTTCTGAACCGACGCCAGATTCCTGGCAGTAATCCCCACAATCCGCTGACGGGCCTCGCGGCTGGCCCAGGCGGAGTGGGGCGTAAGAATCAGGTTCGGAATACCCTCCGCCAGCAATGGATTCCCGTTGCGAGGCGGCTCCTCAGTCAGCACATCAAACCCGGCCCCGGCGATCTCGCCTTTGCGCAGGGCCTCCGCCAACGCCACCTCATCAACGAGACCACCGCGACTGGTATTGATCAGTAAGGCCGAGGGCTTCATCAACCCCAGTTCCCGCTCGCCGATCATATTCCGGGTATCATCGGTCAGCAGGCAGTGCAGAGAAAGCACGTCGGCCTGCACCAACAGGTCGTCCAATGGAATCCGGGGATAGCCATCCACTTCCCCCGGTTCCTGCCCCGGCCGACACCCCAGCACAATGTTCATACCAAAAGCCTTTGCCCGTTCCGCCACGCCCTGGCCCAGGTCGCCATAACCGACAATGCCCAGGGTTTTGCCCTCCAGCTCCATAATCGGGTAATCCATCAGGCAGAACATATCGCTCTTGCCCCAACTGCCATTGCGGGCATCCCGGTTGTAATCCAGCAACCGCGTGGCCAGCGCCAGAATCAACGCCATGGTGTGCTGAGCCACGGTTGAACGGCCGTAGTTGGTCACGTTCATCACGGTAATGCCATGATCCTTTGCTGCCGCCAGGTCAATGTTGTTCAGGCCCGTGGCCACCACCGCAATGATCTTCAGTTCCGGGCAAGCCTCAAAATGCGCCCGGCCCAGCACCACCTTGTTCACCAGCACCGTGTCAAAGCCCTGGATTCTCTCCAGAATCTGCTCGGGGGCTGTCCGTTCATGACACGTCAAGCCACCGGTTACCTGCTCAATCGGCGACAGATCCACATCATTGCCAAGGGTCTGGCTATCAAGAAATACCGCTTTCATACTTTTCTCCCAACTCAAGAACCGCACAGATTAAGGTAGACTGAGTAAAACGAGCAAATTCAGGGAGGCAAACCATGGAACACGAATTCTGGCACGAACGTTGGGAAAAGAGCCAAATCGGCTTCCACGAGGGCACGGTAAACCAGTACCTGCACGACCACTGGCCGGAACTGGCCGGCCAGGGCACCGAAGCCGTATTCGTGCCCCTGTGCGGCAAAGCCCACGACATGTGGTGGCTACACGACCGTGGCCATCCGGTCATCGGCGTGGAACTCAGCGATATCGCCTGCAAAGACTTCTTCGAAGAAGCCGGCGAAAAAGCCAAAGTCCATCCGGGCGAGCCGTTTACCACCTTCAAGCACGACGACCTGCAAATCTGGTGCGGCGACTTCTTTCAACTGGTGCCCGATGACCTCAAACACATCCGCCTAGTCTACGACCGCGCAGCACTCATCGCCCTGCCCCCGGAAATGCGCCAAGGGTATGTGGAACACCTGACCGCCGTCATCCCCGACGGCACCAGAATCCTGCTGATCACCCTCGATTACGACAGCAGCGAAATGAAAGGCCCTCCGTTCAACGTCAGTGATGAAGAAGTGTTCCAGCTGTATAGCGCAGACTACGAAGTCAACCACGTACTCAAACGCGACATGGCCCACGACAACCCCTTCGCCAAGAGGAGAGGCTTGAGAAACGGCGCAGCAGAAAGCGTGTTTACCCTAACAAAGAAATAACGGCCCGAAGCAATCCAAAGGCGGGCCCCTCCGAAATACTGATCGACGTATGCCGGGGCGGGTTTTTTTTTAGCAAAAAGAAATTGTGTGCAAAACGAGTTTAAGTTTTGTCAAAAAAAATACCCCCCCGGGGTAGGGAACCCCAGGGCGCGGGGGCGGGGGGGGGGGGGGGGGGGGGGGG